>ONKA01000017.1 GCA_900318265.1 uncultured Bacteroidales bacterium | reverse complement strand
GCTCGCATCGCTATTGCCGACAAGGCAAAAACAATTATTATAAGATGCCTTTTCATTTTGTTTGTTTTTTGTGATTAACAATATATGGATTAATGACACATGTCGTGAAACGATTTATGGTGCAATAATAAACATTTGGATGCATATCCAAAATGCCATCCGAACTTTTTTCATTTTTAAATGCTTTTAAACAACTCGATTACAAGTATTTCCAATTTTTCACATCCGAACTTTTTTAAGCTGAAATCCAAATTTCAAATGCAAAAACAATGTGATTTTGGAAGAAAACTATTGCTTTTTTTCCTGCTCTACGATCTTATGAACCCTCGTGCGGAGCTTGTCGAGCACACTAGTGCTGATGCCCAACAGCGCAGCCTCTTCCATCCGCGACAGCTTGAAACGCGACAAGATGAACACGCGACGTTCCATTTCTTCCATTTCTGGATATTTAAAGGTAATAGACTCCCATAATCCTGGATACAACACGTCAAGAACATCTATTACGCCATCCCAATGTTCGCCATCACCAAACACCGCTTTCTCCAACTCCTTGAGGGCTATTTTGTTTTTTGGGTTTTCTATGCTAAAACTGAGTTTTTGCATGGTCTTGAACTTGGCAAAATACATATCCGACAATTGTTGCGTTGCATCAAGAACCTTTCGCTCTTGCGACATATTGCTCTCTACCAACGATTTGTTCTGTTGCATAAAATGGAACAAGTTGGCGTTCGTCTCGGCTTCTTGTTTCCGCGTTTTTGCCAAACGTATTTGCGAAACTGCCAATGCTATTAGACCAATGATGGTGAGTACACCAAAAAAAGTTATGACATGTTGCCTTTGGATAAGCTTTCGGTTCATCTCGTTTTGCAGGCTTTCGTAGTCATATTGCTTTTGAATACGATAAACAGCTTGTTCTTGCCGCTGTGCTAATACTTTAGACAACAGTTGTTCTCGCTGATCTTTATATTGTAGTGCTTTCCGAATATCTCCATGCTGTTCTTCAAATTGCGACAATGCCCCATATGCAGAAGCTTTTGTTTCTACCTGGATTTCTTTGGTAGAAAGCAAAGTTTCAACACGTTTGAAATATGACATTGCAGAATCCATTTCATTGGCAAAAAGAAATGCTTTGCCCATATTAAGGTAAAAAACAAACTCTTCTGTTTCGTCCATATTAGATGTACTTGCCATCTGGTTAAGATGAGCTATGGCGTCACCGTATTTTCCTCGTATGCGACAAAGTACGGCCTGGTTGTTCAAGACTTTTAGTCTTGCTCTTTCATAACGATCCTTTTCAGTCCAAGAAAGCCCTCTCTCTAAACAATTGTTCGCATCGTCATATTGATTCATCAAAATATAAATTATAGCCTTACTGTTTTCTATCAAAGCTCGTTCGCCATAATGATTCCCGATATAGCTTTCGGAAACGATAAATGAATTTAAAGCTTCTTGTTCCCTACCTTCTCTATACAGCATCTTCCCCATCCAATACTCTGCCCGTGCCACAGTGAGGCTGTCTGTGGCAAGCTTACCATATTGCTCCGCCTCCTTAAACGAACGCATGGCGGCTTCCTTCTCGTTGTAGTGCTGCTGCACGAAGCCGCTGTAGAGTGCCGCATGGGCGGCTTTGGCGTATTGTTTCTTCCCGGCATAATAGGCGGCGGCATGTTCCAGCTCGGGACTGGTGGAGAGGTTGGCGTGCTCGTCGAAGAAATCGTCATCCATCACGGGCGAGATTTCCTGTCCATGGTCGCCAAACAAGGCCTCGGCCTGCAGCAAGGCCATGTCCATGCGCTCCCGCTCGCTGAAGCTCGCAGGCATGCGCAGCACGCTGTCAATCAGGCGCACGGTGCTGTCGGGCAGGGTGTCGGCCAACTGCTCGGCACGCTCCACCATGCGCCGCGCCTCGCGCGTGGTGGTGTCGCAGGCCGACAAGGCCAGCAAAACCAATAACCCTATCCAAACGTAACGTTTCATGCCTGCAAAGGTATAAAAAAAGACGCAACAATCCCTTTCGAGATTCTTTGCGTCCTTCTTTCTTGCAATTTCGACTGTGGCCTTACTTCACCACCAGCTTGAATCCCACGCCATGCACATTCACGATGTCGACATCAGGGTCATCCTTGAAGTATTTGCGGAGCTTGGTGATGTAGACGTCCATAGAGCGGGCGTTGGTGCGGTTTTCCTCCTCCCAGATAGTCTGCAACACATGGCGGCGTTCCAAAGTCTCGCCCGTGTGCTCACAGAGCATGTACAACAGCTCCATCTCCTTGGAGGTCAGCTTGCGCACCTCGCCCTTGGCATTGGTCAAAGTGAGATGCGGCACGTTGAAGGTGAAACCACCCAAACGGAACTCGCAGGCTGGGGTATCGGACGGCGAGTAGGTCAACCAACGTTCCCACACCTTGATGCGGGCCAACAGCTCGTCCATGCTGAAGGGTTTGGTGATATAATCGTCGGCACCCAAGCTGAAGCCCTCCAAAATATCGTCCTGCTCCTTCTTGGCCGTCAGGACGATGACGGGCATCATAGGCTGCACGGCCTTGATCTGCTTCAGCAAAGTGAAGCCATCCATCACAGGCATCATCACATCGGTGATACATAAGTCATATTGCACATCGCGCAGGCTGTTCCACGCCTCTTCTCCATTTGAACATAAGGTGGTGGGGTATCCCTGTGCATCAAGGAAAGCCTTGACAATCATACCTAATCCACGATCGTCTTCGGCCAATAAAATCTTTAAACGTGACATATAAGATTAACTCCTAAAAAACAATTTAAATAAATACTGCTCGTGTAACGGGCAAGAGCCCAAAAATGTTGCGCAAAGATAGTGTTTTTTTTGATATAACCATCACATTCTTAAAGATTTTGTCTTATCTTCGCAGCATCTTAACACTTAGAAATTATGAAAATCGACCTTACTCATGTCCAACCCTTTTTGGACAAAAATCTAAAAAGCAATTTAGAATCAAGAGTTTCAGAAGTTTATGAAACCATCTTCAATAAGACCGGCGCGGGCAACGACTTCCTCGGCTGGGTGAACCTTCCTTCGGAAATCGACGAGAGTCTGCTGGCCGACATCGAGAAGACCGCTGCCGACCTGCGCAAAAAGTCGGACCTCTTTGTTGTCATCGGCATCGGCGGCTCCTATCTCGGCGCCCGTGCTGTCATCGAAGCCTTGCAGAACCACTTCGCTCCGCTCACCGGCGAGAAACCGCTCATCGTTTACGCAGGCCACAACATGAGCGAGGACTATCTCCACGACCTCATGGCCATCCTCGACAAGAAAGACTATTCGCTGGCTGTCATCTCCAAGTCGGGCACGACGACGGAACCCGCCATCGCCTTCCGCATCCTGAAGCAACACATCATCAATAAATACGGCGAGCAGGAAGCCGCCTCGCGCATCATCGCCATCACCGACAAAGCCCGTGGAGCCCTCAAGCAGCTCGCCAACGTGAAGGGCTACAAGACCTATATCGTCCCCGACGACGTGGGCGGCCGCTTCTCGGTGCTCACCCCCGTGGGTCTGCTGCCCATCGCCATGGCTGGCATCGACATCCGCGCTTTGGTGAAGGGTGCCATCGAGATGGAAAAACAATGCAAGACCTGCCCCACTCTTGACAACCCCGTCACGCAATATGCCGTGGTGCGTCAAGCCCTCTACGCCCAAGGCCTGACCAACGAGATCATGGTCAACTATGAGCCGCGTCTGGTGTATTTCAGTGAATGGTGGAAACAACTCTACGGCGAGAGCCACGGCAAGCAGCACAAGGGCATCTTCCCCGCTTCGGTCACCTTCAGCACTGACCTCCACTCCATGGGACAATACATCCAAGACGGTCTGCGTAACCTCTTCGAGACGGTGATTTCGGTCGAGAACTCGAACCACGAGCTCCGCATCCCGATGGAAAACGAAGACCTCGACCAACTCAACTACATCGCCGGCAAGCGCATCAGCGAGGTGAACCACAAGGCTGAACTCGGCACTGTGTTGGCCCACGAAGACGGTGGTGTGCCGAACTTCCGTATCGTCATCCCCGAGGTGTCGGAGAAGGTGCTCGGCGAACTGATCTATTTCTTCGAGATGGCCTGCGCCGTCAGCGGCTACATGCTGGATGTGAATCCCTTCGACCAACCTGGCGTGGAAGCTTACAAGAAGAATATGTTTGCTTTGCTCGGCAAGAAAGGTTTTGAGGAACAGACGGCTGCGCTGAATAAACGGCTGAATCTTTAAATGCTGAATGCTGAATGTGGAATGCTGAATGTGGAATGCTGAATGTGGAATGATTAAAAATAAAACGAAATGGGAGATAATGTCATAAAGACTAAAAGCAGAGACTTTGCCATAGATATCATTAGAGCATACCAATGGTTATGTGAAGAGAAGCATGAATATGTTATGTCTAAACAGGTACTACGTGCTGGAACCAGCATTGGCGCCAATGTAGCAGAAGGGGTTAGGGCACAAACCAAGCCTGATTTCTATGCCAAAATGAGCATTGCTTTGAAAGAAGCAAGTGAAACCAGTTATTGGCTTGATATTATCCATGCTACAGATTACCTTCCAGATGAAATGTTTAATGATCTGAATGACAAATGTGAAGAGCTATTAAGCATCCTAACTGCCATAACAAAAAACCAGCATAAATAATCAGCATCGCTTTGCCATTCAGCATTCATCATTCAGCATTCAGAATTAATTAGTATCTTTGCACCCTCAATTATAGATAACACCTAAAATGGACGTACCTAAAGCCGACGACGTAAACTCACAGTTTACCTTCACCTACGACGACATCAAGGGCACCGTGCATGTGATTGATCACCTCACGGGCGAAGAATATGACCTTTTAAAGGAAGACACCGGTTGGTTTGATGCCGAATTCAAATTTGATGTATAAAAGAACACGGATGACACGGATTTTCACAGATGGAATTCCGTGTAAATCCGTGCGATCCGTGTTCAAATAAATCCCGTGTTTATTTCTTGCGTTTCCAGACTTGCGAACGACCTAACAGTCCGGCCCTGTCCAAAGAGCCGCGCACATTGAGTTCGTCGGTCTTCTCTTTGTAAGTCACCTTGGCGTTGTAAGTCTTGGTGCTTTCAGGGTCATATATCTTGCCTTTTAGCTGGTCGCCGTCAGCCTTCATCTCCTTGAAGAGGTGAGTGCCGACCACGCCTTCGTATTCTTTGGCGTAAGGGGCTTTCATCACTTGGTATTTACCGTTGGCATCTTTTTCGTAAAGCGTGGTAATCACCGCCTCATACACGCCTTTCTCTTCATAGATTTTAACGGTGGAGCGCAGATCACCCGTCTTGTCGTCGTATGTGTTCCATTGGCCAATCATCTTGCTGACTTGGGCCTGTCCGAGCATGGCCGTGGCCATGAAAAGGACTAAAAAAAGGAGTTTTTTCATTGGATTGAGTTTTGAATCAGGCAACAAAAATACAAAAATCGTGCAAAACCCAAAGATATAGTGCTTTAATCCTTGGCAAGCTGCCTGTAGGTCACCAGATTAATCCTATACTCCACGCGGCTGTCTGTGAGCTCGTCGCGGCTTTTTTTGAGCATGGTCTGGGCTTCGAGCACATCCGACAAAGCCACCAGTCCAGCCTCGTAATAGTCCTGCGTGACTTTCAGGTTGGCCTCGGCATCGCTGAGGGCAGTTTGCGCCATGGTAATGCGCAGCCAGCTCTGTTCGAGGTTGAACCACGCTTGGTTGGTCTGCATTTCCATCTTCTCGGTGAGGTCACGGCGCGTGTTTTCGGCCATTTCGGCATCGAGGTCGTGCTTTTTCAGCTTGAAGGAGGTCTTATGCCAGTCGGTGATAGGCACTTGCAGCACGGCAAAGACCATTGCATTGGGTTTGCTGTTTTCAAGAATGGTGTGATAACTTGTGCTGCCGCCCACCAACAGTGAAGGCAAGGCCTCGCCCAAGGTCATTTTCTTTTTCAGTTTCTCGGCTTGCAGTGAGAGGTCGAGGAGATGGCTTTCGTTGCGCAGCGAAACTGCTTCATAAGGTTGCTTGTAGTAGGCCGTTGGCTCGGTCTCCATGCCCAAGGTGTCGGTGAGTGTCATCGTCTGCCAGTCGGCACCGATGGTTTGCGCCAAGGCCATCTTGAGCAAGGTGATGCCGTCGGTGACTTTCTTGCGGTTGAGTTGACTCTCGTTTTGCTTCACCTTCAGCTTGAACTGGTCGGTGGGCATGGCCAAGCCCGCCTCAATGGCTCCCGACAGGTCTTTGTCCAAGGTATCCAAGAGTCGGTCGAGTTGGTCCAAGGTGGCCAGTTTCTCTTGCAAGGCCACGATTTGCCAATAGAGTGTCTCGGTTTGCAGACAGACTTCGTCTTCCTTCACTTTTGCTTGGGTCTCGGCGGCATCGATACCCAATTTGGCGAGTTTGTTTCCATTGCGGATACGGCCACCGGCATAGACGGGTTCTGTCGCCATCGCATTGAGCATCACGCCGTTTTGCACGAAGGAATATTCCTTGTCCAAGCCCATATTAGCGCCATATTCGGCATAGAGGGTATATAGGAGCTGCCTCAACTGCGCGTTGTCGATGTCCTCGATGCCGAAGGTAAGCATCGGATTCAAGGCATCGAAAGCCACGGCTTGTGCTGACACAGTGGGGAAGTATTCGGCTCGGGCTTCGTTTTTCGTTGCCCTCGCCTTGTCGATTTCCAACTGGCTGTTTTTCAGTTCGATGTTGTTCTCCATGGCCATCTCAATACAGTCCTGAACGGAGAGGCGGAACGGTCCTTGCTGTTGGGCAAATAAGGGAAACACAAACAATATCAAACAAATTGAAAGGATAATCCTTTTCATATTATTGCTTTTTATCACAAAACTTACAAAACCCATAAAACAGTTTTTTAGCGTGTTCGGCACCCAACCGGGTTGCCGCAGGAAAGCAGGCCGTTCCGAACCAAGTTCGGAATGAGGGGCTGCTTTCCAACCTTCTATTATGAAGTTTTGACAGTTTTGTAGGTTTTGTGACATATTACTTACTCTTTTTAAAGATTTGCCAATACATCACCGGCATCACGGCCAGAATGATGACCATCGAAAGCACCACGCCGAAGCAGATGACCACGCCCATGGGCATCCAAAGTGGGTTGCGCGAGATAATCATAGGCAACACACCCAAAGCGGTAGTGGCCGAGGTCAGGAAGATGGGCCTCATGCGGCGACTACCGGCTTTCATGGCGGCTTCCTTGGTGGGCAAGCCTTCCTCGGTGCGGAGCGTCTCGGCATATTCGTACATGACAATGCCGTTCCTCATGATGATACCAATCAAGCTGACGATACCCAACAAAGAAGTCATGCCGAAGTCGAGGCCAAAGAGCCACTCGCCAAAGAAAGCGCCGAACATGCACAAGGCGCTGGAACCCAAGGTGAGGATAGCCAGATTCAATTTCTTAAAATAGGCCACAAGGAACACCAATAGCACCAAAATGGCAGCAATCAGGCTCTTCAGCAACTGTGGGATGACGCTGGTGTTGAGCGACGAAAGGCCACCGTATTCGATGCTCACGCCTTCGGGCAGGTTGGGCGTGATTTCCGTATTGATGTACTGCTGTATCTTCTTCATGCTCACCGTCTGCGGCTTCCAGAATTTCATGTCGGCAGCCACGGTGATGGCGTTCTTGCCGTTGCGGTGCACCAACTGTGCAGGATGCCACTCGGGACTGATGTCGGCCACCTGACGGAGCGGCACATTGGTACCAGGCACCATGGTCGGAATCAGTTGGTTTTGGACGGATTCGTAGTTGTTGGGGTCGTAGTTTTGCTGGGAATACAACCGCACGGGGATGCCTCGACTGCCTTCCCAAACGGTGGTCAAGGGCTGGCCGTTGAGGCTGCTGGCCAAATCCAGCGAGAGGAAGCCTTTGGTAAGTCCCAACCGGGCACATTCCTCGGGTTTCATGGTCACTTTCACCGATGACAACTGCTCGTCGTAATCGGTGTGCACCCAGCGCAATTCCTTGTCAAGGGTAAGCATATAGTCCTTGATTTGCTGCGCTACGGGAGCGGTCTTGCTGTAGTCATCGCCATAGACATAAACCTCGACAGGCGTTGAAACGGCTTGATAGTCAAGTTGGCGGAAACGCACGTATGCCTCTGGGAAGTAATAGGAATACTTGTCGTCCCATTCTTTCAGCAAGGCTTCGGTGGTCTTCTTCGATGTGGTGTTGACAACCAGCTGCGAGAGGTTGGACGCGGGTATGCTGGGTGAGTAGGTCACATGAAAACGCGGTGCGCTCTCGCCGATGAAGGCCGTCACGGAGGTGACGCGCTTGTCGGCCAACATCAAGTGTTGTAACGAGTCGCTGACCTTCGTTGTGGATTCGAGGCTGCTGCCTTCGGGCAGACGGATTTCAACAGCAAAGCAGTCGCGCTCAGCCATAGGCATCATCTGCACATGCAAGGCCAAGAACATCAGCACGCCCAGGACGATAGAGCCGATACCCATACCGATGGTAAACAACGGGTGTTTGAAACAATGGCTCTGCATCTTGTCGTAGATGCGTTGCAGGAAACCGAAAAACCGCATCTGTGCCCTCACGAAGCCATTATGCCGCGGCTTGTCTTCCGGCTTGATGAACATGATCTCAAGTCCAGGGATGACGAGCATGGCGTAGGCCAAGGATGCCATCAGCGAGAAGGCCACGGTCCAAGGGAAGAGCTGCACGAACTCGCCCAATGGCCCCGTGATGATGCGCGTCATCGGGAAGAACATGCAGGCGATGGCGGCGGTGGCGATGAACATGGGCATGAAGAGCTCACGGGCGCTACTCACGGCTGCATCGAAGGGCTTGTAGCCTTGGCTCAACTTGTCGATATAGCCATCGATGTTGATGATGGAGTCGTCCACAATCATACCGAGCACGACAATGAGTGCCGCCAAGGTAACGGTATTCAACTCAATGCCAAAGAGATACATCATACCAATGCTGAATGCCGTGCATATAGGCAATCCCGAACTGGCGATGAGCGCCGTGCGGAAGGGGAACAGCAACAGCATGACTACGATGACCACAATCATGGAGATAAGCAGGTCGCGGAGGAACGAACTCACCGATTTTTGCACCACTTTGGGTTGATCGGTGATGCGGTAGAGCTTCACGCTGTCGGGCAAAGTGGACTTGAACTCGGAAAGCACTTTCTCCACTTCCCTTCCGAAGGCCACAATGTTGTAACCCTTGCGCATCTCCACGCTGATAATCAAGGCGTCGTTGCCGTTGAAGTTGACCACTTTGGACGACTCGGCCATACGGCGTTCGACGGTGGCCACATCGCGCAGGCGGATGGTGTTGCCCGCCGCATCGGAATAGATGATTTGCTCTTCGAGTTCCTGCTCGCTGACCATGGGGTTCTCGATGTGCAGCGGTTGGTCGAAGTCGTCGCTCTGCATGGTGCCTGTGGTGGTCAGCAGGCCTTGCGAGGCGTATTGCAACATCAGCGTGTTGGGGCTGATGCCGTAGAACGAAAGCTTTTCCTTATCGATGATGACGGCAATCTCCTCGTTTTGCTCGCCCATCACGCGCACATTGCCCATCTCGGGGATGGCGCGCAGACGGTGGGTGAGGTCGTCGGTGTAGTCGTGCATCTCGCGGTAGGTCTTGTCGGCCGACTCCATGGCGATAAGTAGCGAAGAGGTGTTGCCGAAGTCATCGATGACGGCGATGGCCAACACGCCCGCAGGAAAATTCAAAGCCTTGGATTCGTTGATCTTATGCCGTATCTTCGACCATGCAATGTCCTTGTCTTTCACCGACTCGTCGAGGCTGGTGTAGATATAGCACATCCCTTCCTTGGTGACGGAATAGGTGTTCTTACGGTCCACCTCGGGCATTTCAAACAGCAGCTGTTCCAAGGGCTTGGTAAGCTGGGCTTCCACCTCCTCGGAGTTGGCGCCTGGATACACGCCCGCCACGATGCCCAAGCGGATGGTATAGGCCGGAAACTCGTCCTTCTTCATGTCGACGAGGGCATAGATACCGAAAGCCACAATGACCGCCACGACCGCCCAAACAATCTTCTGCCGCCGTATGCTGCCGCTGATGATACCTCTTTCCTTCAATTTACTCATATCTCACCTTCATCCCTTCACTAACCTTCTGATATCCTTCCACGATGACGATGTCGCCGCTATGCAAGCCTTCGCTCACCACCACACCCGTGCCCGAATAGCCCGAGATGGTGATGTTTTGTCTCGTTGCGCAGCCATCTTTCGCTACCCAAACGAACTTGCCGTCGTTGTTAATCAGGACCGCATTAGCTGGGACAACGATGCCATTGTCGACATCCGCACTCAACACCACTTTGGCAATCATGCCAGGAGTGAAAGCCTCGTCTTTTTCATCGATGAGCACTTTGACGGGATAGCTATGCGTGAGCAACGATGAAGTCATGTTCTTTTCGAGGATATGGCCTTTGCAACGGCGGTTGTCAAGGGCTGGGATGAGGATTTGGGCCTCATCACCAATTTGCACCTTGGCAATTTCATTCTCCGGCACACTGATTTTCACCACCAAGCCTTCGGTGCTGATGACCCTCATGATGGGTTTCAGCGGGGTGATGCTCTCGCCTTTCACTGCACTCAGGTTGGTGACGGTGCCGTCAAAGGGGGCGGTGACAATGTTGTCGGCCAGCATGGCGTTAGCCAAGTCGAGGGCCGCTTGGGCTTTCTCGAGGTTGGCCACCATCTCGCGCCATTTGATTTCGGGGAGACTGCCGTTGTCATGTACCTTTTTCAACCGGTCGTAGGCATCTTGGGCTTGCTCAAGGGTGGCTTGTGCAGAGCGTTGCGTGCTTTCCATTTGCGGCGAGGACACACGAGCTAGCACCTGTCCCTTGCGCACCGTACTGCCTTCTTTTACATTAAGCGACTGCAAGGTGCCGCCATATTTGAAGCTGATGTCGACTGTGTTGCCTTCTTCAAGGTAGCCTGGATAGCTGTTGCGCACCAAGCCGCCCACCGTGTCGATACGCTGCACACCCACTGTGATGACACGCTCCTCGACAGGACCACCGATGAGCTTCTCCTTGAGTTGGCTCGGGTCGGTTTCGCCGCAGCCTATCAGCAAAAGGGGAAGGAGCCAAAGGATATGTTTCGTTTTCATAGCATTAGTTCCTTATCGCCGCCATGCGGATGTCATCGCCATAAATTTTGAAACTGCGGTCATTAGTCTCGGCTTCACCTTCGTAAACCATGTTGAGGATGAGCGTGTTGTCCTCGTACATCTGTCCAGATGCCTTGACGCGCAGGTCGTTTTTCAAAGTGAGCGAGTCGCCGGTGAAGAGCAGCGTGTTTTTTTTGAAGTCGCGAAGGAAGATCTCGTTGTCCTTGCAGAAGGCATGGGTGACCACAACCTCGCCGCCCATGGTGTTCATCACCACAAGGACGCTGTCCTTGCCGTTATCCAAGTCACTGATTTCCAACTGTCCTATCTCATTAGGCAGGCTGACGGTGAACGAGTCGCCTGTCTCGCCATCGGCAACAATTTCATCTAAAACGACGCTGCCTGAGGTCTTGAAGCTGTAGTCGCCGCGAAATAGCGGGGCGTTTTTCTTCTGGCAGGCGGCCAAGGCCACGAGGCAACAAAAGAGGATGGGGATGATTCTTTTCATTGGTATTAATCTTTGATTTATGCGCAAAAATATAAAGAATCCCCGACACATGTTCGGGGATTCTTAAGTTTTTCAACGAGAAGCGATGAATCGCGTCTCTACTAGGATTATTTCACCACCAATTTCTTGGCCACCACAGCACCATTCTGTTCAATGATATTAACCAGATAGATGCCCTTGTGCCAATTGGCGGCGTCAATATTGACTACTTGGCCTTCGGCCTCGTGTATCTTCTGTCCGACAAGGTTATAGACCTCCACCTTGGCCACATTGGCGCCTTCCACGGTGAATTGGCCCGTGGTCGGGTTGGGATAGAGTTTGGCTTCGGCAGAGAGTTCGGTGACGCTCAAAAGGTCTTCGTTGATAGCGACACTATAAGTGCAGTCATTTTGATCGGTCTGAACCGTAAAGGTGGTGACTTCATAGCCTTTTACCATGGCATTGACATACACGTCAAGGTAGAAATAATCTGCTGGTCCCACAGTGTAAGGCAAGGTACCATGAGGCTCAAAGCTCAAATAGTCCGTGCCGTTTTCGGTAACAGAAAGCACTTTGACTGGAATCTGGCTACCAAAGAAACGATTTTGCATGCACGCTTGTTGAGGACTGTCGCCTGGGTCGTTGAATTCCAAAACGGGCGCACCCACAATCACAAAACCACTATCAAGTGAGGTGTTCAGCACCATGCCCATCACAATTCTGTCGCCCAATGTGGTCTGAACTAGAATCTCGTAAGGGATGTAGGTGTCTTTACCAGGTGCGGATTGGAAGTTTATGGTAACCACAAGCGTTTCCCCAGGTTGCAGAGTGTACGGGAAAGTGTTGTCCCAAAGATTGAAACTAGGTGCTTCGGGCACCACATCGATGATGGTGACAGCTTCGTTTGTTTCGTTGATGATATTAAATTGTCTTTCCTGTCCCATTTGGGTGAACCACAGCGTGTCCGGTGTAATCACCAATTCGCCCTGCGGCATAGGAGGTTCATGTGCTGCCATAGTGAAATGGTGCGGGTCGAGGTCGGCGAAGACGGGCTGCGTGTAGCGATGTCCCGATTCGTCGGCACCAAACACATAGTAGTCAATCTCCGATTCGCCTTGGTAGCCTTTGATGTAGCCGACATATTCGTCGGGGTTGCCCGTAGCGGTCATGTGGGCTGTTTGGTAAGTGCCGCCGTCAATGCTGTAATACACAAGGAGTGAGTCTTGCTTCAAGTTGGCACCGCTGTAGGCAATGAACTTGGAAACCACAGGGATAGAATCCTGCCATTCTTGCTCACCGTGAAGCACATTACGATGGTCGACAAAGAGCATGTGGAAGTCCATCACGCCACGGGTACGGCAGTGCAGGGCATCGGTGTTCTCCCAACCGGCCGAGCCGCCATTCACACCGACAATGGTATAGCCAGGCATGGCCTCTTGATAAACAGCGATGGCGTCGTTGTTGTAGGTACTGTTGCTGCCCATCGGCACATAGACGGTCTTGTTGAGGATGAGGCTGTTGGTGTAGGGGGCTAAAGTGTAGCCACCAGGTTCCTGTACGCGATATACATGGTAAGGATAGCCCCAGCAGCAGTTGGTGGTTTCAAAGTATTCGGCCACTTGTTCGTAATACTGGTAGCGGGGGTTGCTTTGCGGCAGTTGCGCAATCAAAATCTTGTCGGGAGCGAGGTACTTGCCCCAGCAGTCGACGTGGGCGATGTAGTCGCCTTGCGGGTCGATGGTGATATGATACGGGTCGATACCGAGGTAGTCGCGCATCTTGTTGCGGACGTTGGTTTCGTTGTGGTTGTTTTCATTCAGCACAAGGTCATCGCTCACGCCATGGCCACGACCGTCTTCCATCATGTTGCCACCAGTATGCTGGAGGTTCATACCGTACATGGGGATCTGCCAGAAGTTGGCAAACACGCCCGAGATATTGTCGTCGTTGGGACGCGGGCGGTTGTAGACATTGTCGACGATAGCAGGTTCGCGGTCCTCAAAGATATACCACGGGCCATAGTCACGCACCCAATAGGAGTCGGTCGGAGCGTTGACGAAGGTCACATTGCTCATGTTGACGCCTGCGCTTTGGAAGCTGTTTTGGGCTTGGTTTTGCTGCGAAGTGCTGACGATGCAATACACCATGCAGTTATTGGAAAGTTGCGCCACAAGGCTCGTAGGGATGCCCAAGGGATAACGGATCATCACGCCTTGCATGGGCTCAAACTCGGCCACGAAACGTGGTGTGCCCGTTGGCGGGTCGGTCTCGACGAAGTTCATGCCACGCGAGGTGTCGTACATCTCTGCTTCGGAGAGATAGTGCCATCTCATCCAATCGGGTTTCTTCTCTTGGGCTTGCATAGTAGCGGCCATCAAGAGTAATAGAGTGAAAATAGATAGTGCTTTTTTCATAGTTCGAAAAATTTGCGGCAAAGATACTAATTTGGGATTGCCTACGGCAAGAAATCTTTCAAAAATCAAATCACAATCTTACTGCGTATTTCTTCGCGAAGCGAATCCCAAAAAATCACATCAACTTCTGGTAGAACTGCCACCATTTGTCGGGCAATTCATTGCGCATGGCTTGGTCGTAGTCTTCCTTGGAGCAGGGGATGAAATGATGTCGCTCATAGCGTTGGTCGTCGTTTTGCAGGAACGACATGTCCATCCACCACTTGCCCGTAATCTTATGGCACAAAAAGACTATATCATTTTGATTGTCACTGATTTGTACGATGTATCGCTTGAAATCGTTGCTTTCCAAGGTGGGGATGTCGTCCTGACGGCTGGAGAAGCCTTCGATGAAATACCAGATCATCTCGGCGATGAGATTGGCCGTGCGCGAGTTGATGTCGTAATGTGGGTTGTATTCGAAGAAACCAATGGACGAGAGCTTATAGCTCAGTCCGGCATAGCGTGTCATGCGGCAAGCCTCTTCGCCGTTGAAACCGTTAGGCGAAGCGTTCTTTACACCCGGTGCGTCGGCGGCACGGATGGCTGAGATGTCGAAACTTAAGAGGTTGGCGTTGCGGATGAGCGGCTCGGTTTGTTCGATGTTTTGCTTGATGCTGCCCAAACGATAGGCGTCGAAGAGCAGCTGTTTCATTAGTTCAATATTCTCTGTGTCAACATAATACGACTGATAACCGATATTGGTGAAGTTGAACAGGAAATTGGGCTGATGCAGGATGATATGGCTGAGATAGGAATGTGAGTTGAGGGCTTCCTTGTCGTTGCCGATGTCGAACATGGGGTCGACGGCAGCGATGTTGATGAGTTTGCCCGTAGGCTCATACACTTGGTACATCGTATAGGTGAGGTCTTGTCCCGCACCGATGACGATAGGCACAATCTTATTCTTCATCAGTTCGGTAAGCACCTGATTAACGGCATAATGGGTGTCGTTGAGTTCTTTCCCGATCTTGATGTCGCCCAAGTCAATGATATGAAGTTGGGGCCAATGGTTGAAAAGCGGATAGAGGGCTTTTCTGATGTAGTCCACACCGTCGGCGCAGCCTTTGTTGTCGACCGCACCGCGTTCCTCCTTGACGCCGATGATGGCCAAATCCACGCCTTCGAGGTCAGGAAATGTCTCCTCGTTGCGATAGATGTCGATACTCTCGCCCAAGGTCTTCTTTCCTGGACGATAGACCGTGCTGAAACACTTCTCAGCGACGGGTTCAAGGAAGATGCTGATGTCCATTTATTAATGCTGAATGATGAATGTGGAATGCTGAATGAAGAATGCTGAATGGTGCAATGCGCTCTGGGCTTTGCTCCCATTCAGCATTCATAATTCCTAATTCAGCATTATTTATAAAGTTTCTGCCAGTTCTTATACTCACGCTCACGCCACGGTGCGTTGTGGTAGGCGTAGCTGACGATGGCGGGGATAACGGTGGTGCCTTCGGCATAGACCATCTGTTGGAGCTCTTCGCTCACCTTGCCCCATGAGCCAGCCTCGAGCAACGTTGATGATGAGCAGGCACCGTCGCGCACGTCGGCCACGGTGATCTGGATGGCATATTTGTGCATAGGCACTTCGTGACCCAAGATTTCAGCGCAAACAACAGTGTCCTGTGCGAAGTTCTTGGGCGTGCCGCCACCAACCATGAAGAGGCCCGATTGCGGGCTGTTCATCTTGATTTCGGTGAGTTCGAGGAAGTCGGCCACCGAGTCGATGCTGACATAAGGCTTGCCGGCTTTCTTGCGGAGCCACTGGTGCTTACCGATGCCGAAGCCAGCCGAACTGTCGCTGAAGGCGGGGCAGAAGATCGGCACGCCGCACTCATAGCAGGTCTGGATGAGGCTTTCCTTCTTCACGCCATGACCGTTGGCCAGCCATTTGCCGACCTCATAGAGGAACTCGCGGCTGCTGTAGGGACGGCACTCCAGCGTGTCGGCCACGTCGCAGGTGGCTTGGTCGCAGGCTTGCAGCTCTTCCTCGTCGATGAAGGTATCGTAGATACGGTCGATGTAGAGTTCACGCAGTTTGGTGTCGGGGATGACATTCTCCTTCGTGCCGATGTAGTGCTTGTAGCCAAGGGCTTCGAAGAGGTCCATGTCGATGATGCTGGCACCCGTGCTGACCACGGCGTCAACCATCTTGTTTCTGACCATCTCCACATACACCTGCATGCAGCCGGCGGCCGAGGTGGAACCAGCGATGGTGAGGATGTTGGTGCAGTCCTTCTCCGCAATCATCTGGCAGAGGATGTCGGCGGCACGAGCGGTGTCGCGCGAGGTGAACGACATCTTGCGCATGGCATTGATGAGTTCGGTCGAGTCATACTTCTTAATGTCGATATGTTCGACAACGTCTTTCAGTAAGTCTTTTTTCTCCATTGTATTTCAGATTTAAGATTTAAAATTCAAAGATTAAGTTTTTTGCTTGTCGTCGCTTTGCGTCATTGCGAGGAGGAACGACGAAGCAATCTAGGGTATAAGTTTCATATCTAGACTGCTTCGTACCTCGCAGTGACGCTAACCGCGTCTGATTAAGATTGCAAAAATAGGAATTTATTTGGATTGCATGAAAAAAACAAAGAAAAAGCGGCAGAATTGCTTCCGCCGCTCTCGTTTGTTTATTTCTTCTTCACCACCTTCTTCTTCGGTGCGTTCTTCGGGTCTTCCACGATGGCTTTGCACTGTTCGTAGGTCAAGGTGGAGGGCTCGGTGCCTTTCGGGATCTTGTAGTTGCTCTTCTTGTAAGCGATGTAAGGTCCGAAGCGGCCGTTCAGCACCTGCATGTCGGGGTCTTGGTCGAAGGAACGAATGATGTTGTTCAGGTCCTTTTGACGTTTCTCGTTAATGATTTCCACGGCGCGGTCGCAGTCCACCAAGGCGGGGTTATCGGTCTTGGCGAGGCTGTAGAACTTGTTGTCGTGCTTCACATACGGGCCAAAACGACCCACGGCCACAGTGATTTCCTTGCCTTCATACTCACCGAGACTGCGCGGGAAGTCGAAAAGCTTCAGCACTTCTTCCAAAGTCACGCTCTCGATGCTCATGTCCTTCTTCAAGCCAGCGAAACGCGGCTTCTCTTCCGATTCGGTGTCGCCAATCTGGGCCACTGGACCGAAACGACCGACCTTCACGTAGACTTTCTTGCCCGTAGCGGGGTCGATGCCGAGCATCTTCTCGCCGCTGAACTTGCCTGAATGCTCCGTGGTGGACACAATCTGCTTGTGGAAGCCTTTGTAGAAGTCTTTGATCATGGCGTTCCACTTGCGTTTGCCTTCGGCAATCTTGTCGAATTCCTTCTCCACGTTGGCGGTGAAGTTGTAGTCGATGATGCTCTCGAAGTATTGGATCAGGAACTTGTTCACCAAGACACCGATGTCGGTGGGCAACAGCTTGCCCTTCTCGGCACCGTAGTTTTCTTTGCCCATCTTTTCGGTAATCTTGCCGTTTTTCAACGTAATTATCTTAAACGACTGGGGTTCTCCTTTCACATCGCCCTTGGTGACATACTCGCGCTTTTGGATGGTGGAGATGGTCGGGGCGTAAGTGGAAGGACGACCGATGCCGAGTTCTTCCATCTTCTTCACGAGGCTGGCCTCGGTGTAGCGCAACGGGTGACGCGTATAGCGTTGCTGGGCTTCCATCTTCTCCATGTCGAGCACGGTGCCTTTCTCGATGGGCGGCAAGATGGCGGCAGTGTCTTCAGCGCGGTCGTCATCGTAGCTCTCCATGTAGACCTTCAGAAAACCGTCGAAGAGGATGACCTCACCTGTGGCGACAAACTGTTTGTCGCTAGTTGAGATGCCGATGTTCACATTGGTGCGTTCCATCTGAGCGTCAGCCATTTGCGATGCGATGGTGCGCTTCCAAATCAGCTCATAGAGCTTGCGCTCGTCGGCAGTGCCTTTGATGGTATGTTGGTCCAAGTAGGTCGGGCGGATGGCTTCGTGGGCCTCTTGTGCGCCCTTGGTCTTGGTTTGGTATTGGCGGGTCTTCACATATTCTGCGCCATAGTTCTCCGTGATTTCCTTCTTGGCCATGCCGAGGGCAAGCTTCGAGAGGTTGACGGAGTCGGTACGCATATAGGTGATCTTACCTGATTCGTAGAGCTGCTGGGCGATGCGCATCGTGTTGGCGACCGAGAAACCGAGTTTTCTGGCGGCTTCCTGTTGCAAAGTGGAAGTGGTGAAAGGCGGTGCGGGATAGCGCGTGGCCGGTTTCTTCTCGATGGAATCCACCTTATAGCCAGCGTTGACGCACGATTCCAAGAACTTGCGGGTCTCTTCTTCCGTGTCGAAACGGTGGGGCAACTCAGCGGTGAGGCTGTACTCCTGTCCGTCTTTCATGAAGGTGAACTGCGCCATGATGCGATAGGCGCTTGTCTGAACAAAGTTCTTGATCTCTTCCTCGCGTTCGACGATGAGGCGCACGGCCACCGACTGCACACGGCCTGCCGACAGCGAGGGCTTCACCTTCTTCCACAGCAGGGGCGACAACTCATAACCGACAAGGCGGTCGAGCACGCGGCGAGCCTGCTGGGCGGCCACGAGACCCATGTCGATGTCGCGCGGGTTCTCGATGGCATCGAGGATGGCGGTTTTGGTGATTTCGTGGAAGACGATACGCTTGGTGTCTTTCTTCTTCAGGTCGAGGGCTTCATAGAGATGCCACGAGATGGATTCTCCCTCGCGGTCCTCATCGGACGCCAGCCACACCGTGTCGGCGGCTTTCGAGAGTTTCCGCAACTCGGCCACCAAGGCTTTCTTGTCGTCCGAAATCTCGTATTCGGGTTCAAAATCGTTTTCGATATCGACACTCAAGGTATTCTTGTTCAAGTCGCGCACATGTCCATAACTCGACTTCACCGTGTATTCTTTGCCCAAAAACCCTTCGATGGTCTTGGCTTTGGCCGGTGACTCCACGATAACTAAATTCTTTGCCATAGTCTCATTTTTACGCTAAAGGGTACAGCTACAACCCAAAAATTTTCGCGTGCAAAATTAGTGGAATAAAAGATGATAAAGCCAACTTTTTTGAAAATTTTTTATTATATCATTGGTTTTCAGTATTATAAATATGCTTCTGGCTTTTGGCCACTGGCTTCTGGCAATCCCTTCCCCAAGGCGTCATTGCGGACTCGATCCGCAATCTCCTAAAGCCAGGGGAATTCTGCCAGTAGCCAGTGGCCAAAAGCAATAAAAAACTATCTTTGCACCATGGAACAACTACTAGAATTAGCCAAACATGCAGCCCTCGAAGCAGGGAAGGCCATCATGGAAGTGTATGCACAGCCTTTCGAGGTCTATACCAAGGACGATGATTCGCCCGTCACCCAGGCTGACCTTCGTGCCAGCAATATCATCAAGGAAATCTTGAAACCCACGGGCTTGCCTTTTGTCAGCGAGGAAGACCTGCCTCCCGACCG
Organism: uncultured Bacteroidales bacterium; assembly: GCA_900318265.1. Classification (GTDB taxonomy): domain Bacteria; phylum Bacteroidota; class Bacteroidia; order Bacteroidales; family F082; genus Limimorpha. The sequence goes on along the minus strand of ONKA01000017.1, from coordinate 87,636 downwards.
TTCCCAATTTAAGCGGTATTGGCTCGTCGACCCATTGGACGGCACGGTCGAATTTGTGAACCGCAACGGCGAATTCACAGTCAACATCGCCCTGATTGATGACAAACAACCCGTCTTGGGTGTGATTTATGCGCCAGTGACCAATCAATTGTGGTACGCTGTAGGGACACACTGCGTGTGTCCGCCCGTAACCCAGCGGACGCACGCCGTGCGTCCCTACACGGTTTTGGTCAGCCGTTCGCACCGCACACCCGAGGTAGACGCATATATTAATAAGGTATTGCGCCCAACCCATCCCGATTTGGTCATCGACACCCAAGGCAGCAGCCTGAAATTCGCCCGTCTGGCCGAAGGCAGCGCCGATGTCTATGTCTGTTACAGCAAGACCAAGGAATGGGACACCGCCGCCGCCGATGCCATCCTCCGCGCCGCTGGAGGCAAGATACTTCGCATCAGCGACGGGCAACCTTTGGAATACAGTAAAAAAGAATACCCTAACCCACCTTTTGTGGCGTGGGCTAGGATATCCTAAAGTGAAAACCAATAAAGATTAGTTGGCCAACTGCCTTCCAATCTCCTCCATCAACTCCTCCCCTTCCAGGTTGCGGGCGACAATCATGCCGTCCTTAATGAGGGCATTCTGTGGGATGAATGAGATAGCATACAAGGCTCCAGCGGCGTTGTTCCAGCCTTGCAAGTCGGAAACGTGGGTCCAGGTAAGGCCATCCTTCTCGATAGCAGCAAGCCATTTCTCCTTTTCGGTATCGAACGAAACGCCGAGCACGTCAAAACCTTGATCGTGGTATTTCTCATAGGCTGCCACCACATCGGGATTAGCCTTACGGCAGTCAGGGCACCACGAAGCCCAGAAGTCGACCAGCAGGAGTTTACCTTCGGCCAACTGCGACAGTGTCACAGGATTGCCATCAGCATCGTTTTGGGTGAAGTCGATGATGGGTTGACCCGCTTGCACGCGCTCTTGCTTCTCCACGTATTCCTCGGCCAGTTTTAGGTTGGCGGTGCTGAGCGTGCTGTCGGCATGATGGATGTTGTCGATCATCGTGCGCAGCTCGCAGGGACCGAAGGCCCACTTGTAACGATAAAGCACATAATGCGCCACGGGGTCGGTGGGGTTTTCCCACACATAGTCGAAGCATTGCATCTTCAGGACTTCGTCCTTATCGGCTTGGGCCATCGTGCTGTCGGCCTCCAATTTCTCTTCAAGCTCGTTATAACTTTGAGTGAAGGCATTGAGTCGGTCTTGCGACGCAGAGCCTTTCACCAAGATGGCGTTGGGGTTTTGCGCATCACCTTCAAGAGTCACGTCAACATTGTCGGTGAAGAACGGGAAGGGACGACGCCAGCCTTGCAGCATGATGCTATACATCTCGTTATCGTTGCAAACAGGTGTGTTGAAAACAGCATCCCAGTTGGCAATCACTGCCGAATCCAGTGTCTGCCCGTCCTTTTGCAGATAGACCAACTTGCCGTCGGCATTGGCGAGGTTCACATTGACCTTAAAGGTCTCTGTCTTAGGGGTTGAGGTGCAGGCGAAGAGCCCAACACAAACCAAACCTAATAGAAAATACTCAGTTTTCATAAGTGTGTTGTTAATCGATTTTATATGGTACTATAACCTTTTCTTTAGTCGTCATGGCGGAGGCACATCCGCCATCTCCTGAAAAAGAAGGGACACCCTTTTCTTCAGGAGATAGCGGGTCAAGCCCGCTATGACGACTAAGGCTGAAGGTCTTTTGTCCCTTTCTTATTTCAATAGTTCAGACAATTTCGCCTCCAAGTCCTCGCCTCTCAAGCCTTTGGCCACCATGGTGCCCGTCTGGTCATAGAGGAAATTGGCAGGGATATAATAAATCATATAGTCTTGGCTGGCTTTGTTTTCGCTGTCGCGCACCTGCGTCCAAGGCAATTCGTCTTCTTCGACGGCTTTCAGCCAAGCGGCTTCGTCTTGGTCGACACTGACGCTGAGGACATCGAAACCAAGCTCATGGAATTTCTCGTATGCGGCTTTCACAACGGGGTTTTCATGACGGCAAGGACCGCACCAAGAAGCCCAGAAGTCAACCATCGTGATCTTGTTTTTGGCAATGACCTCGGCAAGACTGACCTTCTCGCCGGCCTTGGTCGACAAGGTGAAGTCGATGAAAGGCTGACCTATCTCCAAGCGTTCCTGTGAGGCGATGTATTCATTGAGGTGATCGCGATAGATGGATTCGGTGGTGAAAGCACCCACCATTTCCTTCAGCTGGTCGACAGGATAGTCCTGCTTCACGCCATCGAGGATGTAATGCGCAACGAAGCTCTCGGGGTGGGCCTTGATGTAATCGTCGCGGAAATTGTCCTGCTGCTCCATCAGCGCAGTGCCAACCTTGTTGAGTGAGTCCACTTGGAGGATTGAGTCTTCGTTGTTAAAGGCCTGCTGCATCGCGATATAAAGCTCCGTGATTTGCTTGTCGTATTGGCTCACCTGCTTGTTGTAGGCATCCAACTCGGCTTGGGTTTCCGAAGCCATGATTTCCACGTCTTGCGGATTGTCCATATCGCCCACAAACACAACGTCCTTGTTGTCGGCAAAGAACGGCATCGAGCCTTTTCTGCCTTTCACCTTCAAGGCATAAAGAATCTGCGGGTTGTCGAGGGGTGCTGTCAACACGGCTTGGTCGTTGTTGACGACAGCAGAGTCGATAATGATAGGTTCGTTGTCAACAAACTTCTGCAAATAAACGGTTTTTGCATTGGCATTGGCCAAGCTGACATTGACCTTAAAGCTATCGGCACTCTCGTTGCAGGCGGTCAAACCAAACGCGAGTGTAATCAGAAATAACAAGTTTTTTCTCATTGTAAATCATTTATTTATATTATTCTCTTTTCTTTTCCGATTTAAAGATGAACATGATCATCATGATAAGGAAGATGGAAACGGGGACGCTGAGCAGGATGCGTAATAAGACCTGTCCGAAGAGCCTGAAACTAAACGACTCAAGGAAAAACAGCGCAAAATGGTGGATGAGCACCAAGAACAGCGTATAACGGAAGAACCAAAGCCCGCCCAACTGACCGATATTGGGCTCGGTGATGTTTTCGAATTTCTGGTTGCCCGAAATCAACTTGATGATGGACGGACGACTAAACGCCATCAAAGTGGTGGCGCCAGCGTGAAGGCCAGGTGTACCCGTAAACAAATCTACGGTCAGCCCTAGAGCAAAACCCAAAACCAACAATTGCCATTTTGGAGTGCTAAAGGGCAACAGCATGACGAAAACCAAATAAATATAAGGATGCACATACCCTCCAAGGCGGATGTGGTTGATGACCAGCACCTGCAGGAGCACGAGCACGACGAAACGGATGATTTGTAGCACGGTCTTGTTCATATCATTGGAGTCTGGCTTTGAGCGAATCGAGCTCGGGTTTGTGCAAATCTTTAATCACATAGACATGCCTCAACGTAGCAAAGTCAGTTGCAAACCTGACCTTGGCCTTGTTCAAGGCATCGACGGCGGTGGGATAGAACTCCTCCACCGTACCCACCATCAGGTCTTCAGGGAAGATATAGGAATGGGAACTGGTCAAGATGGTGTCACCCTTCTCCAAGAGGATGTGCGTGGGGATATCCTCCACCATGCCGTAGCGGTAGTTGTTGGTCTCCCACTTCAAGCTGGCCAACTCCTGGCTCTGCTTGATGCGCACGCCCACGACACACTTGCTGTGGAGCAAGCTCATGATGGAGGCATAATGGCGGCTCACGTCGGTGACCACACCCACGATGCCATCGGTGGAGATGACGCTCATGTCGCGCTCAATGCCATCAAGCGAACCCTTGTTGATGATAATGTAGTTGTTGACCTGGTTGGTACTGTTGTTGACAACCTGGGCAGGGATATATTTAAATAAGGTGTCGCCTTTGGTGATGTCGTAGGTGCAGGTTGTAGTGTCGTAAACCACCGACAGCTGTTGGCGGAGCATGGCGTTCTCTTCGGCCAGTTGCTTGTTGGCATTGTTGAGACGGAAATAGTTACTCACCTCGCTGCTCCACTCATAGACCTTGCCCACGGCATCGTTGGTGGTGTTCACCAAGCGGTTGCGGTGAAAGCGTTGGCTGTTGGCGAGCAACAAGATGGAAATCACCTCGAGCAGGATGAACAAGATGACGAAGTGATATTTCAGAATGAAACGCCGAAGATTGTTCATTTCTTTAATTCGGAATGCGGAATGTGGAATGCAGAAATCGATGATTCGACGAAGTCAATGTCGTGATACAACACCATTCAGCATTCCGCATTCATCATTCAGCATTTATTTGATCAAGAAGGTGAATCTGTCGAAGTTCTTCAGGGCAATGCCAGTGCCACGGGCGACGGCACGCAACGGGTCTTCGGCCACGTGGATAGGCAGTTTGGTCTTGGCGTTGAGACGCTTGTCGAGGCCACGCAGCAAGGCACCACCACCGGTGAGGTAGATACCCGTGCGGTAGATATCAGCCGACAGCTCGGGCGGGGTCTGCTCCAAGGCGTTCAGCACAGCGGTCTCAATCTTCATGATGCTCTTGTCGAGGCAATGGGCGATCTCGGCATAATTGACGCGGATCTCCTTCGGGATACCCGTCAGCATGTCACGACCTTGCACGGCATAGTCATCAGGCGGATTGTCGAGTTGCGGGATGGCGGCACCCACTTCGATCTTGATGCGTTCGGCGGTGCGCTCACCCACGATGATGTTGTGCTGCTTGCGCATATACTCTTCGATGTCGGCAGTGAAGTCGTCACCAGCGATACGGATGGACTTGTTGTTGACGATGCCACCCAAAGCGATGACGGCGATTTCGGAGGTACCGCCACCGATGTCGATGATCATGTTACCTGTCGGCTCAAGCACGTCGATGCCGATACCGATGGCGGCAGCCATAGGCTCGTGGATCAGACGCACTTCCTTGGCGCCAGCCTGCTCAGCGGAGTCCTTCACGGCGCGCTCCTCCACCTCAGTGATACCCGAAGGGATGCAAATAACCATCTTCAGGCTGGGCGGGAACAGGGTATTCTTGAAATTGATCATCTTGATCATCTCGCGCATCATGTATTCTGCGGCTTGGAAGTCGGCGATGACGCCGTCACGCAGCGGGCGGATGGTCTTGATGTTCTCGTGGGTCTTGCCGTGCATCATCATGGCGCGCTTGCCGACGGCGATGATTTTCTTCGTGTCGCGCTGCAGGGCCACAATGGAGGGCTCGTCAACGACTACCTTGTCGTTGTATATGATGATCGTGTTGGCCGTACCAAGGTCAATAGCGATTTCTTTGTTGAGGAATGAAAATGCTCCCATTTTTTCAGTTGTTAGTTGTCAGTTGTTCAGTTGTCAGTTAATTGTTCCTTTGTAGAGACGGTGCATGCACCGTCTGTACCACCATTCGTTAATGTCTAAAATGTCTATATCCAGTAAACACCATGCCGATGCCATGTTCGTTGCAGCAGTCGATGGATTCCTGGTCGCGGACGGAGCCGCCAGGTTGCACGATGGCGCTGATGCCGGCCTCGTGGGCCAGCTCAACGCAGTCCTTGAAGGGGAAGAAAGCATCGGAGGCCAAGACGGCACCTTTGAGGTCGAAGTCGAACGAACGGGCCTTCTCGATGGCTTGGCGCAGGGCGTCGACACGCGAGGTCTGCCCGATGCCCGAGGCAAAGAGTTGCTTGCCTTTGGCGAGGACGATGGCGTTGCTGCGGCTGTGCTTCACAATCTTGTTGGCGAAGACCATGTCTTCAACCTCAGCAGCCGTAGGTGCCTTCTCGGTGATGACCTTGAAGTCAGCGGCGCTCTCCGTGTGGAGGTCGCGATCCTGCACGAGGTAGCCGTTCAGGGCAGTCTTCACCGTCTGGGGTCTGTATTGGTCGGCTTTCAGGCGCAACACGACGCGGTTCTTCTTCGAGAAGAGCAGGTCGAGTACACCGTCTTCATACATGGGTGCCACGATGACTTCGATGAAGAGCTTGTTGATTTCCTCGACAGCTTCGAGGTCGATGGGGCGATTGCACACCAGCACGCCGCCGAAGGCCGACACTGGGTCGCCAGCCAATGCGTCGACGTATGCCTCCTTGACGGTCGGGCGACAGGCCAAACCGCAGGGGTTGTTGTGCTTGAGGATGGCGAAAGTGGGCTCGTCAAACTCACGGATGAGGTTGAGACCCGCATCGAGGTCAAGCAAGTTGTTGTACGACAACTCTTTGCCGTGCAGTTTCTCGAACATGGCATCCAAGTCGCCATAGAAAGTGCCTTTCTGGTGCGGGTTCTCGCCGTAACGCAAAGTGGTGCCTTCCTCTTCGGTGATACGCAGCGGCTTGTTGTCGTCATCTTTCACAAACCAATTCATGATGGCGCTGTCGTAATGCGAACTCACGCCAAAGGCGTAGGCCGCAAAACGACGGCGGTCGTCGATAGAGGTCTCACCCTGCTGGTCTTTGAGCAGCTGGATGAGTTCTCCGTAGTATTTTTGTGAGGGCACGATGAGCACGTCGTTGAAGTTCTTTGCACCAGCGCGAATGAGCGAGATGCCGCCAATGTCGATCTTCTCGATGATCTTGCTGGCGTCGTCGGTGCTGGCCACAGTCTCCTCGAAGGGATAGAGGTCGACAATGACAAGGTCGAAAGGCGGGATGTCATATTCCTGCATCTCCTTTTGGTCCGATTCAAGCTGGGTGCGACCTAGAATGCCACCAAATACCTTGGGGTGCAAAGTCTTCACGCGACCGCCCAAAATGGACGGATAGCCCGTGAGCGACTCGACGGTCTTCACTGAGGGGTCGAGCGGCTTGATGAAATCGTACGTGCCTCCCGTGGAGTATATCTGTACGCCATTTTGCTTCAACAAGTCGACGATGGTGTCGATGCCCGTTTTATAAAATACTGATATTAAAGCAGTTTTAATCTTTTTCAAGGGTAGAAAGTTTAGGTGATTTTAAACTGCAAGAATATCAAAAATATGCACACCGCGCAAGAGCCAAAAGCATTTTTTTTGAACATATTTTTCAACAATTCCCGACCTTTTGAAAAACGAAATGTTATGTAGAATAGAACAAAAAGGCAAAAAAATAATCTGCTGAAAATGAATATTATAAAAGAAAAGTTGAGTATAAACTACAAATTCCCGTTTTCCGTATTGTTTTTCTTATTATTTTTACCGATTCAAAACTACTTGGATGGAAACAAAGTGGATTTTACATGAATCGGTTGACAACCAACAGGTTGCCGAGATTGTCAAGGTGCTCAATATCGACGAGAACCTTGCCACTTTGCTTGTCCAACGCGGAATTACCAACTACGAAGAGGCCAAAACTTTCTTCCGTCCCTCCCTCTCCCAACTCCATGATCCCTTCCTCATGAAGGACATGGACAAGGCCGTCGAGCGCGTGCTTCGCGCCATCAAAGAGGGCGAGAAAGTGCTGATCTACGGCGACTACGACGTGGACGGCACCACGGCCGTGGCGGTGGTCTACACCTACTTGAAGCCCTTCTTCAAGAAGAAAAAGATCGAGTTCTACATCCCCGACCGCTACGAGGAAGGCTATGGCATCTCCTACAAAGGCATCGACTATGCGGCTGACAACGGCTTTAAACTGGTCATCGCCCTCGACTGCGGCATCAAGGCCGTGGAACGCATCGAATACGCCAACGCCAAAGGCGTCGACTTCATCATCTGCGACCACCACCGTGCCGGCGATGTCATCCCGAACGCCGTGGCTGTGCTCGATGCCAAGCGCCCCGACTGCAACTATCCCTACGACGAGCTCTCGGGCTGCGGCGTGGGCTTTAAGCTGGTCACCGCCTTATCAATGAAAGGTCTGGGCACCATCGAGCAAGTGTATGAGCTGCTCGACTTCTTGGCCGTGAGTATCGCCGCCGACATCGTGCCCATCACGGGCGAAAACCGTGTGCTGGCCCACTTCGGCTTGAAGCAACTCAACAAGAAACCCCGTCCGGGCATTGAGGCCATCCTGCAACACGCCAACATCTACCGTCGCGACGAAGATCAACTCGACGAAGACGAAAACGTGCTCACCAGAGAGCTGACCATCAGCGACTTGGTCTTCCTCATCGGCCCGCGTATCAATGCTGCCGGACGTATCGCCAAGGCCTCCGACTCGGTGCGCCTGCTCATCGCCGACAAGAAGGAACACGCCGAGAAACTGGCCGCCTCCATCAACGACCTCAACGACGAACGCCGCGAGTTCGACAACCGCATCACCGAGGAAGCCCTCGGCATGATCGACGCCGACCAGGAACTGAAAGACGCCAAGAGCACCGTGGTCTTCAACGAACGCTGGCACCGTGGCGTCATCGGCATCGTGGCCTCGCGCCTCACCGATTACTATTACCGTCCCACCATCGTCCTGACCCGTGCCAACGGCCTGGTCACAGGCTCGGCACGCTCCATCAAGAGCTTCGATATTTACGACGCCATCGACCACTGCTCCGACTTGCTCGAACACTTCGGTGGCCACAAATATGCCGCAGGCCTGTCGATGAAGCCCGAGAACCTGCCCGAGTTCCGCCGCCGCTTCGAGGCCTACGTCAGCGAGCACCTCGTCGACGAGGACTTCGTGCCCGAACTTGAGGTGGACTTGAAGATCAAGTTTGCTGACATCACGCCCAAGTTCATGCGCATCCTCAACCAGTTTGCGCCCTTCGGTCCGGGCAACATGGCGCCCGTGTTTTGGACTGACAACGTCATCGACGCTGGTGGCTCACGTCCTGTGGGCGGTCACCGTCACCTAAAACTCACCGTATCGCAGGTGGGCGACGCCGAACAAGGCGTGGCTCCTTTCTCGGGCATCGCCTTCCAAAAGGGCGACCTCTTCGACCGCATCCACGACGGCGAGCCTTTCAGCATCTGCTACCATCTGGAATACAACACCTGGCAGGGCAAGACCAACCTACAGCTTAATGTGAAGGACATTAAGTTCGGCAACGAATTGTAATATAATAATCAACGTTTTACCACCTTTTCGTAGGCCGTCGTTCCGTCGGCTATTTGTATTTTTATTAGGTACACCCCAGAGGACCATCCATTCAAATCCAAGTCAAAAGTGGAATTTGAAGGCGATGTTTCAAGCAAAGTGTTACCCATTAGGTCCAGAATTTGACAATGAATAGCGTTCCCTTCCAAAGCAATGTGTATCATTCCCGAAGTAGGATTGGGATAAAGGTGTGTCAACACCTGAGGCTTTTCTTCAATGCCCGTTAAATCATAGCTGATCGTCCAATTCTCAGCCAAGCTATTGTCGCTGTCCAAATCCTTGAGTTGGAGGAAAGGCCCATTGCCGTCGGCTTCCGTGGGCCAAGGCTCGCTGTCAGAGTAATGCACTTGGTCAATGACGTTACCCCATGCGTCGACCAGCACGAGGTTCTCTGACTTGTTGTCAAGCTTGCGCATGTACTGTCCAAAAGGCGTTACGTGATAGTATTCGCTAAACAACAAAGAATCGGAACAAATCACAACGGCTTGTCGGCCAGCAAGATGCGCACCATCGGGAAATTGGTAAGTGAGACCCAACTCGCGGAAATAGATGCCCGTCAAGTCCACCTCTGCATCGCCGTTGTTGGTGATTTCGATGAACTCGAGGTGGTCGCCGTCGATGCTCCACCAGTCTTGAGGATGATAATGGATTTTAGAAATGACCAAGGGCGGCAGGTCGACATCGGAACAGCCTTGGGTGGAGCCGATATGGCTGTTCAGCCAATTGATGCGCTGCTGCAGCCAGTTCTTCATGTTGTTCACATACTGTGCGTGTTGCGACATCTGGTTCCAGCGTTGGTTGTCGCGACCGATGGCCTCGGCGATGACGGCATCAATCTCATCGATACGGTTGTAGATGCGGTCGTAATCCAAAGGCATACCTTCCTCCGTCAACTCAAACCAGCGTTTGGCAAAATAGCAGCGAAACTCATCCGTGTCGAACAGGTCTTTCCAAAAACGCGGTCCTGTGTTGTCTTGATTATCGAATTGCCATACATCATAGCCACTCCGGTTGCCAAAGGCATCATAGCCGAAGGCAAGGTTATAGTCCCAGATGGGACCGGCGCGGAGCTTGCCGCAACGGTCCTTATGGAAGAAGGTGCTGAGGTGATACACGTCGACATTGGAAGTGAACTCGGACATGATCATGAAATCGACGAAAGAAGGGATGTCGATGACCGAAGGGATTCCTGTTGTGATGTCGGTGTTATAGCTGTGAGCTACAGACTCAAGGTCGAGGAACACGCCATGGATATAGTCGTTCTGTGTGTTGGTAATGTTTTCGTGTTTGGGGTAATGGTGGAGAAACTCCGTATATACAGGACCCCACCAACTGAAAAGATAAGTCTGCATGCTCCAAGCCAAGGGGTCGTTATCGGAACGGTTGGCCTGCACGATGTAGCCACCGGTCACTTCGGGCGACTGGTTACAGGTCTCGTCCATCTTCTCAATGTCGACACGGTTTTTGTCCACCTTGATTTTCTCCATGAAGACATAGAGGCCACGATAATTGCCGTTGAGAACCACCTCGCAATACTGGCTTCGCGAGGCATATTGGCCGATTTGGTTCGACAGCTCGTAGGCCAGCACGTCGCGCATCCCGGTTTGGTCATACGCCAAAGGGTTGAGGATCCAGTCGTTTTCGGCAGGCATCCCAAAGAGGCTGACATTGTTGTTGGAGACATTGTCGTCTTGGAGTGTCGTCAGGCCGTAAGGCTTCTTGTCCGAAACCATCTGCGAGGAGTAGCCACGTCGCTCAATACCGATGCGTCCGTCATAGTTGAGATATTCTGGGTTGTCGATGTCAGTCAAATAGTTGCGTGAACCATCCTGATGCCAAATGATCTTCATCGTGGCCAGGATTTTTGGTTCCTCAGGAATGCTGGCACCCCCATCCGTCTCAATGACCACGATAGGCAAGTTGCTGTCGGTGAAGGTCTGGGCAGTGACCGCCATCGACAGAAAAACAAATATTATGGCTATAAGGCTATTCTTCATGATTAGTTTGAGATAGTTATTGTTAGTTATTTCCAGAACTGCCACCATCGCTTTTGTCGTCCCTCCACCACTCTTGCATAGCGGTTACGCGACTTCCGCATCTTCGAGAAATGGGTTATCGTTCCCGCCGAGGGGCCCTTCAGGGTTGTGACGTGCGACGCGGAGGCGATGAAGCCATTTTCGTCGGTGTCGTCGATGCCGCCATACTTGTTCTTCTTCGAGGCGAAGATGAAAATGTTGTCGATATACCAACTGTTGACGTATGCCCCGTGACCCGTGAAATACAGGCAGAACTGCGGCTCCTTGGTAGCCCATTCCTCCATGTCGAAGGTAAGCAGATACTGGCTCTGCGCGATGCTTCCCACGATGGTGTCCTCCCAGATGCTCTCCCAATCCTCACCGTTTTGCGAGATGCCGATGCCAATGCGGGCATCGATCTTGCCTTGTGTGGCTTCGAGGGCATGGTTGAACTGGAAGTTGATGAAATCGTATTTGTTCAGATCCACGATAGGCGTCACGAGACGGGTGGTACCTTCGAAGTTAAAGTCGGGATACATCTGCATCTCGTGAGACTTGCCACCCGCGAAAGTGGTGTTGGAGACATACCACACAACCCAGTCGTCGCCCTTTGCATCCCAGCCCTCTTCGAGCCAAGGGGTGTAGAAGCCCTCACACAGCATCACGTCGCCCTGCTGGGCGAATGCCGCCATGGAGAAGAGCCATACGATAAAGGTGAGTAGACGTCTTTTCATCCAACCTCCTGATTTAATTCCTAATTGGCGACAAAGGTATTAAAAAAACAAAAGGGTTGCTGTTTTTTATTATTTTTGCTGCATAAACCGACACGAGACTACGGGACACGAGACACGGGACAAAACAATCACGCCCCGCGTCTCGCAGTCTCGCAGTCCCGCGTCAAACAAACACACTATGGCAAAAGAGAAAACCGCCTTTTTCTGCAAGGAATGTGGCAACGAGTCGCCGAAATGGTTCGGGAAATGTCCCGCCTGCGGCGCATGGAACACCTGCGTGGAAGAGACCGTCGTCACGGGAAAAGACAGCAAATCGGTGAAGAAAAGCGTCGGACTGGAGATGGACAAAGGCTTGCCTACGCCTATCAATGAGATTGGCAACGCCAAGGAACAACGCATCATCCTGCCCTATGAAGAACTTAACCGCGTACTTGGCGGTGGCTTGGTGCTCGGTTCCCTCACTCTCGTGGGTGGCGAACCCGGCATCGGCAAGTCGACTTTGCTCTTGCAGACGGCCTTGCAACTAGCGGGCAGAAAGATACTTTACATCTCTGGCGAGGAAAGCCAAACCCAAATCAAGATGCGTGCGGAGCGCATCGGCATCCATAACACCGACTGTCTCATCCTCACCGAGACCAACACCCAAGAGATCCTGAAGCACTTCAAGAACGTGCAGCCCGACATTGTGATCGTCGACTCCATCCAGACACTCGAATCGCCCTACGTGGATGCCACGGCGGGCAGCCTCTCGCAAATCCGTGAGACGGCCGCCGAGATGAACAAAATCGCCAAGGCATATCAGGTGCCGGTGTTCCTCATCGGACATATCACCAAGGACGGCAGCATCGCTGGACCGAAGATTCTGGAACACATCGTCGACACAGTGTTGCAGTTTGAGGGCGACCGCCACTATGGCTTCCGCATCCTACGCACCATCAAGAACCGCTTCGGCTCAGCCTCGGAGTTGGGCATTTTCGAGATGAACGCCACCGGCCTCCGCGAGGTGACCAACCCCAGCGAAATCCTGCTCTCGCAACGCGACGAGGAAGTGAGCGGCATAGCCATCGCCGCCACCATGGAAGGGCAACGCCCCATGCTCATTGAAACGCAGGCCTTGGTGAGCAGCGCGGCCTACGGCACGCCCCAACGCTCCGCCACAGGTTTCGACATCCGCAGGATGAACATGTTGCTGGCGGTCTTGGAGAAGCGTGCAGGTTTCCGCCTCTCCGTGAAAGATGTGTTCTTGAACATCGCCGGTGGTCTCCACGTGGACGATCCTGCCATCGACTTGGCCGTCATCGCTGCCGTGCTTTCCTCAAATGCCGACATCCCCATCCCTTCGCGTTATGCCTTTGCCGCCGAGGTAGGACTCTCAGGCGAAATCCGCGCTGTCACCCGCATTGAAGCCCGCATTGCCGAAGCCGACAAACTGGGCTTTGAGAAGATTTTTGTCTCAAAATATAACGCCAAAGGCTTGGATACCAAGCGGTTTAAGATTCAGATTGTGCCTGTGGCTTCGGTTTATGAGTTGGGGGCGGAGTTGTTTGGATAAGGGAAGCAAACGCTCTGCGTTCGACGGAGTCAAATCTTACGAAAACCTATAGCAAAGAAAAACGCCCGCCACGAAACCATTGGCAGGCGTTTCATTTTTGCATTTCTTTACGCCGTTAGTAGAACGGGAAGAAGAAGAAATAGGCAGCCACCCATTCGCGTGGGATGCCTGGAGCCTTGCCCGAGTATGATCCCGAGCTGTTGCGCACTGTGCCGTCGCTCTCGACCTTGCCAATGCTGGCGCCACTGCTGTTGCGCACCGTACCATCACTGTCAAGCCTGCCGATGCTCGAGCCCGAACTATTGCGGAAGGTACCGTCCCTATCGATCTTGCCGATGCTGGAACCACTGCTGTTACGGATAGTGCCGTCGCTATCGAAGCGGCCGACACTGGAGCCGCTACTGTTGCGAATGGTACCGTTGCTCTCAATTTTTCCACAGCTCGAACCGCTGCTGTTGTAGACGGTCTGCGCCATTGCACCCGATGCCATCACGAGGCCGGCAGCCAGTATTAAAACGCGTAATATTTTCATGGTTATATGAGTTTAAAGGTGAAGCTAATCGAAGAAAAAGAAGAAGTAGGCCGCCACCCATTCTCGTGGAACGTTCTGCACTCTGCCGATGCTGGAACCAGAGCCGTTGCGCACCGTGCCGTCGCTCTCCACCTTGCCGATGCTGGAGCCGGAGGCGTTGCGTACCGTACCGTCGCTGTCGAGCTTACCAATTCGAGAACCGCTTTTGTTCCAGAAGGTACCGTCGCGGTCAATCTTACCCATACTTGAACCGCTCTTGTCGTACACGGTGCCGTCGCTGTAGATTCTGCCAATGCTGGAGCCGCCTTTGCTGTATACGGTACCGTCAGAGCTGATTGAACCGCAGCTCGACCCGCTGCTGTTGTAGACCGTCTGTGCCATCGCGCCCGATGCCATCATGATGGCTATGGCCATGATTAAAATTCTTAATGCTTTCATCTTTCTAATTGTTTAATGGTTTGACTTTCTGGCAACAAAAGTAGCAAAAATTGTTCCAAATTGTTGATTCACCAAATGCATTATTTGACCAAATAGTATCAACTGCCAAACGGCGCTTCTGCTTTTTCACTTTTGATTTGCAGTTTTTTTCAGAAAAACCGGCCTCTACTGGATTTCAAAGGACCTGCTGAGCGAGGATCCTTGAAAAAGGCTTCCGCGTCACATACGGTATAACCCAAGTCGGGAAACAATGGTTCAAGCGCAAATCGGCGGTATTCTCGCAGCAAATAATCGTTGTTCTCTTTTTCCTTTTTCAACGGAGTGAGTTGCTGCTGGTAATGCTTGTTGTCGATCTCGCCCGACTTTAATTTTCTGCGCAGTTCCTTGCATACTGCATTGATTTCCTTCTCTCGTTGCTCTTTCTTCTCCTTCTTTTCTTCATAGGTTGCCATGATGGCTTTCAATTCGTCTCGATGCCCGTAAAACAACTGGAATTTGAGCCGATCGATCGTGGCTTTCAGTCGATTGATTTCACCAAAAATATCTGATCGCCACCTTAGAAGTGCGTTCTTAAGAAATATAATCTCCAACTCCTTGTCGTCAATCAAAGGAAGTCTTTCTTCGTCCAAGATTTCGACAACCTGTTCCAATGTGTAAGCCTGATACATACCTTTAGCTTCGTCATAACGGTTGTTGATCCTCATGAAGATTGGCCACAGCGAAGAGAACGGATGGATGGATTCCGTTTCGGTTTTACCGTTTTCGTCAACAACTCCACAGCTATTTCTGCCCGACAAAGGACTGCCAGCAATGTGGTAAACAACCTTATTTGTTTCTATTCCGCTGCAAATCATGGCGCTTTCGCAGTTCAGCCACCATTCAATGTAAACGCCCAAGGTGGGGTGATGAAATCCGCTTGTCCCCGTGTTGACGAGGCCGTTTTGTATGGGCACAGGGCATAGGAACATGCGGCTGTCCGACATGATTTTGTTTCTATACCGAAGAAACCTGAAAGCGTTAGTCACAAAGAGTTTCTCTTCATCTTCTGTTTCTGCGTCGCTCCGAGGTGCTGTGGCTAGTTGTTCCAAAGGATAGCAGTCAAGCACAGTGCCGTTCAGCAGTTGGATTTTCTCTTCGGGATGCTTGAAGTCGTCTTTTGTTTTGATGATTCCCATGATGATGTTTTTTTATGAATGGTAGTTTTCTCATGGCTATAACAGCGTATTTTATTGGGGTAATTGGTATGAAAACCCATAAGTAGTTTGTTTAGCGCTTCAGATGATTTATAGCGCTAACTCATGGAGTTTTCAACCTGAATTGATAATAAAAAGCGTAGTTGGGTTTTTGAACGCAGGGCCAGTGCATTTAGCGCTTTATCCCATCCATGCAAAAGGAGAATCGCTGACATCCCCTTGTGACGCCAGGGCGAACTCCACCGTTTCGAAATTGTAGTTTTTCAGCAAGGTTCGGAACACCTTGGCGACAACATCCGAAGGATTCTTGAATGCGCCACAACCCCATTTGCCGAGAATCAATACCTCGACCTGCTCTTTGGCAGCGACATCCAGGATTTTCTTGATGCGGGAGGTGATGATTTCCTCATAGTTGGCGGGGCGGTGGTGCATCTTCATCAGCTCCGGAGCGGCACAAGTAATCACGTCCACTTTATACCATTCGTTCTTCTCCATCATTTTGGGATAGATGGGGTCGGTGCGCTCGTCCGATTTGAACACCACCACATCGGGCGTATAAATCAGGTCGTCGTTACCCAAGAGACCGATTTGCCCAGCCAAATACTGGCGGATATGTTTGTTGTAGAAAGATTCACGCATGGCCTCCAGGCAAGGCAGCAGGGTGGAGCATCTGCAAAGTGACTCCTCCTGGGCACCGGCAGAGAAAGGTGCTCCGCCTATGGCGTGGTTGTTCGCAAAGTTCAGCACGGCGGTCTTTTTGCCCTTATAGGCTTTGGCCGCCTCAAAGCTGCGTTTGCCAGAGCAGACATGAAGGGTCTGACTGTTCTCCACGATGGGCTGGTCGATGTTTTCCTCTTGGGTCACCATATATTGATGACGGATGGAGTTCTTAACGGCTTCTTTCAGTTCTTCTACCGACTCATACTGTCTTTTGGTGTCGGTCATTACTTGACGGTTGATGGTTCTGTAGTCTGTCATGATATTAATTGTTTTGGTTCATTGTCCAGCGTTGGATGCTTTTGCCTCTGAAGTAACGGTATTCAGCATTTTGTAATAGCAGTGTGAAGGGCGGCACTTGAATGCTTTCGGCAATCCGCCTCACCTGTTCCAATGTTGCTTTGTTTGCATCGATTCTACCCAGCGTGACGTGAAGGATGAAGTCGTTTTCGATATCAGCACCCGCATCGACAGCCTCTTTCCTCAGCAAGTCCACCAGTGTTTGCAATGTTGGCGACAACTGGGTCGAAGTGAGGTGAAGGATGAATTCATCGCCTGTTTTTGCTTCGAAAGCGTCCACCTTGTCAAAAGTTTGAACTGGAGCCTGGCGACCAGACAGTTGTCTGTCGAATGCTACAGATAGCGCCTTCACGGGTTGGTCGTTGCTGATGAAGGCCACGGTGAGATGGAAACCACCCGGCTGCCATCTCACCGGGATCTTTGCTTCCGCCATTGCCTTTCGCAGATTTACGAACCACTTGGCCGATTGACGGATGGGTATTTTGAGTTCTAGATAGTTGCTCATGAATTATCAGAGCTTAAAAATCAATTATCAAGATACTGGTCGCAGAAGCACTCAAGCAGCAAGTCGTGCCAAGCATCTTCGTCCATAGTGTTTTCCAGACTCGCCGGGATGAAGCTGTGGTCTTCGACCTTCACATAGCCTTTCTCACCGTTAAGGGTGAACAGTGTGGCCTCGTCAATGTTGAGAACTTCGATGTCGTCGTAGATGGGTTCCAGCAGTTCGTCGATAATCCACTGCCAGAGCCCTTGGTGATTGCCGCTGCGGAAATAGACCGTTTGGCCGTCGCAGCTGTAGGAATCGAGGTTGCAGGGGGTGACTTCGCGGCCGTCCATTGCCATGATGCCAAAGCGTTTGCCTTTTTCCTTCTTGTAAAGGAAATGGTTGAGAATCTCAGGCACGGCGAAGATTCCCTCATAGACAAACGGTGTAAGCTCGGTCCCCTTGCCGTCGGGGAGCACCAATCCGTAGTTGCCGTCTTTGATAGCCACATAGGGACGGGTATCGGCCTCAAAACTGTCGTAAGTATAGGCAATCTCGTCGTAAAGCGCAGGGACTACCACCTTACCGTTGCTAAGCTTCACGCCCTTTTTGCCGTTTTCTCCGGTGAAGACTTCTGAAAAGTTGTTCTTGGATTCGTTGTTGTGTTCCATAGTAATCTGGTTTTAGGAATCGGTTTGCTATGGGTATATAGCGGCGGGGATGGAATTTTTCAACCTGAAGTCGAAAAAAAATCACAACTACACCCACCTCAAAAATAGTTTACACCCGTATCTAAACTTTTTCTGAGGTGGGTATAAAATAGTTTAGATATGGGTCTCACGGAGTTTTATAGTACCTCCTATCATCCCTGACCTTTGAAAGGACAATTACTTTTTTTGTCCTCTTGTTTACAACTATCACATACTGAGCGCATCTTGACAAAGCCTTTGTAGCGGCTCGATGTTGCAAATGCATGAGCAAACTATAGACTATTCAATAGTGCTATTTCGTTGACGAAGATGGGGCTGTCGAGTGGCTCACCAGCATCTTGCGAACGTTGTTGTTTGGTTCGCTGGAGAGGTGCCAGTTTTTTTCTGTAAGAGCCATCAACGACTTTGAAACACAACATCCGAAAACCTGATGGAACAAAAGGCACGCCTTTGTTTTTTGCGGCAGCGGTAGGAGTGAAATCTGTTATATCATGGAATTTCACATACTGTAACCCATTATAATCGACGCTATAACCCACCAGCAGACTTGATGGTGGTGCAATGAGTATGTTGATGGGTCGTCCAGCATCCATATTCCATGTCTTCCTCACCTCTAGCACTTTCATATTCGTTCCGCGTCTGAAATCCGCATATCTCATACAGTTGACAGCACCAGATTCATAGCAAAACAAAATCATAGGGTCGGTGATTTTTTCGGGTACTGGCACTTGGATGCAATACTGTTTGTCGGTTGCCTTTTCACGTGTGCGCTTCCATGAGCCATCGTCAAGCCAGTTTACCCACTCTTTCACTTCGTCGAGGGACGGTGGAGGAGGCAACGGAATGTCAATCTGCTTACGTACATTGACAATTTTGTGCAACATCTCTTCCAATTCCTCTTTCGTCAGCGATACAGTTGAGGCGTTGACCCCTTCGGTCTCCAGTTGATTTTGGATGGTTACATTCATGGTGTCGGTGATAAAGAAGCTGATGTCGTCACCTTTCAATTGCTTGAGGCGGCATCCTTGCCTGATCCACAACTGGGTACCATTAAGCCAAACGGGGCGTTGGGCTTTCTTGACCGTTATCTTGCAATATTCAGCCCCATCGACCACTTTAAACTCGAAGTCAATCAATGAATTAGCTAAACTGGTACACTTTCGGTCGATGGTATTTCGAATCTTTAGTTTATAGCCATCATGAGATTGTTCATAATCACCCGCATAACGGTCGTCTCCATCGTTTAAATGCGGATAATCCTTGCTGATACCTACAATACGTTTCGTCTTATCATGGATTCCGATGTAGAGTTCACCGCCGTCAGTATTCATGAATGCGCACAATTCTTTAAGGATGTTATCGAGTTGAGAGTCAATATCTGCAACGTTTTTTTGGCCGGGAACAAACACAATACTTGTCTTGAACTCCAGATGGGTATCCTCATCACCTATATCCAGAATGGGAGCGTTGTCCCAATTATTAGGATTTGGTTGTTCTGGCTGTGTTTGGTTAGGTTGTTCTGTGATTGGCGCAGTCTCTTTTTTGGATTGGGGTTCTTCAAACTTAATGAATCCTTTTTCATTGAATCCCTTTACCATCAAAATGCAGTCATTGCCTTTCTTATAATCCTCGCAATCGTCGCGGTAGAACCGATGCATTGAGAAATCGTCTTCAATCAAATAATAGTGAGCGCCGGTATTGGGATCGTCGCGGGTGTCGGTAATATGGAAAAGATAATATTTGCCTTCAGTGTAGTGCTCACGAATCATCGCGCCTTCATCCAGACGAAATTGTAATCTTCCTAGGATGTCAATGCTTCTCACAGATGCTGTTACCTCCTGCGGAAGATTGTCTTCCTGAAATTTCACCAATTGCGGATACACTCGATACTCGTGTTCTCCTTGCTTATCAAGCAGAACCAAGTATTCATTGCCACGCGAGTCTTTACCGATTTCTTGCGGTGTAAAAGTGTAGGATTCGCCTACTTTATAATCAATGTGTGACATTTTTTTATTTATTTTTAAAGGTCCTCTTTGATCATGTTCGTAACAATGTTTTTCTCTTTTTACAGAACCACCTGTTTTTCTAATTATCCTTGCTTTTTTCGTTCTATTTGTACAATCTGACTTGATGAATTTTTTAGACTATACAATAGAAATGATCCAATTAAGCTTTAGCTTGGAAGATATTTCGTTTAAAAAACTCTCTGCAGTAGAAGCAGTAATGCCTTTCCTAATATAGTACTTTCCGGGTACTATAGTAGAGTAATTCTTTGGACATCTACCAGCAGCATAAACCAAGTTGTTTTTACGATAGTTTATGTTTAAGTTTTCAACCTTTGCAGGACCGGCAATTTTAATACATTCTATCAAGGTGTCAACCACTCCTGATCCGACAATCGGAGTCCCGTTGGATTGTTTTACTACCAATTGCGCGTTTTTTCTCGGCTCATTAATTACCCCGTCGCAAAAAACGTTGGGTTGGGTGTTTTGAGGTAATCTAAGAACAGGCCAATAGAAAGGAGTTCCGTTCCAACCTTTTGAGATATCACCATTCTCTCTAAAAAACATAAGGAAAGGTCTATCTACGGCAGTTTTTTCGGCGATGGGTGTATCTGTTTTACCATCTTCTGGGGCATCATTAAAAGTGCCTTTGCCTTTTAATCGTGCATTGTCTTTGTTTTTTGCATAATAAGCCCAAATTCTTCCATCAGGATGGATGTGTCTTTCAATAGCTTGAATCATGGTTTTCTCGTCCCATTCATATTGTTTGTTATTTAAAGCCTTGCTATATAAGAATGTTGACTTGATTTGAGAAAGGAGTCTGTATGCATCGGCTTTATCCATCAAAAAAGGTGTTTTCTCCTGGGACTTAAACAATTCATTATCGATAGTCGAAATTATTGGCGATATGGTTTTATGGTCTTTTGTTTGGAAGCCGGGGGTCGCAATTAAACGAGCCAGCGAACCATAGGCTCGAATCGAAGACATTCTTATTTGTTGTGGGCTGCATAACTTATATGTAGCAAGCCTTGGATCATATTCTATATATGTCACACTTGGTGTTGCGTTTTTTTCAAAAAACACTCTCAAACTCTCATCGGTTTCATATATCTCTTTTAACTTTTGATATAGACTGTTGGTGGTGTGGAATCTTGTGACAGACATGTCTTCAGCCGACCGATTGCCATATTGTCTCATGTGTTGTAATATGGTATTTGCAGAGCCACCATTTTGTGGACGTCGTCCATAGAGGAAGGCAATCATGTTATTTATCGTAATGCCTCTATCAGCTTTAAATCCTCCAATAAAGATATTCAGATACGATGGCAACTTTAGTTGGCCATCTTTTTCATATAGATTTGGATCATCTGTGGTGTCTCCGTTTATGCATAATACAGAATAGGACTGTTTGCTAAAAATATTCAAAAACTCATTCCAAACATCAGGAGATGTAGGCATGTTTAAGTTAGACAACTCTGTTTTATTTGTTTTTGAGTCCATACACGTATTACCAGCCTGATTAGATGCCACCATGTCATAGTATGCAATGGTAAATAGTTGCAACAACCCCGATCCTTGTTGTTGTAGTACATCTTTTTGCCATTCGTTAAGAATAATGTCTACTATTGTCTTTTCATAGGTATGATCACCTTTTTCAGTAGCGCAATGTATCAAAAAACTTGTTTTATAGTTTTGTTTGTTCTTTTTTTCTTGAATTCGTCTGATGGCTGATCCAACAAAATAACTCATCAATGCATCTCTTAGATCTTGAAAAACGGGATGTGTGGCTGCCGCTTTTGTAATACGAGCGTGTTCGTTTTTCTTAAGCAATCTGTCAAGGCAGTTATCACTCATCGAGTGCATTAGATAGGAATACATTGATTGTGAATTCAATGACTTCACATAATATTGCTCGCCGCCAACATATTGGTCATGTGTTGGAACAAGGACAGTAAACCGTGGATGAAAACAAGAAAGAATGCCATTGTTCACCACGATTGTTTCGTCTGGTTGAAGTAATAAGGAGTAAGGTGTTGCTGTCACTTGCAGATAATAGCAGTCAATTTTGGGATTATTAGACAAATCATCAATTCTAAAACCTGTCACACCGCCTGTAACCTGTTTTTGTTTGCAATAAAACGTGCGACTCACGAAGTCTGCTTCATCATCGATTATCAAAACCTTCTTGTTTTCAAAATAAGCATCCAAGGTTTTTTTCATTGCCTCGAGCCTTTTGTTTTTGTGTAAAACAAAAATGCTTTTGTAACTACATTGAAGTGGAGAGAGGCTTAGCTTCTTCTTTACATCATAAACAACAACTATATTTTGGCTATACAAACAATTGGTGTCAAGAAAATCTGAGAAATCGTTTTCCAGTCTTGCCTTAGTTTGCATTACCAGTCCATCATCAGGCTTTGTAAGGACGATGCAGGCATCAAAACCATTATCAAAAGCTTTTGCCATGACTCCTACAAAAGCTCTTGTCTTGCCCGATTGTATTCTGCCCAAAAGCAAACCCGGGATAGAGGTGTCCTCAGCATTGGGGTCTGTCAAGTTCTTATATGTATCATCAATACAGTCCTGGAGTGCCTGACTATATCCAATTTTCCTTTTTAGGGTATCGTAAATGGATATCGGACCTGAGAGTTTATTTTTGTGAGCCTCAAGGTCGTCGATTTCATCTTGTACTGTAGCTCTGAGATAGGCTGGGATAATACCCGATAGCAAATCCGCTTTGCGTTGTTTAATTTCGGCATCACATTGTGCCACGGTTGTTATTTTACTTAAGTCCATAATATACTGCAATTTGATTTTAAATATTCATTAGGTTATATTTTGCCCTATTTCCCATCCTCAATCACCAGCCCCAAACCAAACATGTCTGACAGTTTCTTCAAGTCATCCTTTTTCTGTTGGTTGCTGATGTTGACATAAACATACCAATCACCAATCTTGTGCTGCCAGAGGCGACCAGCTTCTGTCGGTCTTTTGTTTTTTGAGACGAGGCCATAGCCACCGTGTTTAATGGAAGTGGCAGCAACCTTGTCTAGGCCAATTCTAACCAGAGCTTTTTTGAAGGTCTCTATGGCGGTGCTCTCGTTGATTACCGTGCCATCACGGAAAGTGACTTTCAGTCCTTTGGTGTGGTTGACGACCTGTTTCGTTGGCTCGTGAGGTGCAGGCAATGGTGCTGACTCTGTCGAAGTGACAGGTTGTCCCGTTTTCGTGCTTGGCGGAGTGATTTGCTTAGCCCCCAAGGCTTCAGCAATGTTCATCTTACGCGACAACTTCACGCTGATGGGGTCTTCGGGTGTGTATTCAACCACCAAGACCAGCGGACGTTGGATTTGCCTGAGCCGTGGCTCGATGTCCTGACCGAGGGCGGGAAGGATTTCATCCTTGATGATTTGCTCTTCCAGCTTGTCGCATTCGAGCAGCATCTCTGGGGTAAGCTCAAGCCCCAGTTCCTCAAGGTTCTTGATGGAGGTGTAGAGTTTTTCTAATTTGGTCATAGTATAAAATGAAAGTTCTGCTGCAAAAGTATTAAATAATCAACAACAATCCACGTAATTTTTTGATTTAAACTACTGAAAAATGATTTACGGTTACATTCGCGTTTCGAGCGACAAGCAGACAGTTGAAAACCAGCGATTCGAAATCAACAACTTTTGTCAACGGGAACAATTGCACATCGATGGCTGGATTGAAGAAACCATCAGTGGGACGAAAAACTATGACAAACGGGAATTAGGGCGGCTTTTGAAGAAGGTGCAGAAAGACGACCTCATCATCTGTGCTGAGCTTTCGCGCTTGGGCAGAAGCCTTTTCATGATCATGGAGATTCTGAGCCTATGCATGAAAAAGGAATGTCGGGTATGGACCATCAAGGACAATTATCGCCTTGGCGACGACATACAGAGTAAAGTCCTTGCTTTTGCATTTGGACTCTCGGCTGAGATTGAAAGGAATTTAATCAGCCAAAGAACGAAGGAAGCACTGGGAAGGTTGAAATCAGAAGGGAAACCATTAGGACGGAAACAAGGAAAAAGAAACATAAAACCTAATGCAAAATGCGAGGCGAAACATGATTTCATTGTCCGTCAGTATTTAAAAGGAATTAGCATTCCAAAAATAGCACAAAAAATAAAAGTAGCACGAGGTACTTTGTACCGATATATGGCTTATACTGGTATAAGAGAACCTATTAAAGCTTTAAGGAGGGGCTTTGTTGGAGTGACATAAATACCACCTTTTTGAAATGTAGGAAAAAACAAAAAAGCATTAATGACGTGAAAAGTATGAGCCTGTTTGGTATGACTGACAAAGTTCCTGAAGCCTTTATAATTAGCATTATCAACTCGACCTTTATGAGCCACTATGTCGATGATTTTGTAAATAACACACAGACTTTTCAAATAAACGATGCCCGCCAATTACCGTTCATTGTCCCTGAGAAAGAAATGCTCGTAGAGTTTTCTAACATCTGTAAACAGGCAATCGCTATAAAAAAGCACAACAATGACGAAAAGGCATTACAAAACATACAATCAAATCTAGACAGTAAAACAATGGATTTGTATTGCCTTTCTTGATAAGGAGGGATTTTGTTGGAATAATGTACTTAATCCCTTAGCTAGACTTTTGAAGGTAAAGATGAAGTCTGCATCAGTTAATGATGTAGGTTCTATGTCGTTAAGCTCATTGTTAAGTACTGTGCCAAATTATTATATCATTACCTTGCTGAATAGCAACTTGTTGTTTGATTATTACAGAGAATATCTTAATTGCACAGTTAATATCCAAATCAATGATATTAGGCAGATGCCTATTTTCATTCCATCGCGTGAAGATCTTGGTCAGATTCACGAACTCTTCTTAAAAGCATATGCAATTAAAAAGAATAGTAATGACGAGCAACTTTCCGAATTGCGACAAGTTGAAACAGCGATGGATAAGTTAGTAGGTACTTTATATGGTGTATAAAAGATTGATTGCAGATTCTAAATCCCTATGAATCAACAATAATTGCTCATCAGCCTCACAAACGTGTAGTTTTCCCGCAAAAAGGTCTTTTTTAATTGCCTGTGCTTCACCAAATAATCCAAATAGTTTTTTTAAAATGCTTTCCGATGGAATCACGATAGGTGTTTGTCTCGCATCATTTATTTGAAAATGAGAGGTGTTGTTGATGAAATTATCAACATATAAGCTCATAAAATCTGTATTTATTAAGCAGACATAATACCAGTCTGGAAGTTCTGTCTGGGTAAACAATGACATACTTACGACATCAAACACGCCTTTTGCCTTTAATCTCGCCTTCAAAAAAGTCGAGTTAATATCCGTCCAACAAAATCCCTCCTTAAAGAAGAACCCGTATCCTTGATAGCGAGCTTTTGGGTCAGTCTTCAAAAAATGGACATTTTCCGTGGACCACGCGATGGCAAATGGGGTTTCAAGATACCAACGATTACCATCTTTATCCCCTTTGTCGTATGGCACATAATAAGGTTTTGAAGGGTCGATGCCGTTTGCTTTTTCATCCTCTGTCAACGCATCCACATCAGCAATTTCTTCATCATCAATAAGTTTATAGATATAGCCTTGACCAAAAATATCCCTACCAAACACCTCTTTGATTTTGTCAAAAGTGTCAGCAATCTGATGTTCGGTACTTTGGCCAAGGAATTCTTGTGGCGTAAGATTACCGATATATTCCTTAATTTTGCTTTTCTTACTGATTGCCTCTGCTAATTTTCTGGGGCGGGAAACATATACATTTTCTGCCCATTTTGAGGACTTTCGGATAGCAATATATTTGCCATTATTAGCCGTGGCAAGACCTTGCCCTCCTTCAGTCAAGCAACCCAACAAAGCAACATCGCCAGGCTTTAACGAGGCACGATAACGTTCAAGTTCCGCTTTGTTTTTCTCAATATCCTTAGAGGTCTTAATCTTATCCCACCATTGATCATATAAAGCTTTTACTTTTTCGCCATAAAGATTCCAAATTTTCAAGTTTAGCTCTGTCGGCTTAAAAATCACCGCGTTCTGTGTATTGATATACATAGATTGCTTTACTGGCTCAAAAACGATCGGAGAATGCAAATCTTTACTACCATCACGGAAGCGGATTAAATGATTTGGATTATACGGGGCATTAACAACTTGCAAAATACAGGTATCAACCATAACCGACTCAAATGGATTTGCTGTGTCGTAGATGTACCTAATTTTCTTTGATAGAAGCAAATTACGCATGTTGCGTTTGGTCTGTGTAGTCCAAAAAGTCTTAGGAATGATATAAGTCAAAGAGCCTCCACTTTTTGAAAGCGACAAACCTTTGAATGTAAACAAGTTGTAGGTATCATCAGAAAACCCGAATTCTTTTTCATAGGCTTTTTTATCCTCCTCTTTTACCCCTTTTGTCGAAATATATGGCGGATTGCCAATCACAACATCAAAACCATCCGTAATGCCAAACATCCATTCAGCATCGAAAAAGGGTGAAGAAGTGTTTTGGTCGTAGGGATCCCATGCGGTCAGTTCATTTACTGCTTTTTCAAACCCCTGTGGTTTAGATTTCTGTTGTTCATTCTCAATGTCTTGTCGGCATGTTTCTATGGCCTTGTCAAACTCTTTGCGCTTTTTCAGATTAGCATCATAACGCTTTGTCTCTTTTGGCGCATCGCCAAACAAATCGCCAACAACTGCCTCCTCTATCCAGCGTTCGCCAGCATATTCCAGTTTTTCAGCCTCAAGCTTAGCGATTTGGGCCTCAAGCATATCGATGCGTTGCTGGTTAGGCTTGTAGCTGTTCTCCATGATGTAGTCACAAATCTCCAGGCACTTTTCTTGGCTCTTTTTTATTAGCCTTTGATTCCTGCTATAAGATTGCGAGATAAAGTTGTTGTGTCGGATTTCGAGCAACTCATTTTTCAGCTTGACCAGATTGTCGTCTTGCGACCAATCATCGTCGAAGTCGCGCACGGCGGCAGGGATCAATGTATTGGCAGCCACGAACTTGGTTTCAAGCGCAGGCAGGGTATTGATGCCATAGTTCTCCTTTCGCTTCTTCAGGTCGAAGTCGGCCTTGGATTGCTCACAAATCAACGAGATGAAGAACCTCAACTTGCTAATAAGCATGGCAATAGGTTGAATGTCGACGCCAAAGATGCAATGCTCAATCAAATACAACTTGCGCTTGTACATAGCTTCTTTTCTCGATGTGTATCCTGTCGATGTGGCGGGGAAAACCCTTTCCCACATATGAACCAATTGCTGCAACATACCCATTGGGAAGGCACCTGAACCGCAGGCGGGATCAAGCACTTTACAATCTTTTATAGCGTTCTCCAATTGTTGTTTTTGGTCGTTCGAGAGCGAAGGCACGTCGTCATCGTAGCTAAGCAAGAGACGCAAGTCGGTTTCAGATACCTGGGTTTTGTCCTTTAGGTATGCCACCAAACTTTCATTCACCATATAGTTCACAATTTCGCGTGGGGTGTAGAACGAACCTGTGGATTTACGCACGGATTCGCCCGTTTCGGGGTTATAGGCGGCCAACAGATTCTCAAACACGCGCCCCAACAGTTCGGGGTCAAGTGAAACTTCCACTTCGCGGGGACTGTTCTCCTCGATGGTGAAGTTGTATTGCTCGAACAGCCTAATCAAACCTTGCACATGCACATGCTGTTCTTTAACATCACCTCCAACCTTCAGTGGGACGAATTGTTCCTTACCAAAAAACAGTTCGTTGGGTACATGGGCTTGCTTCCGTGGATTACGGCTAAAGCCATCATACTTAAAGCATTTTTCGACATTATTCAATTTTTTTGATTTGTCAAGACAATCAAAAAGACTTGAATTAAGAAAAGGAATGGGGGCAAACAACTTAACAATCTCTTCCTTGCCAATGGAAAACAAATCCTCATAACGATATAAGTTTTTGGTATCTTCGCCATTTTGATTCTTTGCAAACTTCCTCACTTTTTCTACCCCATCTTCATCCACTTCCACGACAGGGCGGTTCAATGTGGCAAAAAACAAGTTTTGGAGGATGGCATTATAGTAGGTGGAACTGGTGCTCGATTCAGGTTCAAGATTTTTCAACACATTTTTCATCTCGTTGACATCGAACAAGGAACTCGGCACCAATCCCTTCTGTTTGATGAACCACACAAAAAGCATTCGAGTAATCAGACGGATGACTTTCACGCTCTTATCCTTACCCGCATCGGCATCCTCCTTGTCGGGAAACGAGACTGAAGGATGTTGTGTGGCCCAGAGATACCAATTAAACAAGTTATCGTAGAACTCCTTCGACAGCACCTCCACTGAGAAGCGGCTTTGCAAATCCTCAAAAGGCGAAAGGGTCTTGTTACCATCACGGCGTTCGCGTATCTTACCAGTATCAATTAAATATTTCTCAGGAGTACGCACATGGGCATCGGGTCCCAAAACATAAGAATAGCGACGTGGATTGCTATAGCTGCGCTTGATACGCGAGGACTGTTCAACCGCATCTAACTCTATCTGAAGCAACGAGAAACGCCATTGTCCATCGCCTTCTTTGGGAATAAAGGCCACTAATGCGTTGTTGTTAAGTGAATTGTGTTGCAACAACTTGAAGGTGTCGTTGGCAATCCCCACACGGGCATCGGCCACGGAAGAGTGATGTATCTCATATACATCAAGGTTGAGACTCTTACACACTCCGATCAAGGTGATGTCTGTCGCATATTGAGGTTGAAACCCAATAGGGGTGACTCGAGTTTCCTTTCTTGTATAATCATCGGGAAGGAAAGTCCTGATGAAATTGTCAAACTCATTCCGGTTATAGCGTTGCTTTAAATCAAAGTTGGACATGTTTGTAGGGTTTAGGCTTTATTACTTTCAATTTCTTCGGCAAAAATAAGGGTTTCGGCGCCTTGCGCGATGCCGTCGTAAGTCCTTAGTACGGCACTGACATATTCTTTGCTGACGAAATCAGGCAGGGTTGCATACTGGTTGGTCTTCAGTTTCCCGATTTGTCTTAGCACATAGGTTGAAATGGCGTCATATTCGATTGCGGTCGTCAAATCCTTAAGATAGTCAAGGTCGCAAGCACTTCGTTGCATCATGACATGAAGTTTCTCAAGGGCTTTCCGTTTCGCACGGTTATTGGTGTCGGCACCATTGTCGGTGGTGAACAGGGCATCTCGCAAATCCTTAAAGACGGGTCCGAAATGCTCGCTGACTTGATGTGGCATTTCTTCAACTTTAGCTTCAAGCAATTGCAAGGCTTCTTCTGGGATGAGGTCTTGCGGGGTCCCACCTTTCTTGGTAAACTTGAAAATCAAGTCATTGCCTTTTCTGGCAAACACCAAGACACCTTCACGAGGCTTTGAGGTCAAACGACGTATTTTACATCTTAATGGCACATTCATGGCGTCGTCCATGACAGGCAAATCACGCAATTTATTGAGCAGGTCACGATAAGGCGTATCCCATGATTCTTGTTCATCCTTGGCTATTGCCCTATTGTATTGCTCCACAAAATAGCTATGTGGATTTTCGTCTTCGGTCAAGATTTTGGTGTCCTCGCCCATAATGGCATGGATCATAGCCATTTTAAATGTGGAAATACGCTTTACCGAAGTGTCAGACTCGCCAATTGCAGTCGGAAAATAGTTGAAGATAAAGAGTTCGTCAAACACCTTTAAGTTGACTCGATTGATACGGCCCACACGCTGGATAACTCGTGTAGGATTGTAAGGGATATCGTAGTTGATGACTGCACCAGCCCTATGCAGGTTATAACCCTCGGAGATGGCATCGGTAGCTAACAGAATACTGTAGTCGTCAACTTGTTGGTCTTTCCTGAAACCGGCGTCAAAATTCCTCTTGATAGTCTCTTTGCTCGTTTTTGAGGCGCTACCAGAGGTATAGGAGAACACTGGTAGTCCTGCCGCCTTCAAATGTTTGTCGAGATAATCGACCGTATCAGCAAACTGACTAAAAACCACAATTTTTCGATTCGGCTCGCTCTTTAGTTTTTCTTTTAGGATATGAACGAAACCTTCGAGCTTGGGGTCGCTTGTCACTTTGCTCCAATCTTTCATCACTTTTTCGAGCAATTGAATGTCATGCTTCAAATCGGTCATGAACTCATCTTTCAAGTATTTGGTCGGAATCTCAAACAACCCCTTGTCCTGTAAGTTAGCAATAATGTCTTCGGCAAATGTATCATTGCTTGACCTATAAAGCACCTTGATATCGGGTAAAGAACCTTTTTTGAAAACCGGAACAGCCTTTCGCTCTTTAATCCAGTTCATAATGTTCAAACAATTGTCAAGCATACTTTCGACAGACTTCTTGAAAGCATATTGGGAACTTTCGAAACGACGGACCAACAAGGTGCGCATGAATTTTGCCAAGTTGGTTTGGGTACCAATGAAAAGCTCATAGTCAAACCCGGCATCTTCAACCAGTTTTTTGACAATTTCCGCATAAGTCTTTCCTTTCTCCATGCCAGGCTTAATGTATAGGATAGGTTGGTAGCGAGTGGCCTTGAAACCAATATTTTCCTTGTTCTCCTCTAATGATGGAGGCGTTTCTTCGACATCGTCGTATTGGTCGTCGAATGCCTCGTTTGAAGCTTCAACTATTTCAGCAGTGGCACTAGGTTTGTTGTCGCTTGATTTTGGTGAAATGGCATGTAAGGTGTTGATATACAGCTCTGTCAACTCGCCCAAATCATACTCAAGCAGTTGTGGGTCATTAACTTTTGGAAACTCAATACCTTGGTGCTTCAAATCCTCAGCATAGTCTTCGATTTTTTTCAAGTCAATTCTTGAACGACGTACCACCACAGGTTCAATAATCATGCGGATGCGTTTTGCAATAGCTTGTATCTCTGACTCATAAATGGCAAACTCGTCAGGAGATGCTACGGCTGGGTCAACGGCTATTTGCATTACAACACCATCTTTTGTGCGATATGAATCCTTGAGCTTGCGATAACGGGCGATAAGTTCCCTAAACTCCTCGCCAAGGTTATTTACGGTACTCAGTGTGGATTTTGTTGGAATTTGGAAGAGTTTTATTAAAGCATAAATATCGGAAGGGGCGTTGTTGAAGGGGGTGGCGGTCAGTAGCATCACTTTGTTGCCTTGGCACAATTCGTGAAGCATGGCATAATCCTTCGTGGTGTCGTTGCGATAATTGTGCGCTTCGTCTAAAACGATAAGCCAAGGTTCATTGTTTCTGGAATTAATTGTTTTTTGGTGATAATAGTCTATTGCATTTTCAATCAATCCATTGCTAAAAACAGCTGTGTGTCGCAAACCAAAATCCTGTACATATTCTTCCCATTGAGCTTTCAAGTGTGGGGGCGCAATAATGATAGTCCTCAAATCAAGGTTATTGGCTATGGTAGAGCCAATGATACTCTTGCCCAAACCCACCACGTCAGCAATAATTACACCATTATGCTTTTCGATGGCATCAAGTCCAAGGCGGATGGCATCGGTTTGATACTTCAAATCAAAGAATTCACCCTTCGTAATCTCGTTAGGGGTATGGATTCGTTTTGAATCGTCAATAGAGAAATACTCATTCAAGACACGCAAGAAAAGCAAATACGGCGTGGGGAGCTTTTCAAACCAAACATGCTTAATAACGCCATCTTCAAAATCCTTTATATGATCTTTGTCAACCAACACATAAGCATCATCCCAAAGCGCATTAAAGATTTCCATAGCATTGTCATATTCGGGCTTGGCATGAAATCTGACATTGATTTCGTTGTTGTCTCTTAGTCCGCTATATGTCAAATTGCTAGAGCCTGTTATAACTGTTCCAGGGGTCAGACCATTTTCACATAACTCATCATAATAGGAAAAGATATACATCTTTGCGTGACTTGGGTCCTTGGTTTTTCTGATTTCCAATGAGCCATTCTTGATTTTCTCGTAATATACCTTGAACGCTTCAAATTGTGTATCGTCTTCGAAATACTTTGACTTATTGAACAAAGCAACCATAGACTTGTTAAAATCAGACCGAATAGCTTCAGTCGATGACTTTTGCGTGGCGAGTTTCTTGACAAAAAAGTCAAATTCCGCTGTTTCCTTCAACAATTCCTGTTCCAATTCTAATCCGACAAGGATTCGCATTGGCTTGTCGATGACGCTTTGATAGATTTCCTTGATGCCAGAGAAATAGAAATATCCCACAAGGATATCCAAACTCTTAGTTTTAGAAGGCAAAATGCCTTTTATAACCTTAGCGAGGTCGCTGTCTTTGGTGTTTGTAATAAAGTATTCGCTTATACCAGCCATATTTTTTATTTGTATTATTTGGAAATTGCAAAAATAAGAAATAACTATTAAAACTACTATAAAAACCTAAATCGGTTTGATGATCTACTAATACATTGTATCCTTAATACAAGTCGTTTTCAGAAAGGGTGCAAGGATATATAGTTTAATTGTTTTGTCTCCTTTGGTTGGAATTAGGCAACCCCAACAGTTCTCCACGATACTTCGCCACCGTCCTGCGCTCAATATCATAGCCCAAGGCTTTAAGCTCGTCAGTAATATCCTGGTCACCTAAAGGCTTGTGCTTGTTCTCTTTGTTAATCATAGACTGAATGCGTTCCAAAACCTCGAGACGCGACACGGGGAAGCCATCGCGGGTGATGCCTTCGTCGAAGAGCGATGGATGGTCGAGCGTGCTCACCTTGTTGTCGAGGGTGAAAGTCTTGCGAGGACCATAAATTCGGACACCTACTGCTATTTCAGAATTCTCTTTCTTTTCTTTGGAATTTTCACGTGCACAACGCGATACAGTAGTGAAGTCAAGACCCGCTTTTTGGGCCACGTCGTCAAGTGTCATTGGACTACAGTAGGTGGGTTCACCAGTAACAATGAAGCGACCTTGCAGCTGAACGCAGGCTTGCATTACCCTAACTAGCGTCTCACGACCAACACTGCCATCGTAAAGGGTGAACAGCACATAAATGGCCTTGTCTTCACCAAAAGCCTCAGCCAACTGCTCATAGCTGTAGCCTTCGATGCCTTGCGCAAGGCTTTTGTGGTTATAATAAGTGTCGAGCAACTTGCCTTGGTAGTCAAAAACACAGAGTCCAAGGCCCGTGGGGGTGTACGAAGGACCATAGTTTGACGGGCTTTCTTCCACAGCATTCAGTCGCCCATTTAGGAAATCTACGACCTTATGAAGGTCGAGAGGAGCCAGCGTTGTGGCACAAGATTTTCCGTCTTTGTCACGAACGGTAAAGGTTACAGATTTGTCGCCAAAAGTGCTATCAAGTTTCAGCGAAGCATTGTTTTCATTGGTGTCGGCAATCGACAAGGTGAAGATTTCTTTTTTCATAATTATACTATTTTAATAATGGTTTTATATGTTATCAAAGACTATGCCAAAAATTAGTAGTAAAAACGGAGAAATAAATAGTATGTATTTCTACGCGGCCATAGCGCCGCTTTCAACGAAGCGGCGCATTTTCTTGATACCACGCTTGTACTCTTGTTGTGCATTTTGAGCGCTGCAATTGAGTATGCCACCAATTGTGGCATAGGTCATTGGCACTTTACCCATACGACAATCAAAAACCAATCGCTCCTCGGAAGAGAGCAAACCAAGCGCCTTCTTTGCCCTGGCCTTGGCTTCCTTGAGCCACTCTTGTTCCTCCTCGTCATAGTAAGCCTCCATAGAATAGGGTTCGTAATCGGAATACTCATAGCTTGTTATGCACACTTTGTCTGCATAAAGTTGAAGGATTCTAACCGTCTGCGTCAACAGCTTGATTTCGTCTAGCATTTTACCTCTCAGGTATTTGGAAGCAAAAGTGCTGAACTTGACATTACGTTCAGGGTTGTATTGCATTCTGGCTTCGCCAAGTGCAAGGTATCCCGTTGAGTACAAATCGCGTTCGTCCACATAGGGGTGCGTTGTGGCTAAGCGTCTTGCTACCTTTTTAATAAGGTGTTCGTATTCTTTGAGGTCGATTTGGTTGTTGCACACTGCTGCGCGCCTGGAATTGACGGAAAGAAGTTCCATAAACTAATTTTTTGGTTAATACTCAGTTAATTAAACAAGACAAACGAGGAACGAAAAACCAATCGACAGGGTGTCGAAAGTCTATTTCATAATCTTTATGTAGTTTTTTACCACTTGTTTGGTTTTTTCAAAAACTGTGCCAAACTAATTCAAACCAAAAAGAAAATTTAAAAATAAAAGCAATGTCTTTTCTTATTACGACCCTATTATCATCCTTGCTTTTGCTATCCTCTTATAGGAATATAGAACAATAATAGCCCGTTTTCAACCACAGGCGACAAAAAAAGCCAGCTCATAGTAAAACACACAACGGCATTTTTCCAGCATATAGTTTTCTTTTTAAAACCAAAACTGTTCGCCTTCAAGGATGGTTATTAGATCGTCTTCGTCTTTCTCGTAGGCATACCCTTTTGAAATCAGGTATTGCTCTACTTTAGGAAAAGCCCCACAAACATATAACCGTTTTTCCTTGTCGAAAAAATACAGATTCCACGAATCCGCATCCTCTACGATAAGATTGATGAGTCCAGAAAACTCCTTGGCCTCAAATGAAGGTTGAGAACATAAAACTTCGAAATTGTCCCCTGCTAATATGAACAGTTGTTTCCGGTTCAAGGTTTTGGTTGCAGCAATGACTTGATCAAAGTATGGACGCTGGTTATAGATGAAAGACTTCACGTTGTATTCACCCCAACTCGTCAACCTTTTAGGCATTGCGTTACGCAGCTCTTGTCTATGACCTCTTGTGCAAAAATAACAATCATCTTTTTCCCAATCATAACACAAGGTTAATTGCTTCATGCCGATACCGACCCATACATAAAAAACGCGGTCAAAATCGGGTCCTTCGCCGTCGCTGCATCCATCGCTGCTTAATTTAGCAAGACCTTCATTCAATAAGGCCTTTACCACTTTGTCTTCTTTTTTTGATGTTATCATGGCTTTCTTTTTTTGTCTTTCTCCATTGTTTCAACAACAATGGTTTGCAAAATTACTAATTATTGCCATGAAAGCAAAAACTGTTCAAAATATAATGGACTGTCGTTGAGTCGGCTTGCCCTTGTGGGTAAGTGAGTTGTAATGTGAGGATGATGTCGCCGTTGTCCGTGTTGGGAAAACGAGCTGTTTTTGTGTAATGGACCGTCCCGGCTGTGTCAATATCGTGGTGCACATAAAACACCTCGTCTTGTGGATAAAGGTCACGGGTGGTCAAGCCCGTGTCGTCCAAATCCATCCAGGTCATGTCCAAGCCCCCAGTGGCTGTCAATTCCAAGCCCTTGCCGTGACATGAGATGCCACCACCATTCTCAGGCGGTGGATCCATCGTCATGAAAGAGGGATAGTCCAGCTCGAAGCCGAAGCGCTCGTTGTGGTAATGGATGTACCTTGTGGTTTGGGTCTGACAACCCGTTAAAAACACAAGCCACAGAATTAGTAGTATCAACTTCTTCATAATCATATAGAATTAACCACCTTTCTTTTTCTTGATATTCAGATCGTATCCTTTCGACGGCCATCCCATGTATATGTCGAGGATTACGCTGATGATGAGCCATACGACCATAAGCCACGACAGGAAGGAAAGCAACACATCCTCGACGATTTCTTTGGTTGAGATGTACTCGATTTCCTTGTCATAGAGGTAGAAGTATTCGTACGAGAATATGCCTATGGCCGAGACAAGTATTCCGATGATGTACCAGGTGATAATGCTAGTCATACTATTGTGGTGTTAGGGTTAATGAAAAGTGCTTCAGGCCGCGCAGGAAGCCTCTTCGGCTTCCTGTGGCTGTTTGGTGGTCTTTGGGAGGAGGCTCTTGGCGAAGAAGTTCACGAGGCTTTTGGCCTGGGCCATTTCTCTCTTAGTGCCGACCAAGAGGTGGTAGAATACTGTCGACTTGGTGTTGAAGACAAGGGCCACGACGGGGCCGTTGCCTTGGGCGCGCAGACGGATGGGTTCGACGCAGGGTTTGGCCTCGAAGGCTTTCTTGGCGAGCAACTCCGAGCTCAACTTTCTGAGCGAAAGCAGCTTGTGACGATAGGTCACCTCCCCAATGGTGACTTGTTCGTACCACACGTCGTTTACGAAGGTGGTTTGGTGGGTTTCGTTGCCGGCCGACTTGAGCATTTCGGCGAATTCCGTTTGGTTGAGCAGTTGGATCTCCATAGTGTTATTGTTTTTTGTTGATAATGGAGGGTGAAGACACCCCTGTGGCGCCCTGCCACATAATTACTATAGAACGATTCGATGGGTTTTTCAACCAAAGAGAGAAAATATTTTTCTCCCATCAATCAATGGTTACCACTTTCACTTCGCTGCTTGAGAGGTTTCCTTCTTGTATCACCTGAATCTGTACGGGGATCTTTCCTTGCAGCTCTTCCACGTGGCTGATAATACCCACATGGCGACCCGACTTGGTGTGGAGCGAACGCAGCGTGTTGATGGCATTCTGCAAGGGTTCACCGCTGAGGGTACCAAAGCCCTCGTCGATGAAAAGGGTGTCCACCGCCAATTGTTGTCCAATATCACTGAGCGCAAGAGCCAACGACAAGGAAACGAGGAAACTCTCTCCGCCAGAGATGGTGCTTGCCGCCCGGCTTACATAGCCCTGATAGGCATCTTCGAGCGAAATGACGAACGTGCCTGGCACTACTTTCAGCGTGTAACGGTCGGTCAGCGTCCTCATGTAGTGGTTGGCCGAATGGATGAGGCTGTTCAACACATAACTCTGGGCAATCTTACGGAACTTGTTACCCGTTGCATCGCCAATGAGTTGGTTCATGCGCGACCATCGCTGATAATCGGCTTGCTTCTTGTCGGCTTCTTCCTTTAGGTGGCCAAGCTGTTTCTTGTTCTCTTCATCGGCCTTCAGCTCCTGGTTGATGGCGCCCTTCTTCTCCGAGATTTCAGACATCGTTTTTTCATTGTCCTTGATACGGACCTCCAGCAATTCGGCCGTGTCTTCCTCCTTCAGCTCAGGCTTCACTAGTCTGTGCTCTTCCAGTTTTCGTCCAGCCTCGTCTTTCAGGGTTTTCTTGCTCAGCACGCTGTTTTTGCCGGCTTCAAGCGAGGCTTGAATCTCGTTGATGTTTTGTGAAGAATGGGCATTCAAGGCGGTCAGTCGTTCTATGTCAAGGTCTGGATGAGTGCCAAGGAAGGTCTTCAACTGCTGGTCGTTGGCATTAAAGGTGTCCGTTGCTTGTTTCAGCTGCACCTGTTCCGTGTTTTTCTTGACTTCTTCGGCGATGGCAATTCTACCTTTGCAGTCGCTGATGGCTTGTTCGGCTTTTTGTGAAGCCTTCTTCAGTTGCTCCAAGTTTTTGTTTGACTTGTCGAGGGCGTCTCTTTGGGCCTTGATGAGGTTTTCCTTTTTCTCGCCTTCGGCAATCTTGTTTTCAAGTTCCTGCAGGCGTGTCTCGGTGTTGGCCTTTAAGGTGGCCAGCTTCTCGGTGGTGTCTTGGCCGATGGTCTCAAAACCGCAAATCTTGCAGGCCTCGATGACTCTTTGGGTGGCCATCATGAGGGTGTTGTCTTTGTCGAAGGCCTCTTTTTCCTTGTCGTACGACGTTTTGGCAGCCTTTATCTCAGCCTCCAGCTTGTTTTTCTTGTTCACTAGTTCTTGGTGCGCCGACTCGGCCTCGGTGTAAACCGCTCTCAGTTCTCCAACGAGTTGTGCCAATTCTTCCTCATGCGGCAGCTCGCTTTTGATTTCCTGTCGGCAGACGGGGCAGATGTCGCCCACATGCAGTTTCTGGCGCAGGGTCTGGGCAAACTTGTCGATGGTGTCGCTTTGCTTGTCGAGCAATGCCTTGCGGTCGTCCATCTTCACCTTGGCGTCATGGATGAGCGGATCCATGGTTGCTGCCTCTTTCTGTTTTTGTTCGATGTCGGCAAGTGTATCTTTGAGCAACTTGGTTTTGCTTTCTCTGCGGTCCTTTTCCTTTTTATAGGTCTCGATTCGCTCGTAGGTCGTGACAATGTTTCGCTTCAGGTCCTTGGCTTCGTCGCGTTTTTTCCTCAGTTCGGGCAGATGCAGTTCGGCAAGTGTCGCTTCCTGGGTCTTCAGTGTTGCTGCCTGTTGCTCCAAGGCCGTTTGTGCGCCATTTTCGGCCTTCTGCGCCTTTTCCAAAGCGGGTTGCAGGGTTTCCGTGAGGTTCTTATTCTCGCTGGCCATGGTGCTTTCGCATTCCTCGATCTTCTTTTTTCCTTTGGAAATAGATTCCTCGGCACCCCTCATTGCGGCCAGCCAGTTGCGGGCTTCAATCGTGGCATTCCATTGTTGGACCAATGTTTCCTTGTGCTTGAAGTCGTCGCCTTCCACTACGGATTGAGCCTGTTGGTGCTCTTGAGTGGCAGTGGCGACAGCCTTTTCCAAGTCGGCATCCGTCTTGATCCATTGCAGTTTGGCCTTGTCCTCCTCGCCTGCTTTCTTGACTTGGGTCAATTGAGCGTCGTATCCGGCGATCTCCTCCTTTTTGGCAGCGATGGCTTCTTCGTCCATGGTGCTCATGCCCTCAATCTTTTGCTGGGCTGTTTCCCATTCTTTTTGCTTTTTACCAGTCACCTCAAAAACCTTCTTGCCTATCTTCGAATAGATGTCAACACCAGTGATTTTCTCCAGAATTTCTGCTTTTTCGTCGTCCTTGCTGTTCAGGAAACGAGTGAACTCGCCTTGAGCCAACAATGTCGTACGGCAGAACTGGCTGAAATCGAGGCCGATGGCCGCTTGAATCTCAGCGCTGATATCTCTGTCTCTGGTATAAGTATAATTTGTATCGAGGTTGGTCAGTTCCCAGGACTTGGGTTGAAGGTTTCCTGTTGGTCTGTTGTAAGCACGCGCAACACCCCACTTGGCTTCGTAGTGTATGCCATTACTGCCCATGAAGGTGAGTGACACAAAAGCCTCTCCGGTATTCCTTCGCATCAGCTGACGCGGGTCTTTGGTTGTGATGTCAGTAGTACCATCTTTTGTATCGCCTTGCATCTTTGTCCCGTCCAATCTTGGGGTGTCGGCAAATAGTGCCAAGCAGATGGCGTCCAAGATCGTCGATTTGCCCGAGCCTGTCTTACCCGTAATCAGGAACACTTCGCTGTTGGCCAACGGCTGTGCTTCAAAATCAATTGTGGCATCTTCAATCGATGCAATGTTATGTATGGTCAGCTTTTGTAGTTTCATGGTTATTGTCCTCCTTTATTTTTCGTTTCTTGCATCGTCGTTCACCAAATTCACGATCTCGTTAAACATGTCGGTCATCTCTTCGTCGAAGCTGATGCCTTCGTAATTGGCATACTGTTTGGCGATTTCAATGGGTTTTTCCGCCTGAAATTCCTGTACGGTCAGTACCTTGGCCTCAGTCTGGTCGATGGTTTTTCTTTTGGCATTGATGTGACAAACATGGCATTGTTTTCCTTCGACTAGACTTACCGCTTCGGCTTGGGCTTCAACGGGTAGGAAGTCGTCAATCTCCACGTTCAAACGGATATACGCCGGGATGTCGTCAGGAAACTTTTTCAACAGCTCCTTGGCCGTTTCCCATGATGCCAGCCCTTCGGAAGGCAAGGTCACCAAGGGATGAGGATTGTTGATTTCAATCTCTGTCACGGTTGGAGTATCGCCATGCTTATCGATTTCAACCATACTTACGGAATGGCTAAAGTTCTCGTCGAAGCTGATGGGCAGCGGGGTGCCAGAGTATCTTACGTTATGTTTCCCGCTACGGATAAATTGTCCGTGATGAATGTGGCCCAAGGCCAGATAGTCATAGCCTTCGCCCAGTTGTTCCAAGTCTATCGAGTCGATGCCCCCCACGACATATTCTGTGCCTTGGTCGTGACCCAAGAAATCGCAACCTTTCACCGTGGTATGGGCGGTCATCACCACCGGCAATCCTTCTGTATTCATGGCGGCCACTTTGTCGAGCAATTGTTGGAAGAATCCTTCTGGGAGATTTCGCTCGTTGATATAAGGGATGGCGATGATGAAGCCTTTTCCGGGCACTTTGATGATATGCTCATCCACTTTCTCCTTCTCCAGTTGTCCGATGGCATATACTTTCAGTGCTCGCCAAGGTGTTCTGAATATCTCGTGTTTCGTGCCGCTGTCGTGGTTGCCGGCGGTCATCACGATGACCATCTCAGGATTAGCCTTGTGTATTTTCACGAGTGCTTCTGACAGTGTGGTCTGTATGGCATTCGATGGTTGTGACGTATGGAAAACGTCGCCACATAGCAGAAACACGTCAGGCTTTTGTTCCTCTACAATCTCGACCATCTGGTCAAGCATCTTTTGTTGTTCGTCGGTTCGGTCATGGCCGTATAGCACATGTCCTAAGTGCCAGTCGCTGGTGTGTAATATTTTCATGGTTATTACTTTTTCGTTCGATGTTTTTGTTTTCTGATAGCAAAGGTAGTATTTATTTCCGGGATTATATGAAGATCCTGGAATTATTCAAATCACCGGGGAAGAAATAGTTCTTCAGTTGTAAGATTTCCTTGGCGTTGTCGTGCATTTCGCTGAAGGCAATCTGATAGAGGGCGCCGTCGCTCTTCAGGTCGTCGGGATAGCCAGCCATGGCTTGAGTGAAGACTTTTTGTGCCAGGGCAGGGTTTTCGTGACGCAGGTGGCTGAAGCGGTAGGTAGTGCCATAGAGCAGAGCCCGGGTAAGCAGGTAGACATACTCCTCGTCGTTGAGTTCCACCTCCACCTTCTGGTGATCGAAAAGTTTGCGCTCTTCTACATCGACTTTGGCACAGGTCATCTCATACAGTGGGTAATACTTGGGTCTTCTCATGGAGTTGGCATACTCTTTGGCGACTTTCTCGCATTGGGCTTTATCATCGTGCAGCCATAAAGAGAACTTGGGAGGGAGCTCGTTATCCGGTTCAAAGAGCTCGGCAGGGTTCATGTTGGGGTCTTCAAGATAAATCATAGTCTTTGTTGTTTTTTGTGAATGATCCGTAGTAATTATAGAACAAACATAATGGTTTTTCAACCATGGAGGTCAGAATAACCAAAAGTGGATTTCATGCAAAATACCTCATTCCCTCATAGTTATACTTCACGAAGTCCTTTTCCTTGTGGCAACCGGCTTGCAGGCGCGGCACCCATTCGTCCATCGGGAGGCCTCCTTTCAGGTAGGTGTTGATGGTCTCACAGAAAAGATTGACCTCGTTGAGGATGTCCTCATTGGTGTTGTCAGGGAAACCGAAACCTTCGGCCTCATTGATGTTGGAGACAAACATGGAGGTGAAATAGCCTTGCAAGCCATAGCGCTCAGCGAAGCTGCTGGCAAAGCACCAGATGCCTATCACCTGCCTGCCTCTCAAGAGATCGACCATG
The DNA here is from genome assembly GCA_900318265.1 of uncultured Bacteroidales bacterium. Taxonomy (GTDB): domain Bacteria; phylum Bacteroidota; class Bacteroidia; order Bacteroidales; family F082; genus Limimorpha. Next base: position 46,531 of record ONKA01000017.1, on the reverse strand, counting down.
CTGTGATCAACAACATAGCCAAACCAGTCTCTGTTGAACAGACCGCTACTGGACCCGTGCCCGAGGCACATCACCAAAGGGTCGTCGTCGCGCTTTAGTTGCGCGATGACTTCCTCCTTGGTGGGGTTGTACAATAAGGTTACGTTCTCAAGACCCTCGTAGGTTTTCTTCAACCTAGCGGTGTCTTCCATCGTGTCAACGTGAATCACTATCATAATCTTTATATGTTTATTGTTACTAACTACGGAAACCTATCGGCTTACGGCTATTCGTGTTGCTCCTGGCAATCTGCTCCTTCGAGCAGAGCTCCTCAATGTGGTTGAGGTCAGGGGTGCCACCAAAGAGCAGGTGGTCAACCATCACCTTGCGTGCGATGTTCTCAATCTGGCCACCGCTGAAGTTGTAGGAGCGGGCCAACACGTTGGCATCGGCATCGGCAAGGCCCGGGATGAAGCTCTGCCAGATGTGGGTCTTGGCTTCAACACTGGGCTGGTGGAACTCCACCTTATAGAGGAAACGTCTATCGAAGGCACTGTCAAGATTGCAGGTCAGGTTGGTGGTGGCAATCATAATGCCATCGATGTCTTCCATAGCTTGGAGAAGGATGTTCTGAATCGCGTTCTCCGTCTTCTCGAGGGTGGGGTTGTTGCCACCCACGCTCGTTCGCACCGAGAGGACCGCATCGGCTTCGTTGATAAGCAGGATGGGGATGTGTTTCGATTTCTTCACACGCTCGGCATAGCTCTCGAAGATGCTTTTCACTATCTTCTCCGTCTCACCGTACCATTTATCTCGTATCGACGAAATGTCGACCTGCATAATGTCGCGACCCGTCATACGGGCCAGTTGCAAGGCTGTCTCTGTCTTGCCCGTGCCCGGACCGCCATAGAAGAGGCAGTTGAATCCTTTGCGGAGGTTGGCCTTCTCCAAGCGTTCGCGTATGGCTTGCAGCTGCTCGTCTTCGAGCAGGTGCTGCAAGGTGTCAATTTGACCCTGGTCTTCTGCGCAGTAGAACAGCGACTTGGGATTGATATCGTTGCAGTGGAGAATGTTGATGTGTTCGTCATCCTCCTCCTCGTCATTGGCTATAATGTCATATTCGCTGAGGAAGAGCTTGCGGGCCTTGTCTGTGAGTTGGAAGATGTTATTTGATAAGAAGTCATCTTGTCCTGTAAGCGTTAGAATTCCTTCCTTGATGAAAGGGTGATTTCCGTTGTTCATCAGTATGGGGAACTCGTCATCAATATCGTCAGTGGAGAGGAACTCCAGCTGACCGAGGGGAACCCTTATCTGTTGGTCCACGACGAGTCGTTTGCAAAAATAGAGTAGGTATAGCTTATCAAATTGATTTATTCTCAATCCGTTAATACTGCGTGCGATAACCAGTTGAGGATTGTTGTTGAGCAACTCTATGGTCTCGTAGAGTAGCTCGTCTTCGTCAATTTGACCGTTACGACCTGCTTCACGCACCAAGGCAGTAAAGCGTTTCATAAACTCTTCTGCTGTCAGATTGGCTGTGTTGACAACAGGTAAGGATTGGTTGTTGCAAAAGGCCGCCTTGGCCTTCTCACTTAGCTGATAGGCAGGTCCGCTGCCATGAAAGCACCCGCGTTTTCTGATGTAGCGGCGGTGCGTCAGTGTCTTCAGGTTTTCCGTCTTACGCATTATGGTTATGGGAGAACAAGTGAAGTAGTCCGTCATTTCTCGCGTGTTCACGGTACTCTCAGAGTCAGAAATGAAGGGGCAGAGCATTACTGTCTCTTCTGGTGTCAGTTCAAGGTCGGCAGCCGTCGACTCAATCAGTGATTTGTGGAGCTTGAAGAACTTGTCTTCAAAACGGCAGCCTCGTGCCAGTTGTATGAGTTGCTCGAGCTTGTCGAGCAGACTCATACTTTTCAGTTTCGTCTTATTGACCGGTGTGGCCTGTGCGTAGTAGGGGATGGGGTTGAACACGTCTTCGTCCAACGAAGTGGGGACTTGCTTTCTTTTCATAAGGCGGATGTTTTAAAGGTTCTTTATATTGTTTATTGTGTAGACAGGGACGCTAAACTTGCGCCCCGTGTCTATCTGCTTATAGAGCGCCAAAAGCGATTTATCAACCAGCGCATTGAAAAAAATTTGTCAAGCACAGAGTTTGAAAGAGATCTGCTCGTCCAAGACCTGCTCGCGAAGCTTGTTATGGACCCCATTCAATTGTTTGCAAACAGCTTGTGGAGTAACTTGTTCCAAGGTAGCAATCTGCTTATACGTCATGGGCTCGCCCTCGTAGCCATAGCGTCTGTAAACTAAGGTTTGGTCTTTCGATTCGAGTTTGGACACCGCCCTGTTTAGTTTCTCCAATTGACATTCGTGTTCCCAATCCCAGTTGCAATACATACCCTTTGCTTGAATCTTGTCAAAAAACGAGGGATTGGGGCTATCCCAATCAAAATCGTATGCATCGTACCTGATAATAGAAACCGATTCGCGTTGTTTGTCAGACATTTTAACAGGAAACAAGCTTCTAATTTCAGCCAACATATCATTCCAAATGCAATGCGAAGCATGGGTTCGAAAATTAGCCCCACGAGAGGGGTCATAACTTTGTGTGGCATTGACCAAGGCCTCATCACCCGCACTGACAAGGTCATCAACCGTCACCCACGAGCATTTTTGATACCGCTTGATAAGTTTCCGAGCAAGAATACCAACCAAATCGTAGTTTGCTTGAATGAGTTGGCTTTGATTGGGGGTAATGGTTTCGAGGTTGCGGCAGCTCAAGGTGCCATTGATAAGAGTAGAATTGTCTTTCATAGGCTTGTTTTTGTTAATTAAATTATTGAATATCATATTATTATCTCGTTTAACAAGGGTCAAAACCAGAGCATAACTATCGAAGCCAACACTAAGGAACCGATAGGTCGAGGGTCATAATCTTTAATTGCAGAGTGCCTTATAAATACAAAAATCGGGCCAAAAAAATCAAAAATCACAGTGGACAAGAATTTTTTTTAATAAAAGTGTTTTGAAAGCTGTGTGTATATACCTTTGGTATATACCGCACATCCAGATTGTTCAAAAAAAATAATAACCGCTTTGCCGGATCACATTCACTAAGTTTTGCCTATCTTTGCAAAAAATCAAGAATGGACTCGGAAAAGATCATATTGGGCATCGACCCCGGCACGATGGTGATGGGCTATGGCGTCATCCGTGAGCAGGGCAAGCAGATGGAACTCATCACTATGGGGGTCATCAACCTGAAGAAGTTGGAAAATCAGGCACTAAAGTTGAAAAAGATCTTCGAACGCGTGCTGGAAATCATCAACGAATACCATCCTGATGAGTTGGCTATTGAGGCTCCGTTCTTTGGGAAGAATGTGCAGTCGATGCTGAAGCTGGGTCGTGCCCAAGGTGTGGCCATGGCCGCCGCACTCTATCGCGACATTCCCATCTTCGAGTACTCGCCCAAGACCATCAAGCAGAACATCACAGGCAACGGAAATGCCTCAAAGGAGCAGGTGGCCAAGATGGTGCATTTCATCCTCAAGACCGACGAAGACCCAAAATTCTTCGACGCCACCGATGCCGTGGCCGCTGCTGTGTGCCACTCCATATCAAAAGGTAAAGACGTGAACTACACCAAGCACACCACAGAGAAAGCCAAGGCGCACCGCAAGCCCGACTGGAGCAAGTTCATTGCAGAGAATCCGGATAGGATAAAGAAATAATAATCCAAAAAATTGCCTTTCTATAGATTCCAAGCCAACGCACTTATCCAGCGCAGGAATGACATAGAAAGGCAATTTCTATTAAAGTTCTGACGACAGATGGTATTTCCCGCTGCCGTAGGTCTTCACTTCATAACCGTTTGCCGTAGGTAGACAAACCTCTGCCGTGGTGTTGGCAGGGATGACGATGTCCCATTCAAAATGGTTGCCCTCACGCTTCCAATGGCTTTCGATGCGACCTGAAACAGAATTGTATGAGCAGTTTACAAAGTCCAGTCCCTCAATGGGATAAGGCTTGAGTTGAATTTTACTGTAGCCCGGCTCCAAGGCACGGATGCCGCCGAGGTATTTGTATTCCCAAAGGATGAGGTCGCCGAGCAGCATTACATGGTTGCCTGAGTTCATGGCAGGGTCAGCTGTGTTGCCGTTCCAAAGCTCCCAAATGGTAGTAGCACCGCTGCGATACATGTAGCCCCAGCTTGGGTAGGTGTCGTTGGAGGCAATCTTCAATGCGAGGTTGCCGTGGCCGTATTCCGTCAGGCAGCGCATCAGCTGCTGGATGCCAATGACGCCTGTCGACACATGGCCGCCACATTCGTTCTCAGTCTTGTCCACGATGCTATTCATCACCTTGTCTTCCAAGCCTTCGGGCACCATACCAAACCACAAGGGCAGGATGTTAGCCGTGACGGTGTTATTGGCGTAGACACCTGTCACTCGATTGAAGTACTTGTCATTGAAAGCTATGGTAGTAGTGGTGATTTCCTGCTGGAAGAAGGCCACATCCTCCTCGAAGCCCAATACTTCAGCGAATTTGGCCATCTTGCCACAGAGGTAGCAGTAGAACGGCGTGGAGATGACCGTCGCATCGGTGATGCGGGTCGCATCGTTGGAGTGGATGAGCTCGAGCGACTCGGGCGGCATACACCAATCGCCGTAGGTGTCGCGGGGCATGAGGCCTGCCCGCATGTAGTCGTTTTTCATGTGCAACATCCATTTTTTCCATGCCGCATAATGCTGGCGGATGGGCTCCACATCGCCGAAACGGGTGTAGAGCATATCCGTCACGGTGACCATGGCGCCCGGCCAGGTCATGTTGTCGGTGTAGCCGCGCCAATAGGGTGGAATCACGTTGGGCAGGGAGCCGTTGTCCCATTGGCTGTCTTCGCCATCGGTGAGCCATTTGGCGTAGAGTTGGTGGTTGTTGAAGATGTACGACTCGCCGTAGTTGCCCGTGGTCCGGTCACCCGTCCAGCCCAATCGTTCGTCGCGTTGCGGGCAGTCGGTGGGCATGGAGCGGTAGTTGCCGCGGATGCCCCAATAGGCATTATGATACACCGCATTGATAATCTCGTTGGAGGTCTCAAACGAACCCGTTACGGGCATCTCATCATAGATGACCCAGCCTTCGAAGTCGTTCAAATTGGGCGCCTCACGCAGACCGGAGATTTCAACGTAACGGAAACCGTGGTAGACGAACATTGGATGCCATTCTAGTTGAGAGTTTAGAGTTGAGAGTTTAGAGTTGTTGGCAACGATGTAATGGTCGGTATTTTCCGAGCTACGTAGGTTGGCAGTATAGAGAAGGCTGTCGGGTGTCAATAGCTCGGCGAAACGTAACGTGATGACATCGCCTGGTTGGTGTCCGCGGACCTTCATATCGATGAAGCCGACCATGTTTTGGCCCATGTCGAGGTACCATTTGTCGCCTTTTTGGAACAGACTGACGGGTTTCAGTTTTTCCATCACCGTGATGTTAGGATTGGGTTGGGACGTAAGTTGGCCTTCCGGAGCATCGACAAGTTCGGCTTGAAGCCATTCGGAATCATTGTAGTCGGCTTGGTTCCAGTTGCCAAGGTCGAAGTTTCCGTCATTGGTCTCGCCATCCCATTCGTTGGCGGTGCGGATGGGGCCACGGTTGGTGATTTTCCATGTCTCATCGCTGATGATGGTTTCTTTTTGGCCGTCTTTATAAGTTACTTCAAGTTGCAAAAGCAGTCGTGGTGTGCCGAAGCCAAACACATGGTCTGTGCCATCCCAGTTGGGGTTGACGGCATTGTAGCGGAGGGATGTGTAGCGTCCGCCTTCAAGGATGATGCCCACGGCGTTGTCGCCTTGCTGGAGCATCTTGGTCACGTCGTAGGTGTTGAAATACACGCGTTTCGAGTACCAGGAAAGCGTTGGTTTCAGCAGTTCCTCGGGTGCGACTCCCCGTCCATTGAGGTAGGCGCTATAAACGCCCATGCCGCTGACATAGAGTCTCGCCTCGCTGACCTCGCTTTTGAGGGCAAATTCCTTGCGGAGATAACGCGCTGCCAATCGGGTTTTCCCTACCAGCACATCATCCTCAAACTCATGGCCAATCCATTTGGCTTGCCAGTCCTCTTGGTTCAACAGACTGATTTCAAAAGACTTGACTTCGCTTGCAAGTTTGGCTTTCTTTCCACCTTTAGCCGTCACCGTCGTGATGACTTTCCAGTAGGCCTTGCCGCGGCTTTTCAGTTCCTTGCCCGCGTAAGGGATGTAAAGCATTTGGCTTGAAGGAATTACGCCTGAATCCCATAGGTCGCCGATGCCTTTTTGGGCGTTTTCGGCGGTTGTGGCCACGATGATGTGGTAGTTTTGCTGCATTACCTCGCTTTCTGTGGTTTGTTTTTCTTCATCACTTCGGCGGTTGGTCCCATAATTCCAGCTGAAACGCGGCTGCGCCGTGGCCAACTCCTGCTCGTGGACTTGTTGCTCCACATTAGGATTAATGATACCGATATTCAGATTGTTATTGCAGGAAACGAGGCCAATGATAGCTAAAAGAAATATTGCGAGGCGTTTCATGGTAATACTATTTAGTTTGGGCAAAAATAAAGAAACTCTTTGTATGAATGGTCCGTACAAACAAAAAAAGAACCCGCAAGAGGTTTTCCTGCGAGTTCTATTGTTTAAAGCTGATGGAGCCAATGCTTAATGCGTCAAAATCTCTAACCCCGTCTCGGTCATCAAGAAGGTGTGCTCCCATTGGGCGGAAGGCAGTTCGTCCTCGGTGATGACGGTCCAGCCGTCGGCGCGGTCGACGAAGACCTTCCATGTGCCCATATTGATCATCGGCTCGATGGTGAACACCATGCCGGGGACGAGGAGCATGCCCGTGCCTTTCTTGCCGTAGTGCAACACCTCGGGGTCGTCGTGGAACTTGACACCCACACCGTGGCCGCAAAGGTCACGTACCACGCTGAAGCCGTTCTTATGGGCGTGTAGCTGAATGGCGTTGCCGATGTCGCCAACGAAACCGAAAGGCTTGGCGGCTTCCATGCCCACATAGAGGCATTCCTTGGCCACATCCACCAGCTTCTGCTTACGAGCCGTGGTCTGTCCGATGACATACATACGCGAGGCGTCGGCATAAAAACCATTTAATATCGTGGTACAGTCCACGTTGACGATGTCACCTTCCTTGAGGATTTCCTTGGCCGAGGGGATGCCGTGGCAAACCACCTCGTTGATGGAGACGCAAACGCTCTTGGGGTAGCCTTCGTAGCCCAAAGTGGCCGGGATGGCGCCATGCTCGATGGTGTAGTTATGCACCAGGTCGTTGATTTCCAAAGTGCTCATACCCGCGTGGATCTTCTCGCCCACGAGGTCGAGAATGGCCGTGTTGATGACGCCACTCTTCCTGATGCCTTCAATCTCTTCGGGGGTGCGGATGAGGCTGCGCTTGGGCACCATCGCACCCTTGGCCTCCATGGCCATCACCTTTTTGTCCAATGCTGTCGGTTCCTGTCCGGCCGGCACACGCCATACTTTACGCCTGGTAAACATATTGTTCTTATTTTGGCTGCAAAATTAGTGATTTTTTGAATACGGCCCTTCGACAAGCTCAGGGACCTTAGCTATAATGTTAGAATAAGGGTGTCTGAGCCCGTCGAAGACCCCGACTATTTCGCTATCACTATTCCTAACTCCTTATTAATCTGCTTGCGGATGTCATCAAGGTCTTTTTTCTGCTTAAGTAGGATGATCTGGTCGGCGACATCAGTGGTGTTTTTCAACTCCTCTTCGACTGCTTTGCGACGTTCTTCGATGATAAGGTCCTTGTAACGGTAAAGCGAAGATAATACAGTGTTTCTCAAATTGTTCTCTTCCTGTTTAACAAAAATGCTGTATTTATCCCATTGGTCAAGTTTGTACGGTGAAAACAGCAGGTCAGCGGCCAATTGGGCGATGGTTTCATCCTCATTTGAAGTGAAAACCTGGTCATCGGGGATGTATCCCTCGTCAAGGGCTTTGTCAAAGATGTCAAAAATCTTTTTATTGACGACATTGGTGAACACAAACCCGTCCATCTTCAAGTCATCGATAATCAGTTGAGCCACAGAGAATTGCTCATACACCTTTTCGCCCTGCTCGTCCAACCGTTCGTCGACAATCATCTCCTTACCAAACATGAGCAGCAGCCTCACCAGTTCTCGTTCCTGATAATAACCCGCTGGGAGTTGGTCCTCGACGGTTTCCTCCTGTTTAGGCGTGGTGGTGTCGGGCTCGGGAACCACATTGTCCTCAATACCCAAATTCTTCTTTAATTTTGCCCTAAGGATCTTATTCAGCTCGTTGGTGAGCGTCTGTTCGGGCATGTCCAAGAGGCGGCTGCATTCCTTCACGTAGGTGATGCGGAAGATGCTGTCGGGGATGACGGAGATGGTCTCCACGATGTCGCGAATGACTTGTCCGCGTTTGATGGGATCGTTTTCGGCGTCTTTCAGCAACAACTCCGTCTTGAAACGGATGAAGTCCTTAGCATTCTCTTTCAAGTAGTTGCTAACATATTCTACCGAAAACTCCTTGCCAAAAGTGTCGGGGTCGTGTTCGGGAGGAAGCACCACCACACGGACGTTCATGCCCTCCGAGAGAATCATGTCGGTGCCACGCAAGGCGGCATGGATACCCGCTGCATCACCGTCGTATAGCATGGTGATGTTCTTCGTGTAACGCTTCACGAGGCGAATCTGCTCCATCGTCAGCGAGGTACCGCTACTGGCCACCACGTTCTCGATGCCGATCTGGTGCATACGTAACACGTCGAAATAACCTTCCACAAGGATGCACTCGTCCTGACGGGCGATGGCATTCTTGGCGAAATAGATGCCATAAAGCGTCTGTTTTTTGTCGTAGATCTCCGACTCAGGCGAGTTCTGGTATTTCGGGCTTTTCTTGTCGTTGACGAGGATACGTCCACCGAAACCGATGACGCGCCCCGTCAAGCTATGAATAGGAAACATCACGCGGCCATGGTAGCGGTCATAAAGGCCGTTATTGCCTTTGATAGACAGGCCAATTTGTTCCAACAACTCTTCAGAATAGCCGTTTTTCTTGGCATGTTCTGTGAAGGCATCCCATTTGGCAGGATTGTAGCCGAGGTGGAATTTTTGGATGATAGGGTCGAAATAGCCACGTTCGCGGAAATACTCAAGGCCTATGGTCTTACCCTCATCGGTATTCCACAGCGTGTCAACGAAATACTTGTCGGCGAACTCGTTGATGTTGAACATCTTCTCGCGGATGCTCTGCTGCATAATCTCCTCAGGGGTCTGCTGCTTCTCCTCGATTTTGATGTTGTACTTCTTCGCCAAGTAACGCAACGCTTCGGGATAGGTGAAATGCTCGTGTTCCATGAGGAACTTGGCCGAGTCGCCCGCCTTGCCGCAACCGAAACATTTGAAGATGTTGCGCGCTGGATTGACGCTAAACGACGGCGTCTTCTCATTGTGGAAGGGACAATTGCCCCACAGGTTCGACCCACGCTTCTTCAGCGTGACGAACTCGCCTACAACCTCTTCAATGTGAGCGGCTTGCAGGATTTGCTCCACTGTCTCTCTTGGAATGGCCATCGTCGTGTTTTGTTTTGCAAAACTACGAAATTAATTCATACCTTTGCAAATCGTATCAATTCTGTAGGCCATGAAAAAGATCTATTTTTTGTTGTTTGTTTTGGGCCTTATGGCCATAGGTTGTACCGAAAAGCCAAAAGCTACCACCGAAAACGACAACATTGCCGATTACATCCAATACGTCAACCCTATCATCGGAACGAACGGCATGGGACATACATTCCCTGGGGCTTGTGCGCCTTTCGGCATTGTGCAACTCAGCCCCGACACCGACACCGTGCCGCACAACATCGATGGTGTTTATCAGACGAGAGTGTATGAATACTGCGCTGGTTATCAACACAAAGACAGTACCATCGTGGGCTTCAGTCATACCCATTTCAGTGGCACGGGGCATTCCGACTTAGGTGATATTTTGGTGATGCCCGTGACAGGTGAGATCAAGTTCAACCCGGGCACACAGACTAACCCCGATGCTGGTTACCGTTCTCGTTTCAGCCACGACACGGAGATTGCCGTGCCAGGTTACTATGAGGTGTTTTTGCAGGATTATGGCATTAAAGCACAACTGACTGCTACGGAACACGCTGGTATCCATCGCTATACCTATCCGGAAGGCCAAGACGGCAGCATCATCCTCGACTTGCAGCACGGCATCTACAACTACGACGGCAAGACCCTCTGGGCCAACCTCCGCGTGGAAAACGACACCTTGCTGACGGGCTACCGTATCACCAATGGTTGGGCGAGAACGAATTACACTTACTTTGCCATTAGTTTCAACCAACCCATCAAGGACTATGGCTACCGTGAGTTGCAGAAACCCAAATACAATGGCGGTTGGGGCAAGTTCGACGTCAATCATAACTTCCCTGAGATGACGGGACGCAAGATTGTGGCTTATTTCACCTTCAACAATCCCAATACTTTAGAGATGAAAGTCGCCCTCTCCGCCACCAGCACCGAGGGTGCTTTGCGCAATCTTCATGCCGAGACCGACGGTCGCAACTTTGAGCATTTGTTGGCCGAAACGCAATCCAAATGGAACAAGGAACTCTCCATCTTGCAGGCAGAAGGCACTGAAGACCAGAAGGCGATGCTATATACTTCGCTTTATCATACCATGATCAATCCCTCCATCTATATGGATGTGGACGGCCAATATCGTGGCCTCGACCACAACATCCACCAAGCCGAGGGCTTTACCAACTATACTGTGTTCTCACTTTGGGACACCTACCGCGCCCTTCATCCGCTCTTCAATGTGCTGCAGCCACAACGCAATGCCGATATGGTGCAATCGATGCTGAAACACAGCGAGCAGAGCGTCCACGGACTGCTACCCGTGTGGTCGCACATGGGCAACGACAACTGGTGCATGATTGGCTACCACGCCGTTTCGGTGCTTTCGGATGCCTATGTCAAGGACGTAGTCCGTCATTGCGAGGAGGCACGACGAAGCAATCCAGATGAAAAAGCGATGCTAAAAGCCATGCAACGGAGTTCCACATGCCCGTATTATGTCAACCTTGATGACTACCAACAGCTCGGCTATGTTCCCTTCGACAAGAACAGCGGCTGTGTCTCCATCACTTTGGAATATGCCTATGATGATTGGGCCATTTACCAAGCTGCATTGAAAGCTGGCAACCAAGAAATTGCCAATATCTACAAACAGCGCGCTGCCAATTGGCGCAACACCTTCGACACCGACCTTGGCTTTGCCCGACCCAAGATGAGCGATGGCACATGGAAAGCACCCTTCAGCCTCTTCGACACCGAAGGCGAAGGCTTCGTGGAGGGCAACTCGTGGGTGTATTCCTTCTATGTGCCGCAAGATGTGAAAGGCCTCATCGAGGCTATGGGCGGCGATGCGCAGTTCATCCACAACCTTGACACCTTGTTTGTGATGCACCTGCCCGCTGAGTTCTTCGAAAACACCGAAGACGTCACCGAGGAAGGCTTGATGGGCTGCTACAACCACGGCAACGAACCCGCGCATCATATCGCATACTTGTACAATTGGACCTCACAGCCTTATAAGACCCAATATTGGCTGCGCGAGATTATGAACCGTTTCTACAAGAACAACATCGACGGCCTCTGCGGCAACGATGACTGCGGCCAGATGTCGGCATGGTACATCTTCTCCGCAATGGGCTTCTATCCCGTCTGTCCCGGCAGCGACCAATATGTATTAGGTGCACCTTATCTGCCCTATCTGAAAGTGCGTTTGGGCAATGGTAAAACATTGGAAATCAAGGCACCTAACGTGAGCGATGAGAACCGCTATGTACAAAAGGTGACGTTCAATGGGAAGGAAATTACGAAGCTTTACCTCACGCATGAGCAATTGATGCAGGGTGGGGAACTGGTCTTCGAGATGGGCAGTGAGCCGAATCTGGAACGTGGCATGAGGGCTGAGGACAAACCATATTCCATGACGGAATGAAATGATGTAAAGACGTTGCGCGTAACGTTTCTACAAACCGAAAAATACCTATATTTGCAGAAAATATCTAACCCATGAATATTGCCGCGTTGGTTTCGGGAGGCGTCGACAGCTCCGTGGTAGTGCCGCTGCTCAAGGAGCAAGGCTACGACCCGCATATCTTCTATATCAAAATCGGTATGGAAGGTAAGGAAGACCTGTCGAGCTGTCCGTCGGAGGAGGACATTGAAATCACTACTTACATCGCCAAGAAATACGGCTGCAAGTTCGACATCGTCGACCTGCAGCACGAGTATTTTGAGACCGTCGGAAAATACACCATGGAGATGGTGCGAAAGGGCCTCACGCCCAACCCTGACGTGATGTGCAACCGTTGGATCAAACTCGGTGCCTTTGAGGAGAAAGAAGGCCACAACTTCGACAAAATCGCCACTGGTCATTATGCCCGCTCGTGGGAGGACAAAAACGGCATCTTCTGGCTTGGCACGGCGGCCGACACCTTCAAGGACCAAACCTATTTCTTGGGTCGTATCACCTATGCCCAGCTGAGCAAGGTCATCTTCCCTATCGGCGATATCCCCAAACCCGAGGTGCGTCGTTTGGCCGCCCAATACAAACTTCCGAGTGCTGAACGCCATGACAGTCAAGGCATCTGCTTCTTGGGAAAGATTAACTACAACGACTATATCCGCGAATACCTTGGCGAGATGCCTGGCGACATCGTGGAGTTGGAGACAGGCAAGAAACTAGGTCGCCACAAGGGCTTCTGGTTCCACACCATTGGACAGCGCAAAGGTTTAGGGCTCAGCGGTGGTCCGTGGTTTGTGGTGAAGAAAGACATCCCGAGCAATATCGTCTATGTGTCGCAAGGCTACGACCCCGTGGCACAATACACCAACATCGTCCCTATGGGTGACCTGCAACCGATGAATCCTGCCTTGCAGTTCGTCGACGGCCAGCGCATCCGCTTCAAGATACGTCACCAACCAGAGTTCACTTATGGCCGTATCCGCCTCACCGAACGTGGTGCCGACATTGTCTCCGAGGAGGCCATCTCGGGTGTGGCACCGGGACAGTTTGGCGTGGTATACCATGAGACAGAGCCTTATGTTATTGGTAGCGGAGTAATTATTGAGACCAATGAATAAAATTGCTGATAGAATCCTCTACGAAGACAACCACCTCATTGTGGTGAACAAACTGCCGTCCGAGATTGTGCAGGGTGACAAAACAGGTGACGTCTGTCTGCTCGACGATGTGAAGGAATACATCAAGGAGAAATACGACAAGCCAGGGAATGTGTTCGCTGGCCTAGTCCACCGTATCGACCGCCCTGTGAGCGGTGCAGTGGTGTTCGCCAAGACGAGCAAAGCCCTGTCGCGCATGACCGTGAAGGTGAAAGACCGTGACTTCCGCAAAACCTATCTGGCCTTGGTGAAGAACCACCCACCCAAGCAAGCCGACGTGTTGGAGGACTTCCTCGTCAAGAACGAGAAGATGAACAAGTCGTTCGTCGTGCCCGAAGGCACCAAAGAGGCCAAGTTGGCGCGACTCAGCTATCGTGTAGTCGGAAAGTCAGATACTTTTTATCTGCTTGAAGTCGAGTTGTTTACGGGAAGGCATCATCAGATTCGTTGCCAATTGGCACATATCGGCTGCCCCATCCGAGGTGACTTGAAATATGGCTACCCGCGTAGCAACCCCGATGCCTCCATCAGCCTGCATGCCTGGCGTATCGCCTTTGAGCACCCCGTTTTGAAGACACAAATAGAAATCACAGCGCCCTTGCCAGAAGTGGCGCCTTGGACAGCGTTTCAGTAGTTATCGGATTAAGCCTCTTCTTCGGTAGCAGAGGTCTCCACAACTTCCACTTTGACTTCCTTTTCCGCACGATGGATGGCAAAGGCGAACATCATCATGATAAGGCCAAATGCCAAGGCGATGATACCCGACATGATGATAAACCATTTGACGAAGCCAAAAGGATGCGCTATCAAAAGCACGCCGAAGACGATGCTCAAGATAGCACTCACAATATAGAAGCCCTTATTCCAAAGGTTCTTGGTGCGCGCCATCACAAGAAGCATGAAAGCACCGATGATAGCCGACCAGATACCAATGAGAATCACCAGCAATGCCAACGCTTTCGTGGCATAAATGCTTGAAAGCACGCCAACAGTAATCAACGCTATTGCTTCCAACAGAATCAAGCCCCAAGGCAATTTCTTGGTCATCCGCACGATTGCAGCGATCAGGAAAATGACACCCGTGGCAGCAATGCAGATGCCTGAAACACGCATGACGATTTCGAGAATGTCGACAAATTTCTCCGTCAACAAGATGGCCAATACACCATAACCGATGGCGACGATTCCACTCACCAGAAACGCCAGCCAGCCTGAGTTTGCTTTTTTGACTTCCATAGTTATTATAGTTTAGACGAGGTTGACAATTCCCTTAAAAACAATGAAATAGAGACCGCAACACACCAACAGAATGCCCGCAATACGGTTCAACCATGTGGTACGATCGGCATCGAAAAAGCGCTTCAACTTCGCTGCGCCCCAAGCCTTCAAGACATCAAGTGCGAAGCTGGTGCTCAAAACGATGAGGAAAAAGAGGATGGTGATGAGGGTGTTGTTGGTGCCACCCACCACAATAGCCACAGCCGAAAACCAAAAAATCCATACAAACGGGTTCAATACGTTAAGAGCGAAACCTTTACCGATGAAAAAGAACGGCGATGGACAGTCGTCTTGCTCCTCCAACAACTCCTTGGCGCGCTGTTCGTGGCGCGTTTCCCTATTTCTCGCCTTCATAAAAAAGGTCATAATTCCAAACAATACCAAGATGGCACCCGCCCCGATGCTGAACCAAGGAACCCCTGAATTAAACGACACTCCTAACTGCACCGAGGTGAAAATACAAATGGCGATGACTGCCGCATCGTTCAAAATCACGCCAAAAGCAAACAGCACTGCCGACTTAAAATCCTGATGCAGACTGGTTTGCACCAAAGTAATGAAAGCCGGTCCCATGTTGATAACCAACCCCAAAAACAAACCTAACATGACAGCCCAAAAAATCCATTCAAAAGAGAATGGACCTTCTACTTGCGACATGTGATTGAATATTGAGGTAGAGTTTTCCATCAAAAGCGTTCTGCTGAGTTTCGGGCTGCAAAAATAAATAATTTTATCGAATTAACCTAAAAATCAAATATAAGCCTTACTTTTGCGATTTAATAATTACTTGGTTTATGAAAACAAAACTTCTATTCTTGTTTTTACTGGCCTCCGTTCTTTCCCAAGCCCAAACTATCGAAGTTTCCGGGGTGCAATCGGGCACATGGACGGCCGACACGATACGCGTGACCGGTGATGTCAAAGTACAGGACTCGTTGCGTATCCAGGCGGGAACCATAGTGTTGTTTGACAACTATTACTGCATTAAAGTTGAAAACGGTGCCTCGTTGACAGCCCTGGGAAAGGAGAGTGACTCCATCCTCTTCACCGTGGCCGACACCACAGGCTTCTATGCTTTCAACGTGGGGCGAGGTGGCTGGAACGGCATTCGCATGGACAAAGCTGGGAAGGCCAAGTTTGACTATTGCCGCTTCCAATATGGCAAGGCTGCCCTCAATAACGACCAAGATGGTGGCGCGCTGCGCATCTTTGACTGCAGAGATGTGGAAATCGGTCACAGCACCCTATTTTGCAATTTCTCGCGTGAACACGGCGGCGCCTTGAATGCCGAAAACTCCAAAGTGGTGATTCACGACTGCATGGTTAACAACAACCTGACTTACACCAAGTTAGATACGGTTTATTTCATGTATGGCGGCGGACTTCGTTTCTTGAAATGCGAGGTGGACATTACCGATACAGACTTCCGTTACAACAACGGAGAAAGTGCCATCGGGGGAGCCTTGAGCATCGACAGTTGTTCCATCAACATCGATCGTTGTCGCTTCAATCATAACTATGGCATCAATGGGGCAGGTTTGTATCTGATCCGATGCTACGACAACCCATGTAGCATCACCAACTCGCTCTTTGCCAACAACACCTCAGGACACTTCGGTGGCGGCTTGGCCATCAGCGACTCGTCGCCTTTGGTAGCCAACCTCACCGTGGTGAACAACCATTCCATTGGCGTCAACTGTGGTGGCATCTTTTTCTATCAGCAGAGCTCGCCAGTATTGTGGAACTGCATCGTTTACGGCAACACCAACGAAATCCCACTCGACGAACCCGTGCAGATGTGGTCCTGGACATACGACGATTATGCCCCAGAGTTCCATAACTGCTTGGTACAGTACGGGTTTGAAAACATTTCGAATCATGAGATTATCACTGTTTACGAGAACTGCTTTGACGAAGACCCTCTTTTCGCTAATCCCGATAATGAGAATTTCCGACTGAGTACCGAAAGTCCTTGTGTCGATGCCGGTGCACCTGAGACGCCCACGGAAATCCTCAACGGCCTCGACTTAGATGGTCATCAACGTGTTAGCGACAATTGCATCGACCTGGGTGCTTACGAATACGACCTCACGGACATCCTGGAAACCTCTCAAAAAAACCAGCTTTTACACATCATTGGCAATCCCATTTCAATGTCAAGTTATGCCGAGATTGAATGCGAAAGTGCCAGTGCTTTGTTTGTAAAGGTCTATTCTATTGACGGCAAATTATTGTCCAACAAGAATTTAGGAAAAACACAAATCGGTCTCAACCGCGTTGAAGTCGGTGAGCTATTCCAAAGTTTGTCAAGCGGATCCTATTTGCTCGTTGTCCAAGCAGCAGGAAGAACTCGTGTTGCGAAAGTCGTCAAACCTTGATGGCTTCTTCGTAAAACGAACGCCTTTGCTCCTCTGAAATCTTGAACTTACGATAACGACCCGTTTCAAGGTCGCAATCGAACAAAGTTTGGATTTGTGAAAGGAAGAGCCGTGAATAAAGTCGGTTTTGGTAGGCTTGTTTTTCCATCATGAAGGCGATGGTCTGCTTGATTTGTTCGATATCCAAGTCTTCTTTGGTGAAGACAAAGAGTCCAAACTCATCGAAATCGCCATAAAAGCCGTCATTCACCTTGTTCATCTTAATCTCGAGGATGCGCTTCAAGGGCAAGGCCAACGACCAGAATTCGTACTCATTGCGACCAATGATACTGCCGTCGCCCAAACCATACGCATAACCGCTTTGGTTGATATGTTGCAAGTCCTCAGCATTCACTTCCTTGATGTCTTCGCCCGCCATCTCATTAACCAAGGCGTTGGCTACGTTCTTATTCTCGCGGATGGCTCTCGTCACCTCAATGCCGATGCCTTGTTCCTCATCCTGCAGGTCGGGTCGATCACGGTTGACCAGATGGGCATAATGCTCACCTAAAAGCGTGGCCAACGAGACCATGGCATAACGCTCAAAGAAACAAGTATCGAATTTGGGGTTCAACATCGGACTTAGATTTTATTTCGTCAATAAAAGCTTCTGCACTTTGCCGTTTTCGTGTTTGATGAAATACAAGCCTTTCGGAAAACCGTCCATGTCGATTTGATGGGTGCCAGGCGTCAAAACGTATTGGGCCACTGAACGGCCTTGCAAATCCATGACTTCGATGTTTGTAACAGTTTTCACTTTGATGGAGAAACAGCCTGTTGTTGGGTTGGGCCAAAGATCCAAATGATGATCCTCAGATTCGGCGATGCCCTCGCCTCCTCCACCATTGCCAACGAAAAACTTGTGTATTTCGGTCATGTAGCCGATGTCGTATTGGTTTTCGCTCATATACCAAGTGTGGTTGCCACCAATGACCTTGATGTGCTGCAGCTCGGCATCACCTTCATAGGTGTAGCGCACAAAACGAAGTCCATCGTTCTTCAAGTCAGGGAAGGTGTCGATGACGGGTTCAGCGACACATTCGTTGGCGTTTTTCCAGTAGTTGAGGATAGCCTCCACGCTGAGACCAAGGTTACCACCAAAGTATTGCGAGTTGCCGTCGTAGCCCACCACAGGGTCGGAAGTGCCGTGGATGTGAAGCATCCTAACGGGCGTTGCTGAAAGGTTGGACATGGAATGCGTGATCAGTCCGCTGACAGGAGCACAAGCCGTGATGCGGTCGCCGTGCTCGATGGCCATGCGATGGGTCATGAAACCGCCCATGGAGAAGCCGGTGAAAAAGACACTATCGAGATTGATGGGATATTGCACCGCCAACGTGTCGAGAAGGGCCATCAAAAATCCTGAGTCGTCGATGCTGCTACTCATCAGACCCGCGTTCCACATAGTCGCACCCGACTGCGGCAACGCCTGGGGTATCACAACGACCCACTGGAATTCATCGGCTATCTGTTGGAAATGGAACTCATTGTCCAAACGGGTGATATTGTCGCCCAACCCATGCAGAAAATACAGGATCGGCATCGTTTCACGATCAACCGTTGGTGTCTTGATGAGATATTGCCGCTGTGTGCCTTGCCATTCAAAAGTCTGAATTTGTGAAAACAACGGGGTACAAAGCATCACAAACAGTGATAATACACTGATTCTTAGTATGTTTTTTGTTTTCATAGGAACAGGTGAGATTTGATTATTTTTGGCAAAGATACACTTTTTCTTATTGCTTGACAATCCTTTCCACTACAATTCCTTGTTGGGTAATCACTTTAAGAAGATAGACTCCCGACGACAATCCTTCTAAAGAAATATAGGTTGTTCCATTGGTCCTTTTATTCCAAAAGATATGACCGTCAGTGCCGTATAAGAGAATCTCGGCAGTTGTTTCTTGAGGCATGTGAAGCGTCACCTCGTCATGTGTCGGATTAGGACTGACTTTGATTTCAAAACCCTGCCTTTCGGAAGGCAACACATACGGATCGGGGCGTTGCCATTTCCAGAGCGAGTCGTACACCACATCATGCACAGCCGAACGGATAATGCCAGCCGTCTTCATGCCCAAACCTGCCTCGTAGGTGATGCTGTCGGGGTCGCGACCAAACATCATGGTATAAAAAGCGCAGGCAGCGGCATAGCTACCCGCCAAAGAGGGATGGCTTTCGTCGGGCGTATAAAGCTCAATTTCACCATGTGTATCGCGGAGATAGTGCCAAACACGACCCACGGGGCACACCGAGGCATCGTTGGTCTCCGCCATATACATATAACGCGCATAAAGTAGGCTATCCATACCCTCGTAGGTGCTCATCATGGGATACATCGGGCCAAACTCCGTGTCGCCGTTCTTGCGGCCCCAGGTCATGTAAAACATGGCATCGCCATCAGGATTGAAGGCATAGGTAGAATCCACCAATTGCTTGGCAAACGGATAGACCATCTCCTCCACCATTTCAATGGGGAAAGCGGGCAGCTGGCTCTGCTCCTGCAGCACCACAAAATCCCATCCGCCCTGACAAATCTTGTCCATCGAGGCATTGGAGCAGTGCAACTCAAAGGTACAAGCACCAGGAGTATTACTGGCATAAATCAGCTCATCGCCCATGCTTTGCGCAATGTCAGCCACCATCCGAGGCAAGTCGTTGACCGATGTGTAACTATTGCCTGCAAAAAACGCGCGACGACTCTGTTGTGCCCACGAAGGCAAACATAAAAATGCAAATAAAGCGATTAAAACGGCCGTTTTTGTAGCACTATTCTTCATCGTACAATCTCCAATCTCATCACTCGTGTCGGTTTTGTCGTGCCCGTCAGTTTCTCGTCGATGCAGGACTCGCCAGTGGGCTTGAACCCACATTTCTCCATCACTTTTCCCGAAGCAGGATTATCAAAGTAATGGCTGCTGATCAGTGATTTGATGTCGGTTATCTTACGGATATGGTCAAGCATCAATTCAAGCGCTTCCGTGCAAATGCCTTGGTTCCAGTAGGGTTTGCCCACCCAATAACCTATCAACGGCTCACCTTCGCGGGCAGGGAGATTACTCTCGGGCGCAGGCACATAACCTATCGCACCGATGGCCTCGCCTGTCGCCTTGAGTTCAATGGCCCAATTGGTATCGTTATGAAACACAGTATGTATAATCTCGAGGCTCTCTTCCACGCTCTTATGCGGGGGCCAGCCGGCGCGAGGACCCACTTCGGGGTCGGAGGCGTATTTGAAAAGTGACGCTGCGTCATCGTCGCGCCAGGGACGGAGTAGGATTCTTTCGGTTTCCATTGCAAATGTTTAATACGCTGCAAAAATACGGCAATTTCATGGTTTCTCCAACCCTGTTCTAATGAAATGCCCCTCTTGAACAGCAGCAAATGTTGCGACAGCGACTATAATGACCATCGGAACAATCGATTCCAAAAATAGCGTCAAAGGAATTCCAATAAAAAGCAGAACCCCCGTTACTTTATTTGAAATGGTGTGAGGAAAGATACATTTCTTGTACATCACTAACGCAGAGATTTGGTTGATGACCTTAATGGCGACAATCACTCCGCCCCAGATCCACAACCATTTTGGAAATGCCAATGCAGGTATCAATTTAAAGCAGCAACATATTACGAAGGCCAAATCAGCCAAACTATCCAGCATTGCACCTGTTTTGCTTTCACATCCGAGTTTTCGGGCGAGATAGCCATCTGCCATATCGCTGAGGCCACAGACGAAATAAATGACCCAGAAAGCACAACTCTCGACTCCGAAAAATAGAAGGCAAACGGCCCCTAAAAATCGAAGTGCCGATAAAGCATTTGGCAAGGATTTCATCAACAAACCTTACTCAAGCACAAAGCTCCTCGGATAGAAGTCGCTATAGAAACGGCCATCGGTGGCGGTGAATTTCAGCACGCAATAGTTCGGGTCGGTGACGCCACCTGGGTAATATTCCGTGTCGCCATCGCGCCAAATCATCTCCTTGCTTTGGGCATCGGTCAGCACCTCCATAGTGCCGCGCAACATCATCCCCTTGAAGCCTTCGGCATCGCAGAAATAGATGCTGGCCTTTGGGTTGGCCTTGTAGTGGGCCACACGCAGCGAGAAAGTGTTGGTGGTGAAATAGAACACCTTGATACCTTCGCGGACCCTAGGTGACAGCATGGCCTTGGTGCAAGGGAAGCCCTCCTCATCGACCGACGATATCATGGTGATGGGCAGTGTGTCGGCCTGGAGTGTCATCATCTATCGACAATTCCTTACGCCAGCGTTTCAGGTGCGGGAAGTACATCTTCATCTGGCCGATGTATTCTTCCTTCGTGATGGGCTGGGGCAGTCCTTTGTTTACCTCGTCCACAAACTGGGCACAATGCTCTATCATCTCATCCATCGTGCAGTCTTGGGTAAACTTGCCATCCTTGTAGCAATAGATGCAATAATCCTCATTTTTGCTTCCATCGGCATTGGTGCCGAGGATTTCGTTAGTGAGCGGCATACCGCAGCTTTGACAAAACTTTTGTTCCATGGCTAAATAGTTTTACAGCGTATCATGATAGATGTTAGAACCGCCAGAAGTGGAGCAGCCCGTAGTGGCGGCATTGCCCGTATAATGCAGGTCGCTGGCGCCCGAAAGGTTCACTTTGATAGTGCCGTCGCAATGGATGTAGACATTGCTGGCGCCCGACACCGAGCCTTCGCATTGGTCGCAAGCGAAGCCGTATCTGTTGCCGTTGATGGTTTTATTGATGTCGCTGGCACCCGTCAAATCAATCTTGAGCGTGCCGACTTGTCCCTCAATGGTAGCCTCCGAAGCGCCGCTCAAGTCAAGGTCAAGTTCATCGGCATCCACATAACCCTTGATTTTGGAACTACCCGACAAGTCCATCTCAATTTCGTCAGCCAAAACTTCGCCAAAGAAATCGGATGCACCCGACAGGTCAATGTCAACTTCTTCGGCGTCTATGTCGCAATAAAAATCAGAAGCACCCGACAAACCCACCTCAACCTTATTGCCTTCAAGGCCAAATTCCGAATGGAACTCAGAAGCACCCGACAGGTCAACGCTCGTCAAGTTAGCGTTATAAGGCAAGATTACTGTCATATCCGTTCCACGGTTGGAATGCCAACCTTTAAGGTAGATTTTCAAAGTGTTCTCAACGGTTTCCACCACCACATTCGGCATGACATATTCACCCGCAGTGATGGTGATTTGTGTCGCAGCATCGCTGACCGTGACGTCAAACGCATCCTCCACTTCAAGCTCGGTGTATGTGCCCGAAATGCTGAAATCCTTGGAGATAGGCTCACCAGCAAATTTGGAACAACTGCAAAAAGCAAACAAAACGACGACTGACAGAATTGCCAAATACTTTTTCATTTTAATATGGCCGCTGTTATATACCATCGGGGCATCGGTTTTATTATGGTTTTACTTGCTCATTAAACGGCTGCAAAAATAGTATATTATCTATTTCGAAATGAAAACAACACATGGACATTTTTATGGACTTTGCGACATTTTGTTCTCAAAATGCACTGAATTTGTATGGGATTTCCTTACTTTTGCATCGGATAATAACGGAACGGTTGTTTTATTATGGCAAGACCAACAAGCATACCGAAAGAAAAAATACTCGCTGCTGCTATTGACATCGTGAGAAAAGGCGGCATTTCCGCACTTACAGCCAGAAGTCTTTCTTCGGCGTTGGGTTGTGGCGTCAATGCCGTTTTCTCGAAATTCGGCTCCATGAAAGGCGTATTGGAGGCCGTCCGCACCGAAGCCCGCCGTTTGTTCAAGGAGCGTGTCGGCGCAGGCTTTTCCTTGAATCCGCCTTTCAAAGGCATGGGCTTGGCCTTCTTGTGGTTCGCCATCGATGAGCCTCAACTCTTCAAATTGGTGATGGATAACAAGGCTTCGGCTACCTCTTTCGAGGATTACATCGACACCCAAGTGGGCTTTAAACAGGAGTCGATTGCCGCCATTGGCCAGTCTTTCGGTTTGCAAGGGAAAGACGCCGAAATGCTTTATTACCAACTGATGCTTGTCGGCATTGGGCTGGCGCATACTTGTGTGGAAGGCGGTGCTGCACTCAGCATCCCGCAAGTGTCCGAAATCTTCGGCAAGAATGTGAGGGCATTCCTGATGGTCATTCGTGCCGGCAACGATGATCGGGAATCGTTTATGCCTCAAGAAGGCACTGGACCCGAAGGCGATGTTGAATCCTATCTATTGATCCATTCACTGGCTGGCCAGAACCACCTGCTGCAAGAGCTTCACACCGCACCACGCTATATTCAGGACAATGAATGGGTCGAAATGGAACGCGTGTTCCGAAACGGCTTCTCCCTCACGCCTGAATCGCTTAGGAAGGAGCATCCCAACCTCACCCGTGGCGATGTCCGCCTAATCATGCTTTCCCGACTTCAGTTTTCCGTGACCGAGCAAGCCATTCTTTTGGGCATTTCGCCTGCCTCAGTCACCAAGGCACGACAAAGGCTTAAGGCCAAGTTGGGAATGTGACGAACCGTCCTCCGACCTATGATTTCATTCTTTCCTGCGCATCCTTACCAGCGCCTGTGCCCTTGTATTTGCTCCGTGTCGAATTCAGGCGATAATACACCGAGACTTGGAACTTGTGCGTCGAGAAAATATTGTTCTGCTGGATTTGGTAATAGCCCATATCGCTGTATTCGTTCATGCCACAGCATCGCAGGATGTCGAGCACGGCGGCACGGATGGTGAGCGACTTGTCCTTCAGGAAGCTCTTTTGCACGACAACGCCAAGGTTTGCATAGTTATAATCGTTGTAGAAATTCAGCTGATGGCCGCGCGAGCGGAACATGAAATTGATGTCAATTTTCCAATCATGCTTGAAACTGAAGGTGTTGAAGGCGTTGAAAGTAAAAACAGGCTTGTCGAAATAGGCCCTGCGTGTACCTTCTGGAACATGAATGTCTTCGAGATCGAGCCAAAGGTCTTGCTTCTCCATGCCTGCGGTGGCGTTGAGCGACCAGATACCCGCTCTCGGCGTTGCCGAAATGTAGGCGCCAATCGTATTCACAGGTTTCTCGAGGTTGATATGTTTGATTAGGGCGGCATCGCCATCGGTGAGGTAAGCCCACTGCGTGATGGGGTTCTTGCAATGTCCGTAGGAAGCCGTGAACGCGAGCCACTTGTATCCCACATTTAGCGTAAGGTCTTGAATACGCTCGTTGAGCAATTGCGAGTTGCCCGCCTGCATCGAATAACGGCTGATGTAGGTGACGGCATCGTTCATCGCAAAGAAACTCGGACGGTTGGTCTTGATGCCATACGATAGTCCCATCTCCACCTTGCCCAAGGCAACGGAATAGGAGGCCGTCGGGAAGAACTCGTCCTGCGGACGATACAGGAAATCGTTGTTGGTCACATCCCTATAGTCCAAAAGCGTGTGTTCGTAACGCATTCCAACACTGGTTTGACCCCATTTCCCGAAATCGCAGGCATATTGCGCAAAGGCAGCGATATTGTTTTCCGTGATGTCAGCATCGGTGTTGGCAATGGCTTGTTTGTCAATCCAATAGGTGTTGTGACGCTTGGCAAAGGTCATCTCAGTGCCTGCCTCGATGCTGCCTTTCCAAACGGGATAGGAAAGCACCAACTTGGAAGCATACAGCCTGCTCTCCGCTCCCGACCTGCTTCTGACAAAGTCATCTTCTATCAAACTTTGCTCCACATTTTCGCGGTCGGTGTTGGTAGCAGTGTTCAGAAAGTCGAAGTTAAAGTCGATGCCGAGTTTGCCCGCTGTGCCGTTGTAATAGGCGTTTGTGAGGATACCGAGCGGCTTGGTTTCCTTGCTGGTCTGCACACTGTAAAGATGGTCGAGGAAGACGTCGTTTTCGAAGACATCTTCATCGTAGATGACCTTGTTCTCGCCGCCGAGATAATGTGTCAGGTCGGCACGGATGCCCAAGGAATGGTTGTCGGAGACTTGCCAGTTGGCACCAGCGGTATAAACGAGTTGGTCGTTTTTCCAAGTCATGGTGTAGGGACCCGCTTGTCGGAACACTTTAGTGGTGTTGGCAATTTCCTCCAAACTGCTGTATTGGCGGTAGTCCATGTGTCTATAATAAACCGAGCTAAACACATCGACACCGTTTTTGCGGTAGTTCATGCCGAGTTTTCCACGGGGCGTGTTGAAGCCATACTGCAAATCCTGGTCGTCGGTCAGGTTCAGGTCGAGGCTGAGGCCGTCGCCTTGTTGCTTCTTGGTGCGGATGCGAACCACGGCCCTCACTGTGGCGTCATATTGCGCTCCCGGGTTGTTGATGACTTCCACATCGCGGATGTCGTCGCTGCGCAGGCGGCGCAACTCGCTGTCGTCACGCATTAGCCGACCGTTGATATAGATAATGGGTGAGCCTTTGCCCAACACTTCAAGTCCATCCTCGCTGCCCGTCATTCCAGGCACTTTGGTCAGCATCTCTTGTGCCGTCCCCGAATCCTCAAGCACCGAACCTTGGATGGTGGTAATCATCGAGTTACCTGTCAGCCGCGTTTGGGGCAACTGGCTCTTCACAACCACCTCGCCGAGCATTTGTGCATCCATCGTCATCTGGATGGTCAAGCCGTTTGTGGGCTTTGCATATTGGGTTTGATAGCCCACGCACGACACTTTCAGCAGGCCGTCTTTTTTGTCGGTCGGCAAGAGGAATGAACCTTGCTCATCGGTCACCGTTCCTTGCACAAAGGTCGAGTCGGGAAGTGAAAGTAGCATCACATTCACGAAGGGCATTGGTTCGCCGTTTTCATCGGTAATGTGCCCAACTAAGCTTTGGTTTTGAGCCAATGCTGAAACCGTCATCAGCAATGCAGCGGTAAGAGTTATTAATTTCAGTGTTTTCATCTTTTTGAGTTTATTTTTCAACTTCTATTCTCATTTCGCAATCCGCTCCCCCACCCAAAATGGAGTGACAAAGCGTTACGGTGAAGTTTTTGCCTTTCCACAAACTTTGCATCGAATAAATCACGCTTTGGCGTGAACATTCACAGAGCAAAGGTGTTGTGACATATCCTTTTTTGCACAATTCACAAGTGCATTTCAAAAAGACCAGCCGATAGACACGACCTTTTTCGACGACCTCACCTTTCACTCCGGGCAAATCATTGGCCATCTCAAAGAAAACATCCATGTCACCTTTAGCGTCCACATATAGTTTTTGGTAGACCGAAAGCGTACCGCCTTTCACACAGTTCTTTCCGCATTCCGCGAAGAAAACTGACCGTTGTTCTGGTGAAAGCTGTGCAATGCCTTTCTCGAACCCCTTAAACCAATTTGATATTTCCATGTCAATACATTTTTTTCTTATTCACTATACGGTTTATCACCTAACGGCCGAGTGCAGCCCCAATCTTTGGCGAACTGCTCAAACTCCCCGTTGACTTTCTTCAAAAACAACAAGCTCACCATTTTGCGAATCAGCCAAGGATATTGTTCCATGCCTGTAAATTTGGTGGCTTCGGGAGAGAGAAAATTACCTTTTTGCGCAAACAGGCGACCCATTTCAATGTAGGGAGTCACCATCTTGGCCACTTGATCGGCTGGTGCGGTACGGATACGGAAACTGCCGCCATGGATGAGTGTGCCGCCGTAACTACAACCAAGTTGTTCGGGTAGTCCTCGCAGGATGCGTTCACATAGACGAAATTCATTCCCTTCATCCATTCCTCCGTGAAGCATAAAGGATATTTCGGCATGCTGCTTGCGTTCCTTAGGCAGTGTTTCCAAGAATTCCAGCATCAAGCCAGGCACACATTCCACATAAAGCGGAAACGCAATGAGGATGCGTTCGTTGTTGAGAAAGGCTTCGCGTGCTGCGCTCCATTCTTTACGGCTGGAGAGGTTGTGAAGTTCCCAGGTGACACCACCCTCTTCCATGCCTTGGGCGAAGGTGTGGATGATTTTGTCGGTGTTACTGTATTTCTGCACTCTTGGGCTGCCGTTGATGATAACGATATGAGTTGGTTTAGAGTTTAGAGTTGAGTGTTTAGAGTTTTGAACCATGCTGGAAGTAGCATCCAAGGGAATAGCACCCAACGAATGTCCACCGATGTTGGCGGCGGTACGTTTACACCAATCTTCCAACAACGCTTGGTCAGCGGCTCCTTTATACAAAAGCCCGATGTTGAGCGCATGGTAGCGCAACTCATGTCGCATCCAGCCGTCGCGGAAACCTATGGTCATATTCAGCATAGGCATAATACGATCCATCATTCGTTTGCCTTTGTAATCCAGAAAGCCAAACCGTGTGTCGAAGACAAGCCAGAGGTTATCGGCCTTCACCAGTTTCTTGAGAATGTTCTCATAATCGTCCTTGATGGCGCAAATGCCAGGTGTTTTGAGCCAGCACTGGTTGCAGCCCATACAATTGTCAGGAAGCAGAGCGATAATCGTTTCTTTGTCAATGCTTGCTCCTAATGTGTTCAATACCAAATTCATTGTTTGCTTCTATCAAATCGACCGCAAAAATAGCGCATTATCCGTTCCGAAGCGAAAACTCTATATGGACAATAATGTGGACAATGTGCACACAAACTACCTTTGCAAATGAAAAAATCATAGTTTTGCAGCGTTAATCCATAATTTGAACAAAATGAAAAAAGTTCTGCTTTTCTTAATTGTGATAATTTGCGCTATGAACAGCTGGGCGCAAAGTCCTCTCCTGAAAACCGTCGAAAAACCAGATGCGGCCACTCCGACGCTTCGCGCGGATGGCTTTCTTGGTTCGCATTGGACACAGGGTTTTCCCTACAACCAACTTTGTCCCAGAGACCCAGTGAATGGCAATGCTTATAGCGTTGCAGGCTGTCCTGCTATTGCTATGGGTCAGATTATCAATTATTTGCGCACAACCCAAGACACCCGCTTTACCGACGATGACGATTATAACCATTACTATGCGGGACGTAATTATGTCATTGACGACGATTGGGCAAGCTTGAAATTTCCGTCCTTCCCGATGCTGAACGAAATGCTGGATTCCATCGACGCCGCTTACGAGCGGGGTGAGGAACTGTCTGACGAGTTGGCCGCCGCCTTGGTCTTTGCTTGCGGCACAGCTTGCACGCAGGTCTATACTTCTGAAGGTTCCGGCACCTTCTATGTGGACCAAGCCTATGAGGCATATCAACGCTTTGGCTTTACGAACTGCGTGCTGTTCCGCGAGCCCGACTCCATCATGTATGCCACCCTAATTTCCAATCTGAATGCCGGTTATCCTGCCCATCTAGCGGTCGAGAATCCCGCGGGAACGGTGGGGCACAACGTGGTGGTCGATGGCTATCGCGAATCGGACGGCAAGTTCCATATCAATTTCGGGTACGGTGGCAGTTTGGATAACTGGTACGACATCCCCGACCCGAATTTCTATTATGGCATGACCAAAGTGGAAGGGATTATCTTGAACATCATCCCCGACATGGGACCCTTGGCCGTTCACGAGTCCACCGTCCAACAACCGCTTGAAATTTATCCCAATCCCGTTTCCGATGTACTCTATGTGAAGAACCTTCCTTCTGCAAGTGTGAAGTATACCATTTTCAATTTGGTAGGACAAGAAGTGGCTGCTGGTACTTCAAGCGGGACCATTTCCGTGGCTGGATTGGAAAAGGGGCTTTATTTCTTGCAGGTGAAGGGAGAAGGCGTCTGTGAAACGGTGAAATTTGTTGTGAAGTAATCAACGCTTGCGTATTCTTGCAACGGCAAAAACTAATAGTCGCAAGACAAAATAAACTAATAAAAACAGCCACAATTATTGGAATTCTGCAACAAAAAGTAGAGTGTTTTTATTACTTTTTGCAATAAATATGTTGTTGAAATAGAAAAAGATTTGTATCTTTGCAGCGTCAAAAACTAATATTAGCAATACAAAATATACTAATGTTAGTAAAGCAAAATAAACTAATAAAAGCGGTGCAAAATATACTAATATGGCAACAATACAAGAGAAATTGGCGGAGTCATTGGCGGTGTTGAAGGCATATCAGGACGCCCATGGGGACAATCTGGTGATTCAGGGAGCGGATACGCTGGGACGGACTCATACAGAGCGGTTGGTGAACAGCGGATACCTTCAGATGGTCATGAAGGGATGGTATATCCCGTCGTCACCTGGGAGCGAGGGGGATTCAACGGTGTGGTATGTGTCGTATTGGCACTTCATCACTGCATATTTAGACAAGAGATTCAATGGGGCTTGGTGCTTGTCACCGGAGCTGTCACTCTATTTCCACAGCGGGAAGACGGTGATCCCCAAACAATTGATTGTGCGCTGCGAGAACGGAACAAACAACATCCTGCAACTGCCTTTCGGAACATCGCTTGTGGACATCAAGGCAAGTCTGCCACCAACGGTGATACGGGAGCCGCGTTATGGCGTGCGAATGTATCCCATGGAATACGCCTTGTTGATGGTGGGACCGGATTATTATCGCCGTGATGCATTGGAGGCAAGGACTTGTCTGGCCAGTTTGCGTGATGTCTCGCCTATCGTCTTGGCAGCCATCGACGGGGGGCATACCACCCGGGCAGGCCGCGTGGCAGGTGCGTTGCGCTCCATCGGACGCGAGGAGATGGCTGATGAATTATTGCGGATGATGCGCCAAGTGGGGCATACTGTGACGGAAGAGAATCCGTTTGAGGAGAATGTGCGAATAATGACATTCGCGGAATCGCCTTACGCCTCTCGCATCCGCTTGATGTGGATGCAAATGCGGAAGGTGGTAATAGACACGATAAAAATCCAGCCAGTACAGCAAGATGCGGCATCGGTGTTGGCGATGATGGATGCGACTTATGTAAAGGACAGCTATAACTCCTTGTCGATTGAGGGTTATAAGATTACGGAAGGCCTGTTGGAGCGTGTTCGCAGTGGCAACTGGGATCCTGAAAAAAACGAGGAGGACAAGGAGCGCAGGAATGCGTTGGCTGCGCGAGGGTATTATCAAGCCTACGAATTGCTGAAGCAAGGCGTGACGGAATGTTTTTCGGGCAAGGCTCCTGCACAATTGTATGTGAAAGGGCATCAGGACTGGCATTTTCAGTTGTTTGAGCCATGCATCAGGGCAGGCATAGTGAAGGCTTCTGATTTAATAGGCTATCGCAGGCATCAGGTGTATATCCGAAACTCGATGCACACACCGCTGAACCCTGACGCCGTTTTGGATGCGATGAGAGCTTTATCGGATTTAATGATTGAGGAAGAGAGTGCGCTGGTGCGAGCCATTTTAGGGCATTTCTTCTTCGTCTATATCCATCCCTACATGGACGGCAACGGCCGCACAGCGCGTTTCGTGATGAACAGCCAACTGGTGACGGCAGGTTATCCCTGGGCAGTGATTCCCGTGGAACGCCGACAGGAATACCTGGCTGCCTTGGAACAGGCAAGCGTGGATGGGAATATTGAAGGGTTTGTTAGGTTTATTGGGAGGGTGATGGAATAGCGCTTTTTCTTCCAATAAACGAGTTTTGCTGAATGAGGAAAGATTTGTATTTTTGCACAATGTTTATCCAAGATAATAATTGAGTAAAACATAAAACAGAACAGAATAGAATGTGAGTTTTAATTGAAAAAAATGTCATCTAAATACATTCATCCAGATAATTTAAAAGAATCATTTACATGTCCTCATTGTGGTACCTTGTCATTAATGCACTATAGTGTTATAGAATATCCTTACCCAGGATACAAGCCGATATTGGATGCAAAAGATATGAAAAGAGGTACTGGATGGGTTCAGATTGCAATTTGTCATAATTGCAAGCAAAAGACCATTTGGATTGATAACATTTATATTTATCCAGATATTGTAGCTGAAACTCCTAATAATGACATGCCAGAATCTGTTAAACAGCTATACAATGAAGCTGCTTTAATATACAACAAATCACCTCGTGCGGCGTGCGCATTATTACGACTTGCTATTGACCGCTTATGTGATGAATTGGGAGAGACCGATGGAGATTTAAATAATAAAATTGGTGCTTTAGTGGAAAAAGGGTTACCCAAACTGGTACAACAAGCGTTGGATGTTGTGCGTGTTATTGGAAATAAAGCAGTTCATCCTGGCCAAATAGCATTTGATGTCGATGATAAAGACACTGCTGTTTGTCTAATGCATTTATTAAATATCATTGTCGAAAGAATGATATCTGAACCCAAAGAGATAGGAGTGTTATTCCAATCTCTACCTGATTCTGCAAAGAAATCAATCCTGAAAAGAGATGGTGATAAGACTTAATAAAATATGGTCTTTATTCAATCATCTCATTATGGCAATCCTTCAGAGGAGGCTGGTTTCTCCATAATTTCAATAAAGAGCGGGAGATTACAGTATAAAGTAAAATATCGTTGACAATATAGCCTAGTACATACACGAATAAATGACCAATTACGATTTCAGTATATTACAGCCAAGTGAGTTTGAATGTTTCTCGCGCGATCTGTTGCAGGCTCAAGAAAACATTTTCATTGAGAGTTTTGCTGATGGTCGCGACAAAGGCATTGATTTACGGTTTGCATACAACAATAATCATACTTGTATTATTCAATGTAAGCGTTATAAAGAATGGAATGAGCTGAAAAGCCAATTGAAAAAAGAGGTTGATAAGGTAAAACGACTTAATCCTCAACGATATATTCTCACCACTTCAGTCGATTTAAGCGAGAATCAAAAAGAGATAATTTTTCAAATGTTTTCGCCTTTTATCATGAGTTCTTCTGATATATTTGGGCGGAAAGATTTGAACAATCTGTTAAACCTTCATAAAGAAATCGAGAAAGACTATCATAAATTGTGGCTGGCCAGCACAAATGTACTAAACTTGATTATCAATAAAGCTACTGTTAATTGGTCAACATTTGAGCTTGAAAACATTGAACGCGATATAAGACTTTATGTAGAGAATGATAGTCTGAATAAAGCACTTGAAATTCTGAAGAAGAATCATTATGTGGTAATTTCAGGCATACCTGGCATTGGCAAAACTACTTTGGCCCGTATGCTGGTGTATTCAATGCTGGCGCAGGACTTTGAGGAGTTCGTGTATATTACTGATGATATGGACAATGCCGCAAAAATGTTTGAAAAGGAAAAACGTCAAGTTTTCTTCTTCGATGATTTCCTTGGCAAGACCTCGTTCGTGAAGCAACCAGTCAGTTTTGAAAACAAGCTTGTGACCTTTATTGACAAGGTGAAAAACAGCAAAAACACATTGTTCATACTTGCAACACGTGAATATGTACTCTCTGAGGCGTTGACACATTACGAAATGCTAGCATTAAGTAATATCGATATAGCCAGATGCACCATCCAATTGGAACACTATACTAAAACCATCAAGGCGCGAATTCTATACAACCATTTTGCCGAGGCTGATATACCAGCGGAATACATTAACGCTTTCCTCGACAAACATAGTTACAGGGAACTGATTGAACATAAGAACTTCAATCCTAGAGTAATTCAGGCAATTATCAAAGAGCAAATTTGGAAAAATATCGCTCCCGATGATTTCGCTATTAAAGTCAAAAATTTCTTCGACAATCCTATCAGTGTATGGGAGTTTGCATTTGATAATCTAGACATGTCCACACGTTATGCGCTGTTGGTACTTGGCACCATGGGTGACAGGGTGATGATGGATGATTTTCAGGAAGCCTACAAAACATTTTGCACGCTTACGCGCAACGAAATGGGGTTGACCTATGACGATGTAAAATGGCGTCAAACATTGAAAGTGTTGATGAATTGTTTCATTAAAACGGAATCAAGATATGGAGTACTGTTGGTGTCAATGTACAACCCATCAATAGCCGATTTCGTTGTATTCTATCTAAATGAGAACCATCATTCGCTTGCCCAACTCGTGGCTGGAGCCTGCTTTATTGAGCAGCTTTACTATGTTTTTACAGACAATCAAGAGCGAGCTGACAATAATAACCAAGTTTTCATACGGGAAAGCGATTTTCCATTACTAAACGATTCCTTTAATCGTATTTGGAATCAGTGGAAAACCTGCCAGTTGAATTTCAGAGGTTGGAATGAGGTAAAAAGGGAGGATTTTTGGGAAACTAGAGTCCTTTTTGATTTCATGACTAAATTTCCGAATTTCTGTAATCATTATCCCGGATTTGTGGAGAACAGGTATGAAGCAGAGGAATTGACTTTTGGAACAATCCAAATGAAATATCGCGCAGGGTTGATGGTACTACTAGATTGGACTAGAATGAATCCCAAGGTGGATGAGTGGTTATGCCAAATTTTGGACAATGAGACTCTTAATACGGATGAGTGGATTGAACTTGCGACGGCGATTAATAAGCTTAATCTAGAAAAAGGAGTTATGAATTATTATTACAAGAAGCTAGACGACGATCTTTATGAAGATATAAGAGACTTATCTGACTTGTATGATTGTGATGAACAAAACAAAAAAATAGACAAGTTGAGGGAATTCCTGCCTGGTTGGTCATGGTATCACACATCATGTAGGGTTGAAAATGTTGAAGAACGTTTAAAAGAAAAGGAAAAAGAAGAGTCTGAAACAGATTCAGCAAAAAGAGTAGAATTTGACTATAATAGTTGGAAAAACCAAAAAGAAAAAGAAAACTCTCAAATTGATGAAATGTTTAGTGCATTGAGAGTTTTTGACTAGATTAAGGCGGTCGAGGAAAGAAAAATACCCCAGCTTTTACGAAGAAGAAAAATGTAGTAAGAAAAAAAGGGGGCAACTTTTTGAGAGTAATCAAAAGGATTTAGTAAAAAATGGTATCTTTGCACTCATAAACCAACAAAAACACCCAACATACCGAAAAGACAAAATAGACCATAACTAACATATTATAAAAGCGTTTTCGCTCTCACTTGCCTACTTGAAGTTCCACAAACAAGCCAAGCAATAGTATAGCGGTAAACGCCTACGAGTAATCGTGGGCTTTACTTACTTGCTTGGCAGGTCGTGGAACACCTAAGTAGGCGTAAGAAAAGTTCCACGATTTTTTATGCATTTGATAGAAACACAATTATTTAATCACAAAAAACTGAAGAGCCAACAGTATTAAATGGGCACAAATAAAATGAAAAACAAGGTATTTAAGATTCTCGCAATCCTCTTTTTATCCAATTGCACAATCGTACATGCACAATATGATTTCATATTGCAAGATAAATACAAAGGATTTAATACAAAAGACGGCAAAGGTTATGTAGAGATTGAAATAAGAGATAGCACAAATATCGATTCCTATATTGGTGCTATTTATTCAACACTTGCTGAGTCGTACCCACGAGCCGAGATTCAAACAATTGGGACTCGAAGTGTCCGTTTGGATGCAACAAGTAAAGGGATAACCACTGCAATTGTACAAGGCGGTACGCTTGAGATGTTTGTTGATTTTTCATTGGTTTTTGAAATAAGAGAGCATCCAGACAAAATACGATATTATACAGATTCTTTAGGACTAATGCATCCGTCAAACGATTATCACCAAGTTAGGGTCTATGCTCCAATTGTAAAAAAAATCACTTTTTATAATCCTTATTATCATCCGGAAGTTAAGGAATACATTTCTGAAAAAACAGAAATGCATGAGGCTCTAATGGAAAAAGCACATGTCGGAAATGAAAGCTATGCTAAAGTTTTTGCTAGAGAACTACAAATATACATATTAGGAAATATTCGTGCCGAACTAAATCAAAACTATTATATGGAACTAAATGGGGATTGTTATGGGTTAGGTAGAAAACAAAAAAGAATAGATTAATGTCGATAAAAAGTATTATTTTGAACCGACATTGGTGGAAGAGTCTCTGCTCCGTGTTGGTGTCTTCAACCGCGCCCAAATGAACGACGCCATCCTGAAGTTCCGTCGCTACGAGGATGCCTCGTTGGAATACACTGGCGTAAACCGTCACGCCTCCGACACCCGCATCGGCTTGATGGACAGCACCGTGCCGATTGAGGCGATGCTGGGGTATGGCAGAGAATAAAGACAGTTAAGACCACATTTCTCATCAAAAATTTGAGCTATAACTCGATTTTTTGAGGGGTTATAGCTCAAAAACCTTATCTTTTAGTATCTTTGCCCCAAACAAAAACACCTAACCCTATGAATCACCCCATCCAAGAAGGCTATATGCCTTATCTCGGCTACCAGACTTACTACCGCATTGTCGGTGAACCTTCAAGCAAGCCCGCACTGCTTTGTCTGCACGGCGGACCGGGCAGCACACATAACTATTTCGAAGTGCTGGACCGCATCGCCGACACGGGCCGTCAGGTCATCTCTTACGACCAGATCGGCTGCGGCAACTCCTACCTTGACGGTCATCCCGAATTGTGGACCCAAGAGACCTGGATCAACGAACTCATCGCCTTGCGCGAATACCTGCACCTCGACCAGCTCCACCTCCTCGGTCAGTCGTGGGGCGCCATGCAGGCCATTGCCTACATCATCGACTGCCAGCCCAAGGGCATCAAATCGGTCATCCTCTCTTCGGGCCATGCCTCCAGCTCGCTGTGGGCCAGCGAGCAGCACCGCCTCATCAAATACATGTCGGCAGAAGACCAAGAAGCCATCCGCCATGCTGAAGCCACCGGGAAATGGGACGACCCCGACTACCTCCGCGCCAACGAACATTATTATGAGCGTTATGTCATCAGCGTGGACGAAAACTCGCCCGAGTGTATCCGTCGCCCGAAACGCGCCGGCGACGAAGCCTACCTCTACGGCTGGGGCCCCAACGAATACCAACCCTTGGGCGATCTGGCCGACTTCGAATACACCGACCGTCTGCACCAAATCACACAGCCTTGCCTCATTTGCAGTGGCACCCGCGACATCTGCACCCCCGTGGTGGCCGCCTCGCTCTACGAGAACATCCCCAACAGCCGCTGGGAAGTCTTCAAAGGCGCACGTCATACCTGCTTCGTCGAGCAAACCGACAAATACTGCAAGATACTGGAAAAGTGGTTGGAGGAATGCGACTAAGCTTCATCTTTCCCATGCTGAATTATGCCCCAACGAACTCCACGCTAAGGTCTTTGCAAACGGTCTGTGCTGTGGTGCGACCGCTTTGGGCTGCCGGGGGAAGTCCGCCGGAATAGGCCGTCCGCTGCCCCGTGAAATACAAGCCTTCACGATAGCGGACAGGCGCGTGGTACAAGCGTCGGAAGGGCGGCCAGTCCGTCATGTAGCTACCCTCGAAGGTGCTGCAATAACGCTCGTAGGTGAGCGGTGTGGCCATGTCGGTCACAGCCACAGCATCCTTGATTTCGGGAATCACCTCACTGATGGCTTCGATGAAATCAGCCATTACTTCTTTTTTCTTGTCTGCATAGCTGCCGTCTTCCTTGGCCGCATTCCAATAGCCGTAAGTGGGGCCGTGAAGCAGACAAGTGATGACATTGCACCCTTCGGGAGCATAGCCCTCCTCGGTGGCATAGTTGTTCACGACAATCGTTTGGTAAGTGCGTCTGGCGGCTTGCAGAGGATGAGGCAACACAATCTGCATGGAGCGGGGCCAAGAGGACAAATCGGCCTTGACTCCGACACCGATAAACATGCACTGGGTCGTTCGAAGTCCCGACCGCATCTTTTTGGCCCAGCTGTCTTGTAACGGCTCCTTGAAAAGCGTGTCGATGGCACTTCGGGCATCCGCCGAAATGATTACGACATCTGCCACAAGCACCTCTTCCTTGGTACGAACCGACCACTGTTTCCCTTCAAGGAAAACCTCCTCCGCAGGGGTCTGGTATCGGATTTTCCCACCGCCACTTATGAATGTGTCGGCCATATTCTGTGCCATGCGCAGGGAACCACCTTTAGGGTAGCCGCTATCGCCCACATGAAAGGTGCCCAGGGTGTAGATGAAGGACAACGCATTGATGTCAGGTTCTACGACGGCAGCCAAAAGTGCCCTTATCCGTGAATTCTTGAACCATTGAGCATAAGCTCGCGCCGACTGGGCCATCAAAAACGGCGTGACGAGGACGGCAGGCAGCATCTTGACATATTCCCAAACAGAAAACGGCTTGGGGTTTCGGACTTTTAAGCCTCGTAAATCACTGATAGGCTGATGGAAATTCTTGAAACAGGCCAAGTGAAAACGGAGACGCCACAAGGCAAGCTTATCCCTAAAGCCAGTGACTTCCAGCCCATGCAAGTCGCGAAACAGGGGCATGGTACCTTTTTCGTCCACCAAGGTATAGATAGGATCTTTGAAAAAGACGGGGTTGTTTTCCTGCAAGGCACCCGTTTCCAACCAAATCTGATGCAAAGGGATCTCCTTCTTGGCTCCGATGAGCCAGTGGATGCCACCTTCAAAAGTGTAGCCGTTGCGTTTCCAACTGGTGGAGACTCCTCCGGGACCAGCGGCTTTCTCCAAGACAAGCGTCTGGATGCCTGAACGCTGCAGATAGACAGCGGTAGTGAGTCCCGAGATGCCTGCGCCGATGATTATTGCCGTCCGTTGCGCCATGAATTCACTGTTTCCAACGCTTCAGCATCGGGAAAAACTGCCGCATCATGCCTTTGTACTCGTCCTTGGTCATGGGTTTGGGCATGTTCTTGTTGACTTCATCGACAAATTGTGAGCAGAATTCGATCATCTCTTCCATAGTGCAGTCCTGCGTGAACTTGCCATCTTTGTAGCAATACATGCAGTAGTCTTCGTTCTTACTTCCGTCGGCATTGGTGCCGAGAATCTCTTGGGTGAGCGGCATTCCGCAGCTCTGACAAAACTTCATTTCGTTTTCCATATTCTTTTGTTATTTCAACCCGTATTGTACAATGCAAAAATAGGCCATTTTTGCCAAAAATGATTGCCTTGGGTATTTATTTGTATTTTTGCGGGCTTTTTTAAACAAAGAAATCAACTTAATCACATTATTATTCACCTAAAAATTATCATTATGAGTAAACTTAACATGATTGCAGTCGCAGCATTAGCTCTGACTTTTGCCGCATGTGGAAACCAAGGTTCCAACACCCCTGCCACTCCTACTCCCGCCGCTAAAAGTGAAGAAGCCCCTGCCAAAGTGGCTTACGAGCAAATCACCGTTGAGAAGTACGGAGTTACTTTCGACATTCTGAAAGGCATGCGCCGCACCGACAACCCCGCCAGTGACGATGGCGGTGTTTGGACGCTTGTACCCGAAGACGACAACGATTTCCCCATCTACGCCACGGTGCAGGCCGGTGTGTATGAATCCATGTTTGGACCTTATGACGACGAAAGAATCCAAAGGGAATTTGATGAAGACATTCCTGCAGAGGCCGAGAAGAAGCTTGACCTGGAGAAAAAGGAGTACACTTACTCCGTCGCTGGAGAAATCAGCGAGTTCCACCGCGTCATCTTCAAAGACAACAAGCAGATTAATATCATGGTTGCCTATACTGAAAGATGGGCTCCCCAGCTCGGTGGCGAGGTTTGCGATCACATCCTGAACTCTGCCAAGTTCAATTAATCAGGAAAACACCCTGAAAATCCAAAAAGGCAGCATCCGTTGAGACGGGTGCTGCCTTTTTTTATCATCCCACACATCAAATCCGAATCGGTATCGGTCGGTCAAATTCATGTCCTATTTATTCGATTGCCTATTTATCCTGCGAAAACTTCTCTCTGGCCTCAATGAGAGCTTTCTCTGCCTCAATAAATTCCTGAACCGCCTGCTCATGAATTCTTTCATCTTCTTCACTTACCTCATCCTCTACCACAGAGCGCAGACGGCTGAATTCCTTTAGTTCCTCCTCGCTGACTTTCATCATTTGCACACAACGGTTGCGTATCTTCTTCAAATTAATCAGACAATTCAAGTTATTGATATAATGATCTGGAAAACTAACTTTTATGAGGTTTTCTAGAGACTGGGCGATTCCCGATCCATAAACCTCGTTCTTGAATTCATCCATTACATTTTCTTGGTAAAAACGGCGCAAATTGTAAAAAGCAGAAACCTCATGAATAAAATTGACATTGCCGAGGGTGTTGAAAGTCTCTATATTGGAAGAGAAAACCATTTCAGTCGTTTCGGAAAACTCAGTATAGGTAAGTTGAACAGATGTCATAAATGTGGAATAGTAACTATTGAAATGCTCCGGATGAAGGATGGCATCCTGCTGTGCTTTGAATGCTTGCCGAAATACTGAATCGACATATTGCACTTGCTCAATGGTTTTATCAAAGTCATAGATGATCATCATGACCATTTCTTTCTTGGCCGCCTCTTTGTGGCGTCTATCGATGATGGCTGAGGTGCCGAAGGTGAGTATGATGGAGAAGGTTGTCGCGAGAAGCGTCAACAGAAACTGTTTGGTGCCGGACGAAGGTTTTTCTTTCATTTTCATTTCATTTTATTTGGTATGTCTTGTATCGTTTCCATTCTTCTTGGAGGTCAGTTTCATGCTCACCCATGAAGAACGTTGCTTGTAGGTCATCCTTGAAAGGCGTCCAGTTGCCGCAAATCACGCCGTCGTGGGCGATGATAGGCTGGAAGATGCCGCTGTTGTTGTGCGCCTTATGGCTATAATCAGGCGAGAGGACGATGTCGCGGCTCTTGTAGCCGATGAGATATTCATCGTAAGGTGGAATCAAGAGATAGTTGCCTTTGCGGAAACCACGGGTGCGGCAATCGTCCGTAAAATAATATTCCCTGCGTTTTTGTTGTAGAGACGGTGTGCACACCGTCTCTACATGCAGGGAATCACCTAATATCTCAATTCCCCGCCTGCAATCGTTGATATTCAGCCCCGACCACCAAACGAAATCCTCCAAGGTGGCTGGTTGGCGGCTTTGGAAATATTTCCTGGCCAACATCGCCAAGGTTTCATCGCGGTCCATATTGACATGGTTTTTCACCTTATCGGCAGCAAGGGCGTAAGTCGCCTTCATCGGCAACAAGTCGCCACTGCAAAGCGTGCCTGACAATTCAGCATAGCGGATGTGGTACGACAGGCGATGGTCGTCTATATGGATGTCTTTCTCCGCCAAGGCCTGAACGAAGTCTTCCTTGGTGACGCTGCCCTTGTCGGCGGCTGTCTGGACAAGGATCTCCCTGATGCGTTTTACCTCCTCATCGGGAATGCTAATCTTATTACTGCGCATCCATCCCTTGATGACCGCCAAGGCCTTCGCCGAACAGAGTACGAGCAAGGGCCAATAATCCTCGGCCGACACGAGTTGCCAAGTGCCACGCATCAGGTGCAGACGGATGATCTGTCCGCTGTCGAAGGCCTTCTTAAAGGCTTTGGCAGAGGGTTTCTTGGTCCGCATCGCCACCGCCCAGCGCATCAGGCGGTATTCCTGCGCCTGCATCGCGCCCATATAGTCCACCAACTCGGCAGGGGTGTCGAACTGCGGGCAGATGAGCTGCTGGTTGAGTAATCGAAGGGCGACGGGATTCATGGTTGAGTTAAGCGATTAATTGTGCAAAAATACACATTATCGCTTTGTCTCACCCAAAACACACCATCTTATTACTGGAATTCTTCTGATGATTTCGTATAATGCCACAGGAATGGTCATCACCGCCACGAAAAGGATGACATACATCATCCACGGAGCCAATGAGGTGTATTGTTTCATCATGTAACCCAACGCGGCAATCACCAGATAATGAAGGATATAGATACCATAACTAGAGCGCGTCATATAACCTGCGAAGGCACCCGTGCGGTCGAAGCGCGCCTTGAACCAGGCCATCATCGCCAGGCACATCAGCCAGCCGTAGAGGCAATTCAACGGGCTACCGAGATACTTCGGTGAAGTGTTGTCCTGACCGAAGGTGGTGACAACCAGCACCGTGCCAGCAACAACCGCACAGGCCAACAACGGAATCCATGCTTTCTTCAGCTTCTCTTGCACCTCGTCGTGCGAGAAAACGAAATAACCCAGCAGGAAGGGAACCAGATAGAAGAGCGGTTTGTATAAGTTCAAGAGGCCGTCCAAAGTCGCTGGTCGGGGATTCTTGATGAGGGTCTGTTCACCAGCCCAAAACAGCACGCCCAGCAGGATGATGACAACGAGATTGGCCTTTCCGCACCAATTCCAGATTTTGTCTTTTCTGTCGATCACCCGCACCAAAAGCAGCACCAAGCACAGCAGCCACAGCACCTGGATGAACCACAGCGGACCAGTGCCACTAAAAGCCATGATGAAATACTTCGCTATGGCAGGCACACCGTCAAACACGCCATGCCTTTCAGCCACAACGGTATTGAAATAGCCCACCATCCAATGGAACACGAACAAACCGATAGTGCCAGGTACCAACAGCTTGCGGGTACGAGAACCAAACCATTTCTTGGCCGACTGTTTTAGCAATGCATAGCGCGCACTGATGCCTGCCAACAGGAACAGCAAAGGCATGAACCAAGGATAGAGGATATACATGACGACATCCTGATACTGCTTACATTCTGGGTATTCGCCAAAGCCGCCGATGCCACCGAAGACACCCTTGTTGTTGTAGAAATAAAAGACGTGGTAAAACAGCACCAAAAGCACCGTCACCCAACGGAGATTGTCGATCCAATGCTTGCGTTCCATCACTTGCCCTCCCCTAAAACTTCATCGATTTTGTCCTGAAAAATCTCGGTCTTGATGACGGCCATGCCTTTCGTGTCGCCAAGCACCAGAAGGCTGTCGCCAGCCTTGATTCCATAAACCTCGCGGGCTTCCTTGGGGATGACGATTTGTCCGCGGTCACCCACTTTCACTACACCGAAGATGTATTTCCCGTTTTCTGCTTCCATAATGATTGATTTTTGTGATTAGTATAATTTTTCATATTTTGCTGCAAAAATATGATTAATTTGAATACAAAAACACAAAACATCGAAAAAAATGAACAAATCCAACCAAATCTTTTACTTTTGCAGTGTAAACCAGTTTTTGAATGACTTATAAACGACTAATATTTTTGTTTTTGCTATCGTTGGTGACGTTGCCTTCCCTCTTTGCCCAACGTCTCGGTGGCGGCTTGATGCTCGGACCGGCTTTCAGCACCATGAACATCAGCGGCAACGACAGCACACGCTTCCGCCCCGACTTCACAGGCGGCGTGCGCATCGCCCTCATTCCTGAGCGTTCCATCATTGGTGCCGAAATCGATGTGATGTATTCGCGACAAGGCATGAGCACCAAGAAAGGCCTGGATGACGGCAACAATACCATCCGCTTCATGGAGAAGTCGCACTACATCAACGTGCCGCTGCTACTCAACATCTACCTCCGCAAATGGAAAGAGGACGACGAAGATGAATCCATGATACCACGGCTGCGCATCGGACCGCAAATCGGATTTTGCGTAGGCGGCAACGACGTCATAGAAGTGAAAGGCAAAAAGAAACAGCAGTTCATCACTCCATGGGAGCCAGGCAGTTTCAACCGCATCGACTATGGCCTCACGGCGGCGTTGAGTTATTGGTTCATCGAAGTGCGCTACACCTTCGGCATGGCCAATGTCTTCAAGGAAGGCGCTAAATCCACCAACCACGTGATTTCGTTGACTTGGTCGGATATTTGGTAGGGATTACGAAAAAAACTATACATTTGCAGTTTTGAAATATTGTAAACCATGAACATCGTAATTGCTGGAGACGGAGAAGTAGGCATGCACTTGGCGGAGGCCTTGGTGCGCAGCAACCATAATATCACCATCGTGGACCCGCACGAGGAGTTGTTGAAGATGATGGAATCGCACAGTGACCTGATGACCATCACGGGCGACTCCACCTCGACCGCCGTGCTGCAACGTGCCAACGTGAAAAAGGCCGACCTCATGATTGCCGTGCTTCACGACGAGCACATCAACCTGCTGACGGGCATCATCGCCAAGAAACTGGGAGCAAAGAAAGTCATCGCCCGCGTCAACACGATGGAGAACCTCAGCCCCGAGGTGTGGCGCATGTACCAAGACCTCGGCATCGATGGTCTTTTGTCGCCTGAAGACATTGCCGCACAAGAGATCATCTCGCTGCTGAAGAAAAACGCCTCGTCGGAGACCTACGACTTTGCAGGCGGCAACCTGCAACTCTTCATGGTGAAGCTGGAACCCGAGGCCGAAATCCTTGGCAAGACCGTCGACGAGGTCATCGACCAATACGAACACATCGAGTTCCGCATCGCGGCCATCCACCGCCGTCAAAGCACCTTTGTTCCCCAAGGCGACGAGGTCTTCCATGTGGCCGACATGGTGTATGTGGTCACCAAGCCGCATGCCATCAAGGACATCATCAAGTTGAGCGGCAAGAAACAAATCAACGTCCACAACGTGATGATCGTAGGCGGCGGCCGTGTGGGTCGCATCACCGCCAAGCGTCTCGAACACGACCTGAACATCAAGATCTTGGAAATCGACAAGGAGCGTTGCATGGACCTGACCAATTACCTCTCGGAGGCCTTGGTCGTCAATGCCGATGCCCGTAACCTCGACCTGCTTGAGGACGAAGGCATCAAGGATATGGACGCCTTCATCGCCGTCACCGACAACACCGAGACCAACATCCTGACTTGCCTCCAGGCCAAGTCGTTCGGCGTGAAGAAGACCATCGCCCTCGTCGAGAACATCGACTACATCGACATCTCGCAAAACATCGGCATCGACTCTATCATCAACAAGAAACTCATCGCGGCAAGCTACATGGTGAAATACACCCTTGGCGCCAAGGTCTCCACGCTGAAGAGCCTCAGTGGCATCGATGCCGACATCGTGGAGTTTCAGGTAAGAGCGGGCTCAGCGGTCACGCGTAAGACCATCGGGCAGCTGGCCATGCCCCTCGACGCCGTCATCTGCGGCATCACCCGCGATGGCGAGAGCTTCATTGCCAACGACGACTTCCAAATCGAAGCCGACGACCAGGTGGTGGTGTTGGCACTACCTGCCGGTATCCCCGCTGTCGAACGCTTATTCCATTAATGCTATGGTATCACAAAACAGACAAAACTTTCAAAACCGTTTGTTGGACAAAGAAAGTTGCCAACCGGCTCCTTTCCAACGCATCCTAAAGGATGCCCGAAAGCCTTTGCGAGTTTTTTATGCGCCGCAAGGCGCGTTGGCAATGGCATCCCAGTTGGGTGACATTGCCTGTTTCTATACAATTAGGAAAGAAAGTTTTGCTGGTTTTGTAGGTTTTGTGACAAAAAACAACCCATGAAGTGGAAAACTAAAATAAACCATCCTTTAGTCCTCCGCATCGAAGGCCAGCTCTTGCTCATTGAAGGCCTTTTCATGCTGACGGTGCTCCCCGTGACCTACCTTCACCGCGGGCTGTATGCCTTCAGCATGCCCTTCTCGGCCCTCATCACCCTGCTGACCGGTTTCATCCTCCTCATCGCCACGCGCAACCACAAAGACGAAAAGACCACCTCGCGCGATGGCGTCTACGTTGTCTGTATCTCATGGCTTGTGCTCTCGCTGTTTGGCGCCATGCCTTATCTGCTCAGCAAGAGCGTGCCCAACTTCACTGACGGGTTCTTTGAGGCTTTGTCAGGCTTCACCACCACTGGCGCCACCATCATGACCCAGATTGAAAGCCTTCCCAAGGACATCCTCCTATGGCGAAGCATGACCCAATGGCTGGGTGGCTTGGCCATCATCGTGTTTACCGTTGCCATCCTACCCTATCTCGGCATGAGTGGCATGCAACTCTTTGTGGCTGAGATCAATGGCATCAACTACGACAAACTGCACCCTCGCATCATGCACACCGTCAGGCGCATTTGGGGCTTGTACCTGTTTTTCACCCTGTTGGAGACGCTTTTGCTCTATTTTGGCGACATGGACTT
Organism: uncultured Bacteroidales bacterium; assembly: GCA_900318265.1. Taxonomy (GTDB): domain Bacteria; phylum Bacteroidota; class Bacteroidia; order Bacteroidales; family F082; genus Limimorpha. The sequence continues at coordinate 1,784 of ONKA01000017.1, read as the reverse complement.
CTACGACGCCATCTGCCATTCGATGAGCACCATTAGCTCGGGCGGTTTCTCCACTAGAACGGAGAGCATTGGGGCTTTCTCCAACTACTCACAAGTCGTGGTGAGCGTCTTCATGGTGCTGTCGGGTTGTAACTTCTCACTGTTGTTGCTCTCCTTAAGTTGGAAGTCGTTTGCCCTCTTCAAGAATCAGGAATTCAGGAACTTTTTGCTCTACATCCTAATCATCAGCATTGGCATTGGATTGGTGCTGATGTTCGTTTGTCAGATGAGCTTCGGCAACGCCTTCCGTCAATCGTTCTTCAGCGTCATCTCCTCGCTGACCACCACGGGCTTCTTTGTCGGCAACTATACGGTTTGGCCTTCATTCCTGTGGATTGTCCTCTTCCTGCTGATGTTCATCGGAGGTTGCTCGGGATCCACTTCAGGCGGTGTGAAGATCTTCCGCCATCTCATTTTCGTGAAAAACTCGGTGCTTGAGTTGAAGCGCATCATCCATCCCAACGCCGTGTTGCCCGTGAAAGTCAACGGGAAGTCCATTTCGACCAGTGGCGTCTACAAAAATGTCTCGTTCATCTTCATCTATTTCCTCGTCTTCCTTGCCGGAGCCATCGTCTTGCTCTTCACAGGTACCGACTTCAGCACTGCCATTGGTGCTTCAGTAGCCACCTTGAGCAATGTAGGCACAGGAGTTGGACTTGTAGGACCAGGTGGTTCCTATGTCGCCTTCCCTTTGGGCGCGAAGTGGATCCTTATGCTTCTGATGATCCTCGGCAGGGTCGAGCTTTTCTCGCTCATCACGCTGCTTTCGCGGAGTTTTTGGAGGAATTAAGGTCAAAAACCTCCTAAATACTTGGACTTCCCCGAAAAAAGTTTGGAACGAATAAACTTTCAACTAATTCATTCACAAATTATTACAGTTCAAAAACTTTGAAAAAGTTTGGACTGCCCTATCAACCACTTGTCGAAAGTGTTAGTTTTGTGATGCTGAAACAAGATCTTGTTTATTTTTGTCACCATGAAACTGCATCATCTGGTTTTGTCTTTCCTTGTCGCCATGTTGGCTGCTTGCCATCCTACATCCCGAGATGTGCGGCTAGCTGCGCGCGATGCCTTGGAAAACGCTAGCATCCAGCTGGATTCGGGCAACAAGGCAGTGGCTTTGCAACTGTTCAAGGATGCGGAACATTATGGCCTATTAGCGCATGATACACTGACTGTGGCTCACGCGAAGTATCATATTGCCAGGTGTTTGGGCTATTATGCCGACAAAGAAGAGGTTGTATCATTGCTGAAGGCTGCTGCCAAGGGCTTTGGCGAAGACTATGCTGACCGAGCCGAGGCATTGAGAGAGTTGGGCGATTTCTATCAGTACCATGGACAATTTGATAGCTCAGCATATTATTTGGATCAGGCCCTAGCGTATGCCGAGCAAAGCGGGTCATTGGAAGCAAAGCGCGACTGCTTGTCGGCCTTTCATGTCATGTATTTCAATGCGGGAGATTACGAAAAGTCGGCCAACTACCTGAGCCAGTTTTGGAAAGCTTCGATTGCAGATGCCGACGACAACTTGCTGATGTATTATTATCATGACATGGGGAACATCTTTTATGAGTCCGGCAACTTGGATTCTGCTGATTATTATTACAGCCGTTTGGAGGAACTTGTGTCCCAAACAGAGCCTAACGCGGATACTTGGTTCTATTACGGTGTCTTGTCCGATTATGCCGAAGAACTCGGCGATTATGAAACCGCTTGCAAATATGGATGTTTGTACGAAGAAGGCA
>ONKA01000012.1 GCA_900318265.1 uncultured Bacteroidales bacterium | reverse complement strand
ATACTGCGCGAAAGCGTGGGAAAGTAGTTCGCCGCCCACCCTAAACGGAAAGCCCGTCAGCGAATGCTGGCGGGCTTTACTGTTTACGAGCCCCACACGGAGCCGTGTGGGGTAAATAGAATGCCGTGTCTTCGACACGGGGCGCTGCCACACTTTTATGCTTTCGCTTTGTTTGCCTATCACTCTTTTTCCTATCTTTGCATTCCATTTCGAATGTCATGAAAGAGTTGTTGATCCGTTCGGTCTCTGGCTTGCTGATGGGCGTCGTGCTCCTCGCCTGTGTGTTTGTCTCACCTTGGTCGTGGGCTGCCTTGCTTCTGTTTATCATCGCTGTCGGCACCTTCGAGATGTCACGACTCCTTCAAATGAATTCCATTACAGGCATTGTCATTGGCGAGGCGCTTTCCATCTGCTTCTTTGCATTACCCGCCTTGGTGGCACTCCATGTCATCGAACCACGCTGGCTCCTTCTGGAAATGCTTATCGCGATGATTCCTTTCCTGTATGCCCTGTTCTCCGTAAAGCATGACGCCAAACCGATATTTACCTATCTTTTTGCTTCGCTTACTTTCCTGAGCTTGCCTTCAGCCTTGATGCTTTTTATGTATCGGGAGGAACTCTTTGGCGCTTTGGCCGGACCAAGGCTCATCATCCTGGTGTTCTGTCTCCTTTGGGTCAATGACATCTTTGCTTATTTGACTGGCAAACTCTTAGGTAAGCATAAGTTATTCCCCCGCATTTCTCCTGGGAAGACTATCGAAGGCAGCATCGGAGGATTGGTGTTCACCATGGCTTCGTTTATCGTCTTCTGTCATTATTCCCAATGGTTTCCCGTCACGCATGCCATAGGCTTGGCCACTGTCGCTGTCGTTTTCGGCACTTTGGGCGACTTGTGTGAGTCGATGCTCAAACGTCAGGCGGGTGTGAAGGATTCGGGTAAACTGATACCAGGCCATGGCGGGATTTTGGACCGTTTCGACTCCATCATGTTCAGCGTACCGTTTATTTTCGTTTATTTGCTGCTGCTATGAAGATCCATAAAAGGTTACACGAAGAAGGAACGGTTGCCATTCTCATCACCCTTGCCGTCATTGCGGTGACGGTTTTCCTGGTCAATTGGTTTTGGCCTTCGCAAACGGTATGGCATTACCTTATGTATGCATTTGAACTTGTGGTTTTGGTTTTGACCGTACGTTTTTTCCGCGTCCCGATATGGAGGAAAACGACTGTTGAGGACGATGCCGTGCTGTCGCCCGCCGATGGTGTTGTGGCTGCCAACGAGGAGGTGCTCGAGGACGAGTACTTCCATGAAAAGCGCCGCCAGATATCCATCTTTATGTCGATTTATGATGTCCATATCAATTTCTTCCCGTTCGATGGCACGGTGACCTATTACAAATACCATCCTGGCAAGTTCCTGTTGGCGTTCAACCCCAAGTCGTCGACGGATAACGAGCATAACACGATTATCTTGAAGGACACCAAAGGCCGTGAGATATTGGTGCGACAGATTGCCGGTTTTGTGGCGCGCCGCATCGTCTGCGAATTGCAGCCTGGCGACGAAGCCGTGGTAGGTGAGGAGCTGGGCATGATTCGTTTCGGCTCGCGCGTGGATGTCTTCCTTCCCTTGGATGCCGAAGTCAAGGTGAAAATCGGCGACAAGACGACGGGTAAGGAAACGGTTTTGGCCATACTGAAATAGGCTTACCTTACCCCAATTCTTTATATCCCAACCTTCCCATCTTTTCTACCTCCAGCGACGGTTGCCCGAACTCTTCCGTCACCTTGCCCAAGAGCAGATACACCCCGTCGCCTTGGAATGGCCATGCCTTCAGCACCTGCGGAAAATGCACCGTGTCGAAAGCCTCGCCGGTGACATCGACAAAAGTGCCCAGCGCCATCGTGTCGCCCTTACAGGTGCGCACATATTTCACCGTGACCAGCTTGCCCAACATCCGATAGCTTTTGCCCACGAAATGCAGCATCTGTGAGGCCATCAACTCGCCACGGAAGCGGGTCTTCAACAGGTCGAACCAGGTCATGGAAACAGGGAAGCCATAGAGTTCAATCTCGTCGTAGGCGTTCTGCAAGGCATTGGTGTTGAAGTCAGGAAACTCGAAATGCTGGTTCTCGATTTGGAAAAGCGTCTCGGGCTGTTCCTTTTTGCCTTCGCTCTTGTTGAGATGTGCCTGCCACAATAATTCAGCCTTGGTTTTCTTTGTGAAGCTGAAGGCGCCGCCACGAATGAGCAGAACGAGTTGCTCCAAGGTGAACGGCACCCGTGCCATGAAATCGTCCAGGCTGGCAAAAGGTCCACGTGCCTCGCGCTCCGCAAGAAAATGCTCCACGAAATGTTGTTCCAAGCCTTGCAGATGTACGAAGCCCATGAAGATGGTCCTGCCGCTTAAGGTAGTGAGGTAACTGCTTCGGTTGACGCAGGGCAGGTGTACCTTGGCACCCATCCGCCGCGCCTCATTGAAATAAAACCAAGTCTGGTAAAAACCACCAAAGTTGTTGATGACCGCCACCTGAAACTCCAGTGGATAATGGCTCTTCAGATAGAGGCTCTGATAGCTCTCCACGGCATACGAGGCCGAGTGCGCCTTGGAGAAGGAATAGCCCGAAAACGACTCGATTTGTCGCCATAGCTCGTGCACCAAGTCGTCGGGATAGCCTTTGGCTTTGCAGTTGTCAAAGAAGCGTTGGGTGACCTCCTCAAATTCCGACTTGTCGCGCATCTTATGCCCCATCATGCGGCGCAACACATCGGCCTCAGCCAAGTCCAAGCCCGCAAAGTAATGTCCCACCTTGAGCACATCCTCTTGATAAATCATCACACCGTAGGTCTCGGCTAGCAGTTCTTTCAGTAACGGATGCTTGTAGTCCACCGTCTCGGGATGATGGAAACGATAGATGTATTCGCGCATCATGCCCGACTTGGCCACACCTGGTCGGATGATGGAACTGGCCGCCACCAAGGTCTTATAGTCAGAACAACGCAACTTGCGCAACAAGCCACGCATGGCTGGACTTTCAATGTAGAAACAGCCGCAGGTCTCGGCCTTGATCAGTTGGCGGCGAATCAGCTCGTCCTGCTTCAGTGCGTTGATCTGGTGGATGTCGATGTGGATGCCGCGGTTATGTTCCACCATCTCCACTGCGTCGCGGATATGGGCAATGCCGCGCTGGCTGAGGATGTCCATCTTGTCCAGACCGAGTTTCTCTGCCGAATACATGTCGTATTGCGTCGTCGGGAAGCCTTTGGGCGGCAGGTCGAGGGCGGCAAAGTTGGTGATGGGTTCTTCCGTAATCAACACGCCGCCGGCATGGATGGAACGTTGGCGTGGGAAGTCGCGGAGGCGCTCGGCAAGGGCAAGGATGTGGCGTCCCAACTCGCTCTGTCGGGCAAAAGCCTCGGGGTTGCGTTCCATTTGGTCGATTTCGCCTTTGGGCAGACCGAACACCTTGCCCAGCTCACGGCAAAGTGAGTTGCTTTGGAAGGTGACCGTTGCGCCCAACAAGGCCACATGGTCTTGGCCATATTTATCGAAAATGTGCTTGATGATCGTGTCCCTATCCTTCCACGAGAAATCGAGGTCGAAGTCAGGCGGGCTGGTCCGCATGGGGTTGAGGAAACGCTCAAAGTACAAGTCCAGCTCAATGGGGTCGACATCAGTGATCTTCAGGCAGTAGGCCACCACGCTGTTGGCGCCGCTGCCACGCCCCACATGGTAGAAGCCTTGTTTCATGGCAAACTGCACAATCTCCCATGCGATGAGGAAATAGGCGCAGAAGCCCATCCGCTCGATGATGTCGAGCTCCTTCTCGATACGGCGGTAGGCAGTCTTGTTGGCCGTGCCGTAGCGGTAAGCCATGCCGTCGAAAGCCAGTTTGCGCAGCAGCTCGCGGTCGTCGTAAATGTTGTCCGTAAAGCAGCGTTTGCTTTTCACGCTCGCGTCGATGCTGATTTCACATTCTTCAAGGATACGCTCTGCATTTTCAAGAAGTTGTGGATAGAGCGCGTAGGTGGTCTTCAGTCTTTCGATTGGCAGCAGGATTTCGTCGGGAGCGGCACAGGTCTTGGGTTCCAGGCGCGAGATCAACACGTTTTCGTCGATGGCGCGCATACACTGGTGCAGTTCGAAGTCGGCCTCTTCCGCAAAGGTGATGGGTTGCATGGCCACTAACTTCTCGAACGACTCGCAGGCGAACATCTTGGTCAGCTGGGAGAAACGCACGCCGAGGAATTCATTCGCTTTCAGCTGTGCAGGTTTCCGTTTTCCGAAGGGGTAGATGACGAAGACATCATTCCATTCGGGCGCCACCTCGGGATAGGGCTGTTTGGTAAGGTTATGCTGGGTCAGGAAACGGTTCAGCTCGGCGAAGCCCTTGTTGTTTTTGGCCAAGGCCACATAGAGCAGTTCGTTGCCGTTACGTACCTCCACGCCCACGACGGGCCGGATGCCTTTCTTTTGACATTCGAACACGAAGTCGGCGGCGCCCATGGTCGTGTTGATGTCGGTTAAAGGCAAGACGGCATAGCCCATCGCGGCGGCCTTTCCGACCAGGTCCGCAATCGGCATCGTGCCGTAGCACAGGCTATTATATGAATGGACGGCGATCATCCAGGCGGTTTTGATTAGTTTTTAATCAAAAATCTCGCCGTAAATTTAATCAAAATATTTGGGATGCGAGTTAATATGAAGGCAAAACTTTTGCTTCATACCGAAACTAGCGGCATAACCCAAATCACAAGAACATCCCCATAAAAGCCGGCACCAAAACAATGTCGCTGTCTTTTCGAAGGTCTTTTGAGTAAACCAGAAAGTTCTGGCCGATTCGGGAAGAGAATTTGGCCTTGAAGGCATCAAGCGAGGCGTGGGTTTTGTATCCTGATGATTTTACTTCGACAGGGCAAATTTTGTTTCCTCGCGACAGGATGAAGTCAATCTCGTAATTGTGTTTACCGCTTTCTGTCGGCCATGTGTGATAAAACAAGCGGTTGCCAGCTGCGGTAAGCATTTGGGCCATAAGGTTTTCATAGACATAGCCAAGGTCTGCGGACAACTTGTCGGTCAGCAATTTCTGGTATATGACATTTTCGGTCACCGCTTTATCCCAAAAGGCTAAAGTGATGAATAGGCCCGTGTCGCCAACATACATTTTGTATTGGTTGTAGTTGGCGTGCATGGGCATCCCAATGTTGGGGTCGTCAGCGTGATGTGCGAAATTGACGGTCAGGCTGTCCTCCAACTCTTTCAACATCTCGTCCATCGCGTCTTTTTCCTCGCTGCGTCCCAAAACGCTTGTCACTTGATATCGCGAGGCGTTTTTCGAGAGCTGTGACGGTATAGCGCTGAAAAGCCTTTCGACTTTTCCCGAAGGGTCGATTTTCAGGAAATCGTCGTTGTAGAGTTCAATGATTTCGCGTTTTTTTGCATCGACGGCCGCCAAATTGGTGGTGTTCAGGTAGGTTTCCACAGCCTGTGGCATACCGCCCACAAGCATGTATAGCCTTAAGTCGCGCATGAGTTTCCTGGTCAAGGCATCTCCGAGAGATCGCTTGTCGTTGAAAGCGGTTTGCAGCAAAGGCATGGTCGATGTGTCGCCCAATGCCCAACGGAATTCCTCGTAGTCCATCGGATACATAGTCAGTCGCGTCTCTTCACTCGGAATCACGATGTCTTTCGTGTTCTTCTTGATGGAAAGCAACGATCCCGTTTCAATGAAATCATAGCGATGGTCTTTTACCAAATACTTGATGGCTTGCCGCGCTGCGGGGCATTTCTGGATCTCGTCGAAAATGATGACGGAACGCCGTTCATGCAAGATCACGCCATAAATGAACTGGAGTTGCATGAAGAAGTTATCGCGGTCGGAGATATTTTTCACGGCTTCCCAAACGGCTTGTGGCGCATCGGCGAAGTCAATTACGATGTAGCTTTCGTACTCATTGCGGGCAAATTCCTCAGCAATGGTGGACTTTCCAATACGCCGTGCCCCTTTGATGAGCAATGCCGTGGCACCATCCCGACTTTGCTTCCATTCGAGCATTTCATCGTAAATCTTGCGTTTAAAAACCCTATAATTCGGCTCCATTTTCCTCAAAATTATTGTCTTTTTTCAAGCGCAAAAATACTACATTTGTCGAAATCTCATAATTTTTTCGACGAAATATGTATGAAATCTCATAATTTTTTTAGCGAAATATGTATGGAATCTCATGATTTTGATCATCCACCATTGGCGGCTACCGTAATACGACAGCCCTACAGCCCCGGTCTGTAGGGCTGTCACAGCGTGGCAGCCGCATTTTATTTATCTCGTTTTATCCCGCCGCGCGATGAATGATTTGTTCCCCAAACCGCATTTTGATTTTGTCCATTGCGGCATACAGGTTCGTCAGTTCCATGTTGTCGTCAAACAAAGCCAATTGTGGCGCTCCGCTGACCAGCTCGCTGAAACGCACGCCCACCAGGCGGATCATCATACGGCGGTTGTACAGCTTGTCGAAGATGCCGTTCACCGTCTCGCGCAGCACATGGTCGAAGGCGGTGTAAGGGATGCGCTGCTGCATGTCGTGTGTGTCGAAGTTGGAATAGCGGACCTTCACCGTCACGCAACCTGTCAGTTTGCCTTGCGAGCGCAGGTCGAAGCCGAGGCTCTCCACCATACGCGCCAGACATTGCTTGATGGTCATCACGTCGATGGTGTCTTGCTCAAAGGTGCGTTCCTTGCTGATGGACTTCCGTTCCTGGTAGGGACACACAGGCGTGTTGTCCTGCCCGTTGGCCTTCTTCCAGATGTCGAGGCCGTGCTTGCCCATGGCGCGTTCCATGGCTATGGGCGGCAGACGGCGCAAGGTACCGATTTTCTCCACGCCCATCGAGCGGAGTAGGGTATAGGTCTTTTCGCCCACCATCGGGATTTTTTGCACCGACAGCGGGTCGAGGAAGCTATTAATATAAGGTGTGGGCACCTGCAGCTCTCCGTTGGGCTTGGCCTGCCCCGTGGCGATCTTCGACACGGTCTTGTTCTCCGACAAGCCGAACGAAATCGGTAGCCCTGTCTCCTTGATGATGCGTTGCCGCAGTTCGTGCGACCACAGCTGGCAGTTGTGGAAGCGGTCCATGCCCGTCAGGTCGAGGTAATGCTCGTCGATTGACATCTTCTCGTAGACCGGCGCGCTGTCGGCGATGATGTCAGTCACCAGGCGCGAATAACGGCTATAAAGTTCCATGTCGCCACGGATGAAGACTGCCTGCGAACACAGCTGTCGCGCCATTCGCATCGGCATGGCCGAATGCACGCCGAACTTTCTTGCCTCATAGCTGCACGTCGACACCACGCCGCGGTCCGACATGCCGCCCACGATGACGGGTTTGCCGTCAAGCGACGGATTCACCAGCCGCTCCACCGACACGAAGAAGGTGTCCAAATCCAAGTGCAAAATCGTCCTTTCCATCGTTTTTTTCTCCTTTTTTTGCCTAAAACACTTGCATATTCCAAAAAAGTTGTACTTTTGACGAGTTTTTAATCAAATATTTCGCCATAAAACTAATCATAATATTTGAAATAAGACCAAAGACAATAGAAATATTTTTCAATTCAACTTAAAAGCATGAATAATAAACATATAGAAACTATAGATTTGACAGATAACACAGATTGGATTCTGAAAATTAAAGGGATGCAAGCATCCTATTGATACAGATGGGCTTTTGCCAGTAGGAATCTGTACTCATTTGACACTTGCGTCCTTAAAATTTCGTTCGGACAATAATCCGTTAAATCTGTACAATCTGTAGTTAAATAAAAACCTAAATCCATGTACTTCAACACCAATATCAAATTCTTACGCAAACATCGCGGTCGTACTCAGGATGACATTGCCTTTGCCCTGCAAATGAAGCGCTCCACGCTGAGTGGTTATGAAAACGGCGTCTCCGAGCCCAACCTCGAGGCCTTGGTCGCCTTCTCCAAGTATTTCGGCATCGCCATCGACACTTTGGTGAAAGTCGACTTGAGCAGCATCAGCCCGAGCCAGCTCTCGCAGCTGGAGCGTGGTTACGACGTGCACCTGAAAGGCAGCAACCTGCGCGTGCTGGCCACCACCGTCAACAACGACAACGACGAGAACATCGAACTCGTCGCCGAGAAGGCCAAGGCAGGCTACGCCACGGGCTTCGCCGACCCCGAATACATCAAGGTGCTGCCGACCTTCACCATGCCCTTCCTCTCGCACGACCGTAAATACCGCACCTTCCAGATCAGTGGCGACTCGATGCTGCCCATCCCCGACGGTTCCTACGTCACCGGCGAGTATGTCATCGACTGGACCTACATCCGCAGCGGCCAGCCATACATCGTGCTCACCCAAGATGACGGCATCGTCTTCAAGATCGTGGACAACAAGATTGAGCACGAAGGCAAGCTGACACTCAGCTCGCTCAACCCGCTTTACCATCCCTACGACCTGCCTGCCGCCGACATCAAGGAGGTGTGGAAATTTGTGCATTACATCAGTGCGGAAATGCCACAACAGCGCGAGAACCACTTCCGCGAGGAAGAGCTGATGCGAACTGTGCAGGAACTGAAAAAACAGGTGGAGGAAATCCAACTGCGGTTGAATATCTGAACACCCCTACATCATTAGGCACAATTTTTGTGGTAAATATACGTTATGTAATAAAGACAACAACCCAAAAATCATTTTATCATGAAGAAAGTGTTTTTAAGTTTGATGCTCTTCTGTGGCTTGGCCCTGATCAGCACCAGTTGCAACAAGAACAACAACAGCAATGTGACACCCGAAGTTCAAGCTGGTGCCATGACGGTTGGCAACAACACCGATAACATCGTTACCGCCAAGGCCGTCAAGTATGGACAAAAGAACGCTATCGTCCTTGCCTCCAAGGAGATGACCGCTGCCAAAAACGAAGGCATCGCCATTATCTTTAACGGCGACATTGTTCCTGGTACCTATACGATGGGCGACAACTCGAAGGATCCCGTTCCCACTGTGGTCGGCTTCCACGAGTTCAACCTCGGTGAGCTGCCCTTCATCATGGGCGCCGACACCTTGTTCTACGGCGACACCTACTATTGGATGAACGGTGTGCTCTCCGTCACCGAAGAAAACGGCACCTACACTGTCATTCTGGCACAAAGCATGGGCGCCAACGAAAACGGTCAAACCATCCAGTTGGCTTTGAACTTCAGCGGTACGCTGCCGCCTTATCAGTTCGATGTGGAGAACAAGTTCAAGATCAAGAACATCGAAAGCCCCATCGGTTTGGCTGGCATCACCACTATCAGTGGGATGGGCATCCTCGGTGATGGTGTGAAATCCATGCTCTTCTTGTCATCCGACCGCAAGCGTTCTTTCATCGTCAGCTATGGCAACGGACAACTCGTCGATGGCGAGTACAACCTCGGTTATGCTTTCACTCCTTATCTGCCCATCCTGCCTTGCGTCCACGTCGCCCTCGACTCCGATTTTTGGACCATGCAACCTCAGACGGGCTATGTCGCCAAGAGCGGTACCATGAACGTAGTCACCAACGACGATGGCACCAAGACGGTCGTTATGGAGAACCTCGTCCTGTCGAATGTGGAACACCCCAACAGCATCTTCTTCCCCGACATCACTGGCTCCCTGCAGTACCACGGCTACATGTATGAGCTGAGCCTGTAAAGACTGTTACAACAAAAAAAGTCCGAATGCATGCATTCGGACTTTTTTTGTGTACTTTTGCAACCCCAAACACTCAATCCGTGATCTACCCAACCAACTTCGAACAAAAGATCGGTTTCGCCGGCATCCGGCAGATGCTCTCCAGAAATTGCATCAGCCAGATGGGACTGGAACGCGTTGACAAGATGGCTTTCGGCAGCGACAAAAGCCGCATCGTCAAGAGCCTGGAACAGACCGAGGAGTTCATCGGCCTGCTGCAGACCGGTGTGCCTTTCCCCATGCGCGACTTCCACGACTTGCGCGAGGCCTTCCACCAGATCCAGATCGACGGCACCTGCCTCAGCGTGGAGGACCTTTTCGCCCTGAAACCTTCGCTCAATGTGGTGGAGGCTGTCCTGCGCTATGGTCATTCCGAAAGTGCCAACGCCACGCCACGGATCAAGGCACTGATTGAGGACATTTTCATCGAACGCAGCCTCTTTACCGAGGTGAACCGCCTCGTTGATGACAAGGGCGAGATCCCCGACAACGCCTCCACCGAGCTGCTCGAGATCCGCCAGAGCATCCGCCGCAAGCAAGGCGGCATCGAGAAGCGCATCCGCCAGATCATGGGCGATGCCAAGACGGCGGGTTGGGTCGACCCGAAGGCGGAACTCACCGTGCGCGACGGCCGCCTGGTCATCCCCGTGAAGGCGGGCGACAAACGTGCCATCCGCGGCTTCATCCACGACGAGTCGGCCACAGGCCAAACCGTCTACATCGAACCCGCCGAGATCTTCGACACTTCCAACGAAATCAAGGAGCTGGAGTATGCCGAACGCCGCGAGATCCACCGCATCCTCATGGCCTTCACACGACTGCTTAGGCCTTACCTCTCCGAACTCCGCAAGGCATGGCACCTCTTGGGCGAACTCGACTTCATCCGCGCCAAGGCTTTGCTGGCCAACGAAATCGGCGGCGTGAAGCCCGAACTACTGGACACACCTTATATCAATTGGCAGCAGGCGCGCCATCCTTTGTTGGAGCAGAAACTGAAAGCCCAGGGCAAGCAGGTCGTTCCCCTCGATTTGCAACTCAACGAGAAGGAACGCATCCTCGTCATCAGCGGTCCCAACGCAGGCGGCAAGTCGGTTTGTCTGAAGACCACAGGCCTGCTGCAATACATGTTGCAGTGTGGCCTGATGCCGCCCATGCGCGTCGACTCGCAGTGCGGCATCTTCGAGAGCCTCTTCATCGACATCGGCGACGAGCAGTCCATCTTGGATGACCTATCGACTTACAGCTCACACCTTATTAATATGAAGGCCCTGCTGGAGCAGGCTGACGGCAAGACCCTCTTCCTCATCGACGAGTTCGGCACTGGCACAGAACCCCAGCTAGGCGGTGCCATCGCCGAGGCCATCCTCCTCGAGCTGAACAAGAAACAAGCCTTCGGCATGGTCACCACGCACTATGCCAACCTCAAACTACTTGCCGACAACCACGAGGGCATCGTCAACGGCGCCATGCTGTTCGACACACGCTTCATGCAGCCCATGTACATCATGATGACGGGCAAGCCTGGCTCGTCGTTCGCCTTCGAGATAGCGAAGAAGATCGGCTTCCCGAGGCAGATTCTCGACAATGCTGCCAACATCACTGGCGACCAGCATCTCAAGTTCGAGAAGCAGTTGCAGCAGTTGGAGGTCGACAAGAAAGCCATCCGCAAGAAGGAGCAGGACCTTCGCATCGCCGACCAGTTGCTCACCGAGGTGGTGGAGAAATACAAGGGTCTGCTGGCCGAGCTCGAAGGCAAGAAGAAACAATACCTCCGCGATGCCGCTGCCGAGGCGCAGGAACTCATCCAGAGGGCCAACAGCCAGATAGAGCGCACCATCCGCGAAATCAAAGAGGCGCAGGCCGAGAAGGGGAGGACCAAGGAGATCCGCCAGAACCTGGAGAAGACCAAGGAGGAGATTGCGCAGAAGGCTAGGGAAGTGGCCGAGCAGAAGAAAAAGGAAGAGGGCGAGGTGGTGCTCAAGGTGGGCGACACCGTCTGCATCGAGGAGATGCAGGTGGTGGGCGAGATCCTGGCCATCAGCGACACCGATGCCACCATCCTCTTCGACAGCATCCGCCTGCGCACCAGCCCCGACAAGCTCCGCAAGGTGAGTCGTGCCGAGGCCCGCAAGACGCAGCGTCGTTGGCAGAACGGCATCGCCGAGGACCTCAGTGAGAAAGCCGAGCACTTCGAGTTGACCTTGGACGTGCGCGGCCATCGTGCCGAGGAGGCCTTGGACATCGTCGACAAATACCTTGACGAAGCCAAGCTTTTAAGCATTAAAGAGGTGAGCATCCTCCACGGCAAGGGCAACGGCATCCTCCGCAAACTCATCCGCGAGAAGCTCAGCCATAACCACGACGTGGAGCGCTTCTGCGACGCCTCGCTCGAGACCGGTGGCACTGGAATTACTAGGGTTTATTTCAAATAGTAAGCGTTTCCCGCTTCGCGGGAATGGAGTTTGTCATCCGTGTCCATCCGTGTCTATCCGTGTTCCCCCCTCGCGAGCGATTATTTACGTTAGATTCACGTAAGATTTATTTCCAAACCTTACTCAAACCGCTGATTTTAATCTTATTACATTTTTTTATTTTTATTTTCATTATTAGTGTCCTGTAAGGATAATTTTTCTTATTTTTGCAGCCGAATTCGTGCGCTTCAACGAAGCCCATTGGGACGGTACCCCCATTTCGTTGACGTACATAATTACTATAGTAAAAACAAAAATAGAAATTAGGATCCTAAAATGAACAAAACCAGCACCTTAAGAGGGATTTTGCTGGACACTTACCGGATTTCTACCTTGACGAGCCGCAGGCTTTTTACTGCGCTTTGCGATAGGGAAGGAGTGTGTAGAGTGCCCACAATCGGCTCTTGTGCCTGCGTGTTTGACGCAAGCATCTGCCCCTATTTTATATAAGGTGTAAGAAAACGACAAAAAGTAAGAATTAACAAATAAAAAACTTCGAAGTAAAATGCAAAAGAATTACCCCAAAAAGAGAAAGCTCAACAAGTTGAAAGCCGGCTTGCTGTTGCTGATGATGGTGTGCTTCGCCGGTGCGGCGACAGCACAAACCAATGTGTACATGCACACTGGTTCTATGAGCGTTCCCTCGAGTGGAACTATCAATTTCTATGACTCAGGCGGTGAATCCCACGGCCCTGACTACTTCTGGGAACGTTGGTTCCAACGTGGCGAAGAGTTTACTTACACTTTCAGCCCTGCCGAAACAGGCAAGATAATAAAGGTGACCTTCAACACTTTTACTGCTTATTCGGACAATGGTGGAACAAACCACTCCATTGGCAGTGATTGGTCTTTGCGTTTGAATACTGCTGAACTGTACATCTATGACGGTGCTGCTGTAAATCCAGACAACCTCATCACCAGATACACAGGCAACATGACTGGCGCATTCAGCGTTGTTGCCAACGGCCCCATCACTTTCTATTTCCATTCTTATGGCTATCGTGAGGAAGGTTGGCAGGCCACGGTGCAATGCGTCAATGATTACGAGCTGCTGAAGCCCCAAATCAGCTTCGAGGCCTGCTCCGACGCTATCGTGATCAATGCCAACAACAAAGGTGCTGAGATTTATTATACCACTGATGGAAACGATCCCGTGGTGGCCGACCCGTTGACTGGAGCCATTCTTTATAAAGGTCCTTTCGATGTGAATCCTGGCACTACCATTAAGGCGATTGCACGCCTTGATAATACCAATAGTGATGTTGCTTCCAAAGAGTTCACAGCCGCTGATGTCACGCCCACCCCAGGCCTGCCTACCATCACGCGTGAACTGAACACTATCACGATGACTCCGGCTGCACTACCCTCCAACCTCAACGAGACCTACTACGTGTGGTACACCACTGATGGCAGCGAGCCCTCAGCTACCAATGGTATTCGGTATAATGCACCCTTTGAGTGGAACACGCCTAATACGACTTTCAAGGCTGTGACTCGCGCCGAAACTTGTAGCGATAAGATGTCGACACAAGTGGTTGAGCTCTCCTTCGATGATGTGAAGGTGCCTACTCCGACCATCACTTTCCCCGATGGCAATGCTACCATCGCTTGCACGATGTCGGGTGTGACCATCTATTATACCACTGACGGTTCTACTCCTACGACCAGCAGCACGACCTACACCGCTCCTTTCGCAGTGAGCTATGGTACTACGGTGAAAGCTATCGCAGTTATGGAGGATGAAGATGGTAACCCGTTGGAAGGCTTCGAGAACTCTGAAGTTGCCACCAATATCTATGTCCCCGAAGGCGGTAGCGGCATAGGCGGCGGCGTAGTGGTTCTCGACGACCGCGAGGACCATAACTGGAGCTACTACAGCGACCCCGACCAGCCCATCCATAGCCTCAACCCTGCCGATGTGAAGATCACTTACTTCGGCAATGGCACGGGTACGGTGAGCACCACCGATGGAGCGACTCCCGCCAATAACAGTTGGACCGCAGATGCCACAGGCGTACAGGTAGGCCCCAATGAAGCAGGCAACCAATTCGTCTATCTGAAGACACTTGAAAATGACGACCCTGAAGGCACAGACAATAATTATTCCTATACCACCATTCCCAACCCGTTCTCGAAGAGACCGACGTATTCAAATGTGGTAGCAACGAGAAACATCTATGTTAGAGGCACTATACAAGACAATGCTTTTGGTTATATTAATGTAACTTATACAGATGTAACTAATACGCAACGTACATGGAGCGGTGACATTTATTGGACTTCGCAACAGGGAAGTATTTATCCAGAGGCAACTCTTCAAGTGTTAGCAGGAACAACAGTTTCTTTCTCGTTATACGTTTATAATGGTGGATGGGTTCCTAATGGTTCAGTTGGTTGTGAAGTAAGATACGATGATGCAAATGGTGAAGTAATTTGGAACGGAATAGCTTATTATAATACTAATAACCAAAACAATCCAGTAACAGGATCGACCACGGTGCAAGAAGGTGGTTCCAATGGAGGAAGTGTTACTTTTAACGACTACCGTGGTTTCTACGCATGGCGCGTGAAGCGCGTGAGCAGTGGTTTGGAAATCCAAAGAGCTAACGGCACTACGGTGAACGTGGGTGATATGGTCGATGCAGAGGAAGCCCTCCAGTTTGTCACTTCCAAGGAAGAGGGCAATGAGGTGGATTTCGAAGCCTTGTGGGCCAAGGCATACGTGGCGACGTATGATAGCGATAATGCTGTTACTGTCACAAATACCGCTGTGGGTTTTGAACGTAATTTTGTGGTATTAGCACGTAACAATAATGATTTTGTTTTGGGAGGTGATAACAACCTTTTGAATAACCCCAATAATAGGGCTGTCACCATTTCTTCCTACTACCCGGATGGAACGGCAGGTTCTAATAGTTGTGGAATCGACTTTGGGGGAGATCTTGATTTAAACTATGACCTCAAACTCGAATACGTACAAAATAATGATTACGCTAATAGTGAGTACTACATCAATGCCAACGGACATTATCTCTGCATTGGTAGAGGTATGACTACCAACTATACAATTGCCACACAGATTAATGCCATACGAGGAGATGTTGATGGAAGTGACACGAGAATCCGTCTTGAAAGCGGCAATTATGGTCACATTGAGGTTTTGGCAGGACAATATGGTACTGCACAAGATCGAAGATTCCATACTTTGTTGACATTTGGTACCGATTATGATCGAGCAAATAATAAAGACAATGGTAAACTTACCGTCGCTCCATCTAATGGAGAAATTGCTTTTGGAAACAGATATCCTTTAATTGGTGAAAATGGCGAAAGACGCATTAATGCCTCAGTTAATAGAAGAGAGCGTACATTTACTTGCATTACAAAAAGCGGAAAATTCCAAGAAGACCAATTCGAAAATACGATTGGAAGTAATACGCAATCGTTCTACATTGGCACTACGGGTGAAAGCAACTCCTATAGCGGAAAACGTTATTTGACCGTTGAAGGTGGTGAGTTCGCTTGCATTGCTGGCGGTCGTGGACCAAAAGCATCCGGTGATGATAATACTTATCCAACAGCTACAGCGCAATATGTTGATAGAAACGACACTACGGCCACCATTCGTATCAAGAAAGATGCTATCATCCATGGTGGTGTTTATGGCGGTGCCGCTGCAAGTGCTGCTTGGGGCCATAGAAAGATCATCATCACTGGAGGCCTCATCGAAGGATGGGTAGCAGGCGGATGCAATGGTACGCAACAACAAGATTATGGTGGTAGAGGTATCGGCGACGCTTATATTTACGTTGGCGGCAATGCCATCATAGGTGGAGAACACCCCCATACCATTCCTAATGTAAATAATATCCCAGGAACAGTGGGTGGCAATGTTTTCGGAACAGGCCGTGGTAGTTATGGAGGAGAAAGCGTTCCCTCGTCAATGGAAAACTCCTATGTGGTAATTGCTGACCATTGTGATATTCTTCACAGTGTCTATGGTGGTGGCAACCTCGGCCGCGTGTTCGAAGGCAAGGGTCATGCCGCCAATGTTTACATCCTTGGTGGTAGGATTCACGAGGATGTGTATGGAGGAGCCAATTTGTCCGATTCGCAGATGGCGTTCATCCATATCAAGGATGGTGTTGTTGAAGGCAACGTTTACGGAGGAAGCAACACTAATGGAACCGCCAACGGAAAAGCCGTTGTCAACATGACCGGTGGCCGTGTGGGTGGTTCGGTTTTTGGCGGTGGCAAGGGAGGCCCAACTGCTGTTTATGCAGGAACCATCATGATGGATAGCACCGTAGTCAACATTAGCGGTGGCGCTATTACCCATAATGTGTATGGCGGTGGTGAGGAAGGTACTGTCACGAGCAACACCTACGTCAACTTCAGCGGCGGCACGGTTCAGAATGTGTTTGGTGCCGGTAAAGGCGTTGCGGGTGGTTCCACTGCTCAAATCACAGGACAAACCAACGCCACGGTAAGCGGTGGCACGGTGAATGAGTCCGTTTATGGCGGTGGTGAAAACGGCGATGTGGTGAAGAGTGGCGAATTGGCCTCAATAGTCACTGTTAGCGGCGGCAACATTGTCGGCGATGTGTTCGGTGGCGGTCGTATGGGTAAGACCAACGGCAACACCGAAGTCGATATTAAAGACGGTATCATCCGTGGCAACGTGTTCGGCGGCGCCTACGGAAGCTCGGGTAGCGTCTATGTGGCGGGTTCGCACAGCGTCAACATCATGGGCGGCCGCATTTTCACCAATGTCTATGGCGGTTCACGTAATGCCAACGACGCTTTGTCATTCACGGGCTATAATACTTCGGAGAAAGCAATGAGTTCGGTGGTCAACATCAGCGCCGGTCAGGTCGACGAACAGGTGTATGCCGCTGGTTACTTCGGTCAGACTTTCGGCTCGGTTTATGTCTTCGTCGGTAAAGAAGCCATCCTCCATGCGCCGCACTGCGCCCCGAGTTTTGGCGAAGAAAACGAAAACATGTATAAGACAGGCAAGCTGCTCTTGGCCTACAACGTTTGGGCCGGTAGTGACTTTGGCACCTTCGCCGGTGGCACCTTTAGCCCGTCCAATATTTCAGGCTATTCTGACATCTACGTGGATGGCGAAGGCTACGACACCGAGACTTCCGACGAAAGCGCACCTTCCTACATGAACATCAAGGGCAGTCTCTTGGGTTGCGGTACCTCCGGCGATGCCGGTAGTCAGGGCCGTGGTATCTATGTTCGCAACTATGGTCACGCCAACGGTGGCAGTAAGGACAACTTCCCAGAGCCTTTCAGCGATGCCACTCGTACGCTCTTCTCCATCCAGCGCGCCGATACTTTGGTCATCGACAATTCCCACCTCAACTTCACGGGCCAGTCCAAGGTCAACTCCATTGACGCCACAGAGAAATACGCCATCTATTCGTTCGACAAGACCGTGCGTATGACGAGCGGCAGCTCTATCTTCTTGAATGCACCCGTGACGCGCATCATCGACTTCTGGAGTGCAACGGTCAATGACCTGTATAAAGGCATCAATGCCGTCTATCAACCTGTCGCCTACGGCGGCTTGGGTGCTGTGGGCGGCCCCATCGACAACAAGATCCGTGTGAACGGTGGTAACTACATTGAGATTTATCACGATCACATGACCTATGAGAACGGCACAGTCGCTGCCGGCTATGGTATGTTGAACGGTTTTGCCCACATGATGACAGGTCTCAATGCGGATGACAACATCTGCGCCTACGCTCGCCCGAAGCAAAGCAAAGACGAGGGTAACCAAATCAACACCACTTTAGACAACCCGTTGGATGGCGGTTGGGTGAGTTATGATGCCACCAAGAACAACTTCTCTGCCGGCACTTTGACAAACAATGCATTCGCAGCCATCAGTGACGCACCTGGTGAGGTGATTAGTGACGGTGTCCAAATGCCTTACGAAAACCACACCACTACCACTAAGGCAGGCGAGCAGTACTTCCGTATCTGGCGTGACGGCGGCATGTACAGCGAGCGTGAAGGCGTGATCAACGCATACGCCGATGGTACAGAATCCTTCAACTATGTGGATGTCACCATCAAGTTGCCGGCATGGAGGAGCAGTTCGGCTTACTACAAGTTCCAAACCTCAGGCGAGGGTGCCAACCTCAACACCACGGTTGATTACGGCCCAGACGTGATGACTTTTGCTACTGCTATTGCAAGTATGACTGATAATACACAAAACTGGATCCATTTCGTTGAAAATGGAGATCAGCAATTGACGGGTCCCGATGCAACTGCTCAAGAACAGATTAATCAGAACCCGAACATCAATTTTGGTTTGGTTACCTTGGCGGGTGAAGGTATGACACTGAGCTCTCTGAGCTCTCCGGTGGTCGAGCAAGGAGGTCTCATCGTTTGCCCCGAGTCAGACCAATTCTTGGCGAGTGTGGCGAGTGTGAATAATAGCCTTGTCCCTGTCAACAAGTTTACCTGTTCCGACAACACGGTTGAACCTCAAGTGACCTTCCGTCTCACCTATTCCAACCAGATCAGCACCAACATGACTTGGGACCCCATGTATGTAACTTTGGTGCAGTGCGATGCGGATGGCAACATAACTGATATTGTCAAGGTCAGTTTGACCATCAATACCTATACGACCATCAACAACACATTCACCACTCAGACCTATGCCATGATGGATGGTCTGCATCGTCCTGCCGATAATTATACGGCTAAGGTGATTCTACCTACATTTGACCTTTTTGACTACTCTGGAGACTTGTCAAACTTTACTTTAACTAGTGTCACTTTCGAACCTAATAATGTGGACGCTACCACTCAAGATTGTTGGAAAAGCAAGGGTAGTACGTATGACTTCACGCATTTTGCCATGGAGATCGCCGCTGCCCGTAACGAAGACAACTCCGACGGTTGGAACGGTACTGCATCAGGGACATACGATTCTCATAACTTTACTCCTAATGTATTGTTAGGAACCGCGAGTGGACGTACGCCTATTGCCTTCGATTTCACCTTGACTTACAATGGTGATAATAATCAAACTGCTTTTAATGAGGATGAACAACATCCAGCCCTTTTGGGTGTGCTTACCTTCACGATTAAGTTCACCAACTATAAAAATGGTACAGGAACGGATCATTCGCAAAACCTAACCATTAAGGTTCAGGTGATTCGTCGTGGCGTCGGTAAGGTGTTCTATTTGGACGGCCAAAACGGTTCCAATGCCAACACTGCCAACTATCCCAATGACGCTGCTCTTACATTGAATTACATCTTTAACCGTTGTGGCTACATGCCTGGCGATATCATCTATATCGTTAATACAGTTGATGTCACGAAGAACCTGGAATGGTCTGGTTCTGCCTATAACGGAGTGACCATCTACCGTTATCCTGGTGGTCATCCGCTGGGGAGTAAGCAAAAGAGAAATGCCAATGGTGACTTCTTGTATTATGATCCGGAAACAGGTGAAGAAACAACTGAAGCAGAGACGGATGGTGTTCCCAATGAACCTGTTATGATTACTCCCCCAATCGTTGGCAATGAAGACAATGAGGCCTTTACGGGCACCTTGGTTGCTGTCGGCAATAAGGGTAATTTCACCCTCCGCGACATTACCTTGGACGGTCACATGAGTGAACATGACAGCCCAGTACCTACGGAAACTGGTAAGGATGCTGGTGTCATAGCCAATTCACCCATGATTACCATCGCCAGTGGCGGTACGGCCACCTTGACCAATGGTACTACGTTGCAGGAGAACAACAGCTTGGCCAACGGAGGTGCACTCTCGGTTGCCGATGGAGGCACGTTGAAGATGAACCAAAACGCCACCATCACTCATAACGTGACGAATGGAGAGGGTGGTGCTGTCTATATGGCTGGTACGATGATCGTTTCTGATGCGGTTCAGCTGATTGGCAACACCAAGGGAGCTTCGGCTAACAACGTTTATTTGGTGAGTGAGGATGATGTGATCCAAATCGGTACCTCGAGTGCCAGCGACGAATTTGGTCCGTTTACATATACACAACAAACGGATTCCGATGGTCACCCGCTTTATTGGACGGATGAGAACCAAACAGAAATGACGACTGACAAGACGGATTATCCTGTGATGATACCTGCTGCCCAAATCGGTGTCACCAAGACCTTGTATGGCAATGTCGATGGCTACACCGAGGTGGTGAAGGTGGAAACCACTAATGAAATCGAATGGCTTGCAGATCCTTATGCGCGCCCGAATGTCATCATCTTCCGTGATGGAGGCTTGTATCAACTGGAGAAGTACAATGATCCCACCTACCTCTACTGGATTGGTACATGGGTGACGGTGCAACACTGGAATCCTGAGTATGAAAGCGATCAAGTGGAAGGCTATGATCCCAATAACTTCAGCGGTCATCTTAACAACATTGACACCCCTGAAGAGTTGGCATGGCTCATCAGTTACGTTAATGGCTTGAATGGTGCAACGGCTCACCCCAACGCGGTTGCCACCATCACTGCCGACATCGACATGGATGCTAGTATCTGGGTGCCTATTGGTAACAACGGCACGCATTTCAAGGGCACTTTCGAAGGCAATGGCCATGTGATCACCGGTATCCATAGCATCTTGGTGAACGATGACGCTGCCATGTTCGGTGTGACCGAAGGCGCAACGATTCAGAATACGGTGGCTGTGGTTGACTTTAACGGCAACTCCATCAACAAGGGCACGTTCATCGGCACGATGAATGGCGGTACCTTGGCCAATGTGGAAGCCGCTGGCGATTTGATTGGTAAGGCTAACACCGTGAATATGGGAGGTTTGGTAGGCTTGGCTCAGGCGCTTGAAGTAGCGAATGGCGATCCTCAAAAACCGACGATCCATTCCAGCTTTGCAGTGAACACCATCACGGCTGAAAAATCTGAGACGGTGGTGGGTGGCCTTGTCGGTATCAACGGCGGTAACCTCTACAACAGCTACGCCAACGTGTCTTTGGGCGAGAACAACGTCGCCACCACATTGGGTGGTTTGGTTGTTGTCAATCAGGCTAACTGCACCGTGGAGAACTGCTACGTCATCAACCCGATTGGTCCTGCTTTCGCTGCAACCAACGATGGTGATATCAACTACTGCTACGCTGCCGACGGCACGACTGTTTTTGTTGGTGCTGATAGCGACAATCCTTCTGGCCACGGCACTTATGCCGTTGTGAAGGCCCGTAAGGAAATCGGCTACATGTACGACGACAACAAGGTGACTGCCGAGACTGCTGACACCACCTATATCAGAAGCAAGATTATATATGGTGGCGGTAAGATTGCCACTTGGCCTGGCCTGCTCAGCACGCTGAACCAATGGGTGGAAGCCAATCCGAGGCACCTCACCAATTTGGCTCCTTGGTTCCGTCCCACTTCGGGCAACATCAACGGCGACCTGCCTATCTTGGGCTTCGCGAAGGACAACAGCTTCGCCACCCAAGACGGCAAGTTCCTGTTCTATGGCTCCAATGTCAATGCTAACGGCCTCGACAACCTGTTTACGGTTTACAACGGCAAGACCGCCAACATGTTCCTCTATGGCAACGCCACAGATGTGACACTGGGTAATGGCAGCAACCCACTCTTCATCAACGAGGATGCTGTGCTGCTGCAGAAAGCCACCGACGGCAATACGCCAGATATCACCGCCACGGTGGGTGTCACCTTCGACAACTCCTGTGGTGATGGCGTGGCCACCAACACGGGCGCTCCGTTGACCTACGACTGGCACTTCATGTCGACTCCGTTGCAGAATGCTCCCATCAATGCCACGTTTGGTGCCACAACTGGATTCATGAACCCCGCCAACATTGAAAGCATGGATGCCAACTGCTACTTCCCGAACGGCCTGTTCGACCAGAGCGCAGTGACATGGGACTTCTACACCTACTCCGAGGAGTTCCACCACTGGGTCAACCTGAAGCGCACCGACCACTTCTATCAGGAGAATGGACAGTCGTTCGATTATGACAACGAGACGAGCTTCGAAAAAGGCAAGGGCTACATGATGGCCATCAGTCAAGACAGCTACATGAGCAGCACGGGTAAGCTGAACAAGGGTGGTGTGGAGGTTACTCTCACCAACAAGGAAAGCCAGCATTTGGATACTGAGTACAATGAAGGTTGGAACCTTGTGGGTAACCCCTACCAAGGCTACCTCGATTTGATGGCACTCTTCGACGCCGAGGTCAATCCCAATGCCAGCCAGGCTTACGTTTATGACGCCGACTTGAAAGCATTTACACCATTCGTGAATGGTGCTTCTGCGAATCCGACGATCATTGAACGTTATTTGCACCAGCATCAGGCCTTCTTCGTCCATGCCGAACCGGATGAAAATGAACAGACCGCCACACTGACCTTCATGCCAAACATGGCTACGGCCGAGATAGCAACTGGCTACACCGCTCCGTACTATCGTGGTGAGGGTAGAATCAACTACCCGTTGGTGAACCTCTTCGCCGAGAACACCAAGGGCAACCGCGACTTGGCCGTCATCGAGTTCAACCGTCCTGAGCTGGGCGGCGCCACCAAGGTGAACGGCGTGCGCAACGCCAACTTCCAGGTGTCAGCCAGCCTCGAAGGCCATCGCTACGGCTTGGTCTTCACGCCCGAGGGCACTGAAAAGGTTCCGGTGCACTTCATCACCGAGGAGAACGGCACGTTCACGCTGACTTGGGAGACGCTTCACGGCGACTTCACGAGCCTGCTGCTGGTCGACAACATGACGGGCACGATCACCGACATGCTGCGCGCCGACCACTACACCTTCGACGCCACGACCGACGACTACGCCTCGCGCTTCTACATCACCTACACCGTCACGGGTGTGGACGAGTACAACGAGGGTGACGGCACGTTCGCCTTCTTCGACGGCAGCGAGTGGGTGGTCAACGGCAAGGGCCAACTCGACGTGGTCGACGTGCAAGGCCGCACGCTCTACAGCGAGCGCCTGGTGAACGACAAGAACCGCGTGAGCCTGAACGGCGTCGCTGCAGGTGTTTACCTGCTGCGCGTGAGCGATGGCACGAACACTATGGTCCAAAAGATTGTGGTGAGATAAAGTGGCGACTGGCCACTGGCTGTTGGCCTCTGGCAGCCTCAACAGAAGGGAAGTCCTTCCCACACAAGAGACTGCCAGAAGCCAGGAGCCAGGAGCCAGAGTCCATCAAACCGAAGAACGAACATGATATCAGAAAACAACATAAAACACAAGATACGATGAAGAAACTGATAATGACAATCGCAATCGCCACGATGCTGGCCGTTCCGGCCATGGCCCAGGTGTTCCTCGACGAGGGGACGGCAAACGCCAATCGACCGACTGGGACAAGTGGTCCTGGAGCTTTTATTCCCGAGCAGGGCGTCGACTACGACCAGTACACTCCGGTGGGCGAAGGCATGCTGCTTCTCGCCGGCTTGGCAGGAGCCTACCTCGTCGGCAAACGCCGCAAGGAAGAATAAGCACGTTTCATGGAGAATGACTGAGGGCGACCCATTTGGGGTCGCCCTCAGTCGTTTATGGTGGTGAGGGATTCCCGCTGCGCGGCGCGAGCTTCGCGAGCGAACTATTTATGTTAGATTCACTTAAGATTGATTTTTCAATCTCACTTAATCTGCTGATTTTAATTATATTACATTATTTTTTTGTTTTATCTTAATTTTTAGTGTCATGTATGGATAATTTTATTATTTTTGCAGCCGAATTCGTATGCCTCAACGGAGCCCATTGGGAAGGTACCCCCAATCCGTTGACTACATAATACTATAGTAATAACAAAAAGAGAAATTAGGATCCTAAAATGATTAAAACCAGCACCTTACGAGGAACCATGCTGGACACTTTCCGAACCGAACCTTGCCACGCCTCGGGCGCAAAGCCTGCGGCGATTGGGATTTTTGGATGGGAGAGTGCCCCGATGGGCTATGTCTTTGCGTAGCCGCGAACCCTTTATATATAAGGTGCCATCCAAGAGAAGAAAAGATTTAAAGTATAAACAATAAAAACTTCGAAGTAAATGCGACAGAATTACAACAAGAAAAACAAAGGCTTGGCCCTACTTGGCCAAGGCAAATGGAAACACGCCCTCGGGTGCACCTTATTATTAATAGGGTTCGTGCTTGGATTGGGCGGGATGAAAACATACGCCCAAGAGTATGAGGGCGGTAAGCTTCAAATGTCGAAGCAGTTCCATCCCACCAAAGACGACAACTCGGAAGGTGAGCTTTGGCTGGAAACCTATGTGACCGGTGCGCACATCACCCACAGCGTGGCCGTGCCCTCCGACATCGTGCTCGTGCTCGATATGTCTACTTCAATGACTGACAATTTCGGTAATACTGGCAGTTCTAAAGTTGCAGCTTTGCAAACTTCAGTAGCTAATTTTTTGAATTCCATCTTTGAGAATGACATTGAAGATGCAGGACAAAACGGCAAAATTGGCCATAGGGTTTCCATCGTGGCTTTTTCTGGCCGAACGAACGCCACTTTGTTCTCGTATCCCACATCTGGCACCGGCACTACTAATCTGCCTTCTTATGCCCAATCTAACACGGATCCTTATTGCCAAACATCCCTTAGAGAAATTACCACTATTACTAATGGTAATAAAACGATCAATTCGTATTTGGCAACTACCGCCGTGAATAGAATCACTACTACAAACACCCATCAGGGAACTTATGCCCAATATGGCCTTAATTTGGCTTGGCGCATATTGAATTCAAGACAAGAGAAAACCTACATTGATGATGAAAACAAGGTGCATCCCCGTGGAACCTCAGTGGTGTTTTTTACTGATGGTTATGTGGGAGGAGCCAACACACCGAATAATTTCTATATTCCTCGCGAAAATCCTGATGCTAATGGTTCTAATTCACAATATGCAAACCAGGCTTATGAAGCCGATGCCGCCGCTTATCAGGCCAATCGTATTAAAAAACTCACAGTGACTGCCGGTGATGACACAAAAAGCCCTGTGATATACGCTGTAGGTATTTTCACTGGTGCCGACCCGCATGCGGCTTACGCTACTACTTATCATAGTGGAAACGGCCAAAGTTCGGATGTTTATAATAGTAGATATAGTGGGTATTATGAAAACGCTGATATTGCTGCCAATGGTCTAATGCACATGATTTCGAGCGACTATCCCTATGAGACAGGCTGGGAAACTGCCCCTGCTTGGAATGCAGCAGGTTATTTTAGAAGTAAAACAACCAGCAATTTAAATGTTGCAAATCGTTTCTTCTATATCGACCCTGTTACACAAGATTCAGTTCGCAGTAAATTCTTCAAGGCCTCGGGGCAGGATGGTCTTAACGCTATTTTCACTGCCATCGCTTCCGAAGCAGGAACGCCTCCCATGGAGATGACGGAAGAAACCATTGTGCAAGACGTGATTTCATCAAGCTTTACTTTGCCCCCGCATGAGGGTGGAGGATATGATTTCAATGACATTGAAGTCTATGCCGTGAAATGTGTTAGTGCCGTGGTGGATGAAGAAACCGGTGATGTGTTATCCTGCACCTTTGAGAACGGAACGGTAGCGGAAGGTTACGATCCTTATGGCTATGGAACAAGGACTTCACGTAATGGAAACACGATTCTGTATCTTGACTTGATCGACAATCCCGGCCATGATGACAACGGTGCGGTGAATGAACAGACAGCTAATGGAAAAGAGAATCGCTTGAAATCTTCTGACGTTGTCTCAATTACAACCGTTGATGGCAACCCGCAAATCCAAATCACGGGCTTCAATTTCAAAGCCATGTATTGCGGTTTGGAAGGCGAAGATGTGCCTCGTGGCCGTAAACTGGTCATCAAGATTCCGATTAGAGTAAAAGAGGGTTCATGGGGCGACGGCTTCATTACGAACGGTCCCATGTCGTACGTCACTCCGGACGGCGGTACCACCATTTATCCCTTCGAGGTTCCTGTCATCAACGTTATTGGTTCTGTATGGACTGAGGTAGTTATTAAAAAACCTGCTGGTTTCCCCAACATCACCAGCGATACCCAAACTATCGATATTTTCACGCCTGAACAACTGGCATGGTTCGTGAGCCAAGTGAACGGTCGAGTCCATTATCAAGAAAACAACACCGTGGCTTCACATCCCCAACTCAACGCTCGCCTTATGGCTGACATCGACATGAGTGCCCATAACTGGGTGCCCATCGGAGCTGGCTACGTATGTAATAGCAACAACCAATATTTGGATGCTAACGGCAATGTGACCACCAATCCTAACGAATATGTGAATCTGTCATACCAAGGTACTTTCGACGGCAATGGTCATGTGATTACTGGCTTGAAGAACAATGCATCAAAGTTCTATAAGGTTGTCGAAGGCTATGATTATAGTGTGGTGGTCTTCCCTGGCATGTTCTCCAATGTGACCGGTACGGTCAAGAACGTGGTTGTCCTCGATAGCGACTTCCATGCCCGCAATCACCGTGGTGAAAAAGAGACCTTCAAACACTTTGGTATTATTGCCGACACTTTGTCGGCTGGTGGCCAAATCTTCAACTGCGAGGCCGTTGGCCGCCTTACCTGCGACAATGATACGGAGACTGTTTACACGAATCCTGATACGCATGTAGTCATAGAGACACAACTTCAGCGTGACTCCCAAATCATCCTGGGTGGTTTGGTGGGCTACAACGACGGTGGTACGATTCATTCCTCCATGGCCATGCCTACCCTCACGGGTTACACCATGGGTGGTATGATTGGCGAGAACAAGGGCTCGTTTACCAATGGCTTCACCAACGGCGTGTACAACTACCTCGACAACAAAATTGATGATGTGCAAATCGTCAAACCCGTGGGCGGCATCGCAGCCACCAACACCAGTAGCATCAGCAACTGCTATGTGCGCTTCTCGCGCCAGAGCAGCAACCTTACCAAGGCCACCTTCGGCCAAGTGGTAGGTAGCGGCGACTTCACCGAACCCAGTTGCTATACTCCTAGATACTCTGACGATGATTATGATGACGATGGTGAGCATGTCTTGGATCGCCTTGACTACACCGCCTGGAATTCCACCATTCCCAAATCGGGAGCTTCCGCCAACAAATACTCCAACACCCGTAACCCTGGTCACATGCGTGGTGACCGCAGCAATGATAATATGGTTGGTGGCAGTTGGAACGAAAAAGTAGTTGTTGATTCTGAGGGAGAATCACAAGGTAGCTTGTGGGTAATCGATGGAGGAACGCCTCTGCTCAACAAATTGAACAATGGCAAGGGTACTGGTTCTTCATGGAAACGTACAACGGCGGGTTCTTATTCCAATTCACCCAACGGTGGTGACATCAACGGCGACTATCCCGTGTTAGTCTTTGAAGGCTATACTTGCTTAGCAGGCAACAACGGTGGTATAGGTGTCGACTATGCTGCTTCGCTGGATGAGATGCTAACCCGTCACAACGATTATACAGTGAATACCAACCAGAATACTGGTACTAGATACAAAAACACTGAAGTGGATATTCTCAAGGGTGGCGCCATTAACTTGTTTGCCAATGAAAGCACGACAAAGGGCACTTCTTCTGAAGCAGGAACGGTAGTCTACATTGACGAGAACGTCAGTCTGCTTCAATCCGATGATGCACCCGCTATGGAAGCCTACACCGGTCAGACCCTCATCGACTACGGCAGCAGCTATGCAATCCAGTCGGGCAACCGTTGGCACAATGTCAGTTCCTCGTTGCAAAACAGCATGACAGGCCTTACATATACTATAAACGATCCTAATGTCATCGTTCCTTCAGCCTTGGGAGATGATTGGGCTGGCTTTAAAGAAGAATATGATGCTGCAAATAATTATGATCTTCTTCCCAATAACCCCTGTAGGGTCAAAGCAGAACAAGACAACGATGATGCCGCCTTGTTCCCTGCAGACATGCGTCAATGGAAGCCTTTTGACTTCTATACCTTCTTTGAGCCCGAATACCACTGGGTCAACTTCAAGCGCAAAGGCAATAGCCACTGGCATATGGACGATCCTATGCAACCCATTGACTATTACTATGTCTTGAATGGTCAGGAAACTCATGACAACGAAACCCAGCTTATCCCGGGCAAGGGCTACCTGCTGGCACTTCACTTCGAGTACTTTGCCAACTGGCACATGTGGAATGACGGACAAAATAGCCAAGGACAGAATAACCCAAGTACAAAAGACCGCACTTTCCTCCAGAACCGCGGTACGCTGAACAATGGCACGATTTCTATTCCTGTCACCGCCAACGCACCCGAATGGACGGGGCTGAAGGGTTACAACCTCCTCGGTAATCCCTACCAGAGCTACTTGGACTTCGACGCTTTCGCGAATGCCGATGAAAATGAATACCTTTGGAAAGGTAGTAATTATTCAAAGACTTTCGCTGTGTTTGATCCCTCAGACGTGACCACTACGGGGCCCAAGGGCGGCAGCTACGTTCAATACATGGCTAATTCATCAAAGGGTGCCAAGGTTGCTGGCCCGACCATTAATATGCACCAAGGCTTTTTCATCCAGGTGGCTATAGATACCACGGCTACATTCACCAACGCCATGCGTACAAACGATGCAGAGCCTAACTTCCGTGGTCCTCGTCCGGCATACCCGTTAATTAACTTCACCCTTACGGACAACGCCGGTCAGACCGACATCGCCGTGCTCGAGCTCAACCGTCCCGAGAACGACGGTGCCAAGAAGCTCCGTCTGGGCGACCCCGCCGGCCGTATCTATTTCAACTACGACGACGAACACCTGGCCATCTACTTCCGCAACAGCGACAAGGACTACCAGAGCCTCTGCTTCGTCGCCGAAGAAGACGGCAACTTCACCCTGAGCTGGAACACGGCCAACGCCAACTTCAGCAGCCTCACCTTGGTGGACAACATCACCGGTGTGAAGACCGACATGCTCACGCATGACCACTACACCTTCGAGGGCCGCGTCAGCGACTACAACACGCGCTTCAAGATCTTGTTTGGCGCCTTCACCGACGTCGAGGAGAACGAGACGACGGTCAGCGAGACCTTCGCCTTCCTCAACGGCGACAACCTTATCGTCAACGGCACGGGCCATCTCGACGTCATCGACGTCCTGGGCCGCGTGATCTATGCCACCGAGCTTACCGACACTCAGAACACGGTCAGCCTGCCCGCCAACTTCAAGGGCGTGGGCGTGCTGCGCATCAGCAACGGTAACGAAGTGAAAGTTCAAAAGATAATCATTAAATAATAGGATAAGATGAAAAAAAGAATAATAGCAATCACAGCCGCATTGATGATGCTTGCCGCTCCGGCGATGGCCCAGGTGTTTCTTGCTGACGAGGAGTTTAATGACAACAGGGCAGGTAATTCCGCAATGAACATTCCTAACCCCGCCATCTACGATTCGGGTGATGACTGGTATGCCCCCGTGGGCGAAGGCATCGTCCTGCTCGCCGGTTTGGCGGGTGCCTACCTCATCGGCAAACGCCGCAAGGAGGAGTAATCCTATTCTTAACGGAATGAAAAAAAGGAGGCAAGCTGGCTTGCCTCCTTTTTTGGTTTAATGCACTTGTCTTACTTCCTTCTGAACAAGGAAAGAATGAACAGCAGCACGACGGAGCCTGCAGTGCCCACGAGGAGCTGGCCCCACCAGGCGTCGCTCACCGTCAGGCCGAGCTTGCTGAAGATCCAGCTGCCCAAGAGGCCGCCAATGAGACCGACGATGATACAGATTAAAAGGCCCATGCCTTTACCCATGATGCGGCCGGCGATGAATCCCGCCAGCGCGCCGATTAGGATTGATACGATAATTCCCCACATAGTGTTTTGAGTTTTAAGGGTTTTGAGATTATGTGTTAGAGTTAAGAATTTGCGTTTATTGGCTACTGGCCTCTGTCGGTATCCCTCGGGCTTTAGGAGACTGCGGATCGAGTCCGCAGTGACGCCCTTGGGAAAGGACTGACAGAAGCCAGTGGCCGATTAAGGTTTATTCATCAGGTTAGCAATCTCGGCGTTTTGCGCTTCGATGTAGTTGAGGACATCGTCGCGGCCAGTTTTCTTCTCCGCCGAGGTGATGAAGATGGGCGGCAGTTCCTCCCATTCTTCCAATAGTTTCGCCTTGAAGGCCTCCACGTTGCGGTCCAGCTCCGCCTTCGACACTTTGTCGGCCTTGGTGAAGACGATGCAGAAAGGCATTTGGTTCTCGCCCAACCACTCCACGAAGCCCAGGTCGTTGTTTTGCGGCTCGATGCGCGAGTCGATCAGCACGAAGGTCGTCACCAGGTTGCGGCGACGGGTGATGTAGTTGTTGATCATCACACGCCACTGCTCACGGGTCTTCTTCGAGTGCTGCGCGTAGCCATAACCCGGCAGGTCGACGAGATACCATGCGTCGTTGACGATGAAATGGTTGATGGCCACCGTCTTGCCCGGCACCGACGAGGTCTTGGCCAAGCCGCGGCGCTGCACCAACATGTTGATCAGCGACGACTTGCCCACGTTGGAGCGACCGATGAAGGCATATTCGGGGATGTTGTCGTTGGGCAAGAACTCGAAACGAGTGTTGCTCATCAGGAATTCGGCTTTTTTGATGTCCATGGCTTTGTCTTCTTTTGTGCAAAGATACAAAAAAAGCGATGAAAACATCGCTTTTTTTTCGTGAAAAGCGGAAATGAACGGTTTGTCAACAGGAAATGAACATAGTTATTAACACTTGGTGTTGAAAACTATTTTTAAAGAATTGTGTAGGAAAGTGTCAAAAAATGGGAGAAAGTGTATATCTTTGCAGCTGAAAATTGATGACAATAGAAAATGAGTTACTTGGTAGGACATTATAACTGCAAATTGGATTCGAAAGGCCGTCTTTTGGTGCCTGCTGAATTCAAGGAACAGCTGGGTGAACAGGTGGAGGAGGGCTTCGTCCTTCGTCCCGGACTTCACGCCACCTGCCTGGAGCTCTACACGAGGAAAGACTGGGACGAGGTGCAGGACCAGCTGCGTGCCGCCTTCAGCCAGTTCAAGGCAAAACAGGAGGCCGTGCTGCGTAAATACAACGCCGGCGCACGCTTTGTGAAGCTCGACGGTAGCGGCCGACTGCAGATCCCCAAGGACCTCATCGACAAAGGCGCCCTCGTGAAAGACCTTGTCATCACCTCGGTCACCACGAAGATGGAAATCTGGGACAAGGACCTCTACGAACAGTCCATCGACGAGCTTGACGACGAGGAGTTCTTCAACCTGCTAGGAGAAAACATAAAATAGGGGAGGCGATCATGTATCACAATCCGGTCATGTTGAACGAATGCCTTGAGGGACTGAACATCAACCCCGAAGGCATCTACGCCGACGTTACCTTTGGTGGAGGCGGCCACTCGCGCGCCATCCTCGAGAGGTTGACGACGGGCCACCTCTATGCCTTCGACCAGGACGAAGACGCTGCCGCCAATGCCTTCGACGACGAACGCTTTACCTTCATTCCGCAAAACTTCAAATACTTCAAGAATTTCATCCAACTCTTTAACGGTGGACGCCAGATCGATGGCGTCATCGCCGACTTGGGCGTGTCGTCGCATCAGTTCGACACCCCCGAGAAAGGCTTCTCGACCCGCTTCGACGGTCCTCTCGACATGCGCATGAGCCAGATGACACCCAACGACGCCGCCACGGTGGTGAACACCTACGACCACGCCGACCTGACGCGTATCCTTCGCCTCTACGGCGAGATGCAACAGCCTCAACTCATCGCCTCCGACATCATCTTGGCCCGTGAGGCCGAACCCATCGAAACCACCGAGCAGTTGAAGGCCGCCGTGCAACGCCGTCTGCCCCGTGGCAAGGAGAACAAGGTACTGGCCCAGCTCTTCCAAGCCCTGCGTATCGAGGTGAACCAAGAGCTCGAAGCCCTCAGCGCCTTCCTCACGCAATGCCCCGAGGTGCTGAAGCCGGGTGGACGTCTCGTCGTGATGTCGTATCACTCGCTCGAAGACCGTCTCGTGAAGAACTTCATGAAGACGGGCAACGCCGAAGGCAAGGAGGAAAAAGACTTTTACGGAAACTTATTGACACCTTATCATATTATCACGCGCAAGCCCGTTGTCCCCTCCGACGAGGAGACCGAAACCAACCCCAGGGCTCGCAGCGCCAAACTCAGGATTGCAGAAAGGAAATAGCCATGGAAGAACAGAAAGAGACCAAGAAGAAAAAGAAGGGCGGCAAGAGGGTGATGAACGTCCTGGGCGGCACTTTCCTCGTGAGGGAGAACTTTGCCAAGCAGTTCTTCTTCCTCGCGTATGTGACCATCCTGCTTATGGCCATCATCACCAACACCTATATCGCGGAGGAGAAGAACCGCGAGCTGATCAAGGCCAACAAGCGCCTCAACGACTTGCAGGTGGAATACATACAAGTGAAGTCGGCCATCATGGAGGCTTCCAAACAGTCGGTTCTGGTGAAACGACTGGAAGGTACGGGGCTGAAGGAAGCCACCGAGCCGCTGAAACGCATCAGCATGAGTGTTGAACCCGAAAAGACCGTGGAGCCATGACGACCGACCCGAAAACCGATACCCTGTGGAAGACCTATTTGGTCTATTTCCTTGTGCTCATCTTCGGCATCGCCATCATCGCCAAGATCATCGTGGTGCAGACCAAGGACAACAAGGAGCTGGAGAAGCTGGCCGAGCAGCGTGAGTACCGCGTCGACACCCTGGAGGCTTCGCGTGGCAACATCTTCTCGTCCGACGGACAGCTGATGGCCACCACCATACCGCTCTACGACGTCTTCTTCGACTACAAGTCGGTCGACTCGGCTTTCCTGGCCGACAACATCGACTCGTTGTGCGGTCAGATGGCCAGCCTGTTCCCCAAGCGTAACCGTGAGCAATGGAAGGCTTTCTTCGCCGAAGGTAGGGCCAAGAAGAACCGTCACTATAAGATTGCACTTAACATCACGCAGACGGAACTGCGCCAGATGCAGCAATTCGTCATCTTCAACCGTGGCCTCTACAAAAACGGCCTCATCATCGACAAGAAGATCCGCCGTGAGCATCCCTACAAGGACCTCGCCAGCCTCATGCTGGGTATGGCCAACGAGAAGAAGGGCTACTTCTTCGGCCTTGAAGGCGCCTACAACGACTACCTGAGAGGTCAGAACGGTCGACAGTTGGTGCGTCGCATCCACCATGGCGCCTGGATTCCCGTCGACTCCGACGACAACACCGATGCGCTGAATGGCGATGACGTCATCACCACTTTCGATGTCAAGTTGCAGGACATCGTGGAGAGCGCCCTCAACAACACCCTGACCGTCAACAAAGCCGAGCAGGGCTGTGCCATCCTGATGGATGTGGAGACGGGTTATGTGAAGGCCTTGGCCAACCTGAGCCTCAACCATGAGACGGGCAAATACGAGGAACTGTACAATGTGGCCTTGGCTGAACGCTATGAGCCGGGTTCGGTATTCAAGATCGCCTCTATGGTCGTGTTGCTCAACCATAACGAGAATATGAGCCTCAGCGACAAGGTGAACATCGGCATGGGTCCCATCCAGTTCTCGAACCGTACGATGAAAGACGACCACAGCTTTGCCAAAGGCGGCGTTTGCACCGTGCAGGAGGTCATCGAGCAGTCGTCGAACAAGGGCACTGCGGTGCTGGTCACCAAGAACTTCGCCGCGCATCCCGAGAAATATGTCGATGGCCTGTATGCCTTAGGACTGAACAAGAAGATCGGCACGGGCATCACCGGTGAGGCCCAGCCTGTCATCAAGCACCCCGACGACAAGACCAAGGACGGTCGCAAGCTCTGGTCGAACGTCTCGCTGCCTTGGATGTCGATTGGCTACGAGGTCAACGTCACCCCGATGCAGCTTTTGATGCTCTACAACGCCATCGCTAATGGCGGGCGTATGATGAAGCCCCAATTCGTCACCGAGATTCGTCGCGGTGAGCAGACCGTTGAACGTTTCGAGCCCATCGTACTCAGCGAGCATATCGCTTCGCCCGAGTCGATTGAGAAGATACAAACCATGCTGGAGGGCGTGGTGCTGCGTGGCACCGCCCGACGTCAGTTTGCCGGCTGTGTGGTCGGCGTGGCGGGCAAGACCGGCACGGCACAATACTACGACAAGGTGCAGGGCTATGCCTATCATGAGCCTGGCATCGGTCGTAAGCTTTACAACACCACCTTCGTGGGCTATTTCCCCACTGACAAGCCGCGCTACAGCTGTATCATCATGGTGAGCCGCGCCCGTGGGGCCAAATGGGCTGCGGGTGGCGTGTCGGCCCCTGGATTCCGTGAGATTGCCGAGAAGGTGTATGCCACCCGCATCGGCGTCAGCGAAGACGACAGCCTCGTGCGGAAGGCCGACAAGGCCCATGCACCCGTCATCGTGCGTCACGACAAGGAGTCGTATTATCTGCACGGCATCGACAAGAGCTTCAACGACTATGCCATCAACGGCGACTGGGTGACGGTGGAACGTGGCGAGGACGGACAGATCACTATGCGTGAAGCCAAGCTCTCCAACAATAGGGTACCCAACGTGGTCGGCATGGACATCACCGATGCCGTCTATCTCCTCGAGAACATGGGCATTAGCACCGAATTCACCGGACAGGGCGTCGTCAAAGAGCAATCGTTGCACGCTGGCGACACCGTCAAGGCCAACAGCACAATGTATTTAAAACTTGAGAAATGATGAAGATCAAAGACATATTGACGAATTGCAACCTATTAGAAATCGTTGGTGAGAAAGATGTCGACGTTGCCGACATCGCCTTCGATTCCCGTAAGGTGAGCCAAGGTACCTTGTTTTTTGCCGTCAAAGGCACGCAGGTCGACGGCCACGACTACATCGACGGCGCCATCGAGAAAGGCGCTTCGGTGATTGTGTGCGAGAAGCTGCCGCGTAAGAAAGCCGACAACGTCACCTACGTGAAGGTCGACAACTCGGCCTACGTATTGGGTGTCGGCGCCTCCAATTTCTTCGGCAACCCCTCAGAGAAGCTGAAGCTGGTGGGCGTGACGGGCACCAACGGCAAGACCACCATCGCCACCTTATTATATAGGCTCTTCACCGAGGCGGGCTATCCCTGTGGCCTGCTCTCGACGATTGAGAACATCGTCAATCGCGACGTCGTCCCTTCGACCCACACCACACCCGATCCCATCGAACTGAACACCTTGTTGCAGCAGATGGTCGAAAAAGGATGCGAGTACGCCTTCATGGAGGTGAGCTCGCACAGTGTGGCACAAGACCGCATCGCAGGGTTGCATTTCGCCGGTGGCATCTTCACCAACCTCACGCACGACCACCTCGACTACCACAAGACCATGGCCAACTACCGCAACGCCAAGAAGAAATTTTTCGACGACCTGCCGCAGAGCGCCTTCGCCTTGACCAACTTGGACGACAAGAATGGGGCATATATGCTGCAAAACACACAAGCCCGCAAGTTGAGCTATGCCTTGAAACACGATGCCGACTTCAAGGGCGTCGTCATGGAGAGCCATTTCGACGGGATGCTACTCAAGGTGAACGGCACGGAGATGTACACCCAACTCGTCGGCGGTTTCAATGCCAGCAACATCTTAGCCATCTACGGTGCTGCTACCGCCTTGGGATTCAACAAGGATGAGCTGCTGGTCGAGATCAGCAAGTTGCGTGGCGCCAACGGCCGTTTCGACATGGTGCATTCCGAGAAGGGCATCGTCGGCATCGTCGACTATGCCCACACGCCCGATGCCTTGGAGAACGTGCTTGTCACCATCAACGACGTGCGTTGCCATAAGGAAACGCTGATCACCGTAGTGGGATGCGGTGGCAACCGCGACACCACCAAACGTCCCGAGATGGCTGCCGTTGCCGTCAAGCTCAGTGACCGTGTCATCCTCACCAGCGACAACCCGCGCAACGAAGACCCCGATGAGATCATTCGTCAGATGAAAGCTGGTGTGCCCGCAGAAGACCAAGGCAAGGTGTTGAGCATCACCAACAGGCGCGAGGCCATCCGCACAGCAGTGGCCTTGGCCAAGAAAGGTGACATCATCCTCTTGGCAGGCAAAGGCCATGAGAACTATCAGGAAATCAACGGAGTGAAGAACCATTTCGACGACAAGGAAGTCTTGTCGGAAGCATTTAAGGAGGCATAAGCCATGTTGTACTATCTGTTCAATTATCTGCAAGAATGCAACTTCCCGGGCGCGGGCGTGTTCAACTACGTCACCTTCCGTGCCGCCATCGCGGTCATCCTCTCGTTGGTGGTGGCTGTGTGGTTCGGCAATTGGTTCATCAAGATGTTGAAGCGCAAAAAAATCACCGAAACCCAGCGCGACGCTTCCATCGACCCTTACAATACCAAGAAAGTGGGTGTACCTACCATGGGTGGCGTCATTATCATTGCCGCCATTCTCATCCCGGTGTTGTTGGTTTGCAAACTCCATAGCGTCTACACCCTCCTGATGATCGCCACCACGCTGATTTTGGGCATCTTGGGCTTTGCCGACGACTACACCAAGACCTTCAAACACAAGAAAGACGGTCTAAAGCCTGCAGTGAAGCTGGGTGGACAGATCCTCTTGGGTCTGCTCGTCGGCCTGACCTTGCGTTTCAGCCCTGCGGTGCAAATCAATGAGACCGTGCAGGTGAAGATTGAAGACAACAAGGAAGTGGTGGTGAAGAGTCCCGACGTGAAGTCGACCAGGACGACTATTCCTTTTGTGAAGAACCACAATCTCAACTACGCCGACCTGTTCAAATGGGCGGGTGAGAAGTGGATGTACAACTTGGCTTGGGTGTTCTTGGTGCTGCTCATCGTGTTCATCGTGGCAGCGGTCTCCAACGGCTCCAACCTCAACGACGGCATGGACGGCATGGCCTCGGGCAATTCGGCCATCATAGGCCTCACCATGCTCATCTTGGCCTACATCTCCAGTAATGCGGTCACGGCGAGTTATTTCAACTTGATGTATATCCCAGGCAGTGAAGAACTTGTGGTGTTTATGGGTGCATTTGTGGGCGCCCTCATCGGCTTCCTGTGGTTCAATTCCTTCCCGGCACAAATCTTCATGGGCGACACGGGTAGCCTGACCATTGGCGGCATCATTGCCGTGGCGGCCATCATCATGCACAAGGAGCTGCTGCTGCCTTTGCTCTGCGGCGTGTTCCTCTTCGAGATTCTGAGTGACTTGGACGTGAAGCGTTTCGTCAAGACAGGCAAGAAACACCGCATCTGGAAGAAAGGTCCCTTGCACGACCATTTCAGAACAAGCTATAGCGACTTTAAAAAGGCGTGGCCCAACTCGACGGTCACCTTCAAGGGACATGGCGAAGGCCACAACACGGTTCACCACGAGGTGAAGATCACCATCCGATTCTGGATCGTCACGATATTGTTGGCTGCATTTACTTTGATAACGTTTAAGATACGATAAACAATTGTACAGACGCACGGCCGTGCGTCTCAACTCTCAACTCTCAACACTAATCTCTAAACTGAAAAGATGACATATTACGAAGAAATAACGAACACGGGATTAAAACATCCAACTACCATGGTGGATGGCATATCGTCAAAGGTTTTGCAAATCAGGAAAGAGCACATCAAGCTGAGCCTCAGTGACTTGAATACGGTCGACCATCGACAGGAATACGTCACTACCATCGATGGTGTGATGTATTACGACGACTCGAGGGCCGAGAACGTGAATGCCACTTGGTTCACCTTCCAGAACATCGTGAAGCCTGTTGTTTGGATTGCGGGTGGCGACGACAAGTCGGCCGACTTCAAGGACCTCAAAAAGGTGGTGAAGCAGAAGGTGAGGGCCATGGTCTGCATCGGTGAGGACAACATCAAGTTGAAGAAGGCTTTCCACAAGGACATCACCGAAATCTTCGAGGTGGAAAGTGTTGACGAGGCGGTCAATTTGGCTGCATTGTTGGCGAAGGACGATGACATTGTGTTGTTTTCGCCTGCCTGCAAGTCGGCTACAGGGGAGACCTACACCGAACGTGGCAACCAATTCACTGAAACCGTAAGGAGAATGGAGCATGAACGTCATCAGTAAAATATTGAAAGGCGACAAGGTCATCTGGATCGTAGCCTTGATTTTGGGCGTCATCTCGCTGATTGTGGTGTATAGCGCCACCAGCGCCTTGGCGGTCTCGAAATATGATGGCAACACCGGTCGTGTGGTGATGAAGCACTTGGGCATGTTGCTCTTCGGCTTCCTGATGATGGTCCTTGGCTCGCGGATCAACTACAAGCGTTATGCAAAGATCGCCTTGTTGCTGATGATTCCATGTCTGGCCTTGCTGCTCTACACTTTGGTGTTTGGCCGCAACATCAACGATGCCAGCCGTTCCATCAACCTCGGTGGGTTTTCGTTCCAGCCTAGCGAGATGGCCAAGATCATCCTCATTACTTATCTGGCCCGTCAGATCATCATGATGGAGGGCTCGGTCTACAAGTTCAAGGACTTCCTCATCAAGTTGGCGGCCCCCATCCTGCTCACCGCCGCCTTGATCTTCTCCGAGAACCTCTCGACCGCTGTCATCCTGATTGCCGTGTGCATGGTGCTGCTGTTCATCGGCCGGGTGAAGTTCCTGCACATCATGGCCTTGGTGGGGTTGTGCGTCATTGGCATGGGTGCCTATCTGAGCTTCGATGCCGTGAAGACCAGCATACAGAATAGCCATAACGCGAAAGCCCAACAGGAAGCCATTGCTAGGGGCGACACCAGCAAAGAGTACAAGGAGAAGCAGAACCGCATCCAGACTTGGGCCAACCGCCTGAAGTCGATGGGTGAGGACAAGGAGAAGGTGGATCCCTTCGACGACAAGCACATGCAGCGCACCTATGCCGACATCGCCGTGGCTTCGAGTTCCATCTTTGGCAAGGGTCCGGGCAAGAGTGAGCAACGTAACTTCCTACCGCATCCCTATTCCGACTTCATCTATGCCATCATCGTCGAAGAATATGGGCTCATCGGCGGCATCATCGTGCTGCTGCTCTATGTCATCCTTTTCACGAGGGTGTTGCGCATCGTCATCAAGCGTCCGCTCACCTTCGGTGCCTTGATGGCCTTCGGATTGGGCTTCTTGATTATCCTGCAAGCCATGATCAATATGGGCGTTTCCATTGGCCTGTTGCCTGTCACGGGACAGCCTTTGCCCCTGGTGAGTATGGGCGGCACCTCGCTGATGGCCACGGGTCTCATCATCGGCATGATCCTGAGCGTCACGCGAAGCATGGAAGACGAAGCCATGAACAAAGAACAAGAAATACAAGCCATAACAGAAACAACTGATACTACTGAAGATGAAAGAGAACCTGAAAGTCGTGATTAGTGGTGGTGGCACGGGTGGCCACATCTTTCCCGCCATTGCCATTGCGGATGCCTTGAAGCGGAGATTTCCCAAGGCCGACATCCTCTTTATCGGTGCGAAAGGCCGCATGGAGATGGAACGAGTGCCCAAGGCGGGATATCGCATCGAGGGCCTTTGGATCAGTGGCATGACCAGAGACATCAAGTCGCTCTTGCTGCCATTGAAGCTTACGAGTAGCATCAACCATGCCATCGCCGTCTTGAAGCGTTTCAAGCCCGACGTGGTGATTGGCGTGGGCGGCTTTGCCAGCGGTCCTACCTTGATGGGGGCCAACTATCTCGGCATCCCCACCGTCATACAGGAGCAGAACTCCTATCCAGGCAAGACCAACCGCAACGTGGGTAAGAAGGCCAAGGCCATCTGTGTGGCCTACGACCACCTTGACCAATGGTTCCCTGCCGAGAAGATCCACTTCACTGGCAATCCTTTGAGGGCCAACATTACCCTCAACGGCACCCGTGAGGAGGCCGCCGCTTTCTTCAACCTTGACGCGAATAAACCCGTTGCCTTGTTGGTGGGTGGCAGCCAAGGCGCCTTGGGCATCAACAAGGGCATCAGTGCCCAGTTGGCCGCCTTCAAGGACAGTGACTTGCAGCTCATCTGGCAGACGGGCAAGACCTATATCAACCAGGCACAGGCTGAGGTGAGGGCCTTAGGTTTGGAAGGTCAGGTGAAGCCTACCGTCTTCATCGACCGCATGGACTTGGCTTACGGCTTGGCCGACGTGGTCATCTCGCGTGCCGGCGCCATGTCGATTTCCGAGTTGGCTCTGGTACGGAAGCCTGTCATCTTCGTGCCGCTGCCCACCGCCGCCGAGGACCATCAGACCAAGAACGCCCAGCAGCTCGTCGACGCCGAGGCCGCCCTCATGGTGCGCAACGCCGATGCGGAGAAAGAACTCATCCCTGCCTTGTTCAAGTTGAAGGACGACAAAGCCTTGCAAGCCAAACTAAGTGAAAACATCGGCAAGTTCGCCCGTCCGAACGCCGCCGATGATATTGTAGATCAAATCATTAAAGCTATTAGTTAAACAGGCCCTTCGACAAGCTCAGGGTCCTGACAAGAGATATATTATGACAAACGGAGAAGGACATACAATCTATATGTTAGGCATCGGCGGCATCGGCATGAGCGCCTTGGCCCGCTATTACCACAGCCAGGGCTGCACCGTGGCTGGCTACGACCGTACGCCTTCCCCGTTGACGCGACAGTTGGAGACAGAGGGCGTGGCAATCCATTATGAAGATCAACCTGAACTATTGCCCGCCCTCATCGACTTCGTCGTATATACCCCGGCCGTGCCTCGCGACCTCAAGGAGTTTGAGGCCCTGCGCCAACGCAACCTACCCATCATGAAACGTTCGGAGGCCTTGGGCAAGGTCACGGAGGGACATTTCACTATCGCCGTGGCTGGCACGCACGGCAAGACCACCACCACGGCTATGGTGGCGCACATTTTGAACCATTGTGGAGTGAATACCACTGCCTTCATCGGCGGCATCGCCAACAATTTCAACAGTAACTTGCTGCTCAGCGAGGTCAAGGAGAGTACTTTGGTTGTCGAAGCTGATGAGTTCGACCGTTCCTTCCTGCATCTGCATCCCGAGGTCAGCATCATCAACTCCATCGATGCGGATCATCTTGACATTTACGGCGATTGGAACCATGTCGTGGCCGGCTTTAATGACTTTGCGCATCTGACGCATGATCTGGTCATCGTGAAAGAAGGCCTCGACGTCGAAGTGGAAAACAGCGTGCGATTTGGCTTCGGTGAGGCGTGTGACTATCGTGCCGAGGTCGTCAAATCGGAAAAGGGTGTCACCGACTTCGTCATTTATGGCGAAGGACAAAAGACGG
This sequence comes from uncultured Bacteroidales bacterium, assembly GCA_900318265.1. Taxonomy (GTDB): domain Bacteria; phylum Bacteroidota; class Bacteroidia; order Bacteroidales; family F082; genus Limimorpha. Next base: position 30,703 of record ONKA01000012.1, on the reverse strand, counting down.
AAGTCAGGTTGCCCATGGCTGGCAACCATAACGTGTTGAACGCCACTGCGGCTTTCATTGCTGCCCGTCAAGCAGGAATTGCGCCTCAAGCCATCGCCGAGGCACTTTCCTCTTTCAAAGGTGTGAAGCGCCGCTTTGACATCCGTGTGAACAACGAAAAGCATTGCTATATAGATGATTATGCTCATCATCCTGAGGAAATTCGTTCCTGCCTGACTGCAGTGAAATCCTCATACGCTGGCAAACGCATCACCCTGGTCTTCCAGCCCCATCTCTTCAGCCGCACGCGCGACTTCATGGATGAGTTTGCCTCTGTATTGGCATTGGCAGATGAACTCATCCTTTTGGACATCTATCCCGCTCGCGAGAAGCCCATCGAAGGCATCACTTCGGCGGCCTTATTGGAGAAAGTACAGTTGGCTGACAAGAAGATCTGCTCGAAGGCGGAGTTGGTGGGTTTGATTGAAAGTGAGAAGCCAGAATTGCTCATCACCATGGGTGCCGGCGACATCGACCGTTTTGTTGAACCTCTTGAAGAAATGATAAAGACATGGTAAAGAAGATATTAAGCATATTGTTGTGGGTCGTCACGGCTGCCGCGCTCATCGCCTTGTTTGTCTTCGCGAGAGAGAACTACCTGCACACGCCCTTGAAGTCGATACAGCTGTTGCCTTCTGCCGACACGGGCTTTGTGAGGAAGACCGACTTGCGTGATGAGATCGCAAGTCTTTGCGGCAAGAAAAACATCGGCACCGTCGATATGCTGGCCATACAGAAGGTGATGGACGACAACGCGTGGATTGAGAGCAGCGCGTCCCATGTCGGCCTCGACGGCACGCTCAATGTAAGCTTCAAGGAGTATGAGCCTTGGTTTAGGGTGTATGGCAAGGGCAGACGGTCAGTCTATGTCACCCGCGATGGCGTCGTAGTCCCGATGAGCAGCATCTACACACCCTACGTGCTCGTGGCCAGTGGCAACTTCGACCTCAGAAGCGATACGGACACCTATCGGCTCAACGACACCCTTGACAGCGATGTCAACCTGCTCAATGCCTTGCATTGGTGCGAAGCCATTGAGGATAATGACTTTATAAGCCATTGCATTGGGCAGTTGTATTGCAACAATAAGAACCAGTTTGAGCTTACCATGAAAGGCTTCGATGGCCGAGTGATCGTGGGCGACACCTGCGATGCTGCCGACAAGCTGTGGCGTCTCGAAGTGTTTATGAAACAGCGCATCGACAGCCCTGAAACTAAAACCTTGAAAAGTATCAACTTAAATTATAAAAACCAAATAGTCTGTACAAAACGATAATGTTATGAGTGAAGGTAAAATCATCGTCGGATTAGACATCGGCACCACCAAGGTGGCATGCATCGTAGGCCAGAAATCCGACAACGGAAAAATTGAAATCCTAGGATACGGAAAGACCGTATCTACAGGTGTACGTCGTGGTGTGGTCACCAACATCTTCGACACTGTCGAGGCCATCAAGACGGCAGTCAAACAAGCCTCCGACCAGTCGGGTGTCGAGATCAACCGCGTCAGCGTAGGCATCGCCGGTCAGCACATCAAGAGTTTGCAGCATCGCGGCGTCTTGATGCGCGACAACCACGAGACCGAGATTTCGGAGGCCGAGTTGGAGCGTCTGCGCAACGACACCTTTAAAATCAACATGACGCCTGGTGAGGAAATCATCGACGTCATCCGCCAAGACACATACGTGGATGGTGAGCTGGCAGGCAACCCCGTGGGTATGTTGGGCAGCAAGATTGAGGCCAACTTCCACGTTATCATCGGCCAGACGTCGGCGGCCAAAAACATCGTCAAGTGCATCCAGAGTGCTGGTTTGGACATGGACTACATGATCCTTGAACCCATTGCCTCGGCCCAGGCCGTCCTCGACGATGAGGAGAAAGACGCTGGCGTGGTCCTCGTCGACATCGGCGGCGGCACCACCGACATTGCCGTCTTCAAGGACAAGAAGATACAACACACCGCGGTGATTCCCTTTGGTGGCAACATCATCACAGAAGACATCTGCTCGGGTTGCTCCATCATCAAGCACTACGCCGAAGAGGTGAAGGTGAAGTTCGGATCGGCCCTGGCTGGTGAAAACCGCGACGACGAGGTGGTCTCCATCCCTGGTATCCGCGGCAGAGAGCCTAAGGAGATTTCGTTCAAGAACTTGGCCAACATCATCCAAGCCCGCTTGGAGGAAATCTTCGAATTGGTCAACTATGAAATCCAGAAAGCCAAGACCGACAACCAACTCATCGCCGGTATCGTGCTGACGGGTGGCGGTGCCATGATGAGGCACATCCAACAGTTGGCTGAGTTCAAGACCGGCTTGGAGGTGCGCATCGGCTATCCCAACGAGCACCTCAACCAAACTGAGATGAAGGAGATGTCGAGCCCGATGTTTTCGACGGGTATCGGCATCGTCATCGAGACCATCGCTCGCATGGAGCACGACGAGTATCTGAAAGCCTCGAAAGCGGCTGACGAGATGCGTCGTGAGCCTCAGCATCAGGACGAAATCGTCGTCGAAACTCCCGAAGTGGAGCAAGGCGACAACGAACAGGAAGAAAACGAAGGCAAAAAACCGAAGAAAAAAGGCATCGATTTGAAAAAAATCGTAACTTCGTTCACTGAATTCTTCACTCCCGACAACATTGAATAACCCATCAAAAAACCGAAACACTATGGCAGAAGATTACATGATGAACCCAAACGCCCAGGACGAGTTGTTCAAGCCTGTTGACGTGGAGAAACCCAACTATATCAAAGTCATCGGTGTCGGTGGCGGTGGTGGCAATGCCGTCAACCACATGATGGAGGAAGGCATCCAAGGCGTCGACTTCGTACTCTGCAACACCGACCACCAAGCCTTGTTGAAGAGCCGTGTGAAGACCACGGTTCACCTCGGCAAGCGTGAGCTGGGTGCAGGCAACGACCCCAACATCGGCCGCGAAGCCGCTGAAATGAGCCGCGACGAGATTGAAGCACTGATGGACGACAACACCAAGATGCTGTTTGTCACCGCTGGTATGGGTGGTGGCACGGGAACAGGTGCTGCTCCTGTGGTGGCCAAGATGGCCAAGGAGAAAGGCATTCTCACCGTGGGCATCGTCACCATGCCTATGGAGCGCGAAGGCCGTCGCCGCAAGCTGCAAGCTTTGGCGGGCATCGACGAACTCAAGAAGTGTGTCGATACGCTCATCCTCATCAGCACCGACAAGTTGCGCGACCAATATGGTAACATGAAGCTCTCAGAGGCCTTTAAGAAGGCTGACGACGTGTTGGCCACAGCTGCAAGAGGCATCGCCGAAATCATCACCGTCCCCGGTTATGTCAACGTTGACTTCGAGGACGTGAAGACTGTCATGAAGGACAGCGGCAAGGCCATCATGGGTTCGGGTGTCGCCGAAGGCGAGAACCGTGCCGAGAAGGCCATCAAGGACGCCATCCACTCGCCTTTGCTCAACGACTCGAACATCGAAGGTGCGAAGAACATCCTGCTATATATCACCTCGGGCACCAACGAGGTCTCGCTCGATGAAGTGGACGAGATCCTCGAAATCGCCCAAAATGCTTGTGGCAACAACTCCGATGTCATCTGGGGTAACGGCACCGACGAAAGCCTAGGTGAGGCTCTGAGTGTCACTTTGATTGCCACTGGCTTCAACCACGATGCCAAGCCTTATAGTGCTGTGATTGCCGAAAAGCAAGCTCCGGCCAGTCCCGCCCAGCCCAAGAAGGTATACGACCTGAGCGGTCAAGTGAAAGATGAAAAATCTTCGGCCTCTGAGCCTGTCGAAGGGCCTGCCCAACCTGCCAATCTGGCGGTGGGTTCAGTAGCAGCCACTGAGGTGGAGACAACCTATCCCAAGGCAGAGCAGCCTGAGAAGACCGTTCATTCCTTGTTCACTCCAGTAACTGAGGCCCCTGAGCCTGTCGAATCCAAGGTCCCTGAGCCCGTCGAAGGGCCGACCGATAACAGCAATGATTTCAAGGTCCCTGAGCCCGTCAAAGGGCCGTCAAAAGAAGAGCCGACCCCAATTGAAGATCAGCAGCCAATCGACGAAGAGCCTCTCTTCGATCCCGTCGACGAGCCAACGCCTGCGGCACCTGCTTACGACGCACCACAGACCCCTCGTTACGACGACGAGCGTCCTGTGGTCAGGATCTTCGAAAACCCCTTCCGCTCGGGTGGTGGTGACGAAGAAGGTTTTGAGATCACTTCGCGCATCATGACCAAGGAAGAGACCCAGGCCAGAGCCGAGCAGGAGATAGCCGTGCTTGAGGCCAAGAAGGCCAAGGAAACCGATCCCAAGGAACAGTTGAAGAAGCAGCGTCTGCGTGCCTTGAGTGTGAACTTCAGGACGGCACGTGGCTTGGAAGAGCTGGAGAACCAGCCTGCCTACCTGCGTCGCAACGTTGAAATCAGCCATGACGAAGAAGGTCTGTCGGAGTATTCGGCTTCCCAAAACGGCATCAGCGGGGAGAACTCCTTCCTGCACAAAAACGTCGACTAAACGTTCGCAACCTAACTATTTGCATTATCAATACAGACTATTGGTTTTTTCGCAGAACCCGTAATGCGGGTTCTGCGATTTTTGTCTATCTTTGCGGCAAATTGCGGAAAAGCCACCAAAACCACTATGCCATGCGGAAAAAGCCACTACTCATCACATTAGCCCTCGTCATGCTAACCTTCGGCGCTTGGGCTCAGGAATGGATTGCTGCCGGCAGCTCGCAAGCTGTCGCCCCCAAGGTCAAACTGCTCTCTGACACGGAACAAGCCACAGAGGTTTGTGTCACCTTGGGTGGTTTCTTCAAGGAGGAAGTTAACACGCCTCAAGGCAAGCAGTATATCATCACCATGCCCAAGATGGCCTCCATTTTGGAAGAAGGCGCGCCCGACTTGCCGCTCTATGCCGTGCCCGTGCTCATCGACGACATGGCAGAGATGGAGGTTCGGGTCAAGGAGTCGCGCTATCAAGACTTTGAAGGCATCGAAGTGGCCCCTTCAAAAGGTAATCTCAGCCGTCAGGTTGACCCGGATGAGGTTCCGTTCCGCTACGGCGAGGCTTACACGCAAAACCGCTTTTTCCCTAGCACACAAGCAAGCCTTGATGCTCCCTACATCCTGCGTGACTTCCGTGGACAAAACATTTTGGTTTATCCTTTCGCTTACAATCCCGTTACAAAGACACTTAGGGTCTATACCCAACTGACGCTGACCCTGTGTAAGACAGGCAATAAGGGCAGCAATGTCAAGATGAGCCGCAAGTCAAGTCAGACGAAGATGGCACCTGAGGCCGAAGCTATGTATCGGCATCGCTTCGTCAACTATCGTGAGCGTGCAGCCAAATACAATTTTATCCCCGATGAAGGCGAGATGTTGGTCATCTGTCCGTCAAATTCTCTTGCTGCCATGCAGCCCTTCGTGAATTGGAAAAACGAGTCGGGTAGGCCAACGACCATGGTCAACCTCAGTGACATCGGCGGTAACAACATCGACCAAATCAAATCGTACATCCTCAGCCACTACAACAACTCCAATGAGAACTTGTGCTATGTGCTGCTTGTGGGCGACTACAACGACATAACGCCTAAGCTGACGAATGGCGGACGCTCCGACATCTGGCTGGGACAGCTCGAAGGCTCAGACAATTACCCCGAGGTCTTTGTGGGTCGTTTCTCCGTGGAGAGCGTGGCCGACGTGCAAAACCAGGTGATCAAAGTGATCTATTACGAGCGTGACATGCCTGCCAATGCCGACTGGCTTGGCAAGGGCATAGGCATAGGCTCAACAGAAGGCTCGGGCAGTGGTCACAACGGTGGCGAGTCGGACTATATCCACATGGAGTACATCCGCGACACTTTAATGCATTACACTTATAGCGACGTGTCGCGGCATTACCTTGGCGTGGGCGTAGGTACCAATGCCGCCATGCTGAGTGCCGATTTCAACGCGGGCGCTGGCATCTGCAACTATTGCAACCATGGCTCAGTGACGGGATGGTATGTGGGTTCTTTCAATAATAGTCATGTGAACGCATTGGAGAACGATTACAAGTGGCCTTTCATCTGGTCGACGGCTTGCCTCAACGGGCAGTTCAACTCGACTTGTTTTGCCGAGGCTTGGATGCGAGCCACCAACGGTACGACAGGCGCCCCCACAGGTGCCATTGGCGGTATGTTCTCTTACATCAACCAACCTTGGCAACCGCCCATGACGGGGCAAGACGAGATGGTGAATGTGTTGTGCGAATGGCGTTCGCCTGACCAATTCCATCATACTTTAGGCGGTGCATCGCTCAACGGCAACATGAAGATATTGGATCTGCATCCCAGCGATCATGGCGATACCCACAACACATGGATTCTTTTTGGCGACCCCAGCCTGATGCTGCGCACCGACACGCCTACCGAGCTCAATGTCGGCATACAACCCCCGGCCATCTTTTTGGGTCAGACTGAGCTTCGCCTTACGGCCGATGCCGACTATGCCCTTGCCACTCTTTCCGTTGACGGGCAAGTGATCTGTTGTGCACCTGTCGTTAACGGACAGGCCACGCTTACCTTTGAAAGTCCTGCTGAGGTGGGGATGGCAAAACTCGTTGTGACGGGCTTCAATAAAGTCACCGAGGTCAGAAATATCGATATCATTCCTGCCAACGGTGCCTACCTTACATACGACAGCCATTCTGTAAACGATGCTAATGGTCAGGCCGACTATGGCGAGACGGTGGGCCTCGACGTGACCCTCAAAAACATTGGCAACCAAACAGCATCCAATGTGCAGGTCGTTTTGTCCTCCGATTCTCCGAAAGTGACGATTGTCAACGGCACTGCTTCGATTCAATCTATGGGTTCAATGACGGCTTATACCATCGCGAATGTCTTTAGGATTGCCGTCGATGAATCCATTGTTGACGGCGAGCAGGCCTATTTTACCTTGGCCTGTAACGTCGGCAACCAGACGTGGACGAGCCAGTTCCGCATGACGCTCCATGCACCGGCCTTCGCCTTATCAGAGTTTCGGCCTGTGAATATAGTCAATCCTGGTGGCAACGGACAACTCCTTGTTGGCATCAAAAACATCGGTTCTTCCGATGCCTGTGATGCCCGTCTGCAGCTTTTCAGCAGTACCACTGACCTCAACTTCAGCCAAACCAATTATGCCATGGGCGTCATTCCTGCCGGACAAACTGCTTTGGTGACAGCCTCCTTCACCACTTCGAGCCAGATTCCCAACAACTCCAGCATTGAGGTGCAGTATCTCTTTGACGCATTGCGTTACACGTTGGGCGGCGTGGAATTGCTCAATATAGGTACCATCAAGGAGACCTTTGAGACGGGTGATTTCTCCTCCTTCGCTTGGGAGAGTTTGGGCGGCAGCCAATGGTATATCGACAGCAGCACGGCCAATACGGGAACCTACAGTGCCCGTTCGGGTTCCATCAATCATACGAATCTCACCACGCTTCAGGTGGAGATGACGGTTGATGAAGTAGGCGAGATCGGATTCTTCAAGAAAATCTGTTCAGAAGCCGATAAGGACAATCTTACTTTCTATATCGACAACCAAACCATGGGCGTTTGGTCAGGCGAGGTGGACTGGAGCCGCGAGGTATTCACTGTGTCGCCTGGAACCCACAAGTTCAAATGGATTTACATGAAAAACGGTAGTGGCAGCTATGGCGACGACTGCTGCTGGATCGACGATGTGCAATTCCCGTCTGCGACGTCCATCACCTTCTTGCCAGCTTTGACAGTGCAGGCTCAAGTCAACCTCAACCAAGTCACGCTGACCTGGCAGGGCATGCCTGGAGTCGAGAATTATACGATTCGTCGTGATGGTGAGATCATTGCCACGCAAACGGAGACCTCCTTCATGCAGTATACCAGTGTCGGTACTTACCTCTATAGCGTCACCGCCATCGATGCCGAGCATCACACTTCTTTGCCTGCCTTTGTCGAGGTGGAGGTTACGATGGTAGGACTTGATGAACCTGCAAATGAAGTCAGCATCTATCCCAATCCCGTTGATGAGATGCTCCATGTCGCCTTGGGACAGCCTTTCGATTATGCCCTCTTCAATGCCCTAGGACAGATAGTGGCTCAAGGCGAAAGTGGAGGAGAGGCACAACTCCGTTGCGGCGACTTGCCACAAGGTTTGTATTACCTGCAAATTGCCACAGCATCAGCTGTCGTGGTGAAGAAAGTCATTGTGAAATAACCTTCGATATGGCCTATCTGAAATCCAACGATTTGTTTGGCAAGCTTAATCCAGAGTCCTTGTACGAGCACGTGCCGCGTCCACTCCTTATTGCCGACCACCTGATGACGCCCGACAATATGGGAGCCATGATTCGTTTGGCCGACAATATTGGTGCTTCAGAGATTTGCTTCTTAGGTAGCGAGGACGAACATCGCCTTGGCAAGGTGCGTCGTGCCGCCGCTTCGAGCCGCGACAATATCCGTTGGTATTTCTACGATGGCGACGACCTTCGGAAGATTGTTCCTGAAGGTAAAAAAATCGTTGCCATCGAGACGGCCGACAATGCCACCTGCATCTACGATACTCCACTTCCCGAAGATGTGGCCTTCATCGTGGGCAGTGAACGCAACGGCCTGAGCGAAGACTTGTTGACCCAATGCGACATGGTGGTCTATATCCCCGTTCCAGGTCCTACACGTTCGCTCAACGTCAGCCATGCCGCTGCGGTTGCATTATTCGAATGGCAACGCCAAATGAAATGCCGAATGCAGATGGAACCCCATCATTCATCATTAAAAAAGTATCAGCACATCTTCTTCGACCTCGATCGCACATTGTGGGACTTCGATGCCGCTGCTGAGGTGGCCTTTGAGCGCATTTATGAGAAATACAACCTGAAAAGTCTTGGCATCCCAAGCGCACACGAGTTTCATGAAGTGTATCATCCCTTGAACGAGCAATTGTGGGTGCTGTATCGCGCTGACAAAATCACAAAGGATGAATTGAACCGTACTCGCTTTGTGCTTCCTTTGGAGCATTATGGCATCCACGACACGGACTTGGCCGACCATCTCAGTGAAGACTATGTGTATTGGTCGCCACGTATCGTCAGGCTGGTGCCAGGCACGATGGAATTGCTGGAGTATCTGAAACCGAAATATCATCTGCATTTGATTACCAACGGATTCCAAGAAGTGCAGCACACCAAGTTGAGCGGATCGGGCTTGGAGCCTTATTTTGAGACCTTGACCGTTTCGGAGGAAGTGGGCGTGAAGAAACCCAACCCCGAGATTTTTCACTATGCCTTGCGTAAGGCAGGAGCCAAGGCCGAAGATAGTCTGATGATTGGGGATGAGATGGCAGTCGATATCGATGGGGCTCGAGCCGCGGGTATGGACACGCTCCTGTTTCATCCGACCGAGGATAGAGTAGAAGGAGAATGTACGTATGAAGTGAGGAGTTTGATGGAAATAATAGGCCTGCTTTAATGATTGTTTCGTATTTTTGCAAAATATTATCGAAATTATGATGCATCGAAAAATAACATTTTTGTTTTTATGTCTTTTTGGACTGACACTCAGCGCGTTTGCCCAACAATTTGGACAAATCGTGGGTGTGGTTAAGGACGCAGAGTCAAGTACTACCTTGATTGGCGTTTCCCTCTATGAGGAGCAGTTGCAGTTGGGTACCACGACCGATGAGCGAGGCCATTATGAACTAAGTCTGCCCATCGGTGAGCATTCGCTGCGCATCTCCTACATCGGCTATACCACGGTGTACAAAAAGGTCACTGTCGGAACTAAGCCGTTGACACTCAACATTAAGTTGCAACCCGTGTCGGAAAAGCTCTCCGAGGTTCAGGTTACCAGCGAACGCAAGGACCGCAACGTGACTGCCTTGGCGATGAGTGTGCAGACGCTCGACATGATTACCATCAAGAAGATCCCTGCCTTGATGGGCGAGGTGGACGTCATCAAGTCCATCACACTGCTGCCGGGCGTGCAGTCGGCCTCCGAGGGCTCGTCGGGCTTCAGTGTGCGCGGTGGTGCCACCGACCACAACCTCATCCTTTTGGATGGTGCACCCATCTACAATGCATCCCATTTCTTAGGCTTCTTCTCTGTGTTTAACAACGATGTGGTGAAAGATGCTACGCTTTACAAGGGCGACATCCCTGCCGATTTCGGTGGCCGTCTGTCGTCTGTCCTTGATGTGTCGGTGAAAGACGAGATGCCGAAACGGTTGAGTCTGCAAGGTGGTGTGGGTTTGGTGACGAGCCATCTGATGCTTGAGACGCCTTTGTTTGACCATAAGACCTCTGTGCTTCTGGCAGGTCGCAGGACTTATGCGGGACTTGTCCTACCGTTCCTTGGAGAGGACTTGAACAAGTCGAAGATCAACTTCTACGATGTGAATGCCAAGGTGTCGCAGTCGCTGGGCAAAAACGACAGACTATTCCTCTCGTTCTACAATGGCCACGACCAGTTCTCGATGCAGCAGATGGTGGGCCTGGGCTATGGCAACAGTAGCGCTACCTTGCGTTGGAGCCATATCTTTTCCGAGCGTTTGACGTCCAATCTTTCTCTCCTTGGTTCGCGTTATCGTTATAACATTGACATGAACTACAGCCCATACGATTTTGCCATCAGTGCGGGCACCGATGCGGCTAGCCTTAACTACGACTTCGCCATGCATTGGAACGAACAGCATGACTCGCGATTCGGTTTGTCGACGGGCATTCAGTCGTATCTACAAGGCGAGATTGACGACCGTGGTGGAGCGCTTTCACAGTACCTCCAAATCGATCAGTCGAAGTCAGTGGCACGCAAGGGCTTGGAACATGCCTTGTATTTCACTCATGATTACACTCCCACACCGCGCCTTTCCTTCCGTGCTGGTATGAGGCTGTCGTGCTTCCAGAACATTGGCGAGGAGGATCTGTATGTCTTCGACGACATCCTCTATGAGGTGATGGATACCTTGCATTACGGCAAGGGGGAAGTGTTCAATACGGTGATCAATCCCGAGCCGCGTCTCGCGGCCAAGTTCCAACTGGATGAGCACTCTTCGGTGAAAGCTTCTTATTCGCGAACGGTGCAGTATGCCCAGGTGGCTTCGTCGGCCACGGGAGGTCTGCCCTTTGATGTATGGTTCCCCACCAGTCCCAACGTGAAGCCTCAGAAGTGCGACCAATTTGCTCTCGGCTATTTCCGCAATTTCCATGACGACGCCATCGAGACCTCGGTGGAGGTGTACTACAAGAACATGCAGAATGTCATCGATTTCAAGGACAACGCCATCACATACGGCTATCTTCTAATTGACGGTGAGTTGCGTGTGGGCAAGGGCCGTTCCTATGGTGCCGAGTTCCTCGTTAGGAAGAACGTAGGCAATTTTACGGGTTGGGTCTCCTACACCTATTCGCGTACCTTCCGTACCATCAAAGATATCAGTTTGGGAAGGGAGTACCGTTCGCCTTACGACCGCCCGCACAACATTGTCATCGTAGGCAGTTACGACCTGACGCCACGCATCACCTTGGCCGCCAACTGGATCTATAACACAGGCCAGCCAGTGACCTTCCCTTATGGACAATACACCCTCAATGGGGTGACCTATGCAGTGTATAACGGCAAACGCAACGAGAGCCGTTATCCCGACTATCATCGCCTTGACTTGTCGTTCACCTGTAAGCTGGGCAAGCTCGACAACCGCCGTTGGCAGCACGAAATCAACGTTTCGGTCTACAACGCATACGCCCGTCACAACACTTGGGCCATCACCTTCGACCAGGGCGACAATGGCAGCATCGTGACGAAGAACATGTATCTGTTCTCCGCAGTACCTTCCATTTCGTATAACTTCAAATACTAAGCGCCATGAGAAGATTGCATAGGCTATTTGCACTTGTTGCTTTTGTAGGCTTGGCTGCTTGCACGGAAGACATCGTCATCGACGTTGAGGAAGGCGAACCCATGATTGGCGTTGAGGCATCGTTTACTGACGAATTGAAACAGCATGAAGCCATTTTGAGCTATACTGCCAAGTTCTACAACCAGAACGAGGTCGACATGGTGAGCGGGGCTACGGTGTATGTCACTGATGGCGTCGATACGGTGTATTATCACGAAGACGAGGATCAAGAAGGGCATTACTTCACCGACCTCGTTGCTGGCAAAAAGAACACTCTTTATCATCTTTATGTCGAAATACCTCAAGCGGATGGAGACGTTCAGCGTCTGTTCTCCGAAGGCTTCATTCCCGACAATGTGGAAAGCATCGACAGCCTGGTGGTGAAGCATTTCAATGGGCTGAACGACTCGATACCCTCGATGTTTTTATTTGATACCATCGAATGGCTGTATCCATATTTCCAAAGCCTTCCCGACCCCAACATTATCTATATGCCCATGGTTTCGAAGAACGACACTTTGCTTACCGACAGTCTCAAGGTGCGTATGATGATTCCTCAAGGCGGTTTCGCGGGTTATTATGTGAACGGCCCTGAAATGCTTGAATCCAACAAGGAGATCCCGATTGGCTATTTCCGCAGGTCGAAGCTGCAGGATGGCGATAGGTTCCATGCGGATTTGTACAGCATCACGCCAGAGTATTACTTGTATTTCTATAGTCTTTTGTTGTCGACGGGCAGCAATCCCATGCTGGGCGCACCGGCCAATGTTAGCACCAATATCCAGCCTGTGGGCGAGGGTGTCGGGTGGTTTTTCACTGCGTCGGTCGTGTCGGCTGAAACGGTGTTCCGAAAACAATAGCAACCATGAAAAAGCATCAATATCATATTGGTTGGTTGGCTGTTTTCGGTGTTATGCTGGCGTCGTGCACCGAAGACATCACCATGGATATGCCTGAAGGCAGAAAAGTGCCCGTGGTGGAAGGCTCCATTACCAATGAGTGCAAGCGTCATGAGGTGATCCTCAGCTATTCCACCGAATTGTATAGCACTGAAGACCCTGAGATGATCACTGGTGCCCAGGTGTATGTGGCGGGTGGGGGCGACACCATCTGGTATTATGAGCAAGACAACAAGCCGGGTCATTACCTGACCGATTCGGTGGCGGGTAAGCCCAACCGCAGATATCATCTTGAGATCAGGGTGGAGGAGAACACGATGTATTCGCGTTCCATACGCATGTATGCCGAAGTCAAGATGGCGAATAATGCCTCGGGTATCGACTCGGTAGGGCTTTTGCCCTTACGCAATGAAGAAGGCATTCCTTTTGTCGACGAAAAGGCAGCTGTTTGTGTTTGTCCTTATTTCCAAACTTTGTCCGACACGTCCATCGTCTACAACGTGGAGCTTTTCTTGAACGGCAAGCGATTCAAGAATAGGCCTTCCAAGCTGTTCAACCTGTTTCCCATGCAAGGCTATTCGGGCTATTATTTCAATGGTCCTGAGATGTTGGAGGATAATATGGAGATTCCTGTCGGCATCATGAACAAGTCGTATATGCACGAAGGCGATGTGGTGAAGGTGAAACTCAATAGCATCACGAAGGATTATATGTACTTCTTAGTAGGCCAGAAGCTTGCCGTTGGGGTTAACCCTGTCATGGGTGCATTTCCTGCCATGTTCACCAATCTTTTCTCCAACTGCAACGCGATAGGATGGTTCAGTGCCATCTCTGTTATTGAGGGCGAGGGTATCTATCACGAAAGTGTTTTCCAAGAATAAGACGGCATTCCATAAATAAGAAAGGCGACCTCGACGAGGTCGCCTTTCATGTTTGAGGCAATTGTGGTTTACTTCACCACGACCTTTTCCACAAGCACTTGCGTGCCGCTGGTAAGGCGGAGGAAGTAGATGCCCTTGGTCATGCCATCGACGCTGATTTGCTCAGTGCCCTTGGCAGTGCCGTTGGCCACCACCTGACCCATGCCGTTGTACATCGTGTAGCTGTACTCGGCGTTGCCGCTGTTGACAAACAGGGTGCCATTGACGGGGTTAGGATAGATGGCGAACTCGGTCTCGTTTTCTTCAACGCCCAACTCTGACTTCACTACGATGCACTCAGGCACGCTGATGCCTTGGCTGTATTCGGCCACGACGCAGTAAGTGTAGAAGAACTCGGTGTAGACCTCGTCAACATAGGTGGGGTCAGTGGTTTGTGCAATCTCGACACCGTTGCGGCTGATGATGTAGTTGATGGCACGCTCAGGTTCGTCCCATGTGAGGGTGATGGTGCCGATACCGATTTCGGCGGCCAGGTTCTCAACGGGGTTGAAGGTGCCAGTTTGGCTACCTTGGCAGTTGCAGTCGAACTCATGCAGCACGCCAGGGTTGGGATGGCTGATTTGGTAGATCACCTCGCCCGATTCGTACTTGACGATGAAGGAGCATTCGCTGTCGTAGCTGCCACGGTTCCACGTCAAAGTGACGTGTGTACCTCTGCCGATTTCGATGATTTCCGTCTGAGAGTTGCCTTGGCAGCTGAGGTTCGTGGCGGGTGTGCCGTCGTCGAAGCTCACTGTCAGTGAGGCACCGTTCCAGCCGTCGCCCCATGAGTCGGACAATTCGAAGATGACATTGCAGGAGTTCCTCATGGTGACGGAGCCTTCGGCGTTCAGTTCGCCGTCAGCCGTCATCGCGAAGCTGACGTTAATGACTTCAGTGGCGGGGCAGTTCTCATCAATCTGGATGGTGAACACGCAGGAGCTGATGCCCTCGGGGTCGATGGTGCCCATCTCAATGGTAGGATTGAGCAGAGTGACGTAGTTGTTCTCGCAGCTGATGCTGGCGATAGCGTTGGTGGCCATGTAGTGACCAGTGTTCTTGAAGTTGGCCACGAAGGTCACTGTCTCACCAGGAACAAAGCCGCCTGCCCAGTCGGTGCCGACATAGTCGAGGATGGCTTGTCCAGCGGTGATGAAGGCCTTGCCGCTCCAGGTTTGACGGCCATCGGTCATGTCAACGTCGATTTGGAAACGGGTGCCGTCTTCAACTCCTTCAGCAACGATGAAGCTGAAGGCGTCAAGCAGGGTGGTGGTTTCCTCGGCATTCAACACACCGAAGCTGGCAGTGCTGTTGATGAAGCTCAGACGTTGGTCGTCGCATGACAAGGTTCTTGAAGCTCATCGTCAGGCTCGTGGCTACATTGACGGGAGCGAAGTTGGGTGAGTAGTTGGCGATGGTGACATAAGGACCTTCGGCGGGAAGGACTGCGATGGGCATGACTTCGGTCACTTTATTGTAGGCAATAACGGTCAGCGTGGCAGTGCCAACGGTGCTCATAGGAGCGAACTCAAGCGTGCAGGTGCCGTTGTCGATTTCACCAGTAGCGACCACTTCACCGTCCATCATCAGGGTGGCGATGCCGTAGGCGGTGTTTTCGGCGGTGATTTCCAACTCGCTCATACCGAGCATCAACACGGCAGGCGAGCAAGAGAGGTTCATGCTGACAGGATTGTCGGTGCGCACCATCAAACTCGGGTCACCAAAGAGGATCCAAGTGTTGTGGGTGGCTCCTTGGTCACTGGGGTGCATGTCAAGCATGTACATACTGCCGTTCAGGGATGCACCACCAAAGGTGTGGCAGTATTTGTCGGCACTTCTCCATCCCGTGAGGATGTCGACCATCTCGTCTTGACCCGTCATTGGAGGCACCCAAGGCTGTGAGATCCAGCTGAACATGCCACCGACAGCACCGGTGGGACGTCCCGTGGTCTCGTTGGTGGCACGGAGCCATGCCTCGCCGAAGCAGGTGCCGTTGAACTCACCATTGTTGCAGGCGACAGACCAGATGTAAGGCCATTTGTCGTCGTTCACCAGGGCGTTCACATGGCTGTTGCTGTAGTTGGCCACAGCCCAACTTTGCTGCGAGCCGTGGTTGCAATAGTTGCAGATGCTCTTGCCAGCGTTGAAGTCGGCACTGATGGCATTGGCGCTGGTGCCGCTGCCCACACCGCTGTACTGTTGGGTGACGTTCTCGTAAGTGTAGTGCATCAGGGTGTCGCGGATGTAGTTGATGTGCACATAGTCGGCTTCACCGCCCATGTGACCGTTGCCTGCACCTTCGTTGGCACCGATGCCGATACCTTGGTTGACCCAAGTGAGGCCTTCGGGCATGTCGCGCTCATAGTACAACACCTTGTCGACGTGCGTCTCCACATCCTTCATGGTCTGCACCGAGAAACGGCCAGTGAGGAGCTCCAGATAGTAATCGTTGCCTTCCAATTGGCCAAACCAGTTGTCGGAACGACCGCCGCTCATCGAGTGGGGCGTGAGGTCAGCATAGTCACCAACGAGCAGGACGAACTCAAGGTTGTGGTCCGGGTCGTTGTAGATGTTCTGGATGTAATTCTTGATTTGGGTGTCGTTGTTGCCACCGACTTCGCTCAAGCTGACGATGGTGGTGGGACGACCCGACTGGTTCTTCCAGTCGACAAAGGTCTGCATGGTCTCCATGTATTGGTCGGGGCAGATGACCAGCAATTCGCCGCGGTCTTCGACGAAGGTGTACTTGGAGTTGCTTTCCTTGTAGTTGATGAAACGATGGTCGTAGGAAGCCTTCATCTCAGGCGAGACTTTGGCATTGGCTCTACGGGTCGTCTTTTGGTTGACGCCGTTGTCGCTCACCTTACGCATTTCGATGGTCATGTCATGATAGACGCGCAGGGTCTTCGTCACGGGGTTGTAGGCGAAGGGACGCACCATGATGTTCTGACCACGGAAGTCGCGGATGATGTAAGGCGTTTCAAGATAAGCCTGGGCGGTAGGATAATAGGCATTTTTGCTATACATCGCACCGTAGGTGTAAGCCACGCTTTCGGGGTCGATTTGACGGCTGAAGTTGCCTTTTGAAGGGGCAATCTCAACGTTTTCATAATCGGTAAAAGCGCTCTTGGTCACGCGTACCTGCATTTCGGCCATGTCGCCGATGATGGCAGGAACGGGGAATTGGGGGAGGTCGGGAGCACCGGCTTCAAGCATCGAGGCCATCTCGGGGACGGAAACGATTTGCTGAGTGCCGTTGGGAGTGCTCACCCGAGTCAAGTAGAAGCCGCCCAGCGAGAAGTCGACCACGACTTGCTGTTCGCTGCTCGAAACCAACTTGACCTCAGGACCTGCAGGAGCATTGCTGCTGATACTGGTCCAACGTTGGGCGAATGTCATCGCTGACAAAGCCACAAACAGGAGAGAGAAAAGGGCTTTTTTCATGTGTGAATAGATTAATTTGAATGCTTTAATAAAGGTCGCAAAAATACGAAACTTTTTGGTGGTTTATAGTGGTTGAAAGAATTATTTTACCTATAGGTGTCGTTTTTTGTGTACTTTTGCCGACTGAAAGCAATTAACTAACCATGGGATTTTTCTTGAGATTGATATTGACGGGATTGGGATGGTCGTTCGGTGGCC
This sequence comes from uncultured Bacteroidales bacterium, assembly GCA_900318265.1. Classification (GTDB taxonomy): domain Bacteria; phylum Bacteroidota; class Bacteroidia; order Bacteroidales; family F082; genus Limimorpha. Next base: position 13,315 of record ONKA01000012.1, on the reverse strand, counting down.
CTCTGGGCGGTATTATCGGGTATGCCATCGGCAGTCTCTTCTCAGGTGGTGTGAGGGTCATCCGCTCTGGAGTGACGGATACCTTTGGCAATACGGAGGAGAAGCGCGACTTTAATGTTACCCTACTCGTACTATCAGCCGCCGTAATGAAGGCTGACGGCAACGTGAAACGTTCCGAACTCGACTATGTGAAGCGATTTTTCTTGCAGAATTTCGGACAGGAGCGTGCCGAAAACTATATCAAGATGCTCCGCGAAATCCTGCAAAAGGAATACAACATCTATGAGGTGAGTCAGCAGGTGGGACATTATATGGACTATTCCACGCGCCTGCAATTGCTTCATTATCTGTTCGGCATCGCCGACTCCGATGGTGTTATTTCGTCTGAAGAGTTGGGCGTGATCAATACGATTTCCGATTACATGGGCATTTCCAACAGCGATTTCCTTTCGGTGAAGGCCATGTTTATCAAGGAGACTGACAGTGCCTACAAGATTCTCGGTATTGCTCCTTCAGCGACCGACGATGAGGTGAAGAGGGCCTATCGCGAGATGGCCAAGAAGAACCACCCCGATTTGGTGAGCAACCTCGGTGACGAGGTGCGGCAAGCAGCTGAGAAGAAATTCCAGGAAATCAACGCAGCTTACGAGACCATCAAGAAACAACGAGGTCTATAAACGAAAAAAAGGCAGCCAATCGGCTGCCTTTTTTCGTTTCAGGTTGTCGGATTATTCAACCACGACCTTCTCGATACGCACTTGCGTGCCAGAGGTCAGGCGGAGGAAGTAGACACCCTTGTTCAAGCCGCTGACGCTGATCTGAGCGTTGCCGTTGGCTTGGCCGTTGGCGACCTTCTGTCCCATGCCGTTGTACATCTCGTAGCTGAACTCGGCATTGCCGCTGTTGACGAACAAGGTGCTGTTGACGGGGTTGGGATAGATGGAGAACTCAGCCTCATTTTCACCGATGGCGTCAGTGTATTCAACGATGACGCACTCAGGCATCGAGAGACCATCAGTGTATTCGGCCACCACACAATAGGTGTAGAAACCGTCTTTGTTGACTAAAACGTCGGTGAAGGTGGTTTCTGTCGTCTGACCGATTTCGAGGCCATTACGGCTGATGATGTAGTTGATGGCACCTTCAGGAGCGTCCCAAGTCAAGGTGACGCTGGTGTAGGTGGCTTCGGCTTGCAGGTTCTCAACGGGGTTGAAAGTGCCCACGGGAACACCGCCACCGCAGTTGCAGTCGAATTCGTAGAGCACGCCACTGTGGACGGAGGAAGCGTTGTAGATGATATCACCATCTTCGTATTTCACGGTGAAAGAGCACTCGCTGTCCCAGCTGCCGCTGTTCCAGGTGAGGGTGACATGGACGCCATTGCCAATCTCAATGGTATAGGTGGCCGAGTTGCCGCTGGAGATGGTCAAGCTCTGAGAAGGAGTGCCATCGCTAAAGCTGACATTCAAGCTTGCGCCATTCCAACCATCGCCGTAGCTGTCGACGAGGTCGAAGATCACGTTGCAGGCGTTCTTGATGACGCCGGCACCTTCGGCAACGAGACCGCCGTCGGCATTCAAGGTGAAGGTCAAAGGCAGTTGCTCGGTCGTGGGGCATGCAGCGTCAACAGTGATGTTGAACACGCAAGTGGCGACACCCGTCGGGTCGATGGAACCGACTTCGAATGTTTCGTTTTCGATGGTGACATATTCGCTCGTTGAGGCAATGCTGGCAATGGCATTGGTGGCCATATAGTGACCAGTGTTCTTGAACAAAGCGGCAATGGTGAGCGTTTCGCCGGGGACAAATCCACCAGCGCTAGCCATACCGTCGAATTGCAGCACGGCTTCGCCGGCAGTGACGACGGCTTTACCTTCCCAAGTCTCGCTACCACATACGGCAGCAATTTGGATGGTGAATCTGGTGCCGTCGGCAACACCTTCAGCAATGCTATATCTGAAGCCATTGATTTGAGTGGTGGCATCCGGATCCAAATTGCCGAAAGAACCAACACCGTTGAGGATGGTGAGGTTGTCGTCCTCGCAAGTCAAGGTCACATTGGTGGTGCCGTTGGTAGGTTGGGTACCCACGTTCTTGAAGGTGATGCTCATCGAAGTCTCATCGCCAACGTGGACGTTAGCTGGAGTGAAGCTGTCGACCGTAACGAAAGCACCGTCCAAAGCAGCAGCAGGAATGACGTTGGTGTAAGGAACGTATTGCGGATGGGTCACGCAGATGGTGACATCGCCACCGCTTGTGATGGGCTGGATCGGGATGTCGGCCGTGCCGCTCTCACCGATCATGCCGGCACCGTAGAGGACACCGTCCTTGGAGATACCAACGTAAGAACCGGGATTGGCACTGACGGTGAAGTAGTCCATGCCGATGGGCAGGGTGGGCATGTGGCTGATGGTGTTTTCAGTGGGTTGGATGCGGAAAGGCAAAACGGAACCATCACCCAAAGTGTGGTAGGCTTGCCAGTCGTAGAGGGTGCTGCAGTGCAGTTCATAGCCGAGGGCTTGGGCAGCATTGCTAGCCAAGTTACCGATGAACATCATGGAGGTGACGGTGTTGTAGGCGTCGTCAGTCCACATGGCATCGTAGAAGCCCATGGTGGTCTCTTCGTAGGAAGGCATGGTGCCGTCATGGCGACTAGTAGCACCTACGCCGAAGTAGTAGTCGTTGAGCCAGTAGGTCGAAGGGCAGGAACCGATGTAGGCATAGGCGGCCTTGTTCTCGGCACGCACCATGGCCTCACCGAAGCAGGTGCCGCTGATGCCCCAGTCGGCAGCCTCGCAGCAGTTACCCATGGCGAGGAAGTACTTGTGCTCGTTGGTCAGGTTGTTGACATCGCTGACGGTGAAGCTAGGACCAGCCCAGCTGGTGTTGGAGCCGTGAGCGGTGTAGTTGGCGAAGCCGACACCGGTGTTCAGGTGTGAGTAGCAACCGGAATACTGGCCGTGACTATATTCATACACGTTGGCATAACCATGTTCTTCATTGTAGTAATAGTTGGTGGCATACCAAATGGTAGGACGACCCACAGTGACACCCCAGCCGCTGTCTTCACCAGCGATAAGGAGCACGTTGTTCAGATAGCTCGGGTCGGGCATGGTGTACTGCTCATATTCGAGGGCCTTGTTAATCATGGCCTGCATCTGAGCCACGGTCTCAGCGGGGAAACGGCTGTGGTACATGTCGGGATACTGGTCGCCGTCGACGCTCGAATACTGGAGGTCGGTGACGCAGTGGGTCTCGCTACCCGTGGCACTGGCGGCCACTTGGTTCTTGTCGCCCATGATCATCAAGAAGGTGGGAGCCTCTTTGTCGTACTCTTCTTGGATGAAGGCACGGATGGCAGCGGCGCTGGTACCGATTTCATCGGTGTAGTTGATGTTCAGGTAGAAGCCCTTCGTGGTCTTCCAAGCATACCAAGGCTGCAGGCATTCCTCGAACATACGGTCGGCGATGATCAGCATGTGGACGGGATTCTGCCAGAGGTCGGGGTGTTCGTCATAGACGTCGTCGCGCCAGTTGAACATCTGGCCATAGATGTTGGCGAAATAGGGGCTGAAGGTACGAGCAAACTCGTTGTAGGCAACCGATTTGTCATATTGGCCGTAGCTCACTTCGACTTCGATGTCGTTATGAACGAGGATGCTGTTGGTGGCAGCGTCGTATTGCACGGGGTTGACCGTCAGGGCACCGATCTGGATGCCACGCATCGTGCCTTGGATCTTCACCTCGGCGATGGGACGGTTGACGAAGCCTTTGGTGGCGTATGCTTTCTCACTGTAGGCAAAAGGCACATCCTCAGGCTTCTGGTCCTTGCGGATCATGGGTTGCATCGGGGTGACTTTGTTGATGCCGTAGTCAGCAAGACGATAGGTGCTTGTGCTGTAGCTCTTTACCTTGACGGTGAGGTCTTTTGCACCGTAAGGGACAGCAATAAGCTTGTTGGCAGCAGGCAGCATGGGCTCGCCTACGTTACCTGAAGGATAGGTGCCGTCCATCGTGATGGTGGAGAACACGCCTTTTTCAGTGGAAACTTCAGTGGCATCGATGCTGCTGAAGGAGAAGGAGGCTGTGAAGCCGTTGTCAGTTACTTGGGCACAGTTTTGTGCCGATTTGGCGACGCCGAGTTCGATGTGCTGAGCCATCACTTGGGTGCCAAACAGCAATCCCATCATCAGGAATGCTGCGGTGAGTAAACCAAATTTCTTCATTTTTTGATTTTAATGGATTGATATTTAAAATGTTACTTGATTTCTACCAAGGGTAGCTGTCTAAACGGCAAAAATAGGAATAATTCCGAAAACGTAGACGTGGAATCTGCAAAAAAGTTACAGCTGAAAAGAAAAAAAACGTACAGGCTTATTTGCCTTTTAGGATGCGCTTGTAAACTTTTTCATTGCCAAGCACTTCCATGGCTTTTTGTATGCCAGGGTCGACAGAGGCCATCACCTGGTAGTATTGTTGGGTATCCCAAACATTGCGGGCGATCAAGGCCTTCATCTGCAAGAGGATGAACTTCTCGGAATGTGCAAATTGTTCGTCGTTCCATTCCACCTTGGCTTCCTTGGCGGCTGCCTTCAGCCCGTCGACGAGGTCTTTGCCGACGACGAAACTCTTGTTAAAGCTGTCGAAATTGCCGTATTGCGCCTTGATATCATCGCGGTGCTTGAGGCCGTAGTCGGTGGTGAAGCGGTTCAAGGCTCCCTTACGGACGAGGTTGGTGTAGAGCTTGCTGTTGTAAGCCGTGTCGACAGGGATGAAGATGTCGGGCATGATGCCGCCACCGCCGTAAACTGTGCGACCGCCATCGGTCTTGTATTTCAAAGAGTCTGGGAAGTGGATGCTGTCGGCATGGAAGTACTCACCGTTCTTTAGGCGCTTGGTCATCTCCTTGGCATAGTCCTCGGCACCGTTCTCGTAAGGCCGCTGGATGCAGCGACCCGAAGGGGTGTGGTAGCGTGAGGTGGTGAGGCGCATCTGTGAGCCGTCGGGGAGGTTGAAAGGTCTCTGAACCAAACCTTTGCCGAAGGAACGGCGACCGATAACCACGCCACGGTCATGGTCTTGAATGGCACCCGAAAGGATTTCACTGGCGGAGGCTGAGCCTTCGTCGATGAGGACTACCAGTTTTCCGATGGTGTAAAGTCCTGCTTTAGTACAACGCCATTCCTGATAGGGCGAATGAATGCCTTCGGTGAAGACAACAAGTTGGTTCTCCGAGAGGAATTGGTCGACAAGTTCAATAGCGGTGTTGAGATAGCCACCCGTGTTGCCGCGCAGGTCGAAGATCAGCGACTCCATGCCTTGGGCTTGCAGCTTGGCAAAAGCATCCTTGAATTCATGTGTCGACTCTTGTGCGAAACGGTCGAGTTTGATGTAGCCGACATGGTTGTCGAGCATATAGGCTGCGTTGATGCTGTTCAACGGAATCTTGTCGCGGGTGATTTCGAAGTCAAGAAGCTCAGGGTCGTTGCCGCGCTTCACGCTCACGGTGACCTTGGTGCCTTTCTTGCCGCGCAAGTGTTTCTGCACATATTCGTTGTCGACTTTCTTGCCGAAGGCTTCCTCGCCGTCAATCTTGATGAATTGGTCGCCAGCCATGATGCCCACCTTCTCGGAGGGGCCTCCGGCCGTGGGGCTGATGACGGTGATGGTGTCGCGGATGAGTTGGAAGGTCACGCCGATGCCTTCGAAACTTCCCACGAGGGGCTCGTTGGCTTTCTCCACGTCTTTTTTCGAGATGTAGGCCGAGTGTGGGTCGAGCTCCTTCAATGCGGCTACGATGGCGTCTTCCGTCACCTTGTCCATATTGGTGGTGTCGACATAGAAATTCTCAATGAGATATAGGACGGTGCCCAGTTTTTGGGCATTCATCTGTGCCTTCGTCTGTGGCTTCTGTGGTGTGTTGGATTGAATTTGGGCAGCCGCGGTAACCGAAACGAGGCAGACAGCAGCGAATAAGAATGCTTTCAGTGATTTCATAGGCCGATTTTTTTGGCCTGCAAAGTTACGAAAAATTTCTGTCACATTCTCTGATTGCTACGTATTTGATTTGAGTGGCCTTACTGCAACCTGAAATTGACGGGTAAGGTGTAAGTAACCCTGACTTTCTTTCCGAATGCCTCTCCGGGAATCCATTTCGGCATCATTTTGACTACACGAACGGCTTCTTCGCTACAACCTCCTCCCACGCCTTTTGCAACCTCAATATTTGTAATCGTACCATCAGGCTCGACAACGAATCTGACATAGACAGTGCCGCTGTAACCGTCTTCTCTGGCGCGTTGTGGATAACGTATATTCATGGCGAGGAATTCGTACATTTTAAACTCTCCACCAGGAAAAGACGGCATTTTTTCTACATTGTTATAAATGGTTGTGTCAATACCAGGTGCTGCAATCTCTTTAACGTTAGTTAAAGCAACGGAGTCGCTTTCGTGTTGGGCATGTGCATAGGAAAGACAAGCCGTGAGCAGAAACAAGCATGCGAATAATGACTTTAGATTCATTTGTCTTGTATTTTGTGTTAACGTTGCAAAAATATAAGTTTTTCTGATATACAATGTTATTGCCTCAAAATCTCAAAAGTGTTGTCTTCGTTGAGTTTGATGATGGTTGAGCTTTTGGGCTTGCAGAAGCTGTCGTGGTAGAGCTGCACCACATAATCGACCGCGTTTTTGATTTCATCGCAGATGTCGCTGAAAATCATCGATGAAGGTTGCCCGGTTAGGTTGGCCGAGGTAGAGGTAATGGGTTTGCCGAGGCGACGGATGACTTCCTTGCAGAACTCGTTGTCAACCACGCGGATGCAGATGCTCTTGTCGTCGGAAACGGCCTTGGCCAAGTTCTTGCTTTCGGGATAGATGATGCTCAGCGGACTTTTGGCGCCCTTGATGAGGTCGTAGGCGATGGCTGGCACGTTAACCACATAATCTTGAAGCCTTTCCACCGAATCGACGAGGATGATGAGGCTCTTGTTGAGCGGCCTCTGCTTGACGGCATACACGCGGAGGCAGGCCTTGTTGTTGGTGGCGTCACAGCCCACGCCCCAGATGGTGTCGGTGGGGTAGAGGATGGTCTTTCCGGCTTTCAGCGCCGCTACCGTGCGTTCTATTTCTTGTTCAAATGCTTCTTCCATGATTTTCTTTTTTTGGATTGTCCTTACGGACAAGAAATCGTTCAAAAATACTTTTAAAATCTTTAAAAAAATATATCTTATTGATTTTGAATGATTTTATATTGATTTTTGACAGATTTCTTGCGAAGCAATCCCATTATTGTTTCTCTTTGATTTTCTTTCTTAATAGATTGTATTTATGTCTATTGGCCTGAGCCATCACGCGGCAGATGCTGAAGCCCGTCTTGCCGTAGAGGAAGCCTCTTTTAATAATATAGGTGCGGATGAAATTGATGCTTGGGCTGAAAATCCAAGGCAGAATGCCTGTCTTTTTGCCTCTTTCATAGTATGACTGCGCTCCCAATTCGGCAAAGTGGAACTGCTGCTTGCGGAAGGCCTCAGGCGTGTCCCAGGAATAGTGCAGCAGGTCGCCGCTCAACAGGGTTTTCTTCGGCTCGCTCTTGTATTTCAGCCACTCGTGGATGATGCCTTCCCACTCGGCAAAACCACGCCGCCAGATGCGGATCTTGGTCTCGGGATAAAGCCCGCAGCCCTTCACCCACTGACCGCAGTAGTTGTTGAGACGGTTCATGGCGAAGACCTCGTTCTCAGCGATGTCTTTGTCTTTCAGTGTTTTGATGGATTGTTTCAACTCATCCGAGAGGGCTTCGTCAGCGTCTATACTGAAGATGAGATCGCAGGTGGCGAGTTCGTCGGCGAGGTTTTTTTGGTCGGAGTAGCCGAGCCAGTCCTGGGTGAAGAACTTCACGTCATAGCGGTCACAGATGGCTTCAGTCGCATCGGTGGAATGCGAGTCAACGATGATGATCTCGTCGGCAATATCCTTAACGGAGTCAAGGCATTGCGCGATTTTCTGCTCCTCGTTGAAGGTGATGATGACGACCGAAATGGTGTTCATGGACGCAAATTTTCCGCAAAAGTAATGTTTTCTTCGGTTATGGGGATTTGCTTCGCAAAGAAATCTGTAGAAAATCACGATAAAATTCCTATCTTTGCGCCCTTATCTGAACAATCGGTGAATATCGGAATCCCAATATGGATGTTAGCCTTATCGCTGCTGGCTGGTCTGGCGGCGGCTACGGTGTTGTATTTCCGCAACAAGAAGCAACACTATGGCAAAGCATTGACAGTCATTTTGTTTGCATTACGAACCTTGATTGTCGGATTGGTGGTCTTGTTGCTCTTCAACCCGCTGATAAGGCAGAAATTTAGTTCGGTGGAGACGCCAACCATCATCCTTGCGCACGACAATTCTTCGTCCGTCATTCTATGCAAGGATTCGGCGTTTTACAAAAAGGATTATCTGAGCCGATTTGAGCAGTTTAGGAAAGACTTGAACGCTGATTTTCAAGTCGATGAATACCTCTTTGGCGAGGAAGTCCGCGATTTCGAGCAACTTGACTTCTCCGACCAACTGACGGACTTGTCGTCGCTCATAAAGACTTTGGACAGAAGATATTACAAGCGTAATGTGGGCGCTGTGCTGCTTTTCTCCGATGGTATCTACAATCGTGGCTTTGAGCCGGAGTTGGTGGCGGAGAATTTCCCGTTTCCCATCCATGCCGTTGTTTTGGGCGACACGGTGTCCTATTCCGACCTCGCCATCCGCAATGTGCATTATAATAAGGTGGTGTCGCTCGGCGCGACCTTCCCCGTCCGCGTGACGGTGGCTGCCCGTGACTTGGCAGGACGCAAGGCCCAACTGACCCTTAAGGAAAGCGGTCGTATCATTGAGAAGCGCGACATTGAGATTCCATCCAACCGTTTCTCCAAGGAAGTCGACTTCATGCTCGACGCCACCAAGAAAGGCGTGATAGCCATCGACATCGAGGTGAGCGGTATTGCTGAGGAGGAACAACTGCTCAATAATGTGCGGCATATCTATGTCGAAGTACTTGACCAAAAATACAAGCTGCTCTGTGTGGCTGCCTCGCCACATCCTGATTTGGGCGCGTTGTGCAGTGTGCTCAACGACAACTATGAGGTGGACTTCTGCTTCGGAAAGGAGACTCTACCCGACTTCGCCAACTACGACTTGGTCATCCTGCATCAGGTGCCTTCGGCGCGAACGGATTTCAATGCCTTGAAGACACAGTTGGACAAGAACGTGAAGTTGCCCGTCTTTTTCATCGTCGGTAACGACACCGACCGCGATATGTTAAGCAAGTTGCAGAATGTCTTTGCCTTGCATTCTGGCGCAACCAACACCCTGATGGATGTCAAGGCACACCAAAACACGGCCTTTTCGACCTTTACCTTTGACTCGAAGTCGGAGCAACTCATCACGAAATATCCGCCTTTGGCCTTGCCGCATTTGGAGATCAACACTTTAAAGTCGCATGATGACCTGCTTTTGCAAGAAGTGATGGGCATCAAGTCGGGCCTGCCATTGTTGAGCTTCGCCAACGACGGTCGTAAGATGGCCTTTTTGTTCGGCACCAACATATGGCGTTGGAGGCTGTACGAGTATTACCAGAACAAGAACCACGATGTGTTTGACGAGATGTTCTCCAAGTTGCTGAAGTACTTGCTGCTGTCGGCCAACGACGGCTCGGCCATTTATGCCAAGGAAACCTACTACAGCAACGAGCCCGTCATCATCACCGTCGAGTTGCGCAACCCGAACAACGAACTCGTGACCGACCCCGACTTGACCATTCAAATCGAGAATAAACTGACGGGTGAGACCTACGACTACACCTTCTCGAAACGCGACCACGACTATGAATTGAACGCTGGCCTACTACCCGAAGGCCTGTATACCTATAAAGTACAAGCGCAGATGGGCGAACGCAAGATCAATGTGAACGGCACCTTCAGCGTGGTGGCCATCGGCATTGAGGCGCAGCAGCTTACAGCTGACATCGACCGTATGCGCACTATCGTTCGCCTGACCAACGGAAACTGCTATACCGCTCGCGAGTTGCAGCAACTTTTTGCCGATTTGCACAATGATTCGCGCATCACTTCCGTTGAACACCATGAGAGCCGCTTTGAGGATTTGATCCACTCCAAATGGATCTTCTTTGTCCTTATCGGCTTGGCCGCGGTGGAATGGCTGCTGCGGAAGATGTTTGGCAGTTATTGATAGATAAGGAACTACAGATTGCACAGATGAAGCGGATTAAGACGGAAAAATTCAAAGGCGCAAGCGCCCAAATTGTACAGATGGTCTGTAAGCTAGAGTCTGAATCTGTACAAATTAGGATGCTTGCATCCTCATAATTTTGATAAGAATCAGTATAATCTGTAAAATCTGTAGTTAAATAAAAAATGAATTTAATTGTTTAATTATTAAAATGTTATAAAATGAAAATCCAAGATCAAGCTGTCGTCACCATGACCTATGTCCTGCGTGAGAACGACGAAAACGGTCCCATCCTTCAGGAGACCACGAAAGAAAACCCCTTTGTGTGCATCTTTGGTATGCACCAACTGTTGCCCAAGTTCGAGGAGAACTTGATGGGCAAGGAGCCCGGCGACCATTATGCCTTCCACCTGACCCCCGAAGAGGGCTACGGTGAGCGCGATGAGGCATACGTGATGGACCTCGACAAGACTATGTTCATGCAGAACAATGTGCTGATGGACATGGTGAAAGTCGGTGCCCAGCTGATGATGCAGACCTCCGACGGTCGCCCGATTGCCGGCATCGTCCGCGAGATTGGCGACAATCATGTGAAGATGGACTTCAACCACGACATGGCGGGCAAGCACCTCCATTTCTCTGGCGAGATCCTCGATGTGCGCGAGTCGACCGATGAAGACTTCGCTCCTGGTGGCTGCAGTGGTTGCGGCGGCGACTGCGGTGAAGGCGGTTGCGAAGGTTGCGGCGGCGGTTGCAACTAAACAAAAAATGCCGAGCAAACGCTCGGCATTTTTTATTTTCTCAACCCAGCCAACTGCTGCTCAATCACAGCAATCTTGGCCTCGGCGTCAGCTTTTTTCTTGCGTTCCTTGTCGACCACAGCGGCAGGAGCACCACTCACGAAGCGTTCGTTGGAGAGCTTCGCTTCAACGCTCTTCAGGAAGCCCTGGGCGTATTTCAGTTCCTCTTCCAGCTTCTTGATTTCGGCCTCGACATCGACACTGCCAGTGAGCGGTACAAAGAACTCGGTACTGCCCACGATGAAACCGAAGGCGCCAGCAGGAGCCTCTGCCACATAACTCACCTCGCTCACATTGCAGAGCTTGGCAATCACGCAGTCGAAGTCCTTGTTGGCCGTGCCCTTCACCACGAGTTGGATGGCGTCGCGGAAGGCGATGTTCTTGTCAGAACGCACCTTACGGACATTGTTGATGACCTCTTGGGTGAATTCAAACTGTTTCAGAATGTCGGCAGCCTGGTCGCTGAGCCTGTCGAAGCGGGGTTGCTGAGCAATGATGATGTCATCACCTTCCTTGCGCTCTGCGATGGCGTGCCAGATCTCCTCAGTGATGAACGGCATGAAGGGGTGCAGCAGGAGCATCAGGTTCTCGAAGAACTTGATGGTGGCGGCATAGGTCACGGGGTCGATGCCTTGGCCTTGCGGAGCCTTCACCATCTCGAGGTACCACGAGCAGAAGTCGTCCCAAGTGAGTTTGTAGATGCCCATCAGGGCGTCGCTGAGGCGGTACTTGTCGATGTTGTCGTTGGTCTCGGCCAGCACCTGGTTGAAGCGAGCCTCAAACCACTTCACGGCCATCTTGGCGGCCTCGGGTTGGACAGCATTTTCGTCCACGTTCCAGCCTTTCACCAAACGCAAAGCGTTCCAAATCTTGTTGCAGAAGTTGCGGCCTTGTTCGCAGAGGGCCTCGTCGAAGAGGATGTCGTTGCCAGCAGGAGCGCTGAGCATCATGCCCATACGCACGCCATCGGCACCGAACTTGTCGATGAGTTCGATAGGGTCAGGGGAGTTGCCCAATGACTTGGACATCTTGCGGCCTAGTTTATCTCTCACGATACCCGTGAAATACACATTCTTGAACGGCACTTCATTTTGGTATTCCTCACCGGCCATGATCATGCGGGCCACCCAGAAGAAGATGATGTCGGGGGCGGTGATGAGGTCGTTGGTGGGGTAGTAGTACTTGAACTCGGCGTTGTTGGGGTCGAGGATGCCGTTGAAGAGCGACAAAGGCCACAGCCACGAGCTGAACCAAGTGTCCAAGGCATCGTCGTCCTGGCGCAAGTCTTTCATCGTCAAGTTGCTGTTGCCTGTCTTCTCGATGGCGAGTTTCAAGGCTTCTTCGGGCGTCTCGGCGACCACGAAACCGCCTTCGGGCAGGTAGTAGGCCGGAATCTGATGACCCCACCACAGTTGGCGGCTGATGCACCAGTCCTTGATGTTCTCCAACCAGTGACGGTAGAGGTTGACATATTTGGCGGGATAGAACTTGATGTCGCCATTCAACACGGGTTTCAGGGCGATGTCGGCGAGGTGCTCCATCTTGAGGAACCACTGCATCGAAAGCTTCGGCTCAATCGGCACATTGGTACGTTCGGAGTAACCCACCTTATTATTATAGTCCTCGATCTTCTCCAACAGTCCTGCTTCCTTCATGTCGATGATGATCTGCTTGCGGCAGTCCTCACGGCTCATACCGATGTACATGCCAGCGGCTTCGCTCAAAGTGGCGTCATCATTGAAGATGTTGATGCTCTGCAGGTTGTGCTTCTCGCCTAACATATAGTCGTTCACATCGTGGGCGGGGGTGACCTTCAGACAGCCTGTACCGAACTCGATGTCGACATAATCATCTTCGATGACGGGGATGACGCGGTTGACCAACGGCACCACGACCTTTTTGCCGCGCAGCCATTGGTTCTTGGGGTCGGCGGGGTTGATGCACATGGCGGTGTCGCCCATGATGGTCTCGGGACGCGTAGTGGCCACCACGGCATAGCGGCGACCTTGCTCGTCGGTGTGGATGATCTCGCCTTCGGCACCCGTGGCACCTGTGCCGTCGTCCTCGTGGAGGTAATAACGCAGGTAGAACAGTTTGCTATGTTCATCCTTGAAGATGACTTCCTCATCGCTCAAAGCCGTTAAGGCTTTCGGGTCCCAGTTGACCATGCGTACACCACGGTAAATCAGGCCTTTGTTATACAGGTCGACGAAGGCACGGATGACGCTCTTCGAGCGGATGTCGTCCATGGTGAACGAGGTGCGTTCCCAGTCG
>ONKA01000040.1 GCA_900318265.1 uncultured Bacteroidales bacterium | reverse complement strand
TCTTTGAACTGGCGGTCGGAGTTGAACCGACAATAATCTCACCTTAATGGCGTGAAGCTACCCGTTGCGGTCATCGACCAGTATTTCATTGCTGCAAAAATACACATTTTTCGTGTAAGAGCAAGTACTGAATATAAAAAATTCAAAATATTTGTTTTTACTTGAATTAGTGTCAAAATGTGTAACTTTGCGCACACGAACAATACAAACAAACCATGTTACAAAAAGGAACGAAAGCCCCTTACTTTGAAGGGCAAGACGAGAACGGCAACCTCGTCAAATTGACGGACTTCGCCGGAAAGAAACTAGTGCTTTATTTCTATCCCAAGGACAGCACTCCAGGTTGCACCGCCGAGGCCTGCGACCTTCGTGACAACTACGAGCGTTTTTTGGCATTGGGCTACAACGTGCTGGGTGTCAGCCGTGACAGTGCCAAGTCGCATCAGAACTTCATCGCCAAATATAACCTGCCTTTCCATCTCATCGCCGACACCGACTTGACTATCCTGAAAGCCTACGAGGCTTGGGGTGAGAAGAAGATGTACGGCAAGGTGACCGAAGGCACGCTGCGCACCACCTACGTCATTGATGAAGAGGGTATTGTTGTCGATGCTATTGGCAAAGTGGATACCAAGAACCATACGGCACAGATACTATAAGCCATGAGATACTTCGTTGTTGATGCCTTCACCAATCAACTTTTCGGCGGCAACCCCGCAGGTGTTGTGCTGCTCGAATCGGATCAGTTCCCCGAAGAGAAATTGATGCTGCAAATCGCCGCAGAACTGCGTTATTCGGAGACGGCTTTCATCAGACGGCACTCGGATAAGGAGTTTACTATCAGGTATTTCACGCCAAAAGCAGAGGTTGAGCTATGTGGACATGCAACAATAGCCTCATTCTATTTGCTGCATCATGAAGGCTTGGCTTCGAGGACTTGCCTTTGCCACACGCTCGCCGGTGATTTACGCATTGAAGCAGGGGAGAGAGTGATGATGCAGATGGCCATGCCGCGTATTGTGGCTACTGTCGAAGAGACGGAAGAAATCTATAAGGCATTGGGCGTCAATGCTTATCATCCCGTTATGCCTATACAAATAGCCTACTCGGGCCTTCCCGATTTGATGATTCCCTTGTCCGATGTGGACACCTTGCAGGCCTTGAATCCCGACATGGAGGCCATCGCTGCCATCACCAAGAAATATGATGCAGTCAGTTTCCATGTCTTTGCCTTCGCCAACGACAGCTACACAGCCCATGTCCGCGACTTCGGGCCTTTGTACGGCGTGCCCGAGGAATCGGCCACTGGTACCGCTAATGCGGCCTTGACCTTCTATCTGCAACAAAACGGTTGCCTCGGTGCAGAAGCAGAATGTGCCTTCATGCAAGGCGAGGCCATGGGTCGTCCTTCGGTGGTGGCCACACAAATCCGAAAGGATGGAACCATCTATGTAGGCGGTACTGCGGCCCTTGTGGCAAAAGGTGAATTGTGTGTTTAGCCTATGTCGGAACTGAAAACCATATTGTCCGGTAGAATCAGCGGAGGCGATGCCCGAGCCTTGGCTGGTGGCGACTTCAAGGAGGAACTGTTTCAGTTGCTCTTCGACGAAGACAAGCGCACTTCCGACAACGCCGCATGGGTGATGACACACCTGCCCAGAACCGCAGATGAATGGTTAGCTGAACGCCAAAACACCCTTATCGACGAGGTTATGCGCACCGAGAGTACCACCAAGCGTCGCCTCATCATGAACCTGTTGGAAAGAACTCCCTTTGAGGCCGACAACATCCGCACCGACTTCCTCGATTTCTGCTTCAACGCCATGCTCTCCGACGAACCCATCGGCGTGAAGTCATTGGCCATCAAGCTGACTTATGCGCAAAGCAAATTCTATCCCGAACTTCTTGAAGAGTTCAACACGGCACTCCAAATGATGGAGCCAGAGGTGCTGCCGGCCGCGTTGAAACATATTAGGGGAAAGATGCTGGAAAAATGATTAGTTTTGTGTTAAAATAATCAATTGTTGGAATCAATAATATGCTATTATGGAATTTGTATTGAACGAATATCATCGAAATACTCCAGACGAAGAACTGATAGAGGATGTGAAACGAGTGGCAGATTTGCTCAAAAAGGAATCCTTGTCATGCAAAGACTATTCTTCGCACGGTCGTTTTAGTTATGGTACTTTGAGGAATCGATTTGGCTCTTGGAACGAAGTATTAAGACGGGCAGGGCTGTCTGTTGAGAAAGGACGTCTTAAGTTTCATGATTATTGCGAATCGGATGAGGTTTTTTTCGCTGATTTACGGCATGTTGCGAAGTTAATGGGACGTGGTTATGTTACGCGAACAGAATATGAAAAACATGGAAGATTTAATTACGGAGAGAGGACAAAAAAATATGGAGGATGGGGTTCTTTGCTGAAAGTGGCAGGATTAGAAAAAACACCTTTTAGAACTGGCCCTAAACAAATGTATTCTGAAAAAGAATTGTTTGAGGAAATAGAACATATATGGATAAAACTGGGACGCCAACCGAGATATGAGGAGTTTAGCATTGAGAAAGGAGCTGAGATTAGTGCAGGAACATATCGCCGGCGTTTTGGAAGTTGGCGTAAAGCTTTAGAAGCTTTTGTGTCTTACATCAACTCTGAGGATGATGAAGATAAGAAAGTTGCTATACTAGATGAAGTTTCTGATAATGCTAAGATAGAGGAACAAACTATCAGACACAAAACAAAACGAGATATTAACCTTCGTTTACGTTTTAAGGTGATGGCTCGGGATCATTTTAAATGCTGCAAATGTGGCAAATCGCCCGCAACAGACCCTTCTGTAGTATTGCATATTGATCATATTTACCCTTATTCAAAAGGCGGTGAGACAATAATGGAAAACCTTCAAACTCTTTGTTCCGACTGCAATTTGGGCAAAAGCGATCTTGTGATTCTTTAAAGATATATAGTGTTACAAATTGAACCAATCATGAATACTTCATTTATCATTCGTCCTGCGAAGCCCGGAGAGGCAGGCCTCGTCCTTGAATTCATCAAGAAACTCGCCGTTTACGAGAAATGCGCCGATGAAGTCGTGGCCGACGAAGCCACCATCTATCATTCCCTGTTCGTTGAACATTCAGCCGAGGTGGTCTTTGCCGAGGAAGACGGCGCGGTCGTCGGATTCGCCCTGTTTTTCCACAATTTCTCCACTTTTGTCGGGCGCAAGGGCCTGTATCTCGAAGACCTGTTTATCCTTCCCGAGAAACGCGGTCGGGGCTATGGCAAGGCATTGCTGAAATACCTGGCCAAGATCGCTGTGGAGCGCAACTGCGGCCGCATGGAATGGATCTGCCTTGATTGGAACAAACCTGCCTTGACCGTTTACCGCAGCATTGGTGCCGTGCCCATGGACGAATGGACCGTGCAACGCTTGGACGAAAAGGCATTACGAAAATTCGCTTTGGAGGATTGAATATGGCAACATACCTTTATCCGACACCAGAAGGTTTCGATGACCTGCTGATTTGTACCGACGGCGAGGTGTTGACGGGCCTATGGTTTGCAGGTTCGCGTGACGAAAATAAACATCCATTGGGCGTTGTAGAGACGCGGCGCACCAAGTCTCTACCGCCTATAATCCATGAAACCTATCATTGGTTGGACCTCTATTTCACAGGTCGTCAACCCGATTTCACACCTGCCTACCGCATGGAGGGCCTGACGCCATTCCGCAAGACGGTGTTGGATATCGTGTCCGAGATACCATTTGGGCATACTTTAACTTATGGCGAAATCGCAATACGGTTGAAAATCAATTCTGCACAAGCGGTAGGTGGTGCAGTGGGCTGGAACCCCATCTGCCTCATCGTGCCCTGCCATCGCGTGATGGGCGCTAATGGCAAACTCACGGGCTATGGCGGTGGTTTGCACAACAAAATCGCGTTGCTGAAACTTGAAGGATACCTTTTTTAAATCCCAAAAGTATTAGCTTTGCACTGTAATATAAATCAGGTTGTTATGGAATTCAAATGGGAGGACGGCTTTACGATAGCCACAAGAATTGAGGCCGATGGTGCCATCGTCATTTCCGCCAATGCAGCAGGGTTGCGATCGCTGGCCAATCATTTTATGGCGCTCGCTGATGAGGAATCTGCACACTCGCACTTTCATCTCGACGAATACAATTCTTTGGAGGATCACTCCGTGGAATTGATTGTAGAGAAACTACCAGACTAAGCGATTGGGAGAAAGATCATTCGAAGCCAAAGAACTCTTTCAGTCCTTGCTTTTCTTTTAGTTCATCTGGCGTGAATCCATAATGCGCAGCCGCCGAAAGTGTCACCACGTTTTCAAGGAATTCGTCGTAGGGCAATTCAAACCATTCTTCAGGGATGTCGGTGTGGATGGTGCCGCCGTCGTTGTGGCCGCCGCCCCACCACCATGATTCGTCGAGAGCCGCCTCGTAGGTGCCATCGTCCATCTTGACGAAGGCGTACCAAGTGGTCCATTCTCTCATTCCTTCAGGTGTTTTTTCACCTTCATAATGCGGAGCGGAATGGTCTTTGTCAGAGTAGCCTGGCTGCCCTTTATTGGCATCACATCGATACACCCAAAAACGCTCGTTGGTCTCATTAGGAATCCTTTCCAAAGTAAGGCCGTCACAATGATATATGGATCTCTTTCTGCCCTTTACCCTATTTTCAGCCGTCATCATCTTCGTGATGGCAGCGATAGGTCTCTTTGTGCTTTTGTCTTTCAACAGACCTTTTTTTTCAAGGAGGTCCTTGATGGGTTCAAGTTCATTTTTCCAACTGTTGACATAATACCTGCAAGTATTGTCTTCGTAAACGTAATAAGTGCCCACAAATATGTCGTTGTAGGTGATTTTGTAATGATCAATAAGCCAACCCATAGTTTTATGGTGTTTAAATAATAATCCTGTTTCCTTTTCGTATGTTGATGGTGCCTGGCATAATATGCGAGGCAAAGATAGGAAAATTTGTATGATTTCCGAAATAATGTTAGTTTTCAACCTTTTGCATCCCGTTGGGATCTGCCAAACTTTAATGAGTTTTTTTAGTATTGAATTTTTCCCTACCTTTGAAGCCCAAATCAAAGACCTGATTTGTATTCGCAAATAATTGAAAATCAGATAAAATAATGAGTTTAAACATTTCAAAATTGAGAAACATCGGTATCGCTGCGCATATCGATGCTGGTAAGACTACGGTTTCGGAACGCATCCTGTTCTTCACGGGCGTCAACCGTAAGGTGGGTGAAACGCATGATGGACAAGCCACCATGGACTTTATGAAACAAGAGCAGGAGCGCGGCATCACCATCGCTTCGGCAGCCATCACCGCCCATTGGAACGGCTATCAGATCAACCTTATCGATACTCCCGGTCACGTCGACTTCACCGTCGAGGTGGAACGTTCGCTGCGCGTCATCGACGGCATGGTGGCGGTGTTTTGCGCCGTGGGTGGCGTTGAGCCGCAGTCGGAGACGGTGTGGAACCAAGCCGACAAATACCGCGTACCCCGCATCGCCTTCGTTAACAAGATGGACCGCACGGGTGCCGATTTCCAAGAGGTGGTCAACCAGATGCATAAATACTTGGGTGCCAACGCCGTGCCACTGCATCTGCCCATCGGAGCAGAGTCCGATTTTGAGGGTATGGTCGACCTGGTGCAGATGAACTCGGTACGTTTCATCGAGAAGGAACGCATCGTGGGTCCCATCCCGGAAAACATGATGGAGCAAGCTCAGGAAGCCCGCCGTAACCTCATCGAGAAGGTCGCCGACCTCGACGACGAGATCGCCGAGCTCTACCTCGAAGACAAAGAAATCCCGACCGACAAGCTGATGGCTGCCATCCGTCAGGCCACCATCAAACTGATGATGGTGCCGGTGCTCTGCGGTGCTGCCTATAAGAACAAAGGTATCCAGCTCCTTTTGGACGCCATCGTCGACTATCTGCCTTCGCCCAATGACTTGGGTGCCGTCATCGCGCACGACCCCGCCAATGAGGAGAAGACCTACCGCCGCAACCCCTCCGAAAACGAGCCTTTCTCGGCCTTAGCCTTCAAGCTCATCAACGACCCGTATGTCGGCCAGCAGACCTTCATCCGCATCTTCAGCGGCAAGCTGACCAACGGCATGAGCGTCTACAACACCAACAAACTGAAGAGTGAGCGCGTGGGCCGCATCTTCCGCATCAAGGCTAAAGAACGCGAGGAAATCAACGAGGCAAGTGCAGGCGAAATCGTGGCGCTCGTGGGCATGAAATACACCAAGACGGGCGACACGCTCTGTGATGAGGAGCAACCTATCTTGTTGGAATCCATCAATATACCGCCTGCGGTTATCGAGATGAAGGTCAACCTCGACGACAAGAAAAACCGCAGCAAGCTGAGCGAGGCTTTGGCCAAGCTCTGCAACGAGGACCCGTCGTTCCATGCCCATTTCGACGAGGAGACGGAAGAGACCATCATCGCTGGCATGGGCGAGTTGCATTTGGAGATCATCGTGGACCGCTTGAAGGAAGAATTCAAGGTGCCGGTCACGGTGGGTGCGCCTTCGGTGTCGTTCCGCGAGACCATCACCGCGCCGTTCGAGTGCAACTACCGCTATGTGAAGCAGACCGGCGGCAAGGGCCAGTTCGCCCACACCGTCATCCGCTTCGAGCCTAACCCGGGCGGCGGCTTTGAGTTCGTCGATATCACCAAGGGCGGCGTGATCCCGAAGGAATACATCCCCTCGGTGCAGAAGGGTTTGGCCGCGGCCATGAACAAAGGTCCTTTCGCAGGTTATCCCGTGGTGGATGTGAAGTGCGTCCTCGTGGACGGCAGCTCGCACCCCGTCGACTCCAGCGACATGGCCTTCCAACTCTGTGCCCAGATGTGCTTCAAGCAGGCCTTCATGAAAGCCAGCCCTGTGCTGCTTGAGCCTGTGATGAAGGTGGAAATCAACACGCCCGACGACTACATCGGCAATGTGACGGGCGACGTCAACAAACGCCGTGGCCGCATCGAGGCCATGCGTCGTTTCCGTAAGGGCTCGCAGAAGTTGGACGCCTTCGTCCCGCTGATGGAGATGTTCGGCTATGCCACCGCCTTGCGCAACCTCACCTCTGGCCGCGCCAACTACTCGATGGAGTTCCACCAGTACATGCCGACGCCGAAAGACAAGCAGGAGGAGATTGTCAAGATGCGGAACGAGAAAGAGTAGTTTTTGTCAAGAATTAGAGAATGTTTTGGACGTTGCTTTTCGGCAGCGTCTTTTTTTTGATTACACATTTTGTGTTACATATTTTATGTAACATATTTTGTGTAATTTTTTCCAATGAAATAAATTTGGACAATCCAAAAAAGCATGGACAAAACCGAGAGGCTCCCCAAAAACCTCTTGACAAGCGTTTTTTCTGTATATTTTTGCGATGTCGAAGCCCTGAAAGGGCGCCCGCACTTCAACGGGGATTTCAATCCCCAGCCAACCAGTAAAAACATGTGCCTATGAAAACAACACTAAAATCACTCATCCTAACGACCCTCGCGCTCGGCGTGATGTTGTCCTCGTGCGACACTCCCGCCAAACGCCTGCAGCAGGCCCGTGCCTTATATGAAGAAGGCACCGAACTGCGCCAGCAACGCCTCTCAGAGGAGGCCACCGAGCATTTCTTGCAAGCCCTCACGCTGATGCAAGGCTGCGAGCCAACCACCGAAAATCTCCGCCTCGAAGGTCAACTCAAGGACAACCTCGGCGCGATGTACAACAAACACGGCCTCTTCGACGACGCCCTCAAGATGCACTGCGAAGCCATCGCGTGCTTCCGCCAAATCGACGACTCCACCGCCGTGATGACCACAATGCGCAACTGTGGCCGCGTGGCGAAGTCGCTGGAGCAATTCGCCCAAGCCAAGCATTACTACGACACGGCCTTCAGCATCGCCACCTTGTTAAACGATAAGGCCATGCAGAGCGACATCTACCTGGAGATTGGCCGCGACTACTACCTGCCCGTGGGCAATTATCCTGAAGCCATGACTTGCGTTCGCCGCGCTTTGGAGGGCGAGCTTGACGACAACAACACCGACATCGCAAACATGACGATGGGTGTATTATATTACTACACAGATAACTACGCCGAAGCTAAGCCTTACCTCGAAGCCGCCCTCCGCAGCGAGCGCGCCGGGCTGAAGATGTCGGTGTACCAAACGCTCTACGCCATCGCCTACAACGAAGGCCATCTCGAGCAGGCCATGGAATACCAAGACCTCTTCACGCAAAATATGATGCAGGCCGACAAGGAACATGCCTCCGACAACCTGCAACGCCTCAAGGCCGAATATGAGCTGAAGGCGCAAAAGAGCGAGATGGAGAGTCTGCTCCGCAACCGCAGCCTCAAACTCTGGCTCATCATTGCTGCTGCGGTGATTGCGCTGTTGGTCATCGTGCTGATTGTGAGGAAGAAGGTGAGCGACCACAAGCCTCATCCGCACCAACGACGACCTGCGCCGCGACCGTCAGACGCTCTCGCAAAAAGACCTGCTGATGACGAGCAAGATCATGGGGCGCAACAAGGTCTACATCACAGCGCAGGGCCTCGGCGAGCAGGTGACTGCCGACACGATGAACTTCGCCCTCAGCGACGATGACTGGGCCGACTTCATCAGCCTCACCGACTTGGTGTACGACGGCTTCTCGCAGCGCCTCCTCGAACTCTATCCCAAACTCGGCAAGTGGGATGTGCGCATCTGCTGCCTCTCCAAGAACGGTTTCTCTAACCAGGTGATTTCCATCCTCTTGGACACCCAAACCGAGTCGTACTACCGTCGCAAGACCCGCATCAAGCAGATGAAGATGAACCTCACGGACGACACACGGACCTTTGAGGAAAGAGAAACTACAGATTACACAGATTTGACAGATATACGACGAGAAATTTGCAGGACGCAAGCGTCCAATTATTACAGATTTCCGCCTATGACAGTCTATCCGTATCAATCGGGAGCCTGCGACCCATAAATTCTACGGGAAGAAATCGGTACAATCTGTAAAATCTGTAGTTAAATAAAGTCGAAATCAAATAATTAACAATCAAATAATTAGACCTATGAAAAACAAATTATTCATCACATTGACTTTAATGATGTTTGCCATCGGAAATGCCCATGCTTACGACTTGATGGGTCTCAGCCCCTCGCATCACATCTTGTATCTCAACATCCTTGATGCAGAAAACCACACTGTCGGTGTTACATACCCCTGTCAAGGAGGCTCTACCTATTATTATAACCACGATATGCCCGAAGGCGACCTTATCATCCCTGAAACCCTTACCATAGGCTCAAACACCTGGACGGTGGTCGAGATTATGGACAATGCCTTCTATAAGTGCCCGATTACTTCCGTTGAGCTCCCCAATACGATTACTGCTATTGGTGACTATGCCTTCTTCGAATGTCGGCTTTCGTCCCTTGACTTGCCTGATGCCATCACCACTATCGGAGACTGGGCATTTGGCCATGTTCGAATACAAGAGTTGACGCTCCCGGAATCCATTGACTCGGTGGGTAATCGTGCTTTCATTGGTTGCTGGCTGACATCCTTTACATTGCCCGAGAAGGATATACACTATGGCGATGGGTGTTTTGTCAATACGCGTTTGGTCTCGGTCGTCCTCCCAGAAGGCCTTACTACCATCTCTCCCAGTATGTTCCTTAATTGTGAACGCTTGACCAATGTGGTGTTTCCCAGTACTTTGACAAGCATTTCGGAAGATGCTTTTGCTTATTGCACGAGACTTCGTGAAATTCAGATTCCGAGTTCCGTGACGGTGATAGGTGAGGGCAATAATCCTTTTAGAGGATCGCAAAGTGTTACATCCATTAGCGTTGAAGAAGGCAATCCGGTGTATTATTCCGAGGGCAACTGCCTCATCGAACGTGACACCAAGACCCTCATTGTAGGGTGTAGGAACAGCGTGATCCCGAATGATGTGGTCGCTATTGGCAAAGCTGCCTTTGAGCGAGGCATGGAAGGACCGCTTTGCCTTCCTGCCTCTGTGACCTCGCTTGGTGAGTCTGCATTTTTCAACTGCCCATCAATCAACAAGATTTATTCCTACAACCCCATTCCGCCTACGATGTGTGTGCAGAATGAAATACAGCATTCATTTGCTCATGTTTCGAGAGACATCCCTGTTTATGTGCCTACGGGCTGTGTAGAGGCTTATCGAAACGCACCTGGTTGGGATGAATTTCCTAACATCTTTGAGATGGGCTTGTTCCCTCAAGGCGCGGAATGGTATTACGAAATTTTGGGTGACGACGGTAGCATCACCTACCAATATCTGGAATACGCCTCCGACACGACAGTCAACCACAAGACGGTGGTCGTCATCATCCGTACCAACACGCTCTACGACAAGGAAGGCAGTACGGAAACCAGCCGTGAGTACCTCTACGAGGAAGACGGTGTGGTGTATTGGTGGAACCCGACCTTGGGCGAGTTTACCACGCTCTACAACTTCCGCGCCGAGGAAGGCGACGAATGGGAAATCAAAGTGGGAGAGGAGAGCCTCACGATGCATGTCGACGAGGTGCTTGACTATGAATACGAGGGGCAGATTTATCGGATGTTGCGCGTGAGCGACCCGGAAGACCTCTTTAGCGGTGACATCATCTGCGAAATCGGCCACATGACGAGTTTCTTCCCCGAGCGACTGATGACACGAGGCAAGGGCTATCAGGTGGAAGGCATCCGCTGTTTCTGGCAGTTCGGCCAACTGGTCTTCAAGCAAGGCGATATGGGTTGCGACGAAGTGCATTCAGGGCATTACTGGGCTGTCGATGAACAACCCGATGATGCGGCCTTCGGCGTTTATCCCAACCCGACCAATGGCGTCCTCACCATTCATCATTCATCATTCCGCATTCATCATTCCGCATTCCGAATCACCAACCTCATGGGTCAGACCGTCCAAGCGGGCAGCCTCAACGCTGAAACCCAACAGATTGATGTGTCGGATTTGCCGCAGGGCATGTATTTCATCAGCGTGGGTGACATGACACAAAAATTTGTGGTGAATAAATAACAATCAAAAACATACGACAATGAAAAAACTAGTTTTAATCTTAGCAATCCTGCTCGCCTTCGCATTCAATGGCATGGCGCAGCAAAGCAGTTTCGCTCCCCAAGGCGCGGAGTGGTATTTCAATGTCAGTTCCTTCATGGGCAGTCCGATTTCCTATTATCACATGGAGGTGCTTGGCGACACGATCATTCAAGGTCACCAGTGTAGCGTCATTTCGCGCCAGTTCCTCGGTGGCAATGGCGATGAGCAATATGTCTATGAGGATAATCGTAAGGTGTATTGGTACAACCAGACTTTAGGCAGATTCACCACGCTTTATGACTTCAATGCCGAAGTGGGCGAATCGTGGATTTGCGAAATTGATTCCTGCGCTTATGAAGTCACGGTGACGGAGCTTACTTATTATGAAGGTTCAGGTCATAACCATCAGTTCAGGGCTCAACGGGTATCCTACGATGGAGAATTGGGCTATTTTGGCGGTGGCACCATCATCGATGGCATCGGCGAAATCAGCGGTTTGTTCCCTTATCCTTACGCTTGTGTCGGTGACATTTATGATGGTCAATACCCAGATTGGTTGCGCTGCTATCTTGTTGACGGTGAGATGGTTTTGCACCTTGGCGCATACGACTGTGATGAACTAGGCTATTGTTGGGACGGCACTGTGGCTGAATCCTACGGAGGTGGCGACGGTACCGAAGAGAACCCATATCAGATTTATACTTCGAATCAGTTGGCTTTACTCGCCCAGCAAACCAACAATGGCACAGGTGGCGATGCCTATTACAAGATTATGGAGAATATCAATCTGGCCAATTGCGATGGTGGTATTCAGCAATGGATTTCCATAGGGACACCCGAGCATCCTTTCACGGGACATTTCGATGGCTGGGGCGATGCCAAAACCATTTTGAATATGCACCAAACCATCACTGACGGTGATACGCAGCCCGTGGGCGGTCTCTTTGGCTGCACCAATGGGGCCGAAATCAACAATGTCCATTTAGCGCAATGCTATGTCAGCGGAAATGGGAAATATGTGGGCACCCTTGTGGGCTATGCTGGCCTGACAAACATTTCAAATTGCAGCATTTATGACGGGCGCGCCTCAACCGACAATGAGAATGGCAGAGCGGGCGGCTTGATTGGCTTTGCTGGTTACACATACGGCGAACAGGGAACGGACGAGCAGACATACTCCATCATGGCGTGTCAGGTTAGAGAGGCTGTGAAGGTTGAATCTTCATTGATTGCTGGTGGCGTTGTGGGGCAAGTCAACGATGTGCATATGAGAGCACCGTATGTGATTGTTGGTTGTTGGATGACTGGCAGAGCTGAAGGCTTTAATGTTCAGGGCGGTTCTGCTACAGGTGGAGTAGTCGGCAGTATGTGGTATGGAACGATGGAGGGATGCTCGAACAATCAAAAAGTAGTTGGTGGTCGGTATAATGGCGGAGGAGTTGTAGGCGGTTTGGTGGGTATGTGTAACTATGGTGATATTTCGCTCTGCCTCAATAATGAGACAGGCCAAGTCAGTTGTCCGGATACCGCATATAATGTTCATGTAGGAGGGATTGCTGGCTTTTTGGGTAGTGGCAATGTCGTAGGGTGTTCAAACAATGCTAATGTGGATGGCTTAGGATGTTGTGGCGGTATTGTTGGCATTTATATGTTCAGGGAAAGCCCCGATTCGACTCATTTTATCCAAAACAGCCATAATATGGGAATGGTGACATGTAATGCGCATGAATATGCTGGCGGTATTGTAGGTTATGTCGGGGTTTCATCGGGGAATCTCTATATTATTGAATGCAGCAATCATGGTGATGTGGCGATTGAAAATGAGTATCATGGATATGCAGGTGGCATTTTGGGATCAACGAATAGCAACCGTACCTATATCATGAATGTGTTCAATAGAGGTTTGGTGAGGGCACCAAAGTATGCAGGAGGCATTCTTGGAGGCGATGGATATCTCCGACATTGCACCATTCAGAATGTGTATAATACGGGTGTGGTCATAACGGAAGAAGAAACTAAGGGAGCCATTGCTTTTGAACAGGGAGAAACGGACCATTTCGGCGATTGCTATTGGTATGGTCTTTTGGACAACCATGCTGGCGTAAGCCAGGGCGAGCCGTTGCAACATTCCTGTGCTTTCTGGCCTACCACATATTATGGTGAATGGTCGCTCGACAGCTTGCAATTCGGCCACGATTTGGTCGAAGCCTTGAATACAGGTGCGGAAGCCTTGGTGGAACAATATCCTGCGGTGCTCACTCTGGTACACCGTTGGGAATATGATAGTGACCATAATAACGACGGATTCCCAGTGTTTAGTGGGATAGAGATGGTAGGCTATCCTTTTGTTGGAACGGAATGGTACTACGAAATCCAGAATGAGGACGGTACCATCACTTATCAGCATTTGGAATATGCAGGCGACACCACTGTCAACCACAAGGAAGTGGTCATCATCATCCGCACCAATACGCTTTATGACAAGGGAGAACACCAGGAGGTCACTCGTGAATATCTTTATGAACAAGACGGAGTAGTGTATTGGTGGAACGATGATTTGCAGGAATTCACAGTACTTTACGATTTCGGTGCCGAGCCTGGTGATGAATGGGAGATCATAGTTGGTTCGGAGAGTGTCACCATGCATGTGGACTCCGTGATGTATAATGAATATGAAGGTGAAGTATATAAGGTGTTGAAGGTGAGCGATGAAAACAACATTTTCAGCGGTACCGTTGTGAGTGGAATCGGCCACATGACGAGTTTCTTCCCAGAACGACTGATGACACGCAACAAGAAATATCGCGTGGAGGGCATGCGTTGTTTCTGGCGCAATGGAGAATTGTTATTCAAAAACGGAGATAGGGACTGCGACGAGGTGTATCAGGAATACCACAATGGCATCGAGGAAGACGGTCCTTCGACGGGCTCAGGGACCTTCACCGTTTATCCTAACCCGACCGATGGCGTTCTCGTTGTAGAGACGCGGCGCGCCACGTCTCTACCAGCGGCAAATGAATACCACATCACCAACCTCATGGGTCAAACCGTCCAAACGGGAAATTTGAATGCTGAAACCCAGCAGATTGATGTGTCGGGTTTGCCGCAAGGTATGTATTTCATCAGCCTTGGAGATATGACACGGAAATTTGTGGTGAGATAAAATCGCGGTCCTGTAGGGCTGTCACACCGTGGCAGCCGCCTGTGCAGCCATGACCAAAAGCGGCTGCCGAAGTTCCTGAGTTTGTCGAAGGATGGTACGACAGCCCTACAGACCAAATAAATGAATAACAAACAATCATCAAAAATTACAACATATGAAAAAGACCGTTTTAACCCTGGTGCTAGCCCTTGCCTTTATGCCAGTTTTTTCGCAAGCCATTTTGAAGCATACCTTCACCAACAATAGTGGCGGCCTTCATAGCGTTTTCCAGAATTCAATTCATGAATATGTCTACGAGATTCTTCCTGAGGTTTCGTATGTCGTTTGTGATTTGGATGAGGATGGAGCCATCACGGGCTTCTCAGTGTATGATGCCGATTTCCAACTGACTAAAGAGATTCCGTTCACCGTAGAGGGAAAATGGGGCATCAGATACAGCTCTTTTGGTGTGGTCATCGCCGGGAAACACCTTTTCAACGATGACGACAAGATTGAGATTTGCCTTACGCCTTGGAAACAAGGGGGCAGAATGTGCACAATGATCCTCAATGAAGATGGTGAGGTGCTGTTTATGCAGGAAGGGTCGCTGATTTCCTATTTGTACAAAGCTGGCGATGAGCTGAGATTCGAGATTTCGAATGGTTACGACAATTACAACATCGAGGTTTACGCTACGCAAGGCAATTTCTCAGCCGATGAAATGGTGGTCAGCACCCAAAGCCCTTATCCCAATCCGGCCAGCATGACGGTTTCCATCCCTTATACCCTTGACGGGAAGTCGGCGGAAATACACATCTATGACTCCCGAGGCGTCTTGATGGACACTAAGACCCTCGATCCTGATGCCGAATGGATTGACCTTAATGTGAGCAATTACCGCTCTGGTATCTACATTTATGAGTACAATGGGGTGAGCAATAAGTTTGTAGTGAGGTAGGATGGGAATGAAAAATTTGTAATTAAATCTTGCAACTGATTGAAAATCAGCAATGAGTTCTTCAAAAAGTTTGTAATGGCCTGAAAAGTTGCGAAAACAGCGAAAATTTGCTATACTTTTGCTCGTTGAATATAAAACGGCAATCGAAAGTAATAACCATAAAATTCTAAACAATGAAAAGAATAGCTTTGATTGCAGTTGTCGCAATGGTTGCGCTCTGCTCATGTAAGAAAAATGAAGGTGTTAATCTCGTTGAAAGGCTCCCTGAACTGAAAGGTGAATGGTTGTGGACTCAGACCACTGTGGGCGGTTTTGTAGGATATGTTATCGCTGACCAAGAAAAGCCTCTCGTTATGGATTTCAAGGACAATAACACCATCAGCATCAAGTGTGATGGGGAAATCATCGTGAGAAATGCCTCCTATACCTGCGTGGAAGCCTCTGACACCACCTATGGGAAGTATATGATTACCTTGCCGAAAGATGTGCGGGGCAAGGCTGCAGAAAGCCTTGGCATCACTGAAAGCAACATTGTTGTTGATGGGTATATTTACCTCGATGATGCGGTTGATAAATACGACATAGGAACCCTGAGTTTATTCATCACCGATGTGGAAGGCAGGGATGTAGGATATGAAGGAGGTAGCGATTTCCATTATTGCTCGCACTTTACGCCAAATAGGATTGTTTTGTACTAAAATATTACTTTTGCACCGAAGAATAAAGAAAAATCAACGCTTTAAAACCTTAATAAAATGAAAAAGATTGCATTAACACTTGTGATGGCGCTCTTCGCCATTTGCGCTTTTGCGCAGAATGATGAAACAACTGGAGTGCGTATCCCCAACGGATACCAAGGCTTTGTGGAACTGGGCAACACCTTGGTACACTTCGACGAAAACATGTCCACGACCATCCAACTCTCGACCACCCACGGCGGTTATTTCAACGAGCACCTATTTGCGGGTCTGGGTATCGCCTACGAATGGAACAAAGAATACGAGATGGTGCCCATCTACGCCAATATTCGTTATGTGTTTATGAGCCGCACCACCGTCAGCCCCATCCTGAGCCTGCGCTTGGGCTCCTATCTCGGCGACAACATTGGCGCTTATGGCGATTTGGCCGTCGGTGTTCGTTTTGCCTCGAAACGCGACTTCGCCGTCAGCGTCTTGGTGGCCGGTACATATTTTGACAAAATCACTAGCAACTATTACGATGAATGGGTTGACAACCAAGGCGTCTGGCACTACGAGAATGTGGAAAGAAAGATCAACCCGTCTGGCATTGCTGTGAGAGTGGGCATCGAATGGTAAAAGAATAAGAGTTATGAAGAAACTAAATTATGCGACGCTGCTGCTCTTCGGGGCCTCCCTGTTGCTCGCAAGCTGTGGCAAGACTCCTGAAGAACCGCATCTGATCGTTTCAGCCGACACCCTGGTCTTCAAAGGCAACCAAACCTGCACCCTCACCGTGACCACCAACAACACAGAAAGCAGGGAGTTTTACGCCTACAGTCCCTGCGAATGGATTAGGGTCAACCCAACTTCAGGCCGCATCACGGAAGGCGAAACGGTGGAAATCACTCTTACCTCATGCCTTGAAGACCCTCTGGCTGTCCAAGAGGGCACGTTATTCCTCACCTCGGCTTACGACAATAAAGAGGTGAAACTGATCGGATTGCCTGATGACTATTCCAGTTACCTCCTCACCGACAGGCTTTTC
>ONKA01000032.1 GCA_900318265.1 uncultured Bacteroidales bacterium | reverse complement strand
CATTTGTGGCGAAAGGTATAATGTGCCGTCAAATCTGCAATTCTCAAATGCCTCTGGCGTAACATATCTAACAGATTCAGGGATTTTCAGGTCGCCCCTAAATCCATAGCACTGCAAAAAGGTCAAAGACTCAATGACGGTCAAAGACTCCGATAAGGTCAAGCTGGTGAACCTGTCACAATTCATGAACGCCCTGAAGCCAATTGTTTCAACGGAATTGGGAATCACCAACGGACCAGTGAAACGGCAATCCGAAAAAGCGTCTATCCCAATGTTTCTAACCGTGTTGGGAATGGACAAAGGTCCGTTGAAAAGAGTACCTTCTAACGCAAATGCCGACATTCCTATGGAGACAACAGCGTAGTTCGTGCCATTAAAAATCACTGAGTCAGGAATAGTGACTCCTCCAAAACGATCTTCGCATTGCACAAGTTCAACTTCGGGTGGGTTTTGGCTTGTGACCGTGTAACGCAAAGACTGTCCCGTCTCGCAGACGGAGCTGAAGGTTTGCGCCTGCATCGTCACCCCTCCCACCATCAGCAGGAGCGCAAGCAGGGCGAAAACTCTTGTTGCTTTCATTTCAAAGTGTTTTTCTGTGTTATACGCGCAAAATTATTCAAAAAAACACCAAAAAAGCTATCTGTCAAGCCCTAAAACGATTTTGTCCCTATTATTTTCGATTTTGAAATTTTCAATGTATTGAAATTCAAATGTTTATGGAAAATCGGATTTTGGGTTTGTCCCTATTTTTTTCTTGGTTTCAAGAGAAAAGACGAAACAATATACTGTCTGCAGCGGCCATAGATCCCAAGCCATCGCACTGCCAGCGCAGGGATGACATGTCCACTGCAGCCTTGATGCTGAAGGTCAATAACGCAAAAGACCCACCCCTTTCGAGGCAGGTCTTTTGCTCGTTTTCATTATTTCTGAATGCTTATTGTCTAGATTGCTTCGTTCCTCGCAATGACGCGAAGCGTGTCATACGAGCGAAGCCATTCCACATTCAGCATTCATAATTCTGCATTCAAAATTACATCATCCCGTCCATTCCGCCGCCCATGGGCATCGGAGGTGTGGGAGGTGTAGGCTCCTTGTGGTTGCTGATGACGCACTCGGTGGTCAGCAGCATGCCAGCGATGGAAGCGGCGTTCTCCAAGGCGACTCTCGACACCTTCACGGGGTCGATGACACCCGTCTGGAGCAGGTTCTCGTAAACTTCCGTGCGGGCATTGAAGCCGAAGTCGTTCTTGCCTTCCTTCACCTTGTTGACGACGACCGAGCCTTCGAGGCCGGCGTTCTCAACAATCTGGCGCAGCGGCTCTTCCAAGGCGCGCTTAATGATGGCGATACCCGTGGTCTCGTCCTCATTGTCGCCCTTCATCTTCTCGATGGCCTTGATGGCGCGGATGAAACCGACACCGCCGCCAGGGATGATACCCTCTTCGATGGCAGCGCGGGTGGCGTTCAAAGCGTCTTCAACGCGGTCTTTCTTCTCCTTCATCTCAACTTCAGAGGCGGCACCCACATAGATGACTGCCACGCCACCGGCCAACTTGGCCAAACGCTCTTGCAGCTTCTCGCGGTCGTAGTCGCTCGTGGTGGTCTTGATTTCAGCTCTGATTTGGTTGATACGATCTTGGATTTCATTCTTGGCACCGTGACCGTTCACGATGGTAGTGTTGTCCTTGTTGATGCTGACCTTGTCGGCCTGACCGAGCATTTGAAGCGTGGTATCCTCAATTTTCGACCCCTTTTCTTCACTAACAACAGTGCCACCTGTCAGAATAGCTATATCTTCCAACATTGCTTTTCTGCGGTCACCGAAGCCAGGAGCCTTGACGGCAGCGACTTTCAGCGAGCCACGCAGACGGTTGACGACCAAGGTAGCCAAGGCTTCGCCGTCGATGTCCTCGGCGATGATAATGAGTGGACGGCCAGTTTGTAAAGTCTGCTCAAGTATGGGCAAAATGTCTTTCATGACCGAAATCTTCTTGTCGTAGATGAGGATGTAAGGATTCTCATACACGGCTTCCATCTTCTCGGTGTTGGTCACGAAGTAAGGCGAGATGTAGCCACGGTCGAACTGCATACCTTCGACGACGTCGACATAGGTGTTGATGCCCTTGGCGTCCTCAACGGTGATGACGCCTTCTTGTTTCACCTTGCCCATAGCCTCGGCGATGAGGCCGCCGATGGTGCCGTCGTTGTTGGCAGAGATGGTAGCCACTTGCTTGATCTTCTCGTTGTCGCCATCGACCTTCACCGACATCTTCTTCAGCGAAGCGACCACAGCGGCAACAGCCTTGTCGATACCGCGCTTCAGGTCAAGCGGGTTGGCACCGGCGGTGACATTTTTCAGACCCGTGGCCACGATGCTCTGGGCCAACACGGTGGCGGTGGTGGTACCATCACCAGCGAGGTCGTTGGTCTTGGAAGCCACTTCCTTCACCAACTGGGCACCCAGTTCTCAACGGGGTCGATGAGTTCGATTTCCTTGGCGACCGTCACACCGTCCTTGGTGATTTGGGGAGCGCCATACGACTTTTCGATGACCACGTTACGGCCTTTAGGGCCGAGGGTCACCTTCACTGCGTTTGACAATGCGTCGACGCCTTTCTTCAGGCCGTCACGCGATTCGATATTGAAAAGAATGTCTTTTGCCATAATAATTTCAGATTTAAAGATTTAAAATTCAAAGATTCAAAAACCCATTAAATGATTGCGATGACATCGCTTTCGCGCATGATCATGTAATCCTTGCCGTCGAGGTGGAACTCGGTGCCAGCGTATTTGCCATAGATGACATTATCGCCGACCTTCAGGGTCATGGCGTTGTCCTTGGTGCCTGGACCTACGGCGACTACTTTGCCTTGTTGGGGTTTCTCTTTGGCGGTGTCGGGGATGATGATACCGCTAGCGGTTTTCTGTTCGGCGGCGGCGGGCTCGATGACCACGCGGTCGGCCAAAGGTTTGATTGCTAATTTTGCCATTTTATTTGATATTTTATTGTTGATGTTTGTCTTGTTAACGCAGGGGTTATCACCGCCTGCTTATCATCCTACGCCCCTACGGGGCTGCGATTGCTTGTCACATTTCGTGCCAAAGTGGAAAATGGCAGGGTTTTGTCAGTTGGGGTGACAAAGTGACACAAAAAGGGCTTATCTTTGCGCTCGAATTCGATCATTATGTCCAACATTAACGACGAACGGAAGATCAACGAGCGGTATAAGATGATGACGGAGCAGCCTGTCAGGCGGCTGATCCTCAAGATGGCCGTGCCGACCATCATTAGCATGCTCGTGACCACCATTTACAATATGGTGGACTCGTTTTATGTGGGACATTTGAGCACCGAGGCAGTGGCAGGTGTGGGCGTCTCCTTTGCTTATATGGCCTTCATCAACG
The DNA here is from genome assembly GCA_900318265.1 of uncultured Bacteroidales bacterium. Classification (GTDB taxonomy): domain Bacteria; phylum Bacteroidota; class Bacteroidia; order Bacteroidales; family F082; genus Limimorpha. The sequence goes on along the minus strand of ONKA01000032.1, from coordinate 15,521 downwards.
CCTGCGGCTTCTTTTTCGGGCATGGCTCGGGCAATTACATTTCGCGTGCCTTGGGTGCCAAACAGGGACAGAATGCAGGGCGTATGGCCGCCACGGGATTCTTCTCCCCTTTGATTCTGGGCGCTATAGCAGGCCTCATCTGCATGATCTTCATCTCGCCCTTGTCGCGTGCCATGGGCGCCACCGACAGCATCCTCCCCTACGCCAACGACTACCTGCGGTTCATCCTGCTTGCCACGCCTTTCATGATGTCGTCGCTGACGCTCAACAACCAGCTGCGCTTGCAGGGCAATGCCCGTTTCGGCATGATCGGCATCGCATCGGGTGCCATCCTCAACATCATCCTTGACCCCATCTTCATCTTTGTGCTCGACATGGGGGTCAGCGGGGCTTCGTTGGCCACGGCGGTGAGCCAGTGCTTCGGCTGGTGTGTGTTGCTTTGGGGCACTTCGCGACCCGGTAATGTCCATATCAAGTTCAAGAACTTCTCTCCTACCCTATACTATTATAAGGAAATCACGCGGGGCGGATTGCCTTCGTTGGCGCGACAGGCCCTATCGGTGGTGGCCACCATCAGCCTCAACCGCATGGCGGTGCATTATGCCTTGCCTGGCAACGAAGCCTCCACGGTGGCGGCTTTTACCATTGTGTCGCGCATCACCTTATTCTGCTTCGCCATCGTCATCGGGTTCGGACAAGGCTTCCAGCCCGTGTGTGGCTATAACTACGGTGCCAAACTCTATACGCGAGTCAAGGAGAGTTATATGTTTTGCATCACAATCACCACGGCTTTTCTGATTGTTTTGGGCACGGTGGTCTATATCTTTGCGCCCGACATCATCTCTTGGTTCCGTGGCGAAGACCCCGAGCTTATCCGCGTGGGCAGTCAGGCCCTGCGCTGGCAGTGCGTCGCCTTCCCGCTGATGGGCATGTGCACTGCGACCAATATGCTGTTCCAAAACATAGGCTACACCTGGCAGGCCACCTTGCTCTCGATGTGCCGTCAGGGCTTGTATTTCCTGCCTGCGGTCTTCATCATGTCATGGCTTTGGGGCATCACAGGTCTCGAAGCCGCGCAAGCCGTCGCCGACATCTGCACCTTCTTAACCTCGTTGCCGTTTGCTATCTGGATTAGCAGAGCGCTCACCGCGAAGTCACAGCATAATGCGTGACTTTGCCATCTTTCCAACTGCATTCCACCACCTTGCCGTCGCGGGCGCAAAGCCCTTTGAAATATCCGTCCTTCCATACCGATGGCAGGGCTGGAAGCAATTCGATTTCGCCATCATGGCTCTGCAAAAGCATCTCAGCTATGCCGGCCGTGCCGCCAAAGTTGCCGTCGATCTGGAAAGGCGGATGGGCGCAGAAGAGGTTGGGATAGGTGCCCGCTGAATGGCTTCCGTCAAGATGGACTGCTGGTTCGAGCAGGTTCCTCAAAAGCTGATATGCATGATCGCCATCATGAAGCCGTGCCCAGAAGCAGATCTTCCATGCTCTTGACCAACCCGTACCTTCGTCGCCACGGCGACGCAAGGTCTCGCGACAGGCATCCATTAACTCTGGCGTTTTGGACTGCGTTAGCATCGTGCCAGGATACAAGCCAAAGAGATGGGACACATGGCGGTGCTGCGGTTCCATTTCCTTATAATCCTTCAGCCACTCCTGCAAATACCCCTGCTCGCTGACCTGCATGGGAGGAAAATGGGATTTGGCGTCACGAAGGCTGTCGGCAAAAGATTTATCCACACCCAAAATCTCCGCCGACTGACACACGGCATCGTACAGCTCGCTGACAATCTGTACATCCATCGTGCTGCCCATGCACACGCTGACGGCAGTACTGTCGTTGAACCAGAATGCGTTCTCGGGCGAGGTGGTCGGGGCGGTAACGAGCCAACCGTGCTCGGGTTCCTCTATCATCGCATCGAGGAAGAACAGTGCTGCCTCTTTCATAAAGGGATAGGCTTCATGCAAGAAGGCCGTATCTTGCGTAAACTCGTAATGCTGCCAAGCATGGAGGGCCAGCCAGGCTCCGCCGGTGTTGGTAGCGCCCCAAGAAGGATGCTCGCCAGGGGCAGTGAAACCCCACGGATTGCAGACCACGTGGGCAGTCCAGCCCCGGGCACCATAGAACGACTGCGCCGTCTTTTGTCCTGACGGCATCAACCCCTCGGCAAAGTGGATTAATGGCAGATGCAACTCAGAGAGGTTACAGATCTCGCAAGGCCAGTGGTTCATCTCCACGTTGATATTCAAGTGGTAGTCGCCATTCCATGGCGTCTGGATGGTGTTGGCCCATAGCCCTTGCAGGTTGGGTGGCAGCAAATCCTCGCTTGTGGAGCTGATGAGGAGGTAACGACCGAAATGGAAGTAACAGGTCGGCAGCCAAGGGTCGTCATTGACAAGGAAGTCTTTCCAATGGTCATCCAAAGTAAGGTCTTGTTTCTCTTTGGGATTACCGATTACCAGCTCCACACGGTCAAACAATTCATGGTGGGCTTTCAGGTGGTCGCTTTTCACGGCATCATAGCCTTTCGCGATGGCCTTTTGCAGGTGTTCATTGACGTATGTTTCTGGGTTGTCACACATGAAATCGGTGGCGGCACAGAAATAGATTATTGTTTCATTATCCTTGGTGACCGTTTGTGCTTTGGCGTAGTAATGCATCCCTTCCACGCCTTCCACGTTGCTGTCCAGCTGGCCACGCATGATGACACTGTCAGCATAGGTGAAGACTTCGGCTTTTTCGGAACGGGAGAGGTTTATCGTAAGAGAAGAGCAGGTCGTTGAGCCTGTCGAAACGCCGTTTATATTGGCTTCAACTTTTTTTGTCGGCCCTTCGACGGGCTCAGGGACCTTAGATTCGACGGGCTCAGGGACCTTAACTTTTATTACTGCCACATCATCCACACGGGAAACAAAGGTTTCGCGTTCGTAATGTTGACCACCTTTATCAAAAGAAACCTTGTGGATGGCATCATTAAGAAAAAGCGTTCGCTTATAATTGGTTACAGTATCGGCATTGGGATAATGATAATCTATTGTCATATTGCCTAAAGTCTGATAGCACCCAAAAGGCACCTTGGCGCCTTGTCCGTGACCCGAGCCTTGACCACCGCAGACAAAAGTCTCATACATCAAGTTTTGGGCCTCGTCGTTCTTGCCTTCCTTCAACAGGCGTTGGATTTCGGGCAACGACTGCAAAGCCAAAGGATTGCTGTCGTCGCTCGGTGCGCCTGACCACAGAGTGATGTCGTTCAGCACGATGGTTTCCTTTTCAATGCCGCCATTAGGCATCATGCCAAGGTGACCATTGCCCAAAGGATAGCACTCCTCCCAGATTTCGGCGGGAGTGGTAGCAATAAGGTTCCATGATTGGGATTGATCCTTCTTCTGACAACCCATCAATCCGGCCAATAATAATATGCCTAGGATCCTCAGTTTCATATTGTTGAATTAGAATCCTGCCAACTGCATCGTCACGGTAGGAATGAGCAACAAGGCGCCGATGACGACCAGTACGAGGATGAACTTCCAGATGAAACGCACCCACTTTTCCCACGGGATGCGAGCCACGCCGAGGGCGGCCATCAAGACACCACTGGTGGGCGTGATCATGTTGGTGAAGCCGTCACCGAACTGGAAGGCCACTACCGTGGCCTGACGCGAGATACCGATCAGGTCGCTGAAAGGCGCCATGATGGGCATGGTGATGGCAGCTTTGGCCGAGCCGCTGGGGATGACGATATTAATCAAGGTCTGAATGGCATACATGATCTCAGCCGAAGCGATCTTGCCCATGTTGCCCATCGACTTGGAGAGGCCGTAAAGGATGGTGTCGATGATGCCACCGTCTTGCAAGATGATGACGATGCCGCCTGCCAAGCCCACGATGACTGCCGCCGAGAGGATGTCGCCCATACCTTCGAGGAAGAGCTTCGCGATGTCGCTCGCACTCTTGTCGACAGCCAAGCCGCTGGCGATGCCGAGCACCAAGAATAAGGAAGCAATCTCCATGATGTACCACTCGTAGCCCAGCACGCCGACCACCAAGAAATACACCGTGGCAAAGAGCAAGGTCAGCACGAAATAATGCACCGTTTTGCGAAGGGTAATGACACTCAGCAGGACAAATATCGCCGTGCCAATAGGAAGCAGGGGCAATGTGGTCTCGTTGTTGCCAATCTTCAAGGTGGTCATCGGGTAAAGCACCGAGAACACGATTAATACCGCCGTCAAGAAAGCGAAGACCCACCAAGCCTTGCGAGGCGTATAACGCTCCAGTTCCTCTTCCTTCACCTCCGCCGACTTGCGCCAATAGGCATCGTCGTCGTACATGATGGACGACTGCGGGTTTTTCTTCACTTTGTTGGCGTACCACAGCACAAACACGATGCCCACCACCGTCAGGATGGCCCAGCAAACGGCGCGATAGCCGATGCCCGTAAAGAGCGGGATGCCGGCGATGCCCTGCGCGATGCCGATGGTGAAGGGGTTGAGCATGGCACCCGAGAAGCCAATATGTGCTGCCACATACACCATACATAGCCCCACGATGCTGTCGTAACCCATCGAGACGGCCAAAGGTATGATGATCAAGGCAAAGGCAATGGTCTCCTCACTCATGCCGAACACACTACCGAAGAGGCTGAACAACAGCATGATGAGGATGATAACAACATTGTTCACCCCTATCTTGCGCATCAACTTCCAACGTTCGAGGCGCTTGGTGAACTTCAGGAATGACATGATGCCCATATCGATGGCCTTGCTTTTGTTCATAATCCAAAACGCGCCACCGATAATTAATATAAACACGATGATGTTGCCCTGCTTTACGAAGCCTTTATAGAACGCTGAGAATATCTGCCATGTCTGCGGCTCAGCATGAAATTCGGCGGTCCCTGAGCCCTCGGTTCCTGAGCCCGTCGAAGGAGTCGAAGGGCCGCCTTCGTTCAGTTCTTCCAAATAATGAAATGTCATCACCGTATCCACGCCACCCGTTTCGGGATTCGGCACCGCTTCTTGGATATATTTCCCTGGCGGGATAATCCAAGTGAGCACCGCTGCGACGACGATGATAAAGAAAACTATGACAAAGGTATGTGGAACTTTGCGTTTTTTCATGGGCAATCGGATTGAAGCCACAAAGATATTGATTTATTCCTTATTTTTGCGCCAATTATCAAAATCAACAAGAAAAATGAAGAAGATTCTGACCCTCTTATCGCTGGCTCTCGTCATGGCTTTTGTCGTGCCAGCCCAAGCACAAGAAAAGAAGATGTTCACCCCTGCTGACGCTTCCTACAACAACCGCGGCCTCTATGCCCAACGCCCCAACCAACTGAAATGGATCGGCAACTCCGAGATCATGATGCAGGTGAAGGACAAAGAGATTGTCACCATGATGCCTGGCAGCAAGAAAGAAGCCACCTTCCTCACCGTCGACGAGCTGAACGGCTTTACCAAGAGTGAAGGCATCAACGACCTGACGCGCATTCCCCAATTGACCTGGATCAACGACTATCAAGCCTATTTCTATGCCTTGGGCGACAACGGCATCACGCTCAACAAGATGGATATCAAGAAAAAGAGCATCGAAACCGTCACTTCGATTCCGCAAGGTGCCGAGAACCAGAACATCTGCAAGCCCACCTTGAATGTGGCTTATACCATCGACAACAACCTTTATGTGGCCAAAGGCGACCAACAAATCCAAATCACCGACAACCCTGAAGGTGTGGTGGCCGGACAGAGCGTGCACCGCAACGAGTTCGCCATCAACGGTGGCATCTTCTGGTCGCCCGACGGCAAACTCCTCGCCTACTACAGCATGGACGAGCGCATGGTGACTGACTATCCCTTGGTCGACATCACGGAGCGCATCGCCACTGCCAAACCCATCAAATACCCCATGGCGGGCATGACGAGCCATCAGGTGACGCTGCACATCTATAACATCGCCACGGGTAAGGAAGTCGTTGTCAAAACAGGCGAGCCTGCTGAGCAATACCTCACCGCCATCACTTGGAACCCCGACAACAAGCGCATCTATATCGGCGTGCTCAACCGCGAACAAAACTATCTGAAGTTCAACGAATACAGTGCCATCACGGGCGACTTCATCCAGTCCATCTTCGAAGACCGCGACGAGCAGTATGTGGAGCCGCAAGGTCCTGCCTACTTCCTGCCCAACAACTCCGACCAGTTCATCTGGAAGGCCCAGCGCGACGGCTATTATCACCTCTATCTTTACACCATCAGCAAGAAGGCCGTGAAGCAACTCACCCATGGCGACTTCGTCATCACCGACTTCAACGGCTTCTCGAAGGATGGTAGCAAGATCTACTACCGCTCCACTGAGGTCAGCCCGCTGGAACGCCACTGCTACATGATGGACATCAAGAGCGGCAAGGTGACAAAGCTCACCAAGGAACACGGCACCCACGACATCGTGCCCTCCGGCAACGGCAAGTATTTCCTCGACTTCTACACCAGCACCGATGTGCCTTACAATGTGGACATCATGGATGCCAACGGCAAGTTTGTGAAACGTCTGCACCAAGCCGAGAACCCGCTGAAGGACTACAACATCGGCGAGACCACCATCGGCACGCTGAAAGCCGAAGACGGCCAGACGCTCTACACCCGTCTCATCAAGCCCTATAACTTTGATGCCTCGAAGAAGTATCCCGTCGTGGTTTATGTGTACGGAGGTCCTCATGCCCAACTCATCACCGATGAATGGACGGCGGGCGCTGGCATCTACCTCAACTACCTCGCCCAGGAAGGCTTCCTCGTCTTCACCCTCGACAACCGTGGCTCCGCCGACCGTGGCGAAGCCTTCGAGCAGTGCATCCACCGCCAGTGCGGCCAGCTTGAGATGCGCGACCAAATGGTGGGCATCAATTGGCTGAAGACCCTCCCTTATGTCGACGCCGACCGCATCGGCAGCGACGGCTGGAGCTATGGCGGCTTCATGTCGACCTCGCTGAAGATCAACCACCCCGAAGTGTTCAAGGTGAGCGTGGCTGGCGGTCCCGTGCTGGATTGGAAGTACTATGAGATTATGTACGGCGAGCGCTACATGGACACACCACAAGAGAACCCCGAAGGCTACGAGTTGACCAGCCTTGAGAACAAGACCGACAAGCTTGAAGGCAAGCTCTTGATGATCCACTGCACCACCGACCCCGTGGTGATGTGGCAGCACAGCCTCGTCTTCGTCGAGAACTGCATCCACAACGGCAAGCAACTGGATTACTTCGTATATCCCGGCCACGACCACAACGTCTATGGCATGGACAGGGCACATCTGATTACCAAGATTACGCAGTATTTTAAGGATAACCTTTAATGAAAAAAGCCTCAGCATGTTGAGGCTTTTTTCATATTGTTTCTATCGCACTACAAATTTTCGCGTCTCGCCCGCAATGGTGATGAAATACATACCTTGGGGCAACGATGAAACATTGATTTGTTGGGTTTCGGCGGTGATTTGGCCTGTCAATAGGGTCTGGCCCATGAGGTTGTTAATGAGGTAGGTCTGGTTCTGTAGAGATGTGCCATGGCGCGTCTCTACAAACAAAACACCGTTTGTAGGATTAGGATAAACCATAAAGGTCCCTGAGCCTGTCGAAGGACCACCTTCTTCCAATCCATAGCCCACAGGCACCAATTGTACATCCTGCACCAAGGTCTCTCGGTCGGCAACGGTCAAGGTAAGCGTCTTGGGATAATAACCCTCACAAGAATAAACGACCTCGTAGGTGCCTCCTTTGATGGGACGGTGGTAGTCGCCCACAGGTAAATGGCTGCTGACAGCAGACCCATGATGGTCGTGGTTACGAATGGTGACATCGGCCTCCAAAGGTGCACCAGAGACCGAATCCGTCACCCTGCCATGAATCCCATAGAGGCATTGCTCCATGTAACGCAACATACTCTCGTGATTATAGGTCCAATACATAGGCATCGTCGACGGATTCGGCGTATAGGGGATGGAACACTCGATGGTCACCTCGCGACATTGCCGGTAATAGTTCATGTAATCCTGGCGGCTGCCGTAAATGGGATACCACACATAACCGTTGACGATGCCGTCGTCGTAACTGCTCATATACAATGTATCGTGTTCATGAGTCAAGTCGGCATATTCGTGACACACCAATTGCCACCAATCGTCATCGGGATGCAGGGGTTGGTAGGTGTCCCAAGGATAGTTCAGCACCTCAGACCCTCCATGATAGTTTGCCGCCATAGTAAAGGGATATTGCTCGGCAAGCTCCATCATCATCAGGGTCTCAGGCTGATATTCCTTGTTATCGGGATGAGGACCGTTGTCGAAGTCAGGATAGTTTCGGTTGAGGTCGGCATCATTGGCATTGTTGCGACGGGCGCCATAGACGGTGTTGTTGCCTCCGTGATAGGTGCCGTCGGGGTTGGTGCAGGGCGAGATGAAAATGTCGAGCTGGTCGAGCAGTGCGAGGATTCGTGGGTCGTTGCTGGTGCAAAGCTCATCGATGAGGCGAAGCATGAGCATCATGCCTGTCAGCTCGTCGCCATGGATAGTGGAAGTGTAGAGGAACTTGGGCTTGCCGTCAGGCTCCCCGTTGTTGAAGCGACAAAACATAAGCTTGCGACCGCTTGCCAATGTCCCCAACTCGAAATATGTGCATCTCTCGGGATAGTCGGAAGCATATTGCTTCATCATATCTTGATATGCCTCATAGGTGGGATAGGCATCCCAGTCATAGGCCTCACGGCGAGAGCCGTCCCACATGGCATAATGCTCCTGCATGGAAGGCGGCATGAGCAGCGTGGGCTGGTAGCCCATGGCAAGGAGTTGGCGGTATTGCTCTTCGTTGGCATAACAAATCAGACGGTTGCCTTCCAGTTTGTCGACGGAACAAAGGCGGGTGAGCCGCTTGGCCTCTTCACGTTGTTGTAAGGGTAGGGAGAAGAAATATTCCCCACGTGTGGCCATCAAGGCTTCGAGGTCGGTTTGTGCCTGGACACCCCCAAAAAGCCAACCAAGGATCAGGAACAATAGAAGGCGTTTCATAATTATCGCACCACAAATTTACGTGTTACATTTGCAAAGGTAATGAAATACATGCCTTGAGGCAATGATGAAACATCTATCTGTTGATTTTCAGCATTGATGTTGCCTGAAAGGACGGTTTGACCCATCAGATTGGTGATGCGATAGGTTTCCGCTGGTAGAGACGGTGTGCACACCGTCTCTACAAACAAAACACCATTGGTAGGATTAGGATAAACCGCAAAGGTCCCTGAGCCTGACGAAGGGCTTTCCTCTTCAACCCCATGAATGTCGCTGTAAATCGCATCGCAGTCCTCGTCGCCGTATTTGAAGACCAGTTCGTTCTCCACCCAATAGCAGCGCATACCTTCCACACGAATGCCGTCACCGTTGTCCATCAGCCTTTCAGGGAAGAAGCTCGTCAAGTGACCGATGCCGCACACGATGTCGCCGCTAAAGAGGTCTTCGGGATCGCTTACGCGCAGCATCCGATAGGTTCTGCCTTCGTATTCAATTTCTTCAACCGCGTCCACATACATGGTGAGCGTTTCCGTGCCGACCTTGGTGACCCAAGTGTCGCCTTCATGGGCACCAAAGTCATATAGCACGGTAAATTCTTCCAAAGTCTTGTTCCACCAATACAATTTGCCGTCGCGCTCATAGACATATTCGTGCGTCACATCTTGATGCAAATCCTTGTCGTAAAGCGTGTTGATTTTCACAAGGATATGTGTCGGCTCATCTTGGACAATAGTGTCGCCCGCCTGATAGAGGTATTGGTAGGTGATGCTACCGTTCTCATTTTGGATTTCGTAGTACCATTCGGAGCCAGCAGGAATCATATCGCCTGGTATAGTGACAAGGACGTAGTCGTTTTCGGGATGCTCGCTATCTAAAGCATAGGCCGACTCGCAGCCGTTCTCGTAGGAAGCCGTGAGGCGGTAGTAATAATCACCCGGTTCATTGGTATGGTCGTCCCAATAGTAATGAGCGAATTTGCTTGTCTCCGCAATTCGTTCCATGGCATTCAAACTTTCACCACGATAGATGTTGAAGTGCGCCACTTCATTGTCTTCTTTTGCCAATGACTCAAAGAAAGCTTGTATCAGCCAATCGCCACCTTGTCCTGTTTCGGCATAATAATCGTGCCACCCGTTTTCGGAAGACCAAGCCCATCTTCCGTTCGGGTCGCCCGCTGTAGGGCAATAAGCCGCTACGTTTGACAGTCCATCGGTTTCAATGACTATCCAAACCGAATTGCTTGACGTACATGCTATTGGTGTAGTCAGTTCCACCTCAACCCATTCGTCAGGACCAGCTTCAAGGGTATGGTGTTCAATTTCAACCATATTAACAGGAGTATCTTCCCCGAAGTAGATTTTTACATAACAAGACCCTTCTTGGTTTTGGCAGTTTGTTTTGAAAAGCTTGACCTTCCTTAATTCACAGGGGATATCATCGAAGGTCTCGGCTGGGATTTTAATGCCCCATTGCGCCACATCAACCGCACCCGACATGGATTCTTCGTCATAATGGAACCAGAAATCATGCATCAGGTTCTCCCACAACAGCACAGCGTATTGATTTCCATTGGACTCTTGTTGGTAATGGCCGCTGAAGTTTTCAGGCGCATCGCAGCCGTCAAGAATGGTGTCGTTGATGTAAACCGCTATCTCGAAGGTTCCATAGTCCGTTTCGATTTCGATGTTTGTCCGAGCATAACCCTTGGCTAAATCTTTCAAAGTCACAGTCAGATCTGCGACATCGCCGCTTAGTTCCAAGTCAAACGGGGGTTCTGGATAGGTCTCAATATTCAGATAATCAGTGTCTTTTTCAGTAATGGATAGCACACGTATCGTCGGGATGTACCATGATTTGTTCATGATCATTGTTTGAACGACACCTGACGGATTATCAAAGTACATTTCTCTTGCGAACAAGAGATTCACCATGCCTGCTTGATCAATCATTACCGGCAGTTCCCTTTGTCCGACCGAAGTGAAGATGGATACCGATGTTGTGACATATTCCCTCAAGTCCTGGTTGTCTTTTACAGGATAGGTGAAGCGGAAGTTGAACGATACGCTTTCTCCAGGTTCGATAGTGTAGGGCAGGTCGGGAAGGTCATAGCCGGGCCACAAATACCCGCCATAATCACCCATAGAATCGATTTGCACGGGGTAGCTGTATTCGTTTGTGACGGTGAAATACTCAATATCCCCATTGTGGTAAAACCAAAGCGTATCGGGATTAATTACCAAGTCACCGTTGCTTGGGGAAAGCCCTCCAGCAATATGAACATACGGGCTACTTCCTTGACCCAAGGAACTACTGCTATAGATGTTGACATTAGTGTTGTTTTCAGGAAAATTGATCAAGGTAACGTCTATATAAAGCGACTCGTGAGGCGGGATTACGTATGGAAGACTGTGCGAGGGCACCAGCTCAAGATAGTCAGTGCCGTCTTCATAAAGCTCATAGATTGTGATGCTATCCAAGGCATTGGTGTTAGTTAAATTGAAACCCTGGGTCAGAGGGGAGTTTTCGTCGAAAGTAAGTCCCTGCATAGGCATCCAAAGCAATCCCTCGTCCCAGGCTTCCTCGTTGACCCTTACAGTGACTTGTCTATAGCCAATTGAGGTCGCCACATTGACGTAGTAGGTGAGATAACCTTTGTATCCAATACCGTTCACATACACTTCCACGTTCATGGTTTCATTGGGCTGCAAAGTGCGGGGCAGACCTGGACCAGAGAGAAGCACCACATTGTCATCAGGTTCCACATTGATGGATGAAATGGTGACAGCCGCGTCGGTTTGGTTGCTGATGGTGAAAGTCTGTGGCACCCAAGGCTCTTCAAAAGTCAGTATATCGGGTGAAATGACCAAACCGTCTTGCTGTATAGTCCCATCAATTTGAATATCATCAACGCAAATAGCAGATTGTCCAGAACAATAGTGGTGACGAATGGCGACATAGACCTCCTGACCGGTATAAGCGGAAAGGTCAACGGTATAGTTGTACCAGTTGCCCTGACGGTTTCCCGCATCTTTGGCGGCTATGGTCCATTGCGACAAGAGCGTGAAAGCCAACGGGTCATTGTTGACTGTAGTTGAGATGGATACCCCAAAATGCTCAGCACAGTAGATTTCATCCAAAGCACAAACATAGAAACGGATAACGGGTCCGTCTTCACTCAAAACCAATCGTGGAGAAACGAGATACTCATTTGGTGTAAGAGGTTCGCCCGTGGCATAGTCCTTGGAATAAGCCATCACCATCCCATTGGAATTGTAGCCCATGCCGCCAATGGAAGATTCCCAACAATGGCCGTCGCCGTCGCCATCGAGTGTGGTCCAGCCTTGAAGGGTACCGTCTTCAAAGTCGTAATGGAGGCTCTGCGCCACGCCGCCAAAAGCGAAGGCAAGTGAAATCGCTAATGTTAATACTAATCTTTTCATTGTCGTATGTTTTTGATTGTTATTCATTTATTCGTTTCGGTTTGTAGGGCTGTCACAACGTGGCAGCCGCCTTGGTTTTCCATGTGCGGCTGCCGTAATACGACAGCCCTACAGACCCTCACTAATGTACCACAAATTTTCGCGTTTCGCCTGCAAAGGTAATGAAATACATGCCTTGGGGCAATGATGACACATTGATCTGTTGGTTATCAGCGTTTATGTTGCCTAAAAGGACGGTTTGGCCCATGAGGTTGGTAATTCTGAATTCGGAATGATGAATGCGGAATGCGGAATGATGAATGGTGAGAACGCCATTGGTAGGATTAGGATAAACCGTAAATGCGTTCCCTGAATCCATCGAAGAGCCGCCTTCTTCAATGCCATGCAATTCCTCATAAATCGCGTCGCAGTCCTCGTCGCCGTATTTGAAGACCAATTCGTCCTCAACCCAATAGCAGCGCAGACCTTCCACGCGTACGCCATCGCCGTTATCCATCAGCCTCTCGGGGAAGAAACTGGTGAGGTGGCCGATGCCGCACACGATGTCGCCGCTGAAGAGGCCTTCGGGGTCGCTTACACGCATCACACGATAGGATATGCCCTCGTATTCGGTATATAACACGTCATCTACACGCATAGTAAGGGTCTCCGTGCCGACCTTAATGACCCAACTGTCGCCTTCTTGGGCACCAAGGTCATACAGCACGGTGAACTCTTCCAAGGTCTTGTTCCACCAATACAGCTTGCCGTCACGCTCATAGACATACTCGTGTGTCTCTTCAGTGTGAACGCCCTTGTCGTAAAGCGTGTTGATTTTCACAAGGATATGCGTAGGCTCGTCTTGGACAATAGTATCGCCCGCCTGATACATATATTGGTAAGTGATGCTGCCGTTCTCGTTCTGGATTTCGTAATACCATTCGGAACTATTAGGAAAGATGGTGCCACCTACTGGAACCATGCCATTTTTATATACGATTCCCTCTTCCGAAGCAATGAAGAACGTGGATCCGAGGCCATCGATGCAGTTCAAGTCGCGGCAGTGCGTCATACCATCGTTGTAACAGTATGGAATACCGATGTGATTCATCTCGCATTCACCCTGCCACCAACCGTTTTCAATCATAATCGGAGACCAATCTATTGAGCCTTTATTCAATGCCCTTCCCATCAAGACACAGCCGTTTGAATCGGAGAATTTGGCCCGAGCGAAATCTCCTGCATATTCATCAAGAACTCCGCTTTCCGTGTTGGTGTAGAAATAGGTGTCGAATCCATTGCTCGTAATCAAGAGGTTATTCTCGCCATTATTGAAATAGCCGTACAATTCGACCATATAATAGGCACCAAACTGTGCAGCAAACTGATACCACGAATCACAATCCAATGTCAGTTTTTCCGTCCAGGTCGCGCCACCATCCGATGTAATGAAAGCATGGAGTCGTCTTTGGAATTGCGCATCTACATCGGCGATAAGCAGGCACCCACCAATATAATCATAACAATTTTCCATATACATCTCGCAATAATCGACACGTCCAAAATCAAATTGATGCGAACTGAAAGTTTGGCCGCTGTCGTCACTGCTCCAAAGGATACCATTGTCATCGAAAAGATACAACAGGCTTTCATTACCATTAGGAAGCACAACGAATTTGTTGTTTTGGGTCCATGACGGTTGGTCAAGCGACACAAATTCGGTGTTCGGCAGTTCATTCCACGTCGCTCCGCCATCTGTCGTTTTCACTATGATGCCCTTGTGGTTCGTTTCATCCCAACTGCAAGAGTCACCGCAAGCGTATCCCACTTCTGAGGAAGAGAAGGCCATATGTATCATGTCATAACCAGGTTTCTCGTACACCACATCCCACGACCTGCCTGCATCGCTGGTCTTCAATATCTTTCCGTTCTCACCGCAAGTCACCACTTGGGTCTGGCTAATGCAGTAAACGCCATATAAATCCTCCGAAACACCCGTTTGGAGTTCCTGCCAGCCCTCCTGATACTGTATGTTGGGATTCACTATCTCATCAATTTCCCTAATGCTCTTGTAATAGGTCCACTCATCGCGGTCCCAAACAAAAGAATGGAAATAAAGATGATTGTCACGACCCTTGAGAAGCCCCAAATCTGGGTCGGGAGCGCCGTGTGACTGTGGGATGCTTTCGCCGTACTGCGTATAGGTCTCTCCGTGATCGGTGGAATAAAAAAGCGACTCGCAGTAATTGTCCAGACGTTTCATCGCGAAGATGACATCATCGTCTGTTAGCGCAAAACGATCGGCATTGACAAAATAAACGCCGTTGTCGTAATAGAACGTCCCAGGGCTGGAGGCCAAGATGTTCCCTTGGCTGTCGAAAGCCATATCCCTTGCGCCGCCTTGCGTTTTCATTGTCCAGTGGGTCAAGTCATCTAAAGTCGCAGTGTAAATTCCGGTGTGTTCCACGGGATAGGTCCAGCTGTAGGCGCTAACATAGACATTTCCAGCATGATCTGCCAAGATGCTACCAAACAGCGCATCATCTATGAAATCAATGGAGGTCTCGCTCCACGACTCGCCACCGTCAAAGGTCCAGAAGAACTTGTTGCGGTTGGCCATAAATATGGTGTCGTTGGAAAGCGAGAATATCCCTTCAACCCAATTGGTGGAAATACCCGAGGTCTGTTCCTGCCAAGTGTCGCCATTGTCGTCGGAATAATAGAGCCGGTAGTTGTTTTCATTGAAAATGAAAATACGATTATTCTCACTAACCAAAAAATGATTCGAGCTGACATAACTCAGATCATAGTTCAGTTCCCATGTCGCGCCTTCATCCTGCGAGCGATGGAAGCCGCTATAGCCCCAGTTGCTAAAAATGCTGCCATCGGCGGAGGCACCAAGAAAATCGCCTTCCATTCCAATGGCTTTCCAAACATTTTGCGCCACGCCACCAAGAGCGAAGCCAGCCAAAATCGCTATAGTTAATACTAATCTTCTCATAGTTGTATGTTTTTGATTGTTATCCTTTACCACGATT
>ONKA01000022.1 GCA_900318265.1 uncultured Bacteroidales bacterium | reverse complement strand
ACGGTAAATCAGGCCTTTGTTATACAGGTCGACGAAGGCACGGATGACGCTCTTCGAGCGGATGTCGTCCATGGTGAACGAGGTGCGTTCCCAGTCGCAAGAGCAACCGAGGCGGCGCAACTGCTTGAGGATGATGCCACCATGTTCGTGGGTCCAGTCCCAAGCGTGCTTGAGGAACTCCTCGCGGCCGATGTCGGTCTTCTTGATGCCTTGTTGCGCCAGCTTGTTCACCACCTTGGCTTCGGTGGCGATGGAGGCGTGGTCGGTGCCGGGCACCCAGCAGGCGTTCTTGCCCTGCATGCGGGCGCGGCGAATCAGGATATCCTGAATCGTGTTGTTCATCATGTGGCCCATGTGAAGCACACCTGTCACATTCGGCGGCGGGATTACAATGGTATAGGGTTCGCGTTCGTCGGGAGTGGAGTGGAAGTAGTTCTTGTCCATCCAGTGTTCGTACCATTTGCCTTCAACTTCCTGAGGGCTGTATTTGCTGCTGATTTCCATAGTCGTAAAAATGAAGTGCAAAAGTAGTGTTTTTTCGGCTATGCTCGGACTTTTTTCGCCAATTTTGCGACGGCATTGATTATTTTCCTATTTTTGTCCGTTAATTGGAAAACGAGAAATCTATTTAAAAATCAATAATCATTAAAAATCACAATTATGGGTACATTATCAACTCTCTGGCAAGAACACAGGACTTTGGTGGTATTCTTCATTGTCCTGATTGTTGTCATCCCTTTCTTGATCTTCTATCTTAGTAAGGCCAGGAAAGAACATCCTAAAGGCTTGGTTGCAGCCGCCTTGAGTAACATGGGTGAGCGCTTCGGCTACTACATCATGAACGCCGTTTTGGTGCTGTTCATCTGCTCCAAGTTCGGTCTGTCCGACGGAACGTCGGGCCTCATTTTTGGTGTGTTCTATTTCTTGATTTATGTGCTTGCGCTTCCTGGTGGTATCATCGCCGACCGCACGCAAAACTACAAGAAAACCATTATTTCGGGTATCATTGTGATGGCCCTTGGTTATGGCTTATTGTCCATCCCAGTATTCAGTGATGGAGGCAACACCATGTCGTGGCCGTTTATCCTTGCCATGGTGGCCTTGTTGCTTATTGCTTGTGGTAATGGTCTCTTCAAGGGCAACCTGCAGGCTATCGTGGGTCAGTTGTATGACGACTTTGAGGCCGAGGCTGCCAAGGAAGGTCCCGAGGCTCTTGCCGCAGCCAAGGAGAAGCGCGATAGCGGTTTCCAGATTTTCTATGTGTTCATCAACATCGGTGGTGTGATTGCCCCGTTTGTGGCACCTCTCATCCGCGACTGGTGGCTGAAGACTAAGGACTTGGTCTACAATGCCGACCTCCCGCGTTTGTGCCACAAGTTCATCATGGGCAACATGGAAGGCAATGATATGGACAACCTCAACGCGCTGTCGCAAACTTTCTCTGGCGCAACCGAAAACCTCGCAGATTTCTGCCAGAACTACTTGCATGTGTACAACACTGGCGTTCACTATTCCTTCATCGTTTCTGTGGTCGCCATGCTCATCTCTTTGGCTATCTTTGTTGCTGTCCGTAACAAGTTGCCGAACCCGGTGAAGAAGGAAAAAGCCAGCGTGCAGGAATATACTGAGGCTGAGCGCCAGGCTGATGCCAAGGAAATCAAGCAGCGTATGATGGCTCTGTATGCCGTTCTCGGTATCGCCGTGTTCTTCTGGCTCTCTTTCCACCAAAACGCCCAGTCACTCTCCATTTTCGCCCGTGACTTTGTCATCACTGACCAGGCCAAGGGAGGACTTCCGCCCGAGATTCTGCAATTCATCAATCCTTTCTTCGTGATTGTGTTGACACCTATCATCATGTGGATTTTTGCTTCTCTGGCTCGCAAGGGTAAGGAAGTGTCCACACCTAAGAAGATTGCGCTTGGTATGTTCATTGCCGCTTGCGCCTACATCTTCTTAATTATCATCGCTGTGGTACACAATTATCCTTCTGGCAACGAGTTCAAGGCCCTGTCCGAAGTGGAGAAAGAGGGCATGAAGACGGGCCCGTGGGTAATGATTGTGACTTATTTCTTCCTCACTGTGGCCGAGTTGTTCATCTCGCCATTGGGACTGTCGTTCGTCTCCAAGATCGCTCCTCGCCACATGGTGGGTATGTGCCAAGGCCTGTGGCTGTCAGCTACCGCCATCGGTAACCTCTTGATTTTCCTCGGCGTTAGAATGCTGAATTCTTTCCCGCACCAGTGGATGACATGGGGCGTCTTCGCCTTGATCTGCCTCGTTTCAATGTCCATCATGCTTGGTATGCTGAAATGGCTTGAAAAAGTGGCTAAATAACTAAAACACATCAATGTATGACAAGGGCTTGCGCAAGCAAGCCTTTGTCATATAACTGAACAACTGACAACTGATAACTGACAACTATGTTTAAGGGTCATCCTAAAGGGCTTTACGCCCTCGCATTAGCCAACACGGGAGAACGCTTCGGCTACTATACCATGTTGGCCATCTTCGTGCTTTTCCTGCAGGCCAAGTTCGGCTACAACGAAGCACAAGCGGGTAATATCTACGGCATTTTCCTCGGATGCGTCTATTTCATGCCGCTCATTGGTGGCATGCTGGCCGACCGTTTCGGCTACGGCAAGATGGTGAAGACTGGCATCGTGGTCATGTTCCTCGGCTACCTGCTCTTGGCAGTGCCCATGGCAACCACTACGGCCAAAGTCACCATGTTCTCCGCCTTGGCGCTCATCGCCATCGGCACAGGCTTGTTCAAGGGCAACCTGCAGGTGATGGTGGGCAACCTCTATGATGAGGCCAAATACAGCGCCTTCCGCGATAATGGCTTTAGCCTATTCTATATGGCCATCAATATTGGCTCGATGTTCGCTCCCATGGCAGCTACCAAGGTCACGGATTTGTTCCTCGGCAAGGCAGGCTTCAACTATGTGCCGCAGATTCCTTCGCTGGCACATCAGTATCTGGATGGAACGATTACTGCCGATGCCTTGTCTACCTTTGAGGCTTTGGCGGTGCAGCAAGGCGGCAATGTCAACGACTTGGCGGGCTTTGCCAACAACTATATTGATTCCTTGTCGGGTGCCTACAACTATGGCTTCGGCGTGGCGTGCATCTCGCTGATTCTATCCATGGCCATCTACCTGGGTTGCCGCAAGTGGTTCAATCATGCCGACGTCAACACTAAGCAGGCCAAGGCCATGGAAAGCACCACTGTGAATGTGACAGAACTCTCCAAGGAACAAACCCGCGAGCGTATCACGGCTTTGGCGTTGGTCTTTGTGGTGGTCATCTTCTTCTGGATGTCATTCCAACAAGCCGGCCTCTGCCTGACCTATTTCGCCCGCGATTACACGCAAAACACCGCTACAGGTCTTACCCGTATAGGCTTCAACATCTTGTCGCTGACATTGATTGCCATCTCGGTGTACACGCTGTTTGGCATCTTCCAGTCGGAGACAAAACGCAACAAACTGATATGTGGTATCGTGACGGTGCTGCTTTGGGCAGGTGCCATTGCCTTGTATCTTGGCATGGCCGATCCGATTAACATCCTGCCGCAGCAGTTCCAGCAGTTCAACCCGTTCTTCGTGGTTGCCCTGACGCCCGTCTCGATGGCCGTCTTTGGTGCTTTGGCGAAGAAAGGCAAGGAGCCTTCCTCGCCTCGTAAGATCGGCATGGGCATGATCGTGGCCGCGCTCGGTTTCCTCATCTTGGTCGTCTGTTCCTTCCCATTGGCCAGTCCTGCCGAGCTGAAGGCCCAAGGTGGTGTGAGTAGCACGCTGGTCTCACCCAACTGGCTCATCAGCACCTATTTCGTGCTGACCTTCGCCGAGTTGTTGCTGAGTCCCATCGGTATCTCCTTCGTCACGAAGGTGGCCCCGCCCAAATATAAGGGCATGATGATGGGCCTGTGGTTCTGCGTGACCGCCATCGGCAACTACCTCACCAGCGTCATCGCGCGCATCTGGGGCACCGGTATGCCGCTCTGGATGGTCTGGGGCGTGCTTGTCACGCTCTGCCTGCTTTCCGCCGTGTTCATCTTCTCGATTATGAAACGTCTGGAGAAGGCCACGTCGGGCTGCTGATAATCAAAATAATAGGACTGTAGGGCTGCCATATTATGACAGCCCTACAAATTTTTATTATTTTTGCCGCAAAATTCAACCGCATGTCAAGAAACGAACAAGAACTGAAAGGTGTCACCTTACTGGGCAACCAAAACACGCAATACAACTACGACTATACGCCTGAAGTGTTGGAAACATTTGAGAACAAACATCCTGAGAATGAGTATCTTGTGACTTTGGATTGTCCTGAGTTCACTTCGCTATGTCCCAAGACAGGCCAGCCCGACTTTGGTCACCTGATCATCAACTACATCCCGCGCACGCTGATGGTGGAGAGCAAGAGTCTGAAACTCTATCTCTTCAGCTTCCGCAACCACGGTGACTTCCACGAGGACTGTGTGAACATTATCATGAAGGACTTGGTCAAGCTGATGGATCCCAAGTATCTGGAGGTCATAGGCTTGTTCAATCCCCGCGGAGGCATCTCCATCAAGCCTTTCGCCAACTATGGTGACGATGAGCATCAGGACATGGTACGTGCCCGCCTCCTTGCCAGTTTCCATAACTCCTAACTGAACAACTGAATAACTGAACAACTAAAAACTGAAATGAAAGACGCAGTAATCATCATCTCCGGCGGCATGGACTCGACCACGATGCTCTATGAGTTCAAGGACGAAATCGCCTTGGCCATCACCTTTGACTATGGTTCGACCCAAAATGGCCGCGAGCGTGTATGTGCCGTGACGCATTGTCAACGATTGGGTATCAAGCACATCATTGTTCCACTGGAATTCATGCACCGTTATTTCAAGAGCGCTCTGTTGATGACGGCCGACGACATCCCCGAAGGCAACTACGATGACGAGAACATGAAGTCGACGGTGGTGCCTTTCCGCAACGGCATCATGTTGGCCATCGCTGCGGGCATCGCTGAGAGCAACAACCTGAAACGCGTGATGATTGCCAACCATGCCGGCGACCATTCCATCTATCCCGACTGCCGCCCTGGCTTTGTCAATGCGATGTCGGAAGCCATGTCGGCGGGAACGTATGAGAACATCAAAGTCTATGCGCCTTACACTTATTTGACTAAGAAGGAAATCGCCGAGCACGGTAAGGCCTTAGGCTTGGACTATACCGAGACCTATTCTTGCTATAAAGGTGGCGAGAAGCATTGCGGTAAATGCGGCACCTGCCGCGAACGCCGCCAAGCGCTGCTCGACGCCGGCATCGAAGACCACACCGAATACGAATCGTAATTCTCAATTATTAATTATCAATTCTCAATTGAATATGTATTACGTCAGAAAAACCCTAGAGATATCCGCCTGCCATCAGCTTTATCTCGACTATGAGAGCAAATGCGAGAACTTGCATGGCCATAACTGGAAGATCAACGTGTATTGCCGTAGCGAGAAGCTCGACAGCAACGGCATGGTGTGCGATTTCACCGAGATCAAGCGCTTGATACACGGCAAGATCGACCATACCAACATCAATGAGGTGCTGGACTTTAATCCAACAGCCGAGAATCTGGCAAAATGGATTGTCGACACCGTCCCGAACTGCTACCGCGCCGATGTGTGGGAGTCGCGCGACAACAAGGCCTCCTACATCAAGGACGATGCCCCGCAAAACTTTGATTGATTTTATGGTCACAAAACCTACAAAACCGTCAAAACTATCTTTTATTGAGGGCGGCACCCAACTGGGTTGCCGCCGGAAAGCGGCCAACCGGCCCGCTTTCCCATGTCCTAAATAAGGTTTTGCAAGTTTTGTAGGTTTTGTGAGGAAAAAAACATGTACAAAATAAACGAAATATTCTATTCCCTTCAGGGTGAAGGCTGCCATAGCGGAACGCCTGCCGTCTTTGTGCGTTTCAGTGGCTGCAACCTGCGTTGCGTCTTTTGCGACACGCAGCATCAAAGCGGGAGAATAATGACTTCCCAAGAGATTGTGGATGAGGTTAACAAATATTCCAATGCTCCCTTGCTCGTGTTGACAGGTGGTGAGCCTTCCTTGTTCATTAACGAGGCTTTTGTTGAGGAGTTGAAACAAAAGACGGGCAAGCGAGTCACCATTGAGACCAATGGAACGCGCCCCATCCCAGCTAATCTCGATTGGGTGACGTTGTCGCCAAAATCAGCTTTCCATGGTGGCGACACGGAGCCTTGTGCACTGAAACGTTGCGACGAATTGAAAGTGGTGTATCTGGGGCAGGATTTGGCGCAATATGACGACATTGAAGCCAGATACCGTTTTCTGCAACCTTGCTATGAGGAAAACGAGGAACAACGTAAAGCCAACATGCAGGCTTGTGTTGAGGCGGTGAAAACCTATCCGAATTGGCGGCTTTCCTTGCAAATCCACAGGGTGTTGAATATCCCGTAGATTACTTGTGAGGTCTATAGTTTCTTTTCGGCTCGCTGTAAACCAAAAACACGGCGGGCTTTTTGTTTAAGTCGCCCTTATAGCTCTTCCATTCCCCAACGCTTTGGCTGATGATGAGCTCATCGTCGCAGGTGAGGTTGCAGGCCACACAGACGCGCGTGGCAGGGTGGAGGTTCTTGCACAAGTCCTGCAACATGGCGTTGTTGCGGAAGGGCGTCTCAATGAAGAGCTCCGTCTCGTTGTTGGCCATCGACCGACGCTCCAAGTCCTTGATGGCGTTTTGCCGTTCGGGACTCTTGATGGGCAGGTAGCCGTGGAAGGCGAAGGCTTGTCCATTGAAGCCCGAGGCCATCAAGGCAAGAATCATCGCATTGGGTCCGACCAAAGGAATTACTTGTATACCTGCGGAATGCGCCAAGTCAACGACCAAAGCGCCCGGATCGGCGACACAAGGTGTGCCGGCCTCCGACATCAGTCCCATGTCTTCTCCTTGCAGGCAGGCGCCGAGGTGCTCCATGAGGTCGAGGTTGCGGGCGTTGTGCTTGTCGAGCTCAATGAATTCGATGTCGTCGATGGCATTGTCCATCCCGATGCGGCTCAGCACACGGCGCGAGGTGCGGGTGTTCTCCACGACGAAATGCTTCAACCGTTTCACGATGTTGAGCGTTCCTGCGGGTAGCACTTGTTCGGGTTTGGTGGCACCAAGTAGGTTGGGCACCAGATAGAGTTTTCCGAAGTTGTTGGTCATAAGCGATAATGGGATTATGACAAGGCGATTTTCTTCTCGATGTCGGCAAACATTACCTTGAACTGCTTGTCGGTCTCAAGGCGGTCGGCGATGGTCTTGCAGGCGTGGTGCACCGTGGCGTGGTCTTTCTTGCCGCACTGCTGGCCGATGGAGACCAAACTGGCGTTGGAGTATTTCTTCGAGAGGTACATGGCGATCTGGCGTGCCTGCACTACTTGGTGTTTGCGCGTGTTGAGGGACATTTGCTCGGGCGTAATCTTGAAATACTCGCACACTATATTAATAATGTATTCCACCGAGACCTCCTTGACGGTGTTGCGCACAAAGCGGTCGATGATTTGTTGCGCCATCTCGATGGTGACGGACTTCTTGTTGAGCAGCGACTGTGCCATGAGTGAGTTCATCACGCCTTCCAGCTCGCGGATGTTGTTGCGCACGTTGCTGGCGATGTATTGCACCACCTCGTCGGGGAAGGTGATGCCGTTGTCGTGCAGCTTCTCACGGATGATGGAGGTGCGCGTGGAGAGGTCGGGCGACTGAAGGTCTGCAGTCAAACCCCACTTGAAGCGCGACAGCAACCGATCTTCCATGCCTTGCAGGTCACTCGGGAACTTATCGCTGGTGATGACGATCTGCTTGTTGTTCTGCTGCAAATGGTTAAAGATGTGGAAGAACACGTCCTGTGTGCCCGCCTTGCCCGCGAGGAACTGGATGTCGTCGATGATGAGCACGTCGATCATCTGATAGAAGTTGATGAAGTCGGGGCGGTTGTTGTTCTTGTTGGCGGTCACATATTGTGTGGAGAGCTGCTCGGCTTGCACGTAGAGAACGGTCTTCTCGGGATGCAGACGCTTGGTTTCCAAACCGATGGCATGACAGAGGTGGGTCTTGCCCAAGCCGGTGCCGCTGTAGATGACCAAGGGGTTGAAGGCGGTCTTGCCAGGCTCTTTGGCGATCTTCATGCCAGCCGAGCGGGCCAGGCGGTTGCATTCGCCCTCGATGAAGTTCTCGAAGGTGTAGTTCTCGTTCAGCTGCGAGTCGATCTGCAACTTCTTCAGCCCAGGGATGACGAAGGGGTTGATGGGACCCTCCGATAGGCGTTGGGGTGCTGGCTGACCGATGGGGTTCTTAGGGAAGTTGCGGTTGGAGCTGGGTAGGGTGATGGAGCCAAAAGTGTTGGCGCTATCCACCGGAATCCTGTACTCCAGCTTTCCTTTTGCGCCGACAAAACGCTTGATGACCGTCTTGAGCAGGTCGATGTAATGCACCTCAAGGTATTCGTAGAAGAACTGGGTGGGCACCTGCAAGGTCAGCACGTTGTCGGTCAGCGAGAGCGGCACGATGGGCTCAAACCAGGTCTTATAACCCTGCTCTGTGACGTTGTCTTTAATCACAGACAGACAGCTATTCCATATTTCCACATGGTCTTTATTCATCGTAATAATGCTCTATTTTATTGTCTTTCAAACTACTTGAAAAGTAGAATCAAGATGTTGTGTTTTGGCCCGCACATGGGCTCATTTTGACCTTGCAAAAATATAGGATTAATTGTTTATAAAAAAATTAAATTTCTATTGATTTTTAATTTTCTTTTTTCTAAAATACGAGGTTTTGGATTTTGCGGAAAATAGAATTGATGTAACAATCAGATTTACACTGTTTTAAGATGTGTTATTTTTACCCCAAATAAATTATCAAATTTGTCGAAAATTCTTGAAGCGGAATTTTTTCTTGTTGAAAACTCCAAATAGCAATCCAATTCGAAGCGCTGATTTTGCTGCTCCAAATTCTCCTCTTTCATGACGCGCATCACCTCATTCATCAACGGATATTCAAATTCCAAACTGTAAATTTCATTTATGGTTTTTTCCACAACTTGCGCGTTGTCAAGGGCGTCGCGGGCAGCAGTTTTGTAGGCGTTGATGAGTCCGGAGGTACCCAATTTGATGCCACCGAAATATCTCGTCACGACGACGCACACGTTGGTGACGTCCTTAGAGAGGATCTGGTTGAGGATGGGTTTGCCGGCCGTGCCCGAAGGCTCTCCGTCGTCGCTCGAACGGAAGGTCTTCTTGTCGGGACCAATCATATAGGCGTAGCAGTGATGTCTCGCGTCAAAATAGTTTTTCTTGACGGAGGCAACAGCGGCTTTGGCTTCGTCCTCATTCATCACGATGAAGGTCTCGGCGATGAACTTGCTGCCTTTTTCCTTGTAAAGGCCTTCGCCGCGGGTAGCTAACATATAATAGGTGTCGTCGTTCATGGCTTTAGTGTGATGAGGATGACAGCGATGATGGCGATGGCCAGGCCGAGGTAGTTCTTCCAGGTGAGTTTTTCCTTGAAGAGAAGCCAACCCGTGAGGGCGGTGAGGCTGACCACGCCGATGTTATAGACGGGGAAGAGCACCACATTGTCGAAGCAACGCATAGCGTGATAGACACAGAAGGTGGAAAAGAAATTGATGACACCCAAGCCGATGCCGCCGACAGCACTTTTCCATTGCCATTTCGACTTGCCTCTGATGAGGTCGTAGGCCACCAGAATGATGCCGAACAGCAAGGCAATGAAGTAGATGAAGGCAATCATGAAACTCATGTCAGGGGCGTCGTTTTTCTGCTCGGTGAGTTTCATCAAAATGTCGCCTGTGCCTGTCCCGAAAAAGATGAGGATTGGTAGTAACCAATTGGTTTTGTTTGGTTTATCGGTTCGTCCTTTTCCACCTACTACCAACACCAATGCCACCAAAGCCAACACGATTCCCATCGTTGCGACGAGATTCAGCTTCTCGCTGAACAGCACCACGCCCGCCAAAGTGGGTAGCACCACGGAGAGCTTGCTTGACAGTGAGGTGACCGTCACGCCCGAGCGTTGGGTTGAGGCCGTCATCAGAACATAGGTGAAGATGAACCAGAAACCTGTGATGAGCGAGAGACCGAACCAGGGCTCGCCGACCAGCTGCGCGGGCGTGTCGAATTGCTTGCACATGAGAAACCCCGTGCAGGTGGCGAAGACATAGTTCCACATCAGCGCCTGGTGGTTGTCCAGGTTGAAGCGTTCGAAGAGCCGCATGGCCACGAAGACGCCCGTGGAGCATAATATGGCAAGAATCAAATAAACCATCATGGTAGGGACGCATCGCATGCGTCCGAAAATAATGCGGCAAAATTATGGATTTTTGACTAATTTTGCCCCATGATAGGTTTTAATTTGCAGAAAACGAAACGGCATTTCACCACCCTGTTGGCTGAAAAGTTCCCACAACGCGAGGCGGAACAACTGATGCGTATCCTCATGGAAGACCTCTTTGGTGTCGATTGGAACCGGCAGCTGATGAACCCTGATATGCGCATCGACGAGCATCAGCATTATCAGTTGAGCGAAGCCGTCAAGCGCCTACTGGCAGGCGAGCCGGTACAGTATGTGACGGGTATGGCCCGTTTCAACGACCTATTATTAAAAGTGTCGCCCGCTGTGCTCATTCCGCGTCCTGAAACGGAAGAGCTTGTTCAGAAGATTTGTGCCAGCAGCCTTCCATGTCATTCCCCCGCTGCCCATGTCATTCCTGCGGAGGCAAGTGTGGGTGCAGGGAATCTATGGGCAGCGAAACACAAAGAGGAATCTATGGAAGGCGTCACAAAGAAGTTCCGCATCTGGGACATCGGCACAGGTTCGGGCTGCATAGCCATTGCCTTGGCCAAACACTTCCCCGATGCCGAAGTCATCGCCTTCGACGTCTCGGAAGAAGCCCTGCAAATCGCCAAAGAGAACGCCGAAAGCAATGGTGCTTCAGTGACTTTCGTGCAAGACGATGTCCTGAATCCAACCTCTGACTATTTCACCCAGCCTGTGGATTTGGTAGTGAGCAACCCGCCCTATGTCTGTGATAGTGAGCGTGCCGCCATGGAAACCAATGTCCTCGACTGGGAACCTGAAAAAGCTTTGTTTGTCCCCGACGACGATCCGCTTCGGTTTTACCGTCAGATTTTGGCTTTGGCCAAAAAGCAGTTGAATCCTGGCGGCCAAGTTTGGTTCGAAATCAACGAACGGATGGGGGAGGAGATGCTTTCGCTTTGCCGTGAAATGGGATTCTCGGATTCGGAAATCATATTGGATTATGCCGAAAAGCCTCGCTTTATGTGGATAAAATAGATTTTGTTTTGATTTTTGAAAGATTTCTTGTCCGTAGGACAATCCCATATTTAGGAAAGTAGTAATTTTGCAGCGCGATTCAGGCAGACTGTCGCGGGCCGGGAAAGCCGGCGCGAGGAAAGTCGGGACAGCACAGAGCACCATACTTCTTAACAGGAAGGTGCCCGCAAGGGCAACAGCAAGTGCCACAGAAACATACCGCCCTACGCCCTGAGCCCTGAGCTTGTCGAAGGGTCGAAGGGTCGAAGGGTAAGGGTGAAAACGCGAGGTAAGAGCTCACGCATCGGGTGGCGACATTCCGATGAGGTAAACCTTATGGGCTGCAAGTCCAAGTATAGAGACAACGAAGCTTTCGGGCTTCAAGAGGGCTGCTCGTCCGTGTCTCAGGGTAGGGCGCTTGAGCCTGCGGGCGACCGCAGGTCTAGAGAAATGACAGTCGCCCCGCAAGGGGAACAGAATCCCGCTTATTCGTCTGGGTCGTTAATTAACAGGAAGTTCCGCTTCGGCGGGACTTCTTTGTTTTGTATTACACCGCCAGCAACACCAACAGCTGAGCACTGAAAATCCTCAAAAACATGGTCAATGGATACACGGTGGCATAACCCATGTTGGGCAGTTTGCAACCCTCGGGCGCCACGGTGTTGGCAAAGGCGAGGGTGGGAGGGTCGGTGTGGCTGCCGCCGATGAAGCCCATCAACGTGTAATAGTTCATTTTCAGTACCAAACGACCGAAGAGCGTGACCAAGATAGGCGGCACCATGGTGATGATGACACCATAGACGACCCACATGTAATGCTCTTGCACGGTGGCTACAAACTGGCCACCGGCACTCAGACCCACGCCAGCAAGGAAGAGTGCGATGCCCACTTCGCGCAGCGCATGAACGCCTTGCCCTTCAGTGAACTCGGTGCTGAACCAGCCTTTCTTCACACCCAACCAGCCGCCTATGATGGCCACCACCAAAGGGCCTCCTGCCAAACCGAGTTTGATGGGCGCCTTCATGCCCACTGGGATCGGGATGGAACCGATGATGATGCCTAAAGCGATGATGACAAACACAGGGATGAGTAGGAAACCACCTTTGCCTTTTTTGCCAGAAGCGGTCTCCGCAGCCTTTGTTTCCAAAGAGACAGGCTCTTTCGCCAGATCGATGCGACAGAGCGGACGAAGCAGGATACAGGTTAAGATCATGCCCACCACGGCAAGGGGATAGGCCACGGCATAGCCAGCCGCTAAACGGTCGGCAGCGCCTTCGATACCCAAGTCGGTGACGGCTTGTTGGGCAGCCGAGAGACCTGGAGTGTTGGTGATGGCGCCTGTGTAGACACCTGCCATGTCGGCCAAATCCTGCTTTGCGACTTTGGCGATGATGACCGTAATCAAAACGCCTAATGCCACGTTGACCAAGGCCATCAGGTTCATGGCCAAACCGCCTTTTTTGAACGATTGGAAGAAGCCCGGACCCACTTGCAGACCGACAGCCACCACGAAGAGAATCAGACCGAACTCCTTGATGACGTGTAACATTTCGGGATTGAGACTGATACCACAAGCGCTGAAAGCGATGCCCACAAAGAGCACCCACGTGATGCCCAATGAGATTTTGGCAATCTTGATTTTGCCCAAAAGCAGGCCGATGAAAATGGATAAGGCAAGATATAATACGGTGGGTCCTACGCCCGAGCCAGTGAAAAGATGCATCATAATGGGTCGTTTTTTGTGTTTAATACACTGAAAAATGAAAGCGCAAAAGTACTGCTTTTTTGTGTTTCGACAGCCAAAAACGATAATAAAAACCCTCAGCATTCCGTTTTCAAGGCATCGTTCGGCATGAATTTTGAACTTTTTTGCTGAACCAACGAGAGAATTATGTATTTTCGTCAAAATTTTTGGCCTATGAAATTACGACATAAATTGGGCTTGATGTTAGGACTTGTTTTATCTGTAACAATCTCTTCATCAGCGCAAAAGCATATAGAAAACTACGATCCTGATGCGCTTTTCAACGAAGGTGTGCTGCTCTTCCAAAACCAGGAATATGGTGCGGCACTCTCCATCTTCACGCAATACCGCGCCCAAGTCTCCGATGCCAAGGCGCAGCGTTGCGTCGACGCGCAGTACTACGAGGCTGTCAGCTCGCTTTATCTCGGCCAGGCTGATGGTCCCGCCAAGGTCATCCAGTTTGTGAACGACAACCCGAGTAGCACTTGGGCAAAGCATGCCAACTTCTTGTACGCCAACTATTTGTTCCAAAACAAGAAATACAAGGAGGCCTTGGCCATTTATGAAAAGACCGATGCCATGGCACTTACCACCGACGAAGCACAACAGATGCAGTTCAACATGGGTTATGCCTATTTCCAGTCGAACGAGCTCGACAAATCCATGCCTTATTTCCATGGTTTGATGATGAATGAAGGGAAATACAAGGATGCCGCTCGTTATTACTATGCTCATATACAGTATGTTAAAGAGAGATATGATGAGGCTTTGAGCAATTTCCGCCAATTGCGTACGCATAAGGACTACGCCAAGGTAGTGCCTTCCTACATCATGCAGATCGACTACATGAAAGGCGACTATCAGTCGGTGATTGAGGACGGTCCAGAGTACATCCGTCAGGCAGACAAGAAGCGCAAAGGGGAGATGGCACAGATCGTCGCCGATGCCTATTTCCAGCAGAAGAACTACGACAAGGTGCTAGAGTACTACCAGATTTACATGAAAAATCTGACCCATGGTGTTTCGCGTGAGGCCTACTATCAGATGGGTGTCAGCAAGATGATGAAAGGCGACTATAAGGGTGCCATCGCCGACTTGCAGAAGGTGGCGGGCAGTAACGATATCCTTGCACAATACGCTTCCTATTATCTGGCTTCGAGCTACGCCAAGACCGACGAGCTGAAGTATGCCCGCACGGCGTTCTACACTGCCTATTCGGCAGGCTTCGACAAGGAGCTCAGCGAAGAGGCCTTGTTTGACTATGCCAAATTGAGCCTCATCCCTGGTGCCGACCCGTTCAATGAGGCTGTCGGGCTTTTGGATGACTTCATCGCATCCCATCCCAAGTCGGAGCGAAAGGCCGAAGCCGAGGAGATGGCCATCTATCTGTTGCTCAACGCGAAAGAGAATGATGAAGCCCTCCGCCGCCTAGAGGCCATGAAGAAGAAAAGCACGGAGCTGCAGGCGGTTTACAACGACCTGCTCTATGCCACGGGCATCGACAACTTCCAGAAAGGTAGCTATGACAAGGCTCAGGTGTATTTCTCAAAGATCATGAACAGCAAACAGAATGTCACCAACAAGGCTGAGGCCTGCTTCTGGATGGGTGAGTCGGCTTATCAGATGGGCGACTACAACAAAGCAGGCAAATACCTCACCCAATTCAAGGGCATGAGCGCTGCTACGGGACTGCCGGAATATGCCCTCGCCGACTACGACTTGGGTTACATCTACTACCAAAAACCTGATTATGGTGCCGCCACCGAGCGCTTCAAGAGTTTCATTCGCCTTGCCGATGAGACCCAGAGTGAGCTCAAGACCGATGCTTACGTCCGCCTCGGTGACTGTTACTTCATGGATCGCAGCTACGACCAAGCCATCAACTATTACGACCTTGCCACCCGCGTGGGGAAACGTAATGCCGACTATGCACTGTATCAGCAAGGTCTTTGCTATGGAGCAAAAGGCAATGTGAACCAAAAGATCAACATGCTGAACGACATGATTCAGACCTATCCCAGCACGCCTTATTACGAGCAGGCACTGTTCGAAATCGGCAACACCTATCTCGTTCATGGCGACAAGCGATCGGCCATTGCCAACTTCAACCGCCTCATTAAGGATCGTCCGCGTTCGAGCTATACGCGTCAGGCGATGATGAAAGTCGGCATGATCTATTACAACAACAACCAATATGACCAAGCCTTGGCAAACCTGAAGAATCTGGTATCCTCGTATCCCAACACGGACGAGTCGCGCGAGGCCATGAACATCATCCGAAGCATCTACATGGAGCAAAACAATCTGGATGAGTATTTTGGCTATGTCAACGCCAACGGCGGTCAGGTGAAGGTTACGCAGCAAGACTCCTTGGCCTTTGCCAATGTTGAGGGTTTCTATCTTGACGGGCAATACCAAAAGGCACAGACGGCATTGCAATATTATTTCGACAACTTCAAACGTGGCGCCTATCTGCTGAAAGCCCATTACTACGCCTACGAATGTGCGGAGAAGGTGGGAACGGAAGATCAGGTCATTACTCACCTTAATTATATATTATCGCAACCCGATAACGACTATACCGATAATGCCTTGCTAAAGATGGCCCGCATCGAATACGGGAAGAGCAATTATCGCAAGGCTGGTGAATACTACGAACGTTTGTCGCGCATCACCGAGGAGCCGCTCCGACGCTTGGAAGCCTTGGAAGGCAGCATGAAGAGCAACTTCTTCATGGGCAATTACGACAAAGCCATCGAGATGGGTGAGAGCCTGCGCCAATCGCGCGACCTAACCAACGACCAAGTCAACCAAATCAACCACATCGTGGGCAAGTCGTATTTCGAGAAGGGCAACTATAGCACCGCCATCGAACGTCTCGACAAGAGCGCGCGCAACGACAAGTCAGTGTATGGCGCGGAGAGCGCTTACTACTCGGCTTTGGCTTCCATCAAGCTGAGACAATACGACGAGGCCGAAAACAAGATCTTCGACATCTCCGACAATTTCTCGAAATACGATTACTGGGTCGCCAAATCGTTCATCGCGCTGGCCGACGTGTATGTGGCCAAGGACAACTACTTCCAGGCCAAGGAAACCCTCCGCAGCGTCATCGACAACTACAAAGGCAACGACTTGAAACAGGAAGCCCGCACCAAGCTCGCCGAGGTGGAGCGCAAGGAACCCAAAGTGAGCAACAGCAACGGCATCGAACCCTTAGAAATGGAATAGTCCCGAAGGGACGCCCCTACCACACCCTGGGATACAATCCCAGGTCATAATACAAGATATATGAAGAGACACATCCTAATAACAGCCCTAGCCCTGCTGGCCGTCAGCGCCTTCGGCCAACACGACGAACAAGTCACCGTGGAAGGAAAATACCGTCCCAAAGTGAATAAGGTGAACAAACTCCAACTCACCCCTGAGACGCCACAACCCTCCTATAACTTTCCCAGCTCGGAAGTCAACCCCAAAGAAGCCAAGCAGAAGTTTGCCCTCGACTTGGAAAAGATTGCACCGACAGCTTTCGCCTCCAAGAATGACAAACTGGTCACTCCGACCCAGAACTTCCTCATGGCAGGTATGGGAACAAGGCTCTCGCCGCTGTTTCTCTACAAACATAACTCCATGCTGACCAAGACATTGGGCCTCGGCGTGGGCATCAAACATAACTCTTCGTGGCTCAATATCAAGGACTACGCGCCTTCGAGCTATATGAACAACGCCTTCGACATCAACCTCACAACGAGCAAGTTCGACGGCTTTCAAATGGATGGTGGCGTCTACTACAAGAACGACATGTACCATTTCTATGGCTTGAATCTGGCCGAGTTCCCCGAGACCTTGACGGAGGATCAAATCGAAAAGGCCTGTCCTCGCCAGATGTACAACACCGTTGGCGCACATCTCGGCCTGGCTTCCACCACGACCCGTGTCGGTGAGCTGAGCCATGACGCCCATTTGGACTATTTCTATCTGCTTAACCGGGAACACAATATCGACTTTGGCTACACCATCGGCTATGCTGACAACTTCTGGGGCGACAAGAGCCATCCGCAAAAGGTGGGTCTCGATCTTGGATTCCAATACGACTATTGCATGGGTCAAGTCGACAATCTCTATGTCGTCGACCGTATTTGGTTCAAGGCCAATCCTTTCTTCGAGATGAGCGACGAGTTCTATCGTCTGCACCTCGGAGTGCGTTTGGACGGCACCACCAAGTACACGGATGAAGACAGTTTCTTGGCCGTCCGCCCCGATTTGAGTGGTAGCCTTTTCGTCCTGGACAAGAAACTGGAGTTCTATGCAGGGCTGAGCGGTGGACGACAGATGTTGCGTTTCAGCGACGTTGTCAACGACAATCCCTTTGTCTCTCCTGAGATTAATCCTTCGTTGTGCACACAGAACGTGAAACTCGGCTTCGACGGCGGCGTACGCACCAACATCGCTGAAATTGTTGACTTGCACTTAGGTGTGCGTTATCGTCATACCGACAATGACGCGCTTTACAATCAGTTGCCGGTCTCCATGTATTTCCCCATCCCCGAGGGTTTTGAGATCCCGATTTGGAATAGCTATGATTTGATATACGATGAGACGCAGACTGTGAGTGTGCTGGCCAATGTCCGTATGAAGTTGCGCAACAGCCTGACAGCTGACATGGGCTTCGCCTACAACAACTGCAAGCCAACCCATGAAGACTACGCATGGTATCGTCCCACGACGGAAGGTAAGCTGAAGCTGACTTATGACGTCAATGAAAGACTGGCTTTCAATACCACTTTCCTCTATCAAGGTGGACGTTATGCCAAGATCTGGGATGATGGTCCTTACTGGAAGTATCCCCCTCGGTATTACGCTGAAAAGCTTAAGGATGTTTTCGACCTCAGCCTCGGTGCCGACTACAAGATCAACGACCAGGTGACGGCCTTTGCCCTTCTTGACAACGTGGCACATCGAAAGTACCAGCTGTTTTACAACTATCCTGTCACGGGCATACAGTTTTTTGCTGGTGTGAAGTTGAAATTCTGAAAATGTCTTAAACGCTTCAAAAAGCCTCTTCATCAAGAAGGGGCTTTTTCTTACCTGCGTGCGCGAGAAAATAAGGTGTTTTCAAAATTTGCCTATTTTTAGCCTCGTAGAGCCGTTTTGGACGAAAAACAAATTTTTCAACTTTTTTGAGCATTGTGCCGAAAAATTGTGTATCTTTGCACCTTTATTTGAAAACAGCAAAATTTTTGAAAATGACTGAAGAAGAAAAAAGAGAATTGGCAAGCGAAGAATATGGTGCCAGTAAGATTCAGGTGCTTGAAGGCCTGGAGGCCGTGCGTAAGCGTCCGGCTATGTATATCGGCGATGTCCATTTCCGTGGCTTGCATCATTTGGTATATGAAGTGGTCGACAACTCCATCGACGAAGCCATGGCGGGCTATTGCGACAAGATTGATGTCCGTATCCTGCCCGGCAACGCCATCAGTGTGCTCGACAACGGCCGTGGTATCCCCACGGGAATGCACCCCAAAGAGCATCGCTCTGCTTTGGAGGTGGTTTTGACCGTGCTCCATGCCGGCGGTAAGTTCGACAAGGGTTCCTATAAGGTCTCTGGTGGTCTGCACGGCGTGGGTGTCAGCTGCGTGAACGCCCTTTCGACCCATCTCACTGCTGAGGTCTACCGCGAAGGTCAGATTTTCAAGCAGGAATACGAGTGCGGCAAGCCGCTTTACGACGTGAAGACGGTTGGAACGACCGACATGAACGGCACCCGCATCACCTTCCAGCCCGACGGCTCCATTTTCCAGACCCTTGAATATGACTATAGCACCCTCGCCAACCGCATGCGTGAGCTTGCCTACCTCAACCACGGCATCACCATCGTCCTTACCGATGAGCGTGAGAAGATGGAAAACGGCGAATACCGAAGCGAGACTTTCTATTCCGAGAACGGCCTCGTCGACTTCATCGCCTACCTCGACGCCAATCGCGAGAAACTCATCCCCGAACCGATTTACATCTCGGGTGAGCGCAACAACGTGCCGGTTGAGATTGCTTTGGAATACAACAACGAGTACAAGGAAAACCTGCACTCGTATGTCAACAATATCAACACCATTGAAGGTGGTACGCACCTTCAGGGCTTCCGTTCAGGTTTGACCCGTTCGTTCAACGCCTACGCTGAAAAGAGCGGCCTTCTTGAGAAATTGGAGAAACTGAAGGTGAAGATCTCGCCCGACGACTTCCGCGAAGGTCTCACGGCTGTCATCTCGGTGAAGGTGCCGGAGCCGCAGTTTGAAGGACAAACCAAGACCAAACTCGGCAACGACGAGGTGATGGGTATCGTCAACTCAATCGTGGGTCAGCAATTGTCGGACTATTTGGAAGAGCATCCCAAAGAAGCCAAGACCATTTTTGATAAGGTGACTTTGGCCGCCCAAGCCCGTCAAGCAGCTCGCAATGCCCGTGAGAAGGTGCAACGTAAGGGCGCTTTGTCAGGCTTTAGTCTGCCTGGTAAACTGGCCGACTGCTCTGAGCGCGATCCTGCCAAGACCGAGCTTTACCTCGTTGAGGGTGACTCCGCTGGCGGCTCCGCCAAGCAAGGCCGTGACCGTAACTTCCAGGCCATTTTGCCGCTGCGTGGTAAGATTCTGAACGTCGAGAAGGCTATGGAGCACCGCGTGTTCGACAGCGAGGAAATCAAGAACATATACACTGCCCTTGGTGTCACCATCGGCACCGAAGAGGACAGCAAGGCCTTGAACCTCGAGAAGCTACGT
This sequence comes from uncultured Bacteroidales bacterium, assembly GCA_900318265.1. Taxonomy (GTDB): domain Bacteria; phylum Bacteroidota; class Bacteroidia; order Bacteroidales; family F082; genus Limimorpha. The sequence goes on along the minus strand of ONKA01000022.1, from coordinate 42,483 downwards.
TACCACAAGGTGATCATCATGACCGATGCTGATGTCGACGGTAGTCACATCACCACCTTGATTCTGACCTTCTTCTTCCGCTACATGCGTGAGCTGATTGAGAATGGTTATGTGTATTGTGCTACGCCGCCCTTGTACCTCATCAAGCGTGGCACCAAGCCTGTGCGTTACTGCTGGACCGACGAGGAACGCTTCGCCAGCATGGCCGAGCTGACCAAGAATGGCACCGTCAGCGGTTATGACGTGCAGCGTTACAAAGGTTTGGGTGAGATGAACCCCGAGCAGCTTTGGGAAACCACTATGGATCCGGCTCACCGCACATTGCGTCAGGTGACCATCGAGAATGCCATGGAGGCCGACCACATCTTCTCCATGCTCATGGGTGACGAAGTGGCCCCGCGTCGCGAGTTCATTGAACAGAACGCCACTTACGCCAACATCGACGCTTAAGCGTTCGACGTTTGATAATACTGAAAGGCCGCGAGAGCGGCCTTTTTTTGTAAAAAACGTTTTGGCTCTTGCACATTTCAAATATTATCGTGAACTTTGCCCCCAACAAATCATTATCTATGGAAGCATTCAAAAAAGGTGAGAAGATTGGCAAGTATGTCATCAACTCGTTTATAAAGAAAGGTATGGTAGCAGAGTCGTATTCGGTGCTTGGGCCGGACGACATGATGTATTTCATGAAGATTTACGAACTCCAAAGCATCCCTCGTGAGCAACTCTTCGAAGGCAAGGAGGTCTATGAGATCCAACTCTGCAAGGAATTGAATACCGACGAAAACGTCAATGTCGTTCGATATGTCGACAATGGTGAGGTAAAAAAAGGCAATACGGTCTATCATTATCTGGTCACCGAGTTCTACCGCGGCATGTTGCTTTATGAAGCTGTCAAACAAGATGGACCATTCGATTTGGAAGATGCCGTCCAGATTATCTTGTGCGTATTGAGTGGGTTGTCGTTTATCCATTCCTGTGCGTTGATTCACAATGATATACGACCTTCCAATATCATGCTTCAGGAGCTGGAAGACGGCATGTTGATGCCCACCATCATTGACTTGGGCCATATTTCCTATATGGTCAAAGGCCGTCCGACATTCGCCGACGAGGACTTGATGCCTTATTTCCGTGCTCCTGAGACCTTCCGCTCCGTTTATACGGTCAAGAGCGACATCTTCTCAACGGGCGCACTCCTTTATTTCCTCATCTTTGGCAAGTCGCCATGGGAGGATATGGATTTGCGGACGCTTAACGGTGACAAGAAAAAGATTGCCGATGCGGTGAAGAAAGCGAGAAAGCAAGAGCTCGTTTTGGAAACCGAAGAGGTGAAATTGCCCGATTATATGAAGGCCATCCTTCTGAAAGCCTTGGCAAAGAAGCCCGAAGACCGTTTCGGTTCGGCAGGTGAGTTTGCGCAAGACCTGATTGAACAAGTGATGCCAGAACTGGCGAAGCGGATGGAAGAAGCCGAAACGAACGCCCCTCAGGCTGAAGAGCAAGGTCAAGTCAATGCAGGCCCAATCATCACCTTCAAAAAGGGCTCGGGCAGCGGCTTCGACAATGTGACGGGACGTGACGAACTGAAGGAACAGCTCCGTAAGGAGGTGCTCTTTGCTTTGCAAAACCCGGAAAAGGCAAAGGAATACAAACTGCCTGCCATCAATGGCGTGCTGCTCTATGGCCCTCCAGGCTGCGGTAAGAGCCTTGTCCTTCAAAGCTTTGCGGAGGAATTGGGCTTCAACTATTCCGTCATCAAAGGCGTGGAGATGGGTCATATCTATCAAGAAGGTGTGCTCGACAACCTACAACGTGTGTTTGACGCCGCTGAAATCAAGGCCCCCTTTGTGCTCTGCTTCGACGAGCTTGAGTTTGTGGCTCCCAACCCTAATGCCGATGGCGAGGAAGGCAATATCACACCTCAGATTTCGGCTTTCTTTGGCATGTTGAACAACTGCTCGAAGAAGGGCATCCTCGTGGTGGCCACTACCAACCGCCCTGACCTCATCGACCAGGCCATCATGCGCGTTGGGTGTTTCGACCGCGTGTTCTTCGTGCCGCAGCCCGACTTCGAGGCACGTAAGGATATCTTCATGGACCACTTGAAAGACCGTCCATGCGAGGAACTTGACTTTGACGAATTGGCTAGGCTGTCTGACGATTTTAATGCTGGCGACATCACTGAGGCCGTCAACGAAGCCGCCATGACCGCCGCTTATAATGACTTGCCGATTTCGCAGAAAATCCTCGTTGACGTGCTGAAGTACAAGAATCCAACCTATTCCACCAAGACGCGTATTGGCTTCAACAAAAAATGATTGTTATGAATGCCAAGAATTTGGTGGTGAAATACTTGAAGTCGCACGGCATCGTGGCGACCAAAAACGAAGTGGGCCTAAATTTCATCTATGAAGGCTGGAACTTCCTGTTTTGGAACGATGCCGACGACCCCTTGTTTTTCCGCCTGACGCTCCCTGGCCTTTATGACGTGACGGACGAGTCTTTCGCCAAAGCCATCATGGCCTGCAACAACATCAATTGGAATTACAAGGTGGTGAAGGCGGTGCTATATGACTACGAGGATGGCAAGGAGAAAGGCGCTTCGGTGTGGATGTGTTACGAGCAAGTGCTTGATGCCACGCCCGACATGAATACGCTTATGCATTGTGCCATTCAGAGTCTTCTTTCTGCTTGTGAGGCTTTCACAAAGGAAATGAACGAATAATAAAAGATAAACTTATGAAAATCAAACTCTTGCTTCTATCCGTGCTATTTGCAAACATGGCCATTGCCCAGTATGCCCCTGCGGGCGACAAGATCAAGACCAAGTGGGCTGCTCAAGTCTCGCCCGAAAATGCCCTTCCCGAATATCCACGTCCTATGATGGTGCGACCCGAATGGAAGAACCTCAATGGTTTGTGGCAATACGCCATCACGACAAAAGGGGAGAAGGCCCCGCAACAATATGAGGGCGACATTCTCGTGCCGTTCTGTATTGAGTCGTCGCTGTCTGGCGTTCAGAAAGAGGTCGGACCCGACAATGCCTTGTGGTACCAGAAGACTTTCGCGGTGCCTGGTGGCTGGAAAAACGGTCGCGTCTTGTTGCATTTCGGCGCCGTCGATTGGATGACGGATGTCTGGGTGAACGATATCAAAGTGGGCTCACACACAGGCGGATATACGCCTTTTACCTTCGACATTACCCAAGCGCTGCAAGGCAAACAGAATTCGATGGTTGTCCGGGTTTGGGACCCAACCAACAGCAGTTATATTCCTCATGGCAAACAAGTGATCAAGCCACGCGGCATCTTTTACACCTCGGTGACGGGTATTTGGCAGACGGTGTGGCTTGAGTACGTGCCTGAAGATTACATCCAGAATCTGGTCACCACCCCCGATTTCGACAAGGCCACGGTCAATGTGGAAGTGGATTTCTCCAATCCGACTAAGGACGATTTGTATCAGGTGGAAGTCACTTTTGAAGGTCAGCCCGTGGCCTCGGCAAAGTCAATCAACGGACAACCTGTCGAGGTGAACATGCCTGAGGATTTTCTGCGCTGGACGCCCGATCATCCTTTCCTGTACGACATGAAAGTCAAGGTGTTGCGCAAGGGAAAGGTGATTGATGAGGTTGACAGTTATTTCGCTATGCGCAGCTTCGGCACGCAACGCGACGACAACGGCATCGTGCGCCTCACTTTGAATGGTCTCCCCATCTTCCATTTTGGTCCACTCGACCAGGGTTGGTGGCCTGATGGCCTCTATACAGCGCCCACCGACGAGGCATTGGCTTACGACATCCAGAAGACCAAGGACTTGGGCTTCAACATGATCCGCAAGCACGTCAAAGTGGAACCTGCGCGTTGGTATTATCATTGCGACCGGATTGGGATGATCGTATGGCAGGACATGCCTAGTGGTGGTCGTGGCCCAGAATGGCAGACGACACAATATTACCAAGGCCCTGAGAGCATGCGTACGCTTGAATCGGAAGAGTGTTATAAGAAGGAATGGACGGAGATCATCAACAGCCTGAAATCGCAGCCTTGCATTGGCGTTTGGGTGCCTTTCAATGAGTCGTGGGGACAGTTTAAGACCCCTGAGATTGTCGAGATGACCAAGAAACTTGACCCGACACGCTTAGTCAATCCTGCTTCAGGAGGTAATTTCTATCAGTGTGGCGACATCCTCGACCTGCACCATTATCCTGAACCGAAGATGGTGCTTTATGATCCGACGCGTGCCACGGTGCTAGGCGAATATGGGGGTATTGGACGCAAAGTGGAAGGTCACACTTGGGTAAAAGACCAAGGCTGGGGTTATGTGGAGTTTGATACCGAAGAGAAAGTGACTGATACGTACGTGGAATACGCCAATCAATTGTACAAGATGGCTTTCCAAGGTTTTTCTGCAGCGGTCTATACTCAAACCACCGATTGTGAAACTGAGCTCAACGGATTGATGACATACGATAGGGCGGTCATTAAGCTAGATGAGAAACGATTGCTGCAAATCAATAGGAAGATCAGTCACGCGTTTGCTGAATGAATAGCTGACTGAATAAAAAAAGGTGCGCCTTTCGACGCACCTTTTTTTGTTTGTTCTGGAAACGGATTACTTCAGTTCGCCAGAGATCGTGATCTTGGTACCATAGTTACCGTTCTTCACGGTTGCATAGGTGAAGTGAACGAGGTGCTTTTCACCAGCGGCGTCGATAACGGCCAGCATGGAGTTGTAAGCGGTCTCATCATCCCAAGCACTGATTCCTCTGTAAACATCGGCGGTGGTGCCATTTTCTCTCAAGTCAGCAAAGAAAGCTTCTTTGTCAGAAAGGGTGGCGATTTCGTCGAATTCATCACCATCCTCAATAATGTACATGGAGCAACCAGTCAAAGGCTTAATGTTGACGTAAGCTTCGGCTTTGGAGTTGCTGGGCCAGGTGAGGCCGACAGCTCTCATGTCCTCTTCGCTGATGAAATGGGAACCATCGCGGACCCATTCAAAGGTCGAACCGATGAGGGGTTGTTCTTCATTGAGGTTCAGGGTGATGGTGGCGGTGGCGGTTTGGCCAGCGGCATCGGTCACGATGGCAGTGATGACGGAAGTGCCGATGATTTCTCTATCGGGCTCGTAGGTCACATAGTCAGTGTAGGTGTACTCGGTCTTGCCAGTCAGGTCCACATTGGCCCACTGGGCGCCGTCGATATCAACCACGAGGGAAGTCAGTTCCTTGTTGGTGATAGCGCTGGAGGCAACAACAAAACCGAAATCGACTTGTTCGTTCATTTCAACGGTTGCACCGTTCTGGACATAACCTTCTTGATTGAGGACTTGGATGGTGGGTTGACCTTCCTTGACGCAGCTTGCAAAGAAAGCAAGGCTGGCGACGCACACAAGTGCAAATGCTAATTTCTTCATTTTTTTGATTTGTTTAGTTAAACTTGAGTTATTTAAATGTGTTTTCGTTTCAAAGAACGTTGCAAAGATAGCAAATAGTTTGCCAAACTTTGAAAAACTGACAAAAAAGTCAAAAAAAGCCTGCCTTTGTCCCTTTTTCAGGGGAATAGGCAGGCCTTTTTCTCTTTTAATGCAGTTTAATGTTCATTCAATTAGTCTTCAACGATTGCTTCGTTCGGGCAAGCGCCGGCGCAAGTGCCGCAACCAACGCAGGTGTCAGGGTCGATGACATAGATGTCGCCTTCCGAAATAGCGCCCACCGGGCATTCGTCAATGCAAGTGCCGCAAGCAACGCAGCTGTCTGTGATTTTGTAAGCCATAATGTTTTTAATTTAAGGGTTTGTTTTGAGTTTTCGTTTTTCGTGCCGCAAAAATACTACAACTTTCATTCCAATGCGTCCGAAAACGAAATTTTTATTCAGTCTAAATAATGATAATGCTTAAAGCGTTGATATTGAGCAAGCTGTGAGTATGCCTCTAAAAAGGAAAATAAAAAGCGGTTTTATTTGGGTTTGCACCTATTTATTACGTACCTTTGCAGCAAATTTAAAAGCTGTCAGCCTTCAGCAGTCAGCCATCAGCTCGGTTTAGACCGGCTGAAAGCTGATTGCTGATAGTTGAAAGCTAATCTTGAAATCTTTAAATCTTGAATATTAAATCTTTAAATCAATAAATATGACAGCAAAAAGTAAGGTTGTAGCCCTTGAACATGTCGTTATCCGTTTTTCGGGCGACTCGGGCGATGGTATGCAACTTACCGGAAATCTATTTTCGGATTCAACAGCATTTGCCGGAAACGATTTCGCCACCTTCCCGGACTATCCGGCTGAAATCCGCCCACCGCAAGGCACCGTGGCTGGCGTCTCTGGCTTCCAAGTGCACTTTGGACACAAACCCGTACACACCACTGGCGACCTCTGCGACGTCCTCGTGGCTATGAACCCCGCCTCCATCAAGGCTAACATGCGCTGGCTCCGTCCCGGAACCATCATCATCTTCGACTCCGACTCGGTGACCGAAAAGGCCCTCGAGAAAGCCGGCTATGCCGATGACCCGACCGTCGACGGCACCCTCGCCGACTATCAGGTGGTCAAAGCCCCCATCTCGGAACTCACCAAAGAGGCCCTAAAGGACTTCGGCATGGACAACAAGTCGATGCTGAAATCGAAGAACATGTTCGCCCTTGGTATCGTGATGTACTTGTTCAACCGCGAACTCGACACCGTTTACAAGTATTTCGAGACCAAGTTCAAAGGCAAGGACCAAGTGATTAAGGCCAACCGCACCGTTTTGGATGCCGGTTACCACTACGCCGACACTTGGGAACTCTTCACGAACACCTATCGTGTGGAAGCCGCTGACCTCGAAAAAGGCAAGTACCGCAACATCACCGGCAACACCGCCGCTGCTTGGGGCTTGATGGCCGCCTCCGAGAAGTCGGGCCGCCCGCTCTTCCTCGGTTCGTACCCCATCACTCCTGCCACCGACATCCTTGCCGAGTTGACGAAATACAAGAACCTCAACGTCAAGGCCTACCAGGCTGAAGACGAAATCGCTGGCATCATGTCGTCGATCGGCGCCGCCTACACGGGTTGCATGGCCGTGACGACGACTTCGGGTCCTGGTCTCTCGCTGAAGAGCGAAGCCATGGGTCTCGCCGTGATGACCGAGCTTCCGCTCGTGATCATCGACGTGCAGCGTGGCGGTCCCTCAACGGGTCTGCCGACCAAGATGGAACAGAGTGACCTCATGCAGGCCCTCTACGGCCGTAACGGCGACGCTCCGCTCGTGGTCATCGCTGCCCGCAGCTCTGCCGGTTGCTTCTACACCGCTTACGAAGCCGCCCGTATCGCCATGGAGCACATGACGCCTGTCATCATGCTCAGCGACGGTTCACTGGGTAATGGCTCCGAGGTGTTCCGCATCCCCAAGATGGCTGACCTGCCGAGCATCACGCCTCCGCTGGCAAAAGCCGACGACCCGAACTACATGCCTTACCGCCGCGACGAGAAATGGCTCCGCCGCGAATGGGCTATCCCGGGCACGCCTGGTCTGCGTCACCGCGTCGGCGGTCTGGAAAAGGAAAACGGCAAGGGCAACCTGTCGACCAATCCTGAGAACCACCAGATCATGACCGAACTCCGTGAGGAGAAGATCAACCGCGTGGCCAACGACATCCCGTTGCAGGAAATCTACGGCGACAAGAACGCCGACCTCCTCGTGGTGAGCTGGGGTGGCACCTTCGGTACCGTCCGCACCGCCGTCGAGGGCCTGATGGAAGAAGGCAAGAGCATCGCTCACGCCCACTTCGACTACATCATGCCGCTGCCGCGCAACACCGAGGAAGTGCTGCAAGGTCACAAGAAGATCGTGGTCTGCGAAATCAACCGTGGCCAGTTCGCCAAGTACCTGCGCATGAACTTCCCCGAGTACAAGTGCGAGCAATTCAATAAGGTGATGGGCCTGCCCTTCACCATCGGCGAGCTTGCTTTTAAAATAATACGACTATGGAAAATCAGAATATCGAACAAGAGGTCATGCTGACCAAAGAGGATTTTGCAAGCGATCAGGTGGTGAAATGGTGCCCTGGTTGTGGTGACCACGCCATCTTGAAGGCCGTTCAAGACATTTTCCCGAAGTTGGGTAAGAAGAAGGAAGACATTGTTGTCGTTTCCGGCATCGGCTGCTCTTCGCGCTTCCCCTACTACATGAATACCTATGGTTTCCATAGCATCCACGGTCGTGCTGCCGCTGCCGCCACTGGCGTGAAGCTGGCCAACCCGAACCTCAGCGTGTGGATGATCACCGGCGACGGCGACTGCACCGCCATCGGTGGCAACCACTTCATCCACGCCTGCCGCCGTAACATCGACATCAACCTGATCCTGTTCAACAACCGTATCTACGGTATGACCAAGGGTCAGTTCTCGCCCTGTACCTTCCGTGGCACGAAGACCAAGACTTCGCCGCAAGGTACTTACGAGGATCCGTTCAATCCTGGCGAACTCGCCATCGGTGCCAAGGCTACCTTCTTTGCTCGTGGCGTGGATATCAACCCCAAGGAGTTGAGCGAGATCTTCTGGGAGTCGTACAAGCACGATGGCATCGCCGTGACCGAGGTCCTGCAAAACTGCATGATCTTCTCCAACGGCGTGCACGAAAACATCACCGGCAAGGACGTCCGCGATGACATGCAGGTGAAGTGCGTCCACGGCCAACCGCTCATCTTCGGTAAGAACCGCGACAAGGGTATCCGCCTCAATGGTAACCAACTTGAAGTGGTGAAGATTGGCGAGAACGGCATTACCGAGAAGGACATTCTCGTCCACGACAAGACCACCGAGGACACGGGTATCCACATGATGCTGGCACACATGATGCCGCCTCATTTCCCCGTCGCCATCGGCGTCATCCGCGATGTGAAAGCTCCGACCTTCAACGACAGCCTTGACCAAGTCATCGAAAACGAGAAGGCCAACTCGAAGATCCATTGCATGGACGACCTGCTGAACAGCGGCTCCACTTGGACGATCGAGTAAGCAAAGGCCCCTGAGCCCGTCGAAGGGCCGACCGATAGAAGGGCCGACCTTAAAAACTGAAAAATCCCGCTCGTTTGGGCGGGATTTTTTTGTCTGAAAAAAGGTTCTTGCCTATGAATTTGGCAAATTTTGACCAATTCTTGCCTATGAATTGTGCAAGTTTTTAGTGTTTCTTGCCTATGAATTAGGAAAAAATTTGCTTATTCTTGCCTATGAATTAGGAAAATTTGTATCTTTGCAGTCTGAAAAACAAATAGATATACAATGTTTAATCGGATAGCCATAAAACAGTTGCGCCAATGGAGCGAAAGAAGTCCCCACAAACCTCTTGTTATTCGAGGGGCAAGGCAGGTGGGGAAGAGCACACTCGTGAGGGAATTCGGCAAGGAATTCGACATTTTCATTGAGGTCAATCTTGAGTTGTCGGAGGATGCCGAAATCTTCACTCGTACTGATGATGTGCTTGAAATCTGGCAGTTTTTGTGTCTGCGTAACCATGTCGTTTCCGACAAGAACAAGCGTATGTTGCTCTTCATCGATGAGATTCAGGAAGTGCCGCAGGCCGTGGCCTTGTTGCGCTATTTCTATGAGAAGATGCCTTGGCTGTATGTCGTTACGGCGGGAAGTCGGCTGCAAAGTCTGCTCAAACAGCGCGTTTCGTTTCCAGTGGCGCGAGTGGAATACCTGAACTTGCGCCCGTTCTCGTTCATGGAGTACCTCAACGCAGTTGAAGGCGAGGCTTGGTGCGAGATGGTTCGGCAATTAAATGTGACGGCGGTGATGCACCCAAAATTGATTGGCCATTTTAATCAATACGCGCTCATTGGCGGAATGCCTGAAGTGGTTTCTAATTATGTGCAATATCGTGACATTGAGCGGCTTTCTCCGATTTTCAATTCTTTGCTGAAGGGCTATAATGAGGATGTGGAGCGATATGCCAAAAATGAAGAACAGGTGCGCGTTATCCGCCATTTGTTGGAAACGGCTTGGTTTTCGGCTGCCGAAGCCATTGCTATGAATAATTTTGGCAATAGCAGTTATACCAGCAAGCAGATTCACGATGCAATGGATTGTCTTGAAAGGGCTTATATCCTGTCGTTAGACTATCCCATTACCATGACTTCTGCGCCTGCCATCCCAGCATTGCGTCGTGCCCCTAAACTCATCATGGTGGATAGTGGTATCACCAATTTTGTGGCCGACATACAAATAGAATACCTTCAAAACAAGGAGTTGCTTGACACTTGGCGAGGTCGTGCTGCCGAACAGATTGTGGCACAGGAGCTTCGAGTTTTGTTGGACAATAAATTTCAAGAGAAGCAATTCTATTGGGTGCGCGACAAGAAAGGTACCACGGCGGAAATCGACTTCATTTGGCAGCAAAATGCCCAAATCATTCCCATTGAGGTGAAGACCGGGCTTCATTCGCATCTTCGCTCGTTGCATAGTTTTGTCAATACGGCCGACCGACATGTTACGGCGGTTCGTTTTTGGAGTGGCGAATTTAGCGTTCAGGATACCTTCACGCCCGAACCCGAAAAGCGGCCTTATCGACTGATCAATGTGCCGTTTTATTATATTGGGCAGTTGGAGGCTATATTAAAACAGCATTTGGTGTGAATTAAAGTAAATCCCGCTCGTTTGGGCGGGGTTTTTGTTGTATTCTCCGCAAGATGATGGGAGAATCATTATCTTTGCATTCGTAAAACAATCAGCCATGAGTGAAGAAGAGAAGAAAACCAATGACGAAGAAAAAACCATCCCGAGACCTGAAGGCTACACGATTGTGAAGTATGCCGAGGGATGGACGACTTTTGTCGTTTTGTTTGGCGGTATGTTGATTTCTCCTTTTATTCTTTATCTTATTAAGGATGTTGTTCCTGATAGATTATGGCTGTTTTTGCTTCTATATCTTAGTGTTTTTGCGCTATTATGGGGGCTTATGCGCAAAATTACGGAAGTGAAAGTGAATCTTAAGATTACGGATGAGGGTTTAGAGCAGATAAGGTTGTCTGGATCAAATATTTATCCTGATTATCGCTTGATAAAATGGGAAGATATGAATCATTATCATCTGAACGGAAGATCAAAATATCAAAACTTTCTGATAAGTGTTAAAGATGATACAAATTTTCGCATAACCATTCCCATGCTTGCTTTGTTTGAGAAGGAGAAAGAAAATTGGGATAATTTTGCGGCTTTTCAAGATGACTTTTGGGGAATCGCCCCCGAACATGATGTGCATCGGGCGTTTTTTGGATAGTGTTGGGGAAAACGTTATTTTTGCACCAAAATCGAAAGCACAACGGCGTTTTAACTCCTAACTGCCAACTGAACAACTGCCAACTGATAACTGAAATGAAAATCCCCTTCAAACCCGGAACGATGATTTACCCCTTGCCCGCCGTGATGGTCACTTGCGGCGACTGCGAGGAAAACTACAATATCATCACCATCGGCTGGACGGGAACGATTTGCTCCGACCCGCCCATGTGCTACATCTCAGTCCGCAAGGAGCGCCACTCACACGATCTCATCATGAAAAACAAGGAGTTTGTCATCAACCTGACGACGGAGGATTTGGCCGCTGCCACGGACTGGTGTGGCGTGCGCTCAGGCCGCGACTATAACAAATTCAAACAGATGCACTTGCACATCGAGCCTGCCCAAATCGTGAAAGCCCCTTTGATTGCCGAGTCGCCGTTGAGCATTGAATGCAAGGTGGTGGAGGTGAAGGAATTGGGGTCGCACGATATGTTCATCGCCGAGGTGGTGGCCGTCAATGCGGAGGAAAAACTCATCGACAAGGGCACAGGTGCGTTCCAACTCAACCACGCCAAGCCTTTGGCCTATTCACACGGCAAGTATTACGGCCTCGGCGAGAAAATCGGGGGCTTCGGTTTCTCGGTGAAGAAAAAGAAATGATTTATTTTGCAGATTGTGAGAGTTTTGTACTTTTGCAGTCAACGTAACCATAAACTATCTGAACATGAAAAAAGTATTGTTTGTTTTGGCGTTTCTTGCGCTGGGTTGGTCATTGAAGGCCGAGTGCCCGCCCGAAGTTGAGGATTATACTTTTACCGATTGTTATGGTGTAGCATACAATCTGTTTGAATTGCTTGATGGAGGCCAGTATGTATTAGTGGAGTTTTGTGAAGCACCTTATTATATAGATGACACTCGACTCAAGGAAGTCTATCATCGTTATGGCTGTAATGGACGCGAGATGTTCGTGATGTTGGTTTGGACATCGATTGATGATGAATACGGCCTTTCATGGCTCGTCGATCAAGGTGTGGAATCACCTTTGGTGACTAGCAGCGGAGGTGCCCAACAGTTTTTCAACTTGTATCGGGATTGTATGGAAATACCTCGTTATCTTCTCATTAATCCTAATCACGAGATCTACAGGGAATCAATTACTTACACTAATATGTATGGTGTTTTTGATAGCCTTGGCATAATGCCCGCCGATTGTAATTTTGGTGAATGTAAGGCACCGACTAATCTGAGAGCTGATTTAGGCGATACTGAACTAAGGCTGTCTTGGACAAATGTCGACGAAGCATTGTATTATCATGTTTATAATCGGAGATTTGAGCCACTTGCAGATACCATAGATTATCTTCTAATGGATGTTCATGACACAACCTGCTTGATAGACTTTTCTCCTCGTTATGGCGGTGACTATTTCGTTGTTTCACATTGCATTGATGGTTCGGAATGTGCTTCCGACTTAGTGAGTGTGCCACCTACAGCGCTTGACTTTACTGGGATAGATTGCCAAGGTGATGAAATCCATCTTTTTGACATTCTTGACCGAGGACAATACGTTTTGATTGATTTTTTCTATTACTCATGTAGTGGATGCCGTATCCAAGAGCCGAATATTGTAGAAAGCTATTATCGCTTCGGCTGTAATGAGGAAGATATTTTTTATATTGGTGTGGATCCCAATGACGGTGTTAGCTTGTGTATGCAATGGTGTGAGGAGTTTGATGTGAAGTTCCCAATTATTAGTGGATATAGAGGGGGAAGGGAGATAGCCGCACAGTATCATATTATGGGTTACCCAGAGTTTTTACTTATAGCCCCTGACCATTCCGTAGTTTACACCCATAGCGATTATCCGTTCGAGTATCAATTCAGTTTTACTGATTTACAGTCCGTCATTGATGCTTACGAAGCCATTGGAATTGAAGAACATCTGTGCTATGATGGTGTTGATGAATCTAACGAGCAGAATGTCAGTCTTTCCCCCAATCCGGCTGATGCCTTTGTAAGTCTTTTTGTAGAAGGCTCAAGTGTGATTCGGGTTTATAATGCCATGGGACAATTGATGGATAGTTTTATTGCCGAAAACCAGCATGTAAAGATTGAAACAAGTCATTATCCTGTAGGGTTGTATTTCGTTCAAGTAGACGGTCAAAGCATCGAGAAATTTGTGGTAAGGCATTGAATATGGTCCGGGAATTTCAGCAATATATTAATAAGTATAACCTCATTGCCGAGGGCGACAAGCTCATTCTCGCCCTCAGTGGCGGCATTGATTCCATGGTTTTGGCGGATTTGTTGCTGAAATCGAAGGTGGAATTTGTCGCGGCACACTGCAATTTTCATTTGCGCGGCAATGAGTCGGATGGTGACGATTGGTTTGTACGCAAGTTTGCGGAAAAGCGTGGGATACAGTGCTATGTGAAGCATTTTGAAACCGAGAAATATGCTGCAAAATATGGCATTTCCATTGAGATGGCTGCCCGAGATCTGCGCTATGGCTGGTTTGAGCAGTTGAGGCAGCAGTTGGGTTATGACAAAATCGCTGTAGCCCACCATGCCGACGACCAAGCCGAGACTTTTTTCATCAACCTATTGCGCGGTGCAGGCCTCAACGGACTGAAAGGCATGAAGCCACAAAACGGGGTTATCATCCGTCCATTGCTGTGGGCTTCACGAGAGCAAATCCGAAAGTATGCTGTTGAAAATCATATCGTTTGGCGGGAGGACCATACCAATGTGGAGTCGGTATATCTGCGCAACAGAATCCGCAACCAACTATTACCCGTTTTCGACGAACTGCAACCAAAGGCACGACAAGGTCTGTATAAGTCTTTGGAACATCTTTCTGCTGAAAATGAGCTTTATAGGGCGTTATTGAAAGAGAAGCTGGCGCAGATTGTGGAACGAGATGGTGAGATTCAGCGGTTGCCTTATTCTGTACTTTCACCTAGTGCTGGCGGCCCTTCGACAGGCTCAGGGACCTTGGATTTTACTTTCCAATTGCTTTTTGAATGGCTACGCCAATATGGTTTCAACACCGACCAGTGCCATTTCATCCACGAAGCCATCGGAACGGGCATTGGAAACCAATACTGTTCGCCTACACATTGCGTAGTAATCGGTAGAGAAGACTTGCAACTCTCTGAAATAAAGGAGAAAACAGATGATGAAATCTTAATTCAAATAGGGGAGGAGGAGATTCTTTCTCCAATTCATCTTTGTTTTTCCAATTTGGAGAAAACTCCCGATTTCGTCATCGACAAGTCGTCCGATGTAGCACAATTGGATTTCGACAAATTGAAGTTTCCATTGACTTTGCGCCATTGGCAACATGCCGACCGTTTCCACCCTTTGGGCATGAAAGGCTCCAAGCTGTTGAGCGATTTCTTTGTGGACCAGAAGTTTACGGAATACCAAAAACAAAATGTTTGGCTCTTGGTTTCCGCTGATGGTGACATCCTCTGGGCAGTTGGTTACCGCATGGATGACCGATTCAAGATTGGCCAAGACACAAAGACCGTTTTTGAATGTAGATTTTGCCGCCCGTGAGAACGGTAGTCTCTAATCTTTGTCGGCAAAATGATATTTTTTCTCAATCATGTTGTAAATCTTATTATTTTTGCACCTTAATATACTAAGTATCATTGTTTGCAAACAAATTCTAAATCACTTATGAAACGACTTTTCTTTAGCCTGCTGTTGGCCTTTATTGCGGTTATGCCAATGCAGGTGCGTGCACAGATTATCGAACCTGTCAAATGGTCGATCGCTATCCAAGACCTCAACGAGACTGAGTTTGACCTTGTCGCTACGGCCACCATCGATCCCGAGTATCACATCTATTCCACTACGATGCCCGCTCTGGGACCGCTTCCTACGGTGTTCGACATCAAGACCTCGGAGTTTTTCGAGGCGGTGGGCGAGGCCCGCGACCTTACGGAGGTTCCGATGTATTACGACGACATCTTTGAGGTGGAGTACAAGCAGTTTGCTGGCACAGCGCAGTTTGCCCAGACTTTCCGCAAACTAAAGGATGGTGGTTTCCCCATCACGGGTGAGATCACCTACCAAGCCTGCAAGGACGGACAATGCGTCTCGTTGACGGAGGATGTCGACCTGCAATATGGAGTGATTGAAGCCGCTGAGCCTGAAGCCAATACGGGATCGAAATCCAACATTTGGAGCATGATTCTCGAAGCCATCCTTTGGGGCTTTGCCGCACTTCTCACCCCTTGTGTGTTCCCCATGATCCCCATGACCGTGTCGTTCTTCATGCACGGCGAGGGCGAGAGCAAGGCACAAGGTCGTTTCAAAGCCTTTATGTACTTTGTATTCATTGTCGCTCTCTATACCTTGCCTATCGCCATCATCATCCTGGTGACTTGGCTCGTGGGTGGTAACAGCGTCACGGCCGACATCTTCAACTGGCTGGCTACGCACTGGCTGCCCAACATCATCTTCTTCCTGGTGTTCATGATCTTCGCGGCCTCGTTCTTCGGTGCCTTCGAAATCACGCTGGGCAGCAATATGGTGAACAAGAGCGACAGCAAGCAAAACACCAAGAACCTTGGCGGTATCTTCTTCATGGCCTTGACGCTGGTTTTGGTGTCATTCGCTTGCACAGGTCCCATCGTGGGTACGGTGCTCATCAAGTCGACCTCGGGCGAGTTTTGGGCACCCATTGTGACGATGTTTGCCTTCGCCGTGGCCTTTGCACTTCCATTCGCCTTGTTTGCCTTCTTCCCGAATCTGTTGCAGCGTCTGCCCAAGAGTGGTGGCTGGCTTAACTCGGTGAAGGTGGTGCTGGGCTTCATTGAAGTCGCGTTGGGCTTCAAGTTCCTCAGTGTGGCCGACCAGACCTACCACTGGCACCTGCTCGACCGTGAGGTCTATCTCGGCATCTGGATTGTGTGCTTCGCCTTGTTAGGTTTTTACCTTCTTGGCAAGCTGCGCTTCAAGGGCGAGAAGGAAGTCAAGGAATTGGGTGTGTTCCGTTTGGTACTCATCATCATCGACTTTGTCTTCGTCATATATATGATCCCCGGCATGTGGGGCGCTCCTCTGAAGGCCCTCTCGGGTTATCTTCCGCCCAAGCAGACCCTCGACTTCGACCTCAACAGAATCATCGAAGAAAATAGTGAAAAGGTAATCGACTACGTCGATGCCAAGATGGCGAACATGGCGGTGGCTCCGCAAGGGGAGGCTCAAGCTGTTGCGACCTTCGATGAGGAGGTGAAGTATGCCGATCTCTTCCATCTGGCCCATAACCTGAAAGGCTATTTCGACTACGACCAGGCCTTGGCCGCCGCGAAAGCCACCAACAAGCCGATCTTCATCGACTTCACGGGTCACGGCTGCGTCAATTGTCGTGAGATGGAAGCCAATGTGTGGAGCGACCCGCGCGTGAAGGAGATGCTGCGCAACGACTTCGTCATCTGCGCCTTGTATGTCGACGACAAGACTTCATTGCCTGAAAACGAATGGTACACTTCCACTTATGACGGCAAGGAGAAGAAGACCATTGGCCGCAAGTATGCCGACTTCCAGATTTCCAAGTTCGGCACTAACGCGCAACCCTACTACTGCTTGATGGATCACAATGGTAACCTGCTGATGAAGCCTCGTGCCTACGATCTCGACAAGGATGCTTTTGTGGCTTTCTTGAAGGATGGTATCAAGAATTTCCAGGAAGGAACATACTATCAGCATGTCATTGATTAAATAAAGGCCAGCCATGAAGAAGATATTGATCTCCCTTGTGGTGTTGGCAGTTATGATGACCGAGGTGCAGCCTTTGCTGGCTTGCACCTCGGTCATTGTTTCTGGTCGTGTCACCAAGGACGGCCGCCCGATGATCTTCAAACATCGCGATTCGGGGAATGTGCACAATATGATGATCGTGGTGCAAGGTCGGCGCTACCGCTATCTTGGCTTGGTGAATGCCGAAGATACGACTCCTGTCGATGTTTGGGGCGGCCATAATGAAGCTGGTTTCGGCATCATCAACACGGCAGCTTACAACCTCAATGGCAATGGAGGCGATACCGATGGCGACGGTATTCTTATCCGCAAGGCTTTGGAACTTTGCGCTACATTGGAGGATTTTGAACGTCTTATGGACACGGTGAAAAAGCCTCGTGATGTCAATTCCAATTTTGCTGTGCTTGATGCAAAAGGGGGATGCGCCTATTATGAGACAGGTAACTACAAGTATGTGAAATTTGATGTGAACGACCCTGCTGTGGCACCTGACGGTTATCTGATGCGAACCAATTTCGGTACAACAGGTAATCACAAATTGGATCAAGGTGTGGAACGTTATCAAGCCATTACTGCATTCATGGCAGAAGCATGCAAAGAAGGGCATCTTGAGCATGATTATTTGATCACTCACATCTCGCGTTATTTGAAACACGGTGTGACTCAGCTCGACATGTATGATATGATGCCTGAGACAGAGACGGATACCTGTTATGTCTCGTTCCATGACTATATTGCACGTTACTCTACGGCTTCTGTGGTGTTGGTGCAAGGTGTCAGACCTGACGAGTCGCCACTGAACACCATCAGTTGGACGATCATGGGTTGGCCTTTGACCACCATTGCAATGCCTTTGGCATTATTGCCTTCAGGAAAACTTCCAACACTTGTTTCGAATGACGGCACTGGCCATTCTCGTCTTTGTGAGATGGGCTTGCAGCTTAAGTCGCGCGTTTTCACTTTGAAAAAGGGTAACAATACGGCTTTTTACGGTAATCTTGCTCCATTGATTAACAAAAAGGGGACGGGTATTCTGCAGCAATTATTGCTTGTTGAAGAGGATGTGATGAGTCATGGCGAAGAAGCCGTGGATGCACTACGGAAAGCCAAAGATCCAAAAACGATGGAAGTCTATTACGATTGGGTGGATGGCTTTATCACGGAACAATACAAAAGCAAGTTCGGAGTTGAATGAAAAACAAAAGGAAGAGCCAACTGACTCTTCCTTTTTCATTTTGTTGTGTTGCAAACTTTTAGGCAATCTCTCCGCCCTTGGCGAAATGCTGATAGAAGGCGATGATGGTCTCGATGCCTTTGTAGAAGTGGTCGAGGCGGTAGTTCTCGTTGGGTGAGTGGATGGCGTCTTCACCGAGGCCGAAGCCCATCAGGATGGACTTGATGCCCAGCACTTCCTCGAATCTGGCGATAATCGGAATCGAGCCGCCCGAACGCATCGGGATGGGCTGCTTGCCATAAGTGTCCATGTAGGCGGCTTCGGCGGCTTTGTATGCCGGCAGGTCGACGGGGCAACCGTAGGCTTGTCCGCCATGCAGGGGTGTGACCTTCACGGTGACATAGTCGGGAGCGTTCTTCTCCAGATAGTCCTTCACCAAAACGGCAATCTTTTCGTTGTTTTGGTCGGGCACGAGGCGGCAGGATAGCTTGGCGTATGCCTTTGAAGGCAGTACGGTCTTGGCACCTTCGCCTGTGTAGCCACCCCACATGCCGCAGAGGTCGAAAGTGGGACGGATGCCGACGCGCTCGATCTTGGTGTAACCTTCCTCGCCGCGCAGGGCTTTCACACCGAGGCTGCTCTTGTAGTTTTCTTCGTTGTAAGGAGCCATGTTGAGCAGCTCGCGTTCGCGGGGAGAGCATTCGATGACGTCGTCATAGAAATGCGGTATGGTGATGTGGCTGTTCTCGTCCATACACTTGGCAATCATCTCGCAGAGAGTGTTGAGCGGGTTGGCCACACTGCCACCAAATAAGCCTGAGTGCAGGTCGGCATTAGGGCCAGTGACTTCAATTTCCCAGTAGGCGAGGCCACGCAGACCTGTGGTGATGCTCGGCACATCGGGGCCAATCATGGAAGTGTCGGACACGAGGATGACATCGGCCTTGACGAGGTCTTTGTAATCTACGACCCACTTTGAGAGGCTGCCCGAGCCGATTTCCTCTTCGCCTTCGAGCATGAACTTCACGTTGCATGGGAGGGTGTTGGTCTTCACCATGGTCTCAAAAGCCTTGGCGTGCATGAACGACTGGCCTTTGTCGTCATCGCCGCCGCGGGCCCAGATCTTTCCGTCCTTGATGACGGGCTCAAACGGGTCGGTGTGCCACAGGTCGATGGGGTCGACGGGCATCACATCGTAGTGGCCGTAAACCAAGACGGTGGGCAGTTTCGGGTCGATGATCTTCTCGCCATAGACGATGGGATTGCCTTCGGTGGGCATCACCTCGGCCTTGTCGGCGCCAGCGGCCAGGATGGCGTCACGCCAATACTCTGCACAGCGGATCATATCCGGTTTGTGAGCTGATTCTGAACTGATGGATGGGATTCTGATCAAGCCAAAAAGTTCCTCAAGGAAACGCTCCTTGTTGGCTTCAATGTAATTCTTTGTGATTTGCATATTGTGCGTTTTTAGTTGTTGTTTTGTTTCTCAAAATATTTCAATTCTACCGTCTCTCCGTCAAACACGGCATAAGTGAAATCGTAAATCCAATTGCCAACGACGGTGGTCAAAGCATGGTCGCCAGTCTTGTATTGCATGGGCTTGTGCTGATGTCCGAAGACGAAAAAGTCGATGCTGGGGTCGAGTGCGGCCTGCTCTTGGGCGTATTGGTAGAGGCGGGTGTTGGGGATGTCATCGTAATAGCCGCGCTCCACTTCGTTCTTGAGTTTTTTCAGACGGTGGTTGTGCGACCATCGCAAGGCCAAACCGATGCCGATATCAGGGTGCAGATGCCTGAACAACCATTGGTTAAACTTGCATTCAAACACTTTCTTCAGGAACTTGTAGCCTTTGTCGCCTGGCCCTCTGCCGTCGCCGTGGACCAAAAAGAACTTCTTGCCTTTGATGGTCTTGACGACAGGTTCACGATGCAGCTCAATGCCCAATTCATCATGCAGATAACCGAAACTCCACAAATCATGGTTGCCGATGAACATGTGGACGGGGATGCCCGCGTCAGTGAACTCGGCCAACTTGCCTTGCAGACGGACAAAACCTCTGGGGATCACGGTTTTATACTCGAACCAGAAGTCGAACAAGTCGCCCATCAGGTAGAGCTCCTCACAGTCGGGACGGATGCCATCAAGGAAGCGCAACAGCTTGCGCTCGCGTTTTTGGCTGTCCTCGATTGAAGGGATGCCCAAATGGAAATCGGTGACGAAATAGACGGCCATCAGAATTGGATTTCGGACGAGCGGCGGATGAGTTCGGTGATGAGGGTGATGAGCTTGGGCTCCACGGCGTTCACGGCTTTGATGACTTCCTCATGTGTGATGGTGCTGACATGGTCCACACCATAGATGTTGCCCATGTCAGAGACTATGCTCAAGCCAAAGACTGGCAATTTGCCTTGCCGTGCCACGATGACCTCGGGTGTAGTCGACATGCCGATGGTGTCGGCACCGATGATGCGGAAATAACGGCACTCTGCAGGCGTCTCATAGGTTGGACCTGAAGTGGAACAATACACACCATGCTGCACCCAGATGCCTTTCTCCAAAGCGATTTCATCGGCTAGCTTGATGAGACGCTTATCGTAAGGCTCGCTCATGTCGGGGAAACGCTCGCCGAAGCGGTCGTCATGCGGACCGATAAGTGGGTTAGGCATGGCATGAATTTGGTCGTTGATGATCATGATGTCGCCCACCTTGAATGCGGGGTTCAAACCGCCAGCCGCGTTGCTGAGGATGAGGAATTGAATGCCCAGCTTCATCATCACGCGGATAGGGAAGACAATCTCGCTCATCGGATAGCCCTCGTAGTAATGGAAACGACCCTGCATAGCGATGACCTTGCGTCCGGCGATGGTGCCAAACAGCAACTGGCTCTGGTGGCCTTTCACCGTTGAGACGGGGAAATTTGGAATCTCAGAATAAGGGATGGCATATTCAACATCGATGCCATTGGCTAAGCCGCCTAAGCCTGAGCCTAACACGACACCGACCTCGGGCTTGAATCCGTTGGTTTTATTGTTGATGAAATCAACCGTGGTGAGCATTCTTTCGTACATAACTCAATATTTCTTCGTTAAACTTCTCTTCTTCATGGAAACGTACCGCGACGGGCAATTCGTATAGCGGCACATCTTCAAATTGACAAAGATAAGGAGAATTTGTCAATCGCACTGCATCTTTTTCGGTGGTGACGATGATTTTCTTTTCTCCTTCGAGTTTTTCAAACCAATTGAGAACGGCTTTCATGTCGTTTTCCTTGTAGGCATGATGGTCGCCAAAAGGCAGAAAATCAACAGCATGATAGCGTCTTTTCAGTTCTTCGACAAAAGGCTTGGGATTGCCGATGCCGCAAAATGCAAAAGCGCCATCTGCTTCTTCAAGGGGGAACACCTTTGCCGCTTCATTCAAAGGTTGCAATGCCGCATGTTCCAAGTAGGAGAAATACACCTTTTGACTATCGGAGGTGTTTAATCTGTTGGTTATCTGCCGCTTTTCTTCCTCGCTTAATTCTTTTGGCGCTTTGCTTACTACGATGATGTCGGCGCGTTTGGCAGCCGACCTCACATCGCGTAAGGTACCAGTAGGGAAGAGGTAATCGTCCATGTAAAGACGCTGGTATTCCGTCAGAAGGATGTTCAATCCCGCACTTATGCTTCGATGTTGGAAGGCGTCGTCCAAAAGGACAACTTCGACATCTTGCTCCCCAAGCAGGTGTGTCACACCATCCACCCGATCTTCGTCCACCGCGACTTGAATACCTGGATATTTCTTGAAATAGAGCAAAGGCTCGTCGCCCAAATCTTCGTATTTGCTTGAAGATTCTGCCAACTTGAAGCCTTTGGTCCGCCTGCCATAGCCACGGCTCAAGGTGGCCACTCGGTAATCGTTCTTCAAAAGACGGATGAGGTATTCCGTAAGGGGCGTTTTTCCCGTTCCTCCGAGTTTGAGGTTGCCAACGCAAATCACGGGTTTTTCAAACCGTGTGGTTTTCAAGATGTGCCAATCATACAGCTTGTGTCTGATTGCCAGCACAATATGGTACAGAAACGATATGGGTAGCAGTAAAATTCTCATTGTAGGGGTCAAAATTAGACATTTTTTCCTAATTTTGAGCCTCAATTTTGAATTTATGCTTGTAAAAGACATTTTGAACTGCATCACCGAGATTGCACCTTTGCAATGGCAGGAGAGTTACGACAATGCGGGTTTGCAGGTTGGCGACCTTAATGCGAAAGCCCATAAAGCCTTGGTATGCCTTGATATCACTGAAGAAATCGTGGACGAGGCCATTGCCAAACATTGTAACCTCATCATCAGTCACCATCCCTTGATTTTCAGAGGTTTGAAACATCTGACACCTGAAACCTATATTGAGCGTGCTGTGATGAAGGCCGTCAAGCACGATATTGCTATGATTTCGATGCATACCAACCTGGACAACAGCTATTTGGGTGTGAGTCGTGTGCTGGCTGAAAGGCTTGGACTGAAAGACCTGCACTTGCTTCAACCTTCTGAGGCTGCGCCCGAAATTTGTGGCTCCGGGATGATCGGCACGTTTGACAATCCGATAGATGAAACCGATTTCCTGGGTCTTGTTGCCGAAACCATCGGTTCCCCATGCCTTCGCCATTCCGCATTGATTGGGCGGCAAATCCAAAAAGTGGCATTATGCGGTGGCTCGGGTACGCCTTTCATGACCGATGCCATACGTCAAAAAGCCGATGCCTATCTTACTGCCGATATCAAATACCACGACTTTTTTGTTCCTGAAGGCAACATCCTCCTAGTCGATGGCGGACATTTTGAGACCGAACAATTTACGAAAGAATTAATAGTTGAACTAATTAGGAAAAAATTTCCTACCTTTGCAGCCGAAATCGCCGAAACCAAGACGAATTCGGTCCATTATTTTGTAAGAAATAAGTAATCACAATATGGCTAAGAAAGAAATCAAAGAAGTTGCCGAGGTGGCCGAAGCCGCTGAGGTTAAAGAAGTTAAGGAAACCAAGAAGGCTACAAAAAAAACTACTAAAGCCACTGCCGAACCTGAAGTGAAGGAAGAGGTTGTTGAGGAGAAGAAAGCCAAGAAGGCGACGAAGAAAACCACCAATGCCGAACCGAAACCCGAGGTGAAAGAAGAAGCTCCTGTAGAGAAGGAAGAAGCTCCTGCCGTGGTAGAGGAAGCTCACAAAACTGAAGTTGATCCTGTGGAGGTGAGTGTCGAGCAAAAGCTGGTGGCGCTCTATACCTTGCAACAGGTCGACTCGAAGATCGACGAGATTCGTGCCTATCGTGGCAACCTGCCTCTTGAAATCCAGGATTTGGAAGACGAAATCGCCGGCTTGGAGACTCGTATCGCCAACTTCAAGGAAGACAGCAAGAAGCATCAGAAAGATATCTCGGACTACAAGATCAAGATCAAAGAGACCGAGGCTCTGATCAAGAAATATGAGGATCAACAGAACAATGTGCGCAACAACCGCGAATATGATTCGCTGACCAAGGAGATTGAGTATCAACAGCTTGACAACCAGTTGTCTGAGAAGCGTATCAGAGAGATTACCGCTAAGGACAACGAGGTGGCCACTAAGGTTGCCGAGGCTCAGATGCGTCTCACCGAGCTGAAGTCTTCACTTGATGAGAAGAAAGAGGAACTTCAGTCGCTGGTGGAAGGCACCGAGAAGGAAGAGGAACAACTCCTGCAACGTTCGGCCGACTGTGAGAAGTTGGTGGAAGACCGTCTGCTTGTGGCTTATAAGCGCATCCGTAAGAATGCCCGTAACGGTCTTGCCGTTGTCGGTATCTTCGATGAAGCTTGTGGTGGCTGCTTCAACCGTATCCCGCCCCAACATCAGTTGGACATCTGCACGCACAAGAAAATCATCGTGTGCGAGTATTGCGGCCGTATCCTTGTTGACAAGGGCATCATCGCACAATACAACGCATAAGTTGTGTGAATCTAAAACAAAAGGCTGCTCGATACGAGCAGCCTTTTTTCGTTTAGAAGCGCACCTTGAGCGTGGCTGTCACAAGGTTTTTGATCTGTTTTTGTGTGACGGGCTCGATGCCCAAATCTCCTGCATCGTATAGGAAATGATAGGATTTGCCGTAGGTCAGCTCGTAGGCGAAGTCGAAGGTGGTGTCGTCTGACACGGGCATGCTGATGCCGCAGGAGGCTTTCTTGACGCTACCTCCAGGCTCGCCAAGACCAAAGGGACTGCCGTAATAGGCTGCGCCTAATCTCAGATAGGACCTTCCCAGCAGCCATTCACTGCCCAATCGGAAATTGAAGGTCTTTCCGTAAGCGTCTTGGATGTCGTCGTTGACAACGCCGTAGTCATAGTCGCTGGCCTTGAACCGTGCCGCGCCATAGTTGGTGTATTCTGCATCGAGGCTAATCATGCCTTGGTCGCCCAAAACAAAAGCCATGCTGCCCACCCATTTCAAAGGACTAATGAAGGTGTATTCATAGCTTGATTCGGGGCTGAGGCTTTTCCTCGTGATGCCTAGGATTTGCGATTCCGTCTCGGTTTGCCAGGTCTCGTCGAAGCTGTAGAGCGTGGGCGAGTGGAAGGCTGCTCCGAGGCGGAGCCAATGGGTGGCATGGAAGATGAGTCCTGCTTTCATGTTGACACCCCATCCGGTGCTGCTGAGGTCTTCCCGATAGTGCCATTGGTTGAATTCGGTGTCGGTACCTTCAACGCGACTTTCTTGGAAGGTTCTAACGCCCCAACGTTTGATGTGCGCCAAGTCAACACTCATGCCGAAGAAGAGCCTGTCGTAGTAGTTGGCACTACCCGCAAAGGTCCAGGATTCCGAACGCCCCTTAAACTCGCTTTCCTGACCTTGCCAGATGTTGCCTTGGGGAACTGGACTCCCATAGTATTCTTCCATATCATCCTCATAGAGATCAATGAGATAAGTGCTCCAAGCAGGATAGATGTCGTATGGAAAAACATCGTGCAGGTCATCTGGTGAGTAGTCGGTCATTCGAGCCAAATAAGAGTCAATCTTAGAACTGGTCGGGTTGATGCCCTTGCTAAAGGTATTCATGTTGAAGTCGTTGGTGCGGGTGAGCCCAATGCCAAACTGGGTGTAACGCAAAGGCTTGTAGTTGCTCCTTTGCTTTGTGCCGACATAACCTAGGTTGGGTATGGAGAGGCGCATTCTGTTGGCACCGTTGGTGGTTCCATAATAGGTGGAGGAAAGGTAGTTGTCCATCAGGCTGAGGGTGGTGGTGAACTCGGTGCTGCGATAGATGCCCATGCCCGCTGGGTTGATGCAGACGGAGGCCATGTCGCCACCTACCGCACCCATGGCATTACCCATGCCCAAGGCTTTGGCAGTGCCTTGATAATAGGTCTGCGAGAACAGACAGGCATCGTCGACACCTTGAGCTAATGTGGTGACAACGAAAAGGAGCATTAGAGTTGTGGTGAGTGTTCTTTTCATGGTTTGACAGGATAAAAAAAGACTACCTTGCATTTCAACTTGCAAAGGTAGTCTTTTATTCTTAATGTCCGTGGAGGGATTGGAAATTATCTTCTTCCGCCGCCACCGCCACGGCTTCCGCCGCCGGAGCTATGGCTGGATGAGCTGTGGCTACTTGAGCTTGAGCTGCGGCTTCCGCCACTGTAGCTGCTTCCTGAGCTGCGGCTTGAACTTGATGAGGAGCTGCCTCTGTTGTAGCTGCCCGAAGATGAGCTTCTCGAAGAGGATGAGCTGCTTCTGTTATAGCTACCGCTCGAAGAGGAGTTTCTCGAAGGCGAGCTGCTTCTGTTGTAGCTACCGCTGTTGGAGTTCGAAGAGGAAGCGCTTCTGGATGAGGAAGAGCTCTGCGGGCGTACGTATTCGGAGCTGGAGCGCGACGGACGGCTGTTGTTGGGTGAGGTGTAGCTCTGGCGTTCGCTGCTTTGGTTGCCAGTGCGGGCACTACTCGAGTTGGCCGGACGCTGCGGAGCGACGCTGTTGTTGGTGCGGCCGCTGGTGCCTGCCGTCGGGCGGCTGGCGCTTGTAGGTCTGTTGCTCACCGTGGGACGGCTGGTGTTGGCGCGGCTTGAGCTGCTACCCACGCGAGCCGAAGAGGAACTTCCTGCAGATTGTGGGCGCGACATGCTGCCACCGCTTGTCAAGCTGCTACGACCGTTGTTGGGCAAGGCGCGGCTCATCGATCCGCCATTGGAGTTGCCATGTCTGACGCTGGCCACATAGCTGCCGAAGCTGCTGCCACCGCCCATTCCGCCGTGATGATGGCCGCCGTGGTGACCATCCCAGTGGTGATGGTGGTGATGATAGGGGTGATGCCAGCCCCAGTCGTAGGCCCAATAAGGACTGTGCCAGTAGGAGTAGTGGTACCATGAATAGCCCCAGTAGGAGTATGGATACCAGGAGTAGCCCCAGTAGGGATCCCAGCCCCAATAGGTCCTCCAGTAGGGACGATACCCCCAGCCGACATAAATGCTCGGGTAGTAGTCCCAATAGAAGGGGTCGTAGCTGTTGACGTAGATGTATGTGTCGCCACCACTCGTGTAGTAGTCGTCATAATATCCTCTCGTCGAGGAGGCTTGCGTGCCGAAGCGCTTGATGCGCGTGGCGAAGTCGGCATCGTAATATGTCTCGGTGGTGGTGTAAACTACGCCGTTGGTGTCGGTCACCGTCTCAGTGGTCTGGTAGACGGGATCGGCATTGTTGACGTAATTCTTGCTGTCGGAATAGTAGGCTTGATAGTCGTATTCCGAGTTGCTGCTGATGCTGGGGCTCACGTAGGAGCCGTTGCTGGTAGCCATTTGTCCTCCCGTATTGCCATAAGGCGAATAGTAGGTGTCGTCTTTGGCCGTGTGGCGGTTGGCCGAGCAGCTGACGAAGGCCATTAAGGCGATGATCGGTATGATTCTTAACGCTTTCATTGTATTGAGTGTTTTTGTTTGTTTGTCAATTTGTATGGTCCAATCGCCTAAAAACATACAAATTTCATACCAAAATCGAAGTTTTGTATTTGAATTTGTAAATTATTCCAATTTGATGACTTGACCATCGCTTGTGCACTCCTTCACGACCCAAGGGTTGCCTCTATAATACACGTTTCCAATACTATAGAGCCACACGGTGAGTTTGCTGCGGGCCCACACGTAAGCATCATTGGTGGAATGCGACTGCACCCTGACAAAGTTGGAGTTGAGGTTTTCGGCATGCACAACGCCATAGCTTCGCATGATGATCTCTGTGTATTCGGCTTTGCCTCGGAAAGTTACCTTTGAGGTGCCGTTGCCAAAGTTGTTTTTCACCACGTTGCAGTTGAAGGTCAAGTCGATGTCGCCGCAGCCTTCGTTGATGTGAAGGTTGAAGTTGTGAATCGTGATGGTGTCGATGAAGCCTCCAGTCGAATCGATGGTCTGCTCGGCAATACCTTTGATGGAGTCGGTACAGAGCAGGTCGCCCACCGAGGCGAAGTTGATCTGTCGCAGGCTGTCGTAATACACGGTGAGGTCAATGCTATAGTCGAAACTGCGCAGCCAGTTGTATTCGTTCTCGTTTTTGATGACCAAGGTATCGCCCTCGATTTCGGTGGTCACTTTTTCAATGAGGTTTTTGGGGCAGGTGAGTTCCAGATGCGGGTAATTGCTTTGCATAAGCTTGACATTCACGTTGTTATACATCGATATCGCACTGAACCGATGCGCCACTTCACGGCGTTCGGTGACAGGCTCCCCGTTGTTGAAGAGCTGATCCATCTTGCTGCACGAAGCGGCCATCAGGCTAACGAGGAAAAACAGGACTGCGATGACGTTTCTTTTCATAGCGTGGTAAGTAGTATTTGTGCTGTATGTGGTAGCCTATGCCGAAACTGATGAAGTCGGCCTTGATGTCGTAGGTGGTGAAAGCAAGCGTGGCAAAGAGGTTCTCGTTGAAATAGTAGCGAGCTGCAACCTTTTGGTAGAACAACATGCCGAAGGTCGGTGAGTTGAGTGGTACGTTGTTGCGTAAGCCGACATTGAACATGAAGCTGACGCGGTCAAGAAGCATCTCGTAGGAAATCAGAAAGCCGGGCTTCAGATACAAGTCCCAGTCGGGCTTGGTGATTTTGTCGGAATTGTCGTAGACCAACTCAATGCCGAGGCCCAAACGATCGCGTTCGGAGAGTTGGAACATGAAATTGGCGGCCAGGTCGTGCACGAAGAAATATTGGTGTGTGCCGTACTCCTGGCTCATGTCTTTGATGCCGAGGGTGTACTGGTAGTCGGTAACGAAATGCCGTTTGCCGTCAAACTCAAAAAGGTAGTTTTTGGGACGCAAGCGTTTGTCGATATGGGTTTTGGGCGGTGCCAAATACCACGAAAGGCCTGTGGCGGCGCTGAGGATGTTGATGCCCATGTTGGGGGAGCGGGTGGCTCCGTTCGAAAAATGGGTCAATCCTGCTGAGGTCACCCAGTGAAGGCGGTCGACGATGCGTTGGCGGTATTCGAACGACAGATTAATGGCTGCGTTGACGTGCGAACCGATGGCGTAGTTGTGGTAATTCTCTTTCGGGTCGAACTTATTGGTGAGGTAGCCTACGCCCACGCCCAACTTGAATGTCAGCCTGCTGTTGGTGCCAGGCGTGATGGGGAAGTTGATGAAAGGGTAGAGGGCGAACACCCTGCCCAACTCGGCCGAGATGCTGTCGTTGCCGAAGCCCGAGTAATAGAAAGTGAGCCCTATGGAGGGGTAGTTGTGCAACACTTCCCAACGGCGTTCGCCGTATGTGTTGCGGTGAAGTGAGAACTCGTAGCTAGGTGTGTGTCGACTGTAACGCCCTAAGGCAGAGTGGTATTCGTCGTTTTGGAAGTACATGTAGCCATAATGCATCCGCGCTTCTATCTCATAGTTGCGGTTGCTAAGTTGGGCGCTTGCGGTCTTCCCTATTAATAATAAGGTAAGCAGCACGAAAAGAATATGGCGTTTTTGTCGTTCCATTGAGCCTGCAAAAATACAAAATTCCTTACATTTGCACCCTCAAAAGAACCTACTATGGACGAAAGACTACAAGCTTTCAAGCGTTTATTGGATATTATGGATGCCGTGCGAGCTGGCTGCCCTTGGGATAGCACCCAGACCATCCACAGCCTGCGTCATCTCACCATCGAGGAGACATACGAACTTAGCCAAGCCATCCTCAACGACGACCTCAACGAGGTGAAGAAGGAACTCGGCGACCTCATGCTCCATCTTGTCTTTTATGCCAAGATAGGGCAGGAGCAAGGCGCCTTTGATATTGCCGATGTGCTTAACGGAATTTGCGACAAGATGATTGTGCGTCATCCGCATATCTTTGGCAATGAGCATGTTGAGAATGCAGAGCAGGTGGAGCAGAATTGGGAAAAGATCAAATTGGAGCGCGAACACAACCGTAGCGTGTTGGGTGGCGTGCCAGAGGGTTTGCCTTCGTTGCTAAAGGCTTATCGCATGGCACAGAAAACTGCTGGTGTGGGTTTCCGCTGGCCAGATGCCGAGCAGGCATGGCAGAAAGTGGAGGAGGAGAAGAAAGAACTATTTGAAGAACTCCAGAAGCCCAACAACACTGCGAACATCGAGGCAGAATTTGGCGACTTGCTCTTTGCCTTGGCAGCTTACGGCAACTACATTGGCGTGAATTCTGACGACGCCCTCGAAAAGACCAACAAAAAGTTTCGCAAACGTTTTGCGTACGTGGAGCAGAAGGCTCGCGAACAAGGCAAAGGTGTGCAACACCTCAGCATTGAGGAGATGATAGCCTATTGGAAGGAAGCAAAGGAAAACTAAAAAAAATCCCAAGAAAGGTTGCGCTTCATCTTTTTTAGTTATATTTGCAGCGTGGTTTTTCCGCAAAATTGAATTAATTCATTCACTTAATACTAACTTAAATTCAAATCAAATGAAAAAAGTATCTTTACTCATTGCGATGATTGCCTTTGTTTGCGGCAATGCTTTCGCTCAGTTGCATTTCGATTTTGATGATTGCCCGGAAGGCGCCAAAATCGCTCAAACCCTTGGTGATCCTTGGACCACTTGGAGCAACGCTCCTGGCGGTGCTGAAGACGGTGTCTTCGGTATGGCTGGTGGTACCATGGCCGCTCACTTCACCTATGGTAACGACCAAGTTGTCCAACTTGGTGACCACTCGACGGGCGTTTATGACCTCGAGTTCGATGCTTTTGTTCCGGAAGGCAAGAACGGTTACTTCAATGTGCTGCACCACTTTGCTGGTAGCAACAGCACCTGGGCCATGCAGGTTTACATGCACATGACCAACGATGGTCAGAACTCGACCCAAGCTCCTGGTCACGGCACCGTGCACGCTGGTAGCAACGGCACCTGCGACCTGCCTTGCGTCTACGACGAATGGATGCACTTCCGCGTCCATGTCGATGCCGACAACGACGTTGCCCAACTTTACTTCAATGTGGTTGGTCAATCTGAAGAACTCTATGCCGAATGGCAGTGGAGCATGGACAGCTTCGGTGAGAACCAAGCTGACCGCGTCCTCGGCGCCATGGACTTCTTCCCGCCCGAGAATGCCGCTACTTCTGAGTACTATCTCGACAACCTCGAAGTCACGCTGCAGAGCAACGACGAGGTGCTGCTCCTCGAACCTTTCGAAGAGTACACTGTCGGTAACAAGATCGCTGCTGAGGCTATTGCTGCCGGTCACGACTGGTGGACCACTTGGAGCAACGCTCCCGGCGGTAACGAAGACGGTGTGGTTGCCGATTTCGAAGGCACCCAGTGCGGTCACCTCACCTATGGCAACGACCAGGTCCTCCTCCTCGGCGACGAAGAGAATGGTAACTACGACCTCGAGTTCGACATCCTCGTTCCGGAAGGCAAGAATGGTTATTTCAACATCCTGCACCACTTTGCTGGCTCCAACAGCACCTGGGCCATGCAGTGCTACCTCCACCTGACCAATGATGGTCAGAACTCGACCTCTGCTCCTGGCCAAGGTACTATCCATGCTGGTAGCAACGGCACTGCCACTTTGACTAATGTTGTCTACGACGAATGGATGCACTTCCGCTTGAATGTGGACACCGACACCGACATTGCCCGCTACTACTACACCGCTCCTGGTGAAGACGAAGTGCTCGTCTGCGAATGGCAGTGGAGTTTGGACAGCTTCGGCAACAACACGGTTGGCCGTACCCTCGCCGCCATGAACTTCTATCCGCCTGAGAATGCCGCTACCTCTGAGTACTACCTCGACAACTTCAGCTTCAAGAAGATCGGTGGCGAAAGCGCTCCTGAGCTCACCATCACTCCTGCTGAAGTCACTGAAGAACTCGGTGAAGACGACATGACCACCGTTGAGGTTACCATTGATAACAGCGGTAACTCCATCGGTGACTGGGCTGGCTGGCTCGACTTTGGTCAAGGTGGCGCTGGTTCACAAACCGCCGACCTCTACTACCACAATGGTGAAGAAAGCCAAGGCATTGGTTCCGATGCTGCTTACAGCCGTGAGATGGGTATCCGTCTGCCTGCTACCGCTTATGCTGGTGCTGCTATGGGTATGAGAATCGTTTCTGCTCAATACCTCGTTGGTACACAATATCAAGCTGCCGACCACAACTACACCTTCCGTATCTATGGTCAAGGCCTCCACAACCAACCCGGTGAACTCCTCGCCGAAAAGACCATCAACTCCACTGCTGCTGGTACTTGGATTACTGCTACCTTCGATGAGCCTGTTTACATGACGGGTCAAGCCATGTGGGCTACTGTTTCTCTCGAACAGAATGCTGGTGAATATCCTATGAGCATGGACGGTGGCGAATATGGTGAAGAGCAAGATGGTAACTGGCTCAGCACCAGTGGCAACAGCTTCAGCCACTGCTACAGCGCTGGCAGCTTCGGTGGTGCTTGGTTGATCACCGTCAACTGCGAAGGTGAACTTGTTCCCGCCACTTGGGCCACCATCGACAAGACCGAAGGTGCCATCATGGGCGGTCAGAGTGAGACCATCACCCTCAGCATCAACTCCATCGGCCTCAGCATGGGCTCGTCCTACAGTGCTGATCTTATCATCAACACCAACGATGCTAACCTGCCTCAGGCTGTTATCCCTGTGGTTCTGGATGTCACCGATGGCGTGGAAGAGACTGTCGCCCAATTGGCCAGCATCTATCCTAACCCCGCCACTTCTATGGTCACCCTCGAAGGCGAGAACCTCAACAGCGTGGCTATCTACAATGTGGCTGGCCAGCTCGTCCGCGTGGTGAAGCTTGACAACGTGGTCAACACCATCGACATGAATGTTGAATCTGGTGTCTACTTCTTCAGCGTGTACGACAACAACGGCCGCAACAGCGTCCAGCGTGTTGTCATCGTGAAGTAATCAATCCTACGATTGAATGAAAAAACCGCTCCTTTCGGGGCGGTTTTTTTTGTTGTTTTCGGATTGCCTAAAGGCAAGAAATCTGAACAAAATCTGTTTTAAAATCAATCAAAAATCAATATTTCTATTATATAGATTTTAATAATGATTTTTGAATGATTTCTTGCGAAGCAATACCCTCATCTCGTCATTTCGGCCATCAGGATAGCTCCGGCTACGGCGGCGTTGAGCGACTCGGTCATGCTGCCTCTTGCGCGTGGGATGGTGACGGGATGCGTGATGCAAGGCAGCACTTCTTTGCGGATGCCGTGCGACTCACTACCGATGACGAGGATACCTCCGGGTTTGGCTTGCATCTGGAACAGGTCTTCGCCTTCCAATAGGGCACCATAAACGGCCTTGCTAGCGTCCTTGGCTTGTTCGAGATAATCGGGCAAATCAGCCTTCCATACCTTCATCCTAAACAGCGATCCCATGGTGGCTTGAACCGTCTTTGGGTTCCATAGTTCTACGGAATCATTGCTGCAAATCACATCATGGATGCCAAACCATTCTGCGGTGCGGATGAGCGTGCCCAT
Organism: uncultured Bacteroidales bacterium; assembly: GCA_900318265.1. GTDB lineage: Bacteria > Bacteroidota > Bacteroidia > Bacteroidales > F082 > Limimorpha. The sequence goes on along the minus strand of ONKA01000022.1, from coordinate 9,333 downwards.
GTTGCCGGGGTTGGCGATGCCGTCCAAGGCGAGCACAAGTCGCGATGTGGTCTTGATTTCGCTTTGCTGCGGGGTTTTCACGACTGCTAGGATGCCGGGCGGTGTGTCTTGTCCACTCATTTGCTCCATTTGTAATTCGCTCACGATTTCAGCCTCGGCAAAAGACGGATAGTCGGAGAGGAAGGCTTCGGTGGCATATAATCCCACGGTCTCGAAATCGGATTTCAACAGTTCCTCTGTCATCTTGCGTCCTTCCACAACGAAGCAGCCAAGTTCCTTGCGGAATTTCTGTTGGCGGAGAGAGGCAATTTGTTTTATGGTGTTCTTGGTGATCATGTAGGCAAAAATACAAAAAAGGCTGTCCCAATAATGGAACAGCCCCACAAAATTATGAAAAAGTTCAATCTTATTCAGCAAAAACGTTGAAGTCGATGTCAACAGCCACTTCCTTGTGGAGTCTAATCTTGGCGGTGTAGTCGCCCACTTCCTTGATGGCGTCTTCGTTGAGGACGATGTTCTTGCGGTCCACTTCGATGCCAGTGGCTTCCTTGATGGCGTTGGCGATCATAATGTTGTTGACCGAGCCGAAAATCTTACCCGTGGCGGCAGCCTTGGCGGGGATTTGCAGCTTCAGGCCTTCCAAAGCCTTGGCTTTCTCGGTGGCTTCGTCCTTGATCTTTTGCTCCTTGTGAGCTTGCTGGCGCATCTCTTCGGCCAAGATCTTGCGGTTGCGCTCGGTGGCCAGAATGGCCATGCCCTGCGGGATGAGGTAGTTGCGGCCGTAGCCAGCCTTCACGGTGACGATGTCGTTCTTATATCCTAAGTTGGTGACGTCTTGTTTCAGAATGATATCCATGTCTTTTCCTCCTTCAAATTATTTCAAACAATCTGCTACGAATGGCATCAGGGCGAGGTGACGGGCACGTTTGACGGCCTGGGCGACCTTGCGCTGGTATTTCGTTGAAGTGCCAGTGATGCGGCGGGGCAGAATCTTACCCTGCTCGTTGACGAACTTCAGCAAGAAGTCGGCATCTTTGTAGTCGATGTATTTGATGCGGTTCTTCTTGAAGCGGCAGTATTTCTTTCTCTTGGTATCGACTGCAATGGGAGTCAGATATTTGATGTCGTTGTTGTTATTCACTTGTGCCATTTTTCTTCTTTTTTAATTGTTCAACATTAGGCTTGGGCTTCCTCGGCGGCAGCTTCGGCTTTCTTGCGTTTCTTCTCGTTGTAGGCAATAGCGTGCTTGTCGAGCTTCACAGTGAGGAAGCGCATGACGCGCTCGTCACGCTTCAGTTCGGTTTCGACATCGGCAATTACATTACCCTCGGCCTTGTACTCAATGAGTTGGTAAAAGCCCGTGGACTTCTTCTGGATAGGATAGGCAAGCTTGCGCATGCCCCAGTTCTCTTCATGAACGATCTCTGCACCATTGTTGGTCAGCTGATCTTCATACTTCTTTACCGCTTCCTTCATCTGTTCGTCAGACAAAACGGGAGTTAAAATGAAAACGGTTTCGTACTGATTCATAACTGTTTGATTGTTAAATGATTAAATTGATATTAGTGTTTGCTTGTTTAGCGGGTGCAAAAGTACGACTTTTTTCTTAATCTACAACACTTTACAAGAAAAATATTTCGCCTACGCCTTCAACATTTGCTCAAGCATGAACTCTGCCGCATGGCCGTCTCCGAAAATCTCGGGGAAAGTGGTGGGCGGGTTATTCTTGAAGTGTTGCCAAGCCTTCATGATGCGGCTACCGTCAGCATCGGCAAGGATGGCGTTACCGGTCTGCACGATCTCTACCCATTCTGTTTCGGGGCGCAGGATGATGCAAGGCTTCTTGAAGAAGTAGGCTTCTTTCTGCACGCCACCCGAGTCGGTCATGACGAGTTGGGCATGACGCTCCAAGGCAATCATCTCGAGGAAGGAGACAGGCGGGATGAGCTTGATGTTGGCGCTGCTGAAAACCAAAGTCTGCTTTTCGTTGCACAAATTGGTCTTCAGCAACTTGGCCGTTCTAGGATGCAACGGCAATACGATTTGATTCTCTTTTGAGAGCTCGATTAAAGCGTCAAAGATGGCGCCGAGGCGTTCGGGATGGTCCGTATTGCTGTCACGATGGATGGTGGCTAGGATGAAGGGCTTGTTTTTTAGTTCCAGACGTTGTATGATGTCGGTCTTCTCTTCCACGATGTCAGCAAAATGCAGGCTGTTGTCGTACATGATGTCGCCGCAATGGTAGACTTTCGGATTGTCGATAGTCGGTTTAGAGGTCCCTGAGCCTGTCGAAGGGCCGCCTTCATCGATAGAAAACCCTTCGCGTTTCAGATTCTCCAGCCCAGCCTTGGTAGGTGTGAAGAGCAGGGTGGAGCAGTGGTCGCACACGATGCGGTTGATCTCCTCGGGCATGCTCTTGTTGAATGAACGCAGTCCCGCCTCGATGTGGACAATAGGCACATGGATCTTGGCGGCAGCCACAGCACCGGCTAAGGTTGAGTTGGTGTCGCCATAGAGTACGATGAAATCGGGTTGCTCTTTTATTAATAAAGCCTCGATGCCTTCGGTCATGCGGGCGGTCTGCACGCCGTGCGATGCTGAGCCAACATGGAGGTTGTAGTCGGGGCGGGGTATTTGTAGTTCGTCGAAGAAGACTTGCGACATGTTGTCGTCGTAGTGTTGTCCTGTGTGGACAATGACCTCCTGTATCTGGTCGGAATAATGGTTTCGGATGGCGCGGCTCAATGCGGCTGCCTTGATGATTTGGGGACGTGCCCCTATGATGGTGACGAGTTTCATGGTTGTTTTGTGTTTCAGAAAGTCATTTCTCCATGGTCGCGGAAACTGTAATAGCGTTCGTTGCCGATGACGATGTGATCAATGACTGCGATGTCTAGGAGTTGGCCGGCCGACACGATTTTCTGGGTCAGTTGGCGGTCGTCCTTGCTGGGACGCGGGTTGCCTGAAGGGTGGTTGTGGCCCAAGATGATGCAAGTGGCACCGTAGTTTAAGGCGTGCTTAAAGATAATCCTTGGGTCGGCGATGACGTTGGTCGTCCCTCCGTTGCTGATGCATTCCAGCTTAAGCTCGTGGAAGCTTTGGTCGAGGTACATAACGAGGAAATGCTCCTGTTTCATGTCATCGATATGGGAAAGGAAACGTTCGAACGAGGTTGTGGAGTCCTTGACCTCGTCGGGCAGGTTAGCTTCGGCCCCTCGGCGGCGCTTGCCGAGCTCTAGAGCGGCCATGATGGTGATGGCCTTAGCTTTGCCGACGCCTTTGAAGGCTTCTAGTTCCTTTAGGGTGAAATTGGATAGGTTGATGAGGTTGTTGTTGGCTTTGCCCAAGATTTCGCGGGCAAGGTCCACGGCCGACTGCCCCTCTTTGCCAGTGCGCAAAAGGATAGCCAAAAGCTCCGAGTCGCTCATGGCAGCCTTGCCCTTCTCGGCCATCTTCTCACGAGGCCTGTCGTCCTTGGCCCATTCCTTGATGGATTTCTTTTTGCTCATGGTGGGTAGTGGTTTGGAGCGGTAAAGATAGTGCTTTTTGGCTTACCTCAAGCAAAAAAGCCTCTTCCACAAAGTAGAAGAGGCACCAACATGTATGAATAAAACTTCCAATTATGCCAATTTTGCCGTGAACTTCGTCAGCTTCGACTTCAGGTTGGCGGCTTTGTTCTTGTGGATGATACCGCGCTTGGCGACCTTGTCGATAACGGAGTACAACTTCGAAAGTTGTCCTTCAGCTTCCGACTTGCTGGTCAAAGCCCTGAATTTCTTGATTTCGTTACGCATGTTCTTGGCGTAGTAACGGTTGTGCAAGCGTCTCTTCTCAGTCTGACGAATTCTCTTGATTGCATCTTTGTGATTTGCCATATCTCTTATTCCTTTTTGCTATTGTTCTTTTTATTTTGGGCTGCAAAATTACAACTTTTCTGCGAAATGCCAACCAATTATTTGAAATTTTTTCTTTAAAATAGTATAATAAGTTGATTTATAATGTATTAAAAGCCATTTTATCCTCGTTTTCTCGATGGATGATTTCACCGAGTTTTATATTAATAAAGGTGTTTTTGTCTATCCCTGTCACCTTTGCGATGATGGGTATGTAGTTCTCGCCATAGCCACGGGCGACGCCTTTGCTGTCGATGCGTTCGATGAGCATGCATTGGCTTCTGCCTTGCATCATCTCGAAGTATTTCGTTTTGTTTTCCAACGAAATCTGACGCATCACCTCGCTGCGTTCCGTTTTCACTTTTTCAGGAACCTGGTCGGGCATGACAGCAGCCTTGGTGCCGGTACGCACCGAGTATTTGAAGGTGTGGATGTGGCTGAAGCCAATCTCTTTCGCAAAGTCGCAGCTTTCCTTAAAGGTTGTTTCAGTTTCGCCAGGGAAACCCACGATGATGTCGGTGGTGAGGTTGAAGTCGGGACGCGAGGCCTTGATGCGCTGGCACATCTCACGGAATTGGTTGGCCGTATAGTGACGGTTCATACGCTTTAAGGTGTCGTCGGAACCGCTTTGCAGACAGATGTGCATATGTGGAGCCAGCTTTTCGTGTTGGAACAGTGCCAGGAAGTGGTCGCTGAACTGGTCGGGCTCGATGGAGGAAACACGGACGCGAAAGTCGCCGTCGATATTGAGGATGTTTTCTACAAGTTGCTCAAAGTCGGTGCCCTCGTGTTGATAGCGCCCCAAGTTGACGCCTGTCAATACGATTTCCTTGAAGCCGTGGGCGACGACTTCACGCACATTGTCATAAATGTCGGCTGCGGGCCGGCTTGTTGCCCTGCCTCTCACCATGGGGATGATGCAGTAGGAACAGAAGTTGTTGCAGCCATCATGGATCTTGATGAGGCTGCGCGTATGGAAGGTGTCGAAGGCAGGTTGGTAGCTGAACAAGTCGCGGTCATAACCTTCAGGGTCGCTATGGCCCGTCTTGAAATGCTCGTCGATGATGTCGAACAAGGCAGACTTTCGCTCGTTGTCGATGACGTAGTCGGCGATGCCAGATTGCAGCAATTCCTCTTTTCTGTGGTTGACCATGCAGCCGGTGACGGCAATCAATGCCTCGGGATGCTTGCGTCGGATCTGGTGGATGGCCTGGCGACATTTCTGGTCGCTGGTGTTGGTGACGGTGCAGGTGTTCACGACAAAGACGTCGGCATCGGCATCGCTGTCGGCGATGTCGTAGCCCGCAGCCTTGAAGCGCGACGCCAAAGCGTCAGTCTCATACAGGTTGACACGACATCCCAAAGTCTTGAACGCTACTTTCTTCATCGACTCTAAACTCTAAACTCTAAACTCTAAACTCTAAACTCTAAACTCTAAACTAACACTCCCTCAATCGACAGCGGCGAAGCCGAAGTCACTTTTACATTCACAATCTGCCCAATAAGTTTGGTGTCTCTCGAGGCGAAGCGAATGACGATCTTGCCCTCAGTATGGCCAGTGAGGTAGCCATTCTTGCGGTCTTGCGTCTCCACCAGCATTTTGACGGTCTTCCCGATGAGGCCTTGGTTGTAGACAAGGCTGTGCTTCATCAGTTCTTCAGTGAGGCGGTGGTAACGCTCGCGTTTCACCTCCTTTGGCACGTCATCGTCCCATTCCGATGCCACTGCTCCCGGGCGCACACTATATTGTGCAATGAACGCCATGTTGTACTTGAACTCCTCCATGGCCTTGCGCGTATTCTCAAACTCCTCTTCGGTCTCATGGGTGAAGCCCACGATGATGTCGGTGAAGATGGTAGCGGTGGGCAGTTTCTCACGGATGGTCTCGATGATATGCCTATAAGTGGCCAGGTCGTGGTGGCGGTTCATGCGTTGCAGCATGTTCTCGTCGCCCGACTGGATGGGGATGTGGATCTGCTTGCCGAGGCAGTCATATTGTGCCATCACCTCGATGACGTCATCCTTCATGTCACGAGGATGCGGCGCGGTGTAATACACCCAAAACTCTTTGCCCGAGGCTTTGCCGTATTCACCCACGCGGCGTAACAACTCTGCAAAGTCAATCTCTTCACCTTTTTTGTCTAGTCCATACGAGTTGACGTTTTGACCCAATAGGGTGATGCTCTTGTAACCTTTCTCAACCAAGTCCTTCAGCTCGGCCAAAATCTCTTCCGAGGGGCGCGACACCTCGCGGCCACGGGTGTAAGGAACGGCGCAATAGGTGCAGAACTTGTTGCAGCCGTTCTGGATTGGGATGAAGGCCTCAAAAGTGGAGGTCTGTGTCGGTGTGATGGCCCAGAACTTATCCATGTTGGCCGACGGATTGATCTTGTCATCTTTGTGGAACAGCGGAGCTAGGGGCTTGACCACAGGCTGGTATTCAATCTCTTCTCCGTATTTGAGTGATGCTGGCGTGACGATGCCATATTGACGGATCATGTCGGGGAAGTTGGGCAATTCGTTCATGGCGAAGACCAGGTCGAAGAGCTTGAGGAAACGCAGACGGTCGGCGGGCAGGATGCAGCCCGACACGAATGTGATGACGTTCTGGCGGTTCTTCATGGCGTTCCATTTCTCGATGCGGCCATACACCTTGTCGATGCCTTTCTGGCGCACCGAGCAGGCGATGATGCCGAGGATGGTGGCCTCGTCTTCGTTTTCGGTTTGGACGAAGCCCATGCCGTTAAGCACTGTGCGCACGCGCTCCGTGTCGCTTAAGTTCATTTGGCAGCCTAGGGGGAGAAGATAGTATTTCATCCAGTTATCAGTTGATAGTTGTCAGTTGTTCAGTTAAAGCAGGTCGTTGAGCACCGTCAAATAATTAGTCGGCCCTTCGACGGGCTCAGGGACCTTGGTCTATCCGATTGGGCTGCAAAGGTACGCTTTTTTGTTCAGCCGTAGATCAAACCAATGATATCGTGTAGGATTTCATTACCCGCATCGAACATGGGTGCAGCTTTGGTGCTGGCGCCTTTTAGCAATTGCTCGGTCTGTTGGATGGTCTCTGGCTCAAGGCAATCTGTTGCGATTTGAACATCTTTGATGATGGCGTTCGCCTCGTCTACTTGCAATGCAATCTCCACGCCGCCCCATGCGAAACGGGCCTTTTTTGTGGTCTTGAACTCTTCCCAGCGGCCGAAGAGGAAGCCGTGCGATGAGATTTCCTTTCGGATGGTTTGCACTTCTTTATTATTAATTGAGGTGTCGAAGTCGAGCATTTCGACCTTGCCTGCATACACCTTTTCAAATGCATCAATTAAAGGCTGTTTGATGTTTTCCGAAGTCAGTTCGGGGGCGAGTTCGCTGAGGTTGACGACTCGGCTGGCCACGCTCTTCACGCCGTTTTTCATCAGCTTGGCCTTGTCGACGATAAGGTAACGCTGCATCATCGCGCCATCGGTCTTGATGAGGATGGTGCCGTGGTGCAGGTTGTTGTTTTTTCCCTTGGCGAAGGCATTGCCGCTGAATTTACGTCCCTCGCAAGTAAGGTCGTTGCGCCCCGATATCTCAGCTTTCAAGCCGTAGGCAAGCAGTGCGTCTTGGATGACCGAAAGTTGTTTCCTTACGTCATATAATGCCTTGTCGGCAATGAACGAGAAGTTTATGTTGCCCAAGTCGTGGTATACGGCGCCACCACCTGTGCCACGCCGCATGAGGTGACCGCCTTCGTCAAGCAATAGCTTGACATTGCATTCCGAATAGGGGTTCTGGTTGTAGCCGATGACGACGGTCCGCTCGTTTTTCCAGAGGTACATAGTGACGACACCTTCCTCTTGGCACTCGGTGAGGTATTGTTCCACGGCGCGGTTGAGGAAGGGGTCGTACTGCGGGCTGATGATGACACGTAGCCTGCTCATAGCGTATGTTTTGCGTTTTATTTCTTGTCGATCATCACTTTCTGGTTGACCAAGCGGCCGTCTTCCGTCAAGCCTTGGATGATGTAGACGCCCGTGTTCAGTTCGCTCATGTCGCTGACCGAGATGCGTTGGCCGTTCATATTGTAGACATTCAGCACGGTGACAATGCTGTTGTCGATGCTCTCTTCAATTCCAGTAATTTCAATAAAGACGTTGTCTTCGCCGTCGGGAGTGAGGGCAAATTCGGATTCACAATCTTCGTAGACTGCCGTCAGTTGGTATTTGTATTGCCCAATGCCGTTTTCATCGAAATAGGAGGTGGCGTCGCCAGGCACTTCGATGACGACAAGATCCTTGTTGACGTCGTAGTAGCGATAAAGGTTGTAGTGCAAAGGCTGCGTCTCGGGCGCGGTCCAGGTCAGCAGGGCGCCGAAGGTCTGGGTCTCGTCGTCATAGACGTATTCACCCTCGAAGTTCTCTGGGGCGAGGCAAGGATTCACGGGGATAATGGGCTCGATGGGTCCCATGGTGCCGTCGGGACCGATGTTTTGGCCATAAATGCCGCCGTCAATGCAATTCACCCAAGTCACAATGTTTTGACCCATGACGAAACCTGGGGTGTTGTCGCATACCGTCCTTCTATAGGCATTCGAGCACAATGTCTTGGCCCATAGTTGGTTGCCGTCCATGTCAAAACCCATGGCCTCGATGGTAGTGAAGTAGGAGTTGTTGGGGCTGCTTTTCGTGTAAATCACACTGAAGCCGCTGCCGTCCTCAAATGCATCGACCATGATGTCGGCGTATGAGACGCCTACATAATCGGCCAACAGGATGCCTTCTCCCCACACTTTTTCGCCCGCGGCAGTGATGCGGTTGACATAGATCCTTGATTGGCTTTGCGTGGAAGCGTCGGTTTGCTCGTAGGTGACGATGAGGTCATAGCTGTTTGGGTCGATGGTGCCGCATGCATAGCCGTAGTAGTTCATCGGGTCGGTGGAATGCACCGCGATACCGTTCAGGTCACTGATGGTGGAAACGCCAAACTCGTTAAAATGGAAGACGTAGGTGTTGAAGGCTCCTCCGATGCCAGGATGCCAAATGTAGGCATATCCGCCGCCCATGCCATCAGCAACAGCCTTATGGATATAGGTGGATTGGAAAGTCTGAGAAGACATGAGAAGGGATTCGGGGTTGAGGATGGTTCCATTGGGCGTGACGGCGACGACGTAAAGCTCCTTGTCGGTATAAAAACCGGAGCCCACTTTTTCGTAGGTGAGCAGCACATTGTTGTTGAGGCTCAAAGTGAGTTGGCCGAACATGCACTTGTATCCACCGCTGTCACTGATGGTGGTGGTGGGTCCCAAAGTGCCATCGGCGCCAACGTATTGCAGATAAAGGTTTTGGTAGTCAAAGCCTAAGGCCCAGAAACCGCCATCATCGCCGGCAGTCAATTCGGTGCGCGAAAAGCCAAGGCCACCAAAAAGTTGCAAGCCTTGTTCTCCCCAAACGAAATTGCCGTCAGG
>ONKA01000015.1 GCA_900318265.1 uncultured Bacteroidales bacterium | reverse complement strand
AACGGCCTGTAAGTACTCATTTTCGCCCGGATGCTTAGCTTCCAGAGCGGTCATAATTTCATTGACTTTCATTTGTTTGACTTTAATTAAAGGTTTATTGTGTTTTGTTTGAAAGTTTGCTGCTTATTTAAAGCGTTGCAAAGTTAGGACTTTTATTTGAACAATTCTCAAATTATTCAAAATATTTTCATTTTCCTACCCTACTCCACTTTGTTTTGCGGATTATTATCCTCCGAAATCACCTTACCCTTTTCATATTCAACAATTTTCGTAATGGTGCCATCGGGATTGTAATAGATCTCCTTTCCATGCTTGAGATTGTCGACATAAGGCACTTCGAGACATTTGTAACCCGATTCCTCATAACCAATCTGCTTGCCCGTACCCATTTTGTATTCGGCCTTGACAGCCAAAGCACCACTAGGATAGAAGATGAACCACGAACCGTCCATCATGTCGTCGACATATTGCCCTTCCTGAAAAACCTGGCCGTTGTCGTACCATTTCTTCGACTCGCCATTGAGCTTTCCGCTGGCATAATGGTCTTCCGAAGCCAGATTGCCTTTCACCGAATAGGAACGACAAATGCTGTCGCGCAGGCCATGCTTATACCAGCATTCCATTTCAAGCGCGCCGTTTTTACGGAAACGCTGGTAACGACCCTCAAGCGTATCGTTTTTGTAGAAAGCCCGTGTCATCACCTGGCCTTGCTCCGTATACCACACACTTTCGCCGTTCAGCTTGTCGTTTTCATAACGCAGCTCCGACTTCAGCTTGCCGTTCTCCCAATAGTCCTTCTGCACGCCATCGTTGCAGGCGCCAAGGGTGAATAGGACCAAAAGGAAGAGTATACTGTAGGGTTTAGTCATCCTCAGCGGTTTTCTTGAACGGGTCGACGGGGACTAATTCGATGTTGTCCTTGTCGTATTGATAGATGCTCCAATACAGGTTTTCCTTGCCTTCGTTGCCTCCTGCATTCAGATAGTTCTTGTAGTAGAAGCCATAGTTAGTATGCAGCATCGAGGCTTGATAGCAATGCAGGCAATTGATCAAATCGTCGCTACCATATTGCATCAAGGCGTTGAGGAAATAGCGGCCCACATCGTAGCCCTCAAAGGCATATTGTTGCGGGTCGATGACATACTTTTGCCTGAAGCGAAGCACAAAATGCTTGGTTTCCTCACTGTTGTAGTCGACAAAGTAGTCGCTAATATAGATAGCATTCATTTTCAGCAGGTTGTCGACCAGCAGTTTCTCATGCCGTTGCCAACCTGGTGCGCATACCAGCGTGACGGGGTAACGTTCAGCCGATCTGGTCAACGCGTTAAGCATCTGCGTGGCAAACACATTATCGTCGCCATAGGCGATGATCACATTGTCGCGCACACCTGAAAGTTGCGACCTCACTTCCCCTATTTTACTGTAAGGATAACGTTTCACCGTGTTCGATAAAACGACCTCATTGGTCGTGCCCGACTGGAAGTCACCGGTGGAATACACCTGGCCTTCCACGTCGATGGTAGGCACCATGCGACTTCCCATTTCCAAACGCTCACTCTCGTTGCGGGCATATTGGAGGAACTCATCACCAGAAACAGTGACTTCTTCATTGATGGCCATGTTCAGATGGTGTTCCAACTGATCCAAAAAAGCCGAATCTGACTCTTTCTCACGGCTGACGATGAATACGTTGGCATTGGGATAATGGTTTTTCACCAAGTTGGAGATGGACAAGATCATACCCACATCGCCCGCTTTCGCCTTGATGACATTCGGGTTGTCTTCGATCACCGATTTACGTGTTGTCATAGGATTGACCACGGCGATGTCGTTGGCCTTGGCATATTCCTCGACGATTTCGAAAGAGTTGCCAAAGAAAGGTCCGATGATCAAATCAAGGTCTTTGTTCTGTATCTTGGCCACGGCATTTTCAGCAGTAGCGGTATTGTCGGTCACGTCGATGACGGTCAAATCAAGCTTCATCCCCTGTTTTTCCATGGCCTCGGCGGCAATCATGAAACCCTCATAGAACTGAAGGAACGACATGGGACGTGATTTCTTGGTCTTAGAAGCCTTGTCTTTCGACAGATCAACGCCACCGATATTATTCAAATACAAGGGCACCATCAGGGCCACATGATAACGTTTGGTGGCATTTTCTGGAGAAGCGACGCAATCAGGGATGTCACCCGTATCAAAATCGAAAACCAACTCCCGAGGCTCTTGGACCTCTTGAGGCTCTTCTGGTTCTTCCACCACTTCTACGACCTCTTCCTGCACATTGTCCTTGGAAATCCAATAGAAATCAGTTATAGGTTGGATGGGGATCAGCACCACCTGGTTTTCAAACACATGGGAACCCACGGAAACATTCATGGCTCTGAAAGCATTTTCGTCCACTTTCCAACGTTTCAGCAACGAAGAAACGCGCTCATTGTATTCGCAAGAATGCACGATATAGTCGTTTTCGTTGGCAATTTGTGGAATGACGATGCGGGTCCCCTCTTTGGGATCCTCAAACGTCATTCGTGGATTGGCTTGCTTCAGATCTGCCACGTCGATGCCATATTCCTTGGCAACATCGTAAAGACTCTCACCGCGCTGCACGATACGAGCCTTACCGTCGAAGAAAGGATTCTGATGGGATTGTGGCGTCACAACGGCAGGAGTCTCTACTTCTTTTGGCTGTTCCACAACAGGTTCTGGTTCTGGCTTAACGGGCTTCACCACAACTGTTTTGGGCTCGGGTTCCGGCTCAGGTTCTTGTTCCACAACTGGTTCTGGCTCGGGTTTGACAGGTTCCACCACAACAGGCTCCTCTTTGGGTTCGGGTTTCACGGGCTTAACCTTCACCGGTTCTGGATCGGGTTCTGGTTCCACCACAACAGGCTCTTGCTTGGGCTCGGGTTTCACAGGCTTAACAGTGACGGGTTCCGGCTCAGGTTCCGGCTCGGGTTCTGGTTTGACCGTCACAGGCTGAGGCTCTTCCACCTTCGGCTCTAGAACGGGACGGACGGGAATACCTAATATGTGCCCAACCTTCAAGCCGTCCTTCACCTCTGGATTCAACAATTCTATTTCTTCAACAGTCACGTTGTATGCCTTCGACAGGCCATAGAGTGTCTGCCCCTGTTTCACACGGTGCATATAGTACTCCTTGCCGCCGATCTTGGTTTTCTCAGTCGAACGCTCAATAACCTCTTGGGCCATCACATTGCCCGAAAGCAACATTCCTAAGAGGAAAAAGAGGAAGAAAAACAGTTTATTCTTCATTGTCTTACTCATTTACAGTGTTATTCCCATTCGATAGTCGCCGGCGGCTTCGACGAGATGTCGTAGCACACACGGTTGACGCCTTTCACCTTATTAATAATATCATTCGACACCTTGGCCATGAATTCATACGGCAGATGCACCCAGTCGGCGGTCATGCCGTCGGTCGAGATCACCGCACGCAGGGCAATGGTGTATTCGTAGCTGCGTTCATCACCCATCACACCAACCGATTTCACGGGAAGGAGGATGGTACCCGCCTGCCAGATACTATCATACAGGTTGTCGGCCATCTCATTTGGATAGGATGCGCTCGGCAGTTCGCATGGCCAACTGCGCAGCCCCTTGATGAAGATGTCGTCGGCCTCGCGCAAGATGCGAAGCTTCTCTTCGGTGACTTCGCCCAAGATACGGATGCCCAGACTCGGTCCAGGGAAAGGATGGCGGCCGATGAGTTCGCGCTTGATACCCAAGGCGCGGCCCACACGGCGTACCTCGTCCTTGAACAATGAGCGCAAAGGCTCCACAATCTTCAAGTTCATCTTTTCGGGTAGACCACCAACATTATGATGCGACTTGATCTTACAGCTCGGTCCGTTGACACTTACGCTCTCGATAACATCGGGATAGATGGTGCCTTGGGCCAGCCAGCGGGCGCCTTCAATCTTTTGAGCTTCAGCATCAAACACGTCGATAAACGTGGAGCCGATAGCCTTGCGCTTGGCTTCTGGATCGGTCACACCAGCCAGCTTTTGCAAGAACAGCGGACCGGAGTGAACACCAATGACATTGAGTCCCATCTCCTTATAAGAGTCGAGCACATCTTCAAACTCATTCTTGCGCAGCAAGCCGTTATCCACAAAGATACAAGTCAGGTTCTTGCCAATTGCCTTGTTGAGCAACACGGCGGCTACGGTGCTGTCGACACCACCCGAAAGGCCAAGGATGACCTTGTCGTCGCCCAATTGCTGTTTCAGACTTGCCACCGTATTGTCGATAAAGGAATCCGGCGTCCAGTCGCCTTTACAGCCACAAACGCCAAGGGCGAAGTTGGCCAACATCTGCGGGCCTTCCTTGGTGTGGAACACCTCGGGGTGGAACTGCACTGCGTAAGTCTCCTCGCCTTCAATCTTATAGGCAGCATTCTCCACATCGTCAGTCGAAGCGATGATGCGAGCGCCCGAAGGAAGCTTGGTGATGGTGTCGCCATGGCTCATCCACACTTGTGAAGTCTTGCTAACACCTTTAAACAGCGGCGATGCCTCGTCGACCACCGTCAGCATGGCACGGCCATATTCGCGGGCGATGCTGCCATTGACCTCACCTCCAAAATGCTGGGCAATAAACTGTGCACCATAGCAGATACCCAACAGCGGAAGCTTGCCTTTGATACCCGACAAGTCGGCAATGGGTGCCTTCTCATCACGCACCGAGAACGGGCTACCACTAAGGATCACGCCTTTGACATTAGGGCCGATGGCTGGGATTTTATTAAAGGGATGGATTTCGCAATAGACATTCAACTCGCGCAGTCGGCGGCCAATCAATTGGGTCACCTGCGAGCCAAAGTCAAGAATGAGAATCATTTCTTGCATACACAAAAATTTTGTGCAAAAATAGGACTTTTTCACGGATAAAACCGTATTTTTGCAGAAAAGTAAAACTATTATGGTCATAAATCTACTGCTTTACCACGTACTCCTGTTCCTCTCCGTACTTCCAGCTGCCCTGCTGATCATTTTCATTTATCGTCAGGACAAATACCAAAAAGAACCTTTCAAGTCGTTATTCAAAGCCTTTTTCGGTGGCATGCTGTCCGTCGTGTTTACCATCGTCACCGTCAGGATCATCGACTACACCATAGGACTCATCCCCTATCTCAATCAGACCGTTTTTTACGACTCGTTCATCACCGCAGGCATTCCCGAAGAACTTTGCAAGTTCTTAGTTTTCATGATATTCATTTGGAACGACAAGAACTTTGACGAATATTTCGACGGCATAGTATATGCTTCCTTCATCAGCTTAGGCTTTGCCACCGTCGAAAACATCATGTACGTCATGCCTGGCGGCATTGGCACGGGTATCGTACGCGCTTTGATCTCCGTTCCCGCCCATTTTCTCTTCGGTGTCATCTTGGGCTATTTCCTCTCTTTGGCTAAGTTCAACAGCGACAAGAAAGGACGTTACATCATCATCGGCTTGCTCATCGCCATGGCTGCCCACGGTTTGTTTGACTGGCTGCTCATGTTCAGCGACCGAATGGGAGGTGCGTTAAGCTCCTTCATCTACACATTCTTCATTGCTGGCGACGTCATGCTTTGGCGTCTGGGCATCCGACTCATCAAGAAGCACCAAAACAACTCGCTTATGCAGGCTCAAGAAGTAGCGACCGAAAACGAATACGACCAAATCGACTGGAACGCGGGCGACAAGCAATAAATTCATATCTTTGCAGCAAATTTAAACCTTATCATTATGGCACTCAATTGCGGAATCATCGGCCTTTCAAGCACTGGAAAGACCACCATATTCAACTGTATATCAAACACCAAGGCAGAAATCGGTTTTGCCTCGAAATCCAATATCGGCATGTGTGAGGTGGTGGACGAACGTCTCAAACTCATTGACAACATCTCCCACTCGAAGCGCATCGTACCTGCCACGGTCGAAATCGTCGACCTGCCCGGCTTGAGCAAAGGCGGACAAGGCGTGGGCAACAAGCTCCTTGCCGAGGTGCAGACCATGGATGCCCTCATCCACGTGCTGCGCTGCTTCGACGACCCCAACATCCCCCACAGCGAGGGCAGCATCGACCCTGTGCGCGATATGGAACTCGTTGATCTAGAGCTTCAGGTGCGTGACTTGGATCTGGTCACCCGTAAGCTGGAACGCGTTCAAAAACTCTTGAAAAACGGCGAGAAGGACAACAAGAAGGCCTTCGACGTGCTCAGCGTCTACAAGGAAACGCTAGAGAACTTCGGCAATGCTCGTGATGCTAAGGTAGCCGAGGAAGACAAGAAGTTCGTTCAGGACATCCAACTCTTGACCGCCAAACCTATCATCTACGTATGCAACGTGGACGACGCTTCAGCCACCACAGGCAACAAATACTCCGATGCCGTAAAGGCCGCTTTGAAAGAAGGTCAGGAGATGCTGATAATCGCTGGTAAGTTGGAGGCTGAAATTGCCGAACTCGACGCTGATGACAGAGCTTTGTTTATGGAAGATGCCGGCTTGACCGAGCCAGGCGTGAATAAGTTGGTACGTACCGCCTACCACACTTTGAACCTGCATTCCTTCTTCACCACGGGTCCCGACGAGACTAGGGCTTGGACCATCCATGTGGGCGACACCGCCCCCATCGCCGCTGGAGCCATCCACAGCGACCTTCAACGTGGCTTCATCCGCGCCGAAGTGATGAGCACCGAGGACTTCCTGAAATACGGCTCGGAGGCCGCAGTGAAGGAAGCCGGTAAGTTCCGCGTGGAGGGCAAGACATATGTCGTTCAAGACGGTGATATTTTGAACATTCGATTCAATGTATAGTTTTTAAGAACTACAGATTACACAGATTAAACTGATTTTCGACAGATAATTATGGGGACGCAAGCGTCCAAATTGGTACAGATGGTTGGAGAAACAAATGGATACAAATCAGTTTATATATAAAAAAGAAACCTATAACATTATTGGGGCTGCCATGGATGTGCATAGGACTCTTGGCATGGGATTTCTAGAATCTGTATATCAAGAGGCTATGGAAATCGAATTGGCAAAGCGTAGCATTCCTTTCGTCCCACAGAAAAAAATACAAATACAATATAAAGATGTATTATTGAATCAGTATTATGTGGCAGACCTGTTTTGTTATGACAAAATCATAGTTGAATTGAAGGCTGTTTCAACTATTCTCCCCGAACACGAAGCTCAAATCATCAATTACATCCATGCTACTGGCATAAAATTGGGAATGCTTTTGAATTTTGGAGAAGAAAGTCTTTATTTCAAACGTTTTCCTAACATAACCCCCAAACCCATCTGTACTAATCCGCAGCTTTAGCTGCAAAATTTCGACGTTTCAGTTCTGTACAAATCTGTAAAAACTGTAGTTAAATAGAGAATAAATGGAATTTGTAATCTTAGTAGACAATAACGATCGCCAAATAGGTTTAATGGAGAAGCAAGCAGCCCATATTGAGCCGCATTTGCATCGTGCTTTCTCTATCTTTTTGTTCAATTCGAAAGGCGAACTTCTCATGCAACAACGTGCCTTGTCGAAGTACCACTCCCCTGGCTTGTGGACCAACACCTGCTGCAGCCATCCACGTGACGGCGAGACACTGGAAGAAGCCACCACACGGCGACTTTGGGAGGAGATGGGCATGCGATGCGAGATGCATGAAGTCTACACCTTTATTTATAAGGCACCTGTCGGACAAGGCCTCACCGAGCACGAGTTCGACCATGTTTTCATCGGTCAGAGCGATGACATCCCTTGTATCAACACCGAAGAAGTCGCCTCATGGAAATACATGACCATAGACGACCTCTCAAAAGACATCGCCTTGTATCCAGGGCATTACACCGAGTGGTTCAAGATCACCTTCGAGGAAATGACACGCCACGCCGAGTTGATAGGCAAAAACTAAACTTGTAAGCAACTGGGCAGTTCCACTTTTTTGCGAAAAATAATAGTAAGTATATTTACTATAAGTATTTTTACTATTTTTGCCGCGCAAAATAAAATTGAAAACGTTTAAATTTAACTATTATGAAACGCAAATTTCGCATCATTGTCGGAATGCTGCTATTAGCCATTCCGTTGTGCATGAACGCACAAGTTAGACCTACTAAACCTGCTCAAGACTCTAAAAAAGCAAAGGTTGAGAAAGTAGAAAAAGAAAAGCCGGAAAAACAGGAAAGGCCGGACAGACCGGAAAAGCATGAAAAGCAGAAAGGCGGTTTGGAAATGCCCAAAATCTCCGGCTTCGTGCAAGGAATGTATCAAGCCAACCTGAGCGACAAAGGAGACCTTCTCGACAACACCTTGAGAATGCGTCGTGTTCGTCTTTCGGTCGATGGTAACCTTTCGAAAACTGTGAGCTACAAGATCCAAGGCGACTTCACCCGCAGTCCCATGTTGGTAGACGCTTTCATCAAGTACAAACCCTGCAGGGAGTTTGCCATCCAACTCGGTCAGTTCAAGACTCCGTTCACACTTGAAAGCCCCATCAACCCCGTCAACCTTGAAATCTTCGACTACGGTGAGAGCGTACAACAATTGGTCGGTTACAAAGACGTTTGCGGCGTCGGTGCCCTCGGTCGTGACCTCGGTCTGATGGCTACCGGTAGCCTCTTCCCTGTTGAGAATGCCAATGGTTACCAATACAGCATCGTTGACTACGCCGTCGGCGTGTTCAACGGCAACGGCGCCAACCAACTCGACAACAACAACCGCAAGGACATCGTCGGTCGCCTTGAAGTACATCCTGGCCTCAAGGCTTTGACGCTGAGCGGATCATACTATTATGGTATGTATAGAAACACGACCGTCGAAGACGAAATTGCGGCAAATGGTGTCGCTAGAGGAAAAACAGTTTTCCCCAATGGCGTTCGCAACCGTTGGGCAGCTGGCATTCAATACAACGATGATAAACTCGTCCTCCGTGGTGAATACATCAGTGGCCAAACAGGTTGCAAAATCGGAGGCTTAGACGAGCATGGCGACGCGCTCATCTTAGACCAAATCCTCAACAGCAAAGGCTATTACGCTGTAGCCGGCTATAACTTCGCCATTGGCAAGGACAAGAGCCAAAGACTTATGCCCGTATTGCGTTATGAGCATTTCGACCAGGTAAACAGCGCTTTGTTGGAAAACACCAATTGGTACACCGTTGGCATCAACTACTGGCCTATCAAGTCACTCAACTTCAAACTCGACTACTCCCTTATCCAAAAGGAAAGCGGAAGCAACTCACACCGTGTGGTCGGTATCTTGAGTTATAAGTTTTAACCAATAAAGCTTGAATCATTATGTCAGAAAACAAAGTATCTAACCTCTGGAAAAAGGAAGACTGGCTAGCCGTATGGATTGGCTTCATCGTCATCGCCATCGGCTGCATCTCCATCCTTACCCAGAGCTTCGACTTCTCCGCCGCCAAGTTCAGCACCTGGCATTGGTGGGAAAACGTAGACGAAAAGAAATCTCTTATTGACCAATTCAACGGCGCCTTCTGGATCAAGTTGCTCCGCACCTTCTTGGTGCTTGGCATCCTGTTTGCCATCGGCATCAAATTACAAGGCGAGAAGATCGGCAAGTTCATCCCTGCCTTCATTGTACTATTCCTCATCTGCATCGTGGTGCGTCTGGTGAGCGCCGAGTTCACCCTGAACCGTTACCTCGAATGGGCCTTCTGGGCCTTACTCATCGGCCTGTTGATTTCCAACACCGTCGGCACGCCTGAATGGCTGAAACCTGCCATCCGTACGGAATTCTACATCAAGACGGGTTTGGTCATCATGGGCTTCTCGGTGCTGTTCTCCAACATCGCCAAATTCGGTCTTTACGGTCTCGGCATCGCATGGATCGTGACGCCTATCGTCATCATCTTCATGTGGTGGTTGGGCACCAAGGTGCTGAAGATCGACAACAAGCCTCTGGTCATCACCTTGGCTTCGGCCACCTCGGTGTGCGGTACCAGTGCCGCCATCGCCACGGGTGCTGCCTCCAAAGCCAAGAAGGAAGACCTTTCATTAGCCATCAGCATCTCCATTATCT
The DNA here is from genome assembly GCA_900318265.1 of uncultured Bacteroidales bacterium. Classification (GTDB taxonomy): domain Bacteria; phylum Bacteroidota; class Bacteroidia; order Bacteroidales; family F082; genus Limimorpha. Next base: position 55,487 of record ONKA01000015.1, on the reverse strand, counting down.
TCACCATCCTCATGATGGTATTCGAGCCTATGATCATCCGCGCTTGCGGTATGAGCCAACTCATGGGAGGTGCTCTCATCGGCGGCACCGTCGACTCAACGGGTGCTGTGGTGCTGGCCGGTAACGCCCTCGGCGAAGAAGCCGAGCAAGCTGCCGTGCTCGTGAAGTCCATCCAGAACATCCTCATCGGCTTCATCGCCTTCTTCGTGGCCATCTTCTTTGCCACCAAGGTCGACAAAGACCCGAACCAAAAGGTCGGTGCCGGAGAGATTTGGAACCGTTTCCCGAAGTTCATCATCGGTTTCTTCGTGGCCTCACTCGTTGCCTCCTTCATCATCCAACCCCTCACCAAGGGCATTGATTTCAACGGTGCCTCTGCCGTGAAGGCCATCAACGGCGTGCTCGACCAATACAAGAACTGGGCCTTCGTGCTGGCTTTCACCAGCATCGGCTTGGACACCAACTTCAAGAGCCTCTTCAAGCGTATGCAAGGCGGCAAGGTACTCTGGCTCTACATCATCGGCCAAGTCTTCAACATCGCCCTTACGCTGTTTGCAGTGTGGTTCCTGCTGTCAGGAAAGATCTTTGACATTCCTTCCCTCGACATGTTCAAGTGATGAACAAAAACCACAAAATATTCAAAGTGATTACCATCATTGTGGTGGTAATCACTTTGTTTTTGGCCGGTTGGATCATGGCCAACCAGCTTGGTCTCGTCGAAGGCTACGACTTCGGCGCAGGTGCCTATTATTATGCCGACATCCCCACCGAGCAATACAACGAAATCGACAAGGAAGGCGCCTACCAAACCTCCATCCCGAAATGGATTTTCTACGTTCTCTTCTTCGCTTGGGGCTGGCTGATGTGGCGGCTTTGGGTGTGGATTGAGACGCGGGGAAAGAAATAGGCACCCCTCCCCTTTTTATTGATTCGCAATTTCTTCCGCGATCATTTCAGCTTGTTTCAAAACTGTCTCCGTAGCCAATTGCTGCATATCGGGTGGATAACCATATTTGCGCAATAGCCGTTTCACTGCCACTTTCATCTTTGCCCGAACATTCTCCTTGATGGTCCAGTCAATGGACGAATTCTTGCGGATGGTTTCGGTCAATACTACCGCCAACTCACGAAGCTTGTCCTTCCCCATCAGCTCTTTCGCACTTTCATTGTCTGCCACAGCAGAATAGAACGCATATTCGTATGTGGTCAGGCCCATGTCTTCAGCCTCTTTGTCTTTCTCCACAATGGTTTTGCTGAGTTTGATCAGTTCATCAATGACTTCGGCGGCGGTGATGATTTTGTTGTGATAACGTGTGATGGAACCATCCAGCATCTCCATCAAAGTGCGGCCTTCCACCACATTGAACTTGGAACGCACCTTGATCTCACCTTCCAACAACTTTCTCAGGACTTCCAAAGCGATATTCTTGTGCTCCATGTCTTTCAATTCCAACAGGAACTCTTCCGAAAGAATGGAAATGTCAGGCTTCTTGATACCTGCCGCATCAAAAAGATCGATCACTTTTTCGGACACCAAGGCCTGGTCGATGACTTGCCTAATGGTGGTTTCGATTTCCTCATCCGTCTTGCCTAAACCAGTTTGGTCGAACTTGCAGAGACGAGCTTTCACAGCCTGGAAAAACGCCACTTCGTCCTTCACATCCATGGCGGCATCCTGTGGGATGGCCAAGGCAAAGGCTTTGCCCAAAGCGGTGACCTCGTTCACGAAACGCTTCTTGCCATCGTCCAATCCCAGAATGAAATCTTCGGCTTTCAGAATCCACGAAAGTTTTCCAGCAGTATCGGCAGTGAAATATTGCTTATAATCGAAGCCATAGAACATCTGCTCCACCACTTCCAGTTTCTCCTGCATCAAGGCCACTGCTTGTTCTTGCTGCTGTGTGGGGTCGCCTTTGCCACCCGAGTCGGAATAGAACGACAAGGCCTTTTTCAAGTCCGCCGCGATGCCCAAGTAATCGACCACCAGACCGCCTGGCTTGTCTTTATAGACACGATTCACGCGGGCGATGGCCTGCATCAAATTGTGGCCTTGCATGGGTTTGTCGATGTATAGCGTGTGCAGACAAGGCACATCGAAGCCTGTAAGCCACATATCGCGAACGATGACGAGCTTCAGCTCATCGTCGGGATCCTTCATACGCTCGGCCAACGCACGGCGCTGCTCCTTGGTCGTATGGTGTTTGGCTATCTTTGCGCCATCGGATGCCGAAGAAGTCATTACAACCTTCACGGCACCTTTGGCTAGGTCGTCGGAATGCCACTCGGGACGCAATTTGATGATTTCATCGTACAACTCCGCGGCAATTCTGCGGCTCATTGCCACCACCATCGCCTTGCCTTCAAACACTTTCTGTCGCTCCTCGAAATGCGTGACAATATCCTTGGCAATGTTTTTCAAACGGTTGGGACTGCCAATCAGTGCTTCCAGCTGTGTCCACTTCGCCTTGGCCTTTTGGACATCGTTCATATCCTCAGTTTCCAACTCCTTGTCGAGGTCTTCCACCAACTGGCGGCCTTCATCGCTGAGTTCCACTTTGGCGAGACGGCTTTCATAGTAGATGCGCACCGTGGCACCATCCTCCACCGCCTGTGCAATGTCGTAAACGTCAATGTAATTGCCGAACACCGCTGGCGTGTTCTTGTCCTCTTTCTCGATGGGTGTTCCTGTGAAACCAAGATAGGTGGCATTAGGCAGCGCATCACGTAAATACTTGGCAAAACCGTATTTGATTTCCGAGCCAATCACTTCATCTGCCTCGTTGCGCACGTCCACCGTCTTGGCCTTGAAGCCGTATTGCGTGCGATGTGCCTCGTCAGCCATCACGATGACATTGCTGCGGTCGGTAAGTGTGTCGTAAACATTGCCCGACTCGGGTTGGAACTTCTGAATGGTTGTGAAGATAACACCGCCTGACTGCACCGACAACAGTTTCTTCAAGTGCTCGCGACTTTCGGCCTGGACGGGTGTCTGCCGAAGTAGTTGTTTCGCGCCCGTGAAGGTGTCAAAGAGTTGGTCGTCCAAGTCGTTGCGGTCGGTGATGACAACGATGGTCGGGTTGTTGAGCCGCTGCACGATTTTGCCCGTATAGAACACCATGGTCAATGACTTGCCACTACCCTGCGTGTGCCACACCACACCAGCACGATGGTCGCCAGGCTGTTGCTCCTTCACCGTCTTGAAGCCATAATTGGCAGGCGATTCTGCGAACATACTATTAGCATTGATGCCCGTGGCTCGTAAAGTCGATTCCACCGCCTTGTTGACGGCATAGTATTGGTGATAGGCGGCAATCTTCTTCACCGTTTTGATGGTGGTGAGACCCGTCTTTAGGTCTTCTTGTTTCTGTTTCTCAAACACCGTGAACGACTGCACCAAATCAAGCAGAGTGTCCTTCTGCAACATACCGTTGACCAACACTTCCAACTCGCTTACGAGATTCGATGCGATATTCTCGCCATCCTCGCTCTTCCATGCCGTAAATCGGCTGAAGCCTGCCGAAAGCGAGCCTGCCCGTGCCTCCAAGCCATCGGAAATAACCACCAACGCATTGTAGGTGAACAGCGACGGAATCTGTTGCTTGTAGGTTTCAATCTGCCGATAGGCACTATGCAAGGTGGCATTCTCGTCGGCGGCATTTTTCAGTTCAAAGATGACCAAGGGCAGACCGTTCACAAAGAGCAGCACATCGGGGCGGCGATTGTGGCCGTTCTCGATGATGGTGAACTGGTTGACCACAGTATATTCGTTGTTCCACGGGTCGTTGAAATCAATGAGCCACACCCTTTCGCCACGCTCCATGCCGTCTTTGAACACCGACACAGGAACGCCTTCAGTCAGCAAGCGATGAAATTCCTCGTTGTTGGCCAGCACATCGGGCGAGCTGATACGCAGCACGGTTTTCACCGCCTCGTCCTGCACCGAATAGGGCAATGATGGGTTGAGCCGTTTCACCGCCTTTTCCAACTTGTCGCGCAGCACCACCTCCTCGAAGCTGGCACGCATGGGAGTTTCGCCATCTGGCGCGATGTCTGGGCCATAGAGGTACTGATAGCCTTTGGCTTTCAGTTGGTCTATGAGCATCTGTTCTATGTCGGATTCGTGGAGGATTGCCATAGCCTTATTGTTCTAATAACCAGTCTAACACATTTTGTATCTTGATGCCATTATGATAGGCAACTGGAGCCACATCCAAACTCAGAACGGTCTTCGGGTAATTATCCTTCACCATTTTGAGTGGATGTAATTCCCGCTCAAGCGTCGCCTCGTCACGAACCGTTGCCGCCACCTGATAATAGGCCACCTCCTGCATGTTTACGGCCACGAAATCGATCTCAAACGCATCCGTCTTTCCGATATACACGTTAGGGTAACGTCGCAATAATTCCAGATACACCACATTCTCCAATATGCGTCCGAAATCTGCATTCGCGCTTCCCAACAGCGTGTTACGCAGCGCCACATCCACCAAATAGTACTTCTCCATTGTCTTTAGCAACTGTCGGCCTTTAATGTTGTATCTTTTAGCAGGATAAAGGATGAAGCTCTGGCAGAGTGCCGACAGATATTTCTCGATGGTTTTCACATCCACCTTCCTCCCCGATGAAGTCAAAGTGTCAGCAATTTTCTTGACGGACAAGGTATTTCCAATATTGTCGGCCATGAACGCCATCACATTTTCGAGCATCATCGCGTCGCCGATGCTATGGCGGTGCATCACATCCTTAAGCACGATGGTGCTGTAAATGCCTCTCAGGTAATCGTTGGTCATCTGCACCTCTCTATCAAACGCCATAGCGTAAGGGAAAGACGAGAACGTGATATAGTCAGCGTATTTTCTTTCCAGGTCATTGGTGTTGCCCGTTGCATTGACATATTCTTTGAAAGAAAGCGGCAGAAGCTGTAGTTCCACATACCTGCCAGAGAGCAGCGTGGCGATCTCACTTGAGAGCAGATAGGCATTTGATCCCGTGATATACAAATCGACATTCTCTTTCACAAAGAGCGCGTCCACCACATCGGCATAGTTGTCCACATGCTGGATCTCATCAAGGAAAACGTAATTGGGCGCGCCTTCAACGAGACGGGCGACCACATACTGATACAAGGCTTTTGCATTCCGAAGTTCCACGAAATCGTAATCCTCGAAATTGATACTGATGATTTGCTTTTCGCTTACGCCTGATTGCAGCAGCTCCTCTTGGAAAAGTTGCATCAGCGTACTTTTGCCACAACGCCGCACCCCGGTAATCACCTTTATGATGGCCTTATCGCGCAGCGCCCTTAGCCTCGCCATGTACAATTCTCGTTGAATAAGTCTCATCTATCAAATCTTATTTGTCTGCCGCAAAGATATAGAATTTTTGGAATTAAATCCAAAAACTTCTATAATTTTTTAATTTTTTGGAATCAAATCCATTGTTTAGCATATTCAATTGTAAAGAAGCATCTGTTCCGTGTTGGATTCGTGGAGTTGGGGCATAATCACAAATATCTAATAATTGATTGCTTCTTATCATTAGGGACTCCATTGATGCTTTGCTTAAACACAATTTCTCTTTCATTGATACTCTCTATATGCTCATCCAACGCCTCAATATCTTCAAAAGTCATTCCATACCTTATCATCCAAATATATCGCTCATTATCGGTTCCATATTTCACGTATTTTGCCAAACTCAGTGCTCTTTCATCATTTGTTTTTTTGTAATACAAGTAAAACGCAGCATAAAATATATCACTTAGTTTAAAACCAATTAATTTGTCAATATAGTCGTACGTATCATAAACAATTCTATCATAATCGACATCTTTTGCCTTTGTTCCTTTTTCGAAAATGCTATACGCTCTTAATCCTTTATTTGGAAGATCATCATATCCTGTAATGAACTTTGCTTCCAATTCATCTGTCTTTCTCCCAAATCTTTCCAATTCTTTTCTATCCGATGAACGGCTCACATAAGAATACCTATACCAGCATATTTTTTTGAAAGTATTGCCATATATCCGCCATAGCATAATCTTAACAGCCGTGTGAAGCACATTTCCTTCTCCATCAGACAAATCCCTTCCTAAATAGAGTCTGTATAATCTATCGAAAGTGTAATAAATCTCGCTTCTATCATTATTAATTTCTTCAAAAGTAATTAGTCTTCCATTTTCATAGAAAGCATCCATAATTCGCTTAATAATATCATCAGATTCTTCTACAGAGAATTTTTCTAAATCATTATTTGTAAGATTATATTGGTCTGAAAAAGCATCATTTAAAATTGCATCCTTAAAATCGGAATAATCAGAACGCTCTTCTTCGTGCTTATCCAATACAGAAACATCATCTAGAACGTTTGGAGTTTTGAGGATTTCCCTAAACTTACTCATGTTTGATTCAGATACGATCACATAACCATAGTCAAATTTAACATCTTCAGACGAACGTCCTGCTCGCCCAATTAGATTTTTCATTTCCAAGGGTTTACTCGCCTCAAACCTATCTAATACAACAATATCAAATGGCATATTGATGCCTTGTTCAAGTGTAGAAGTAGCGAAACATAGTTTGCAAAAACCATCTCGAGTATATTGCTCCATGATACTTCTTGACTGAAGCGGCAAGGAACCGTGATGCGTAACTATTCCCCTTTTCAACAAGGAAATCATTTGTGAATAATGATCTTTATTAGCGATAGTATCTCCTCCCGTAAATGATTTCAGTTCATTAATGTAATAATTGATTATATCTTCGTCTATCTCTTCACACAAATCAATGTATCGCCCATATTCGTTCAAGAAACCTTTGTTGTAAATCTTTGATTTCGAAACGTAAAACAACACCGAACCACCATCTTTTATACATCTCTCAACTGGGTCAAATGAGCACTGCATTTTCCGTGTTCCCATTATGGTTTTATCTATTCCAAAATGGTAAAAAACATTGTTATCATCCACGCACAAATACATTTGTCCAACATTCTTGTGCTCATATAACCTTGCCGCTGCTACTTTATCAACTAAATGATTCTTTACTAACTGGGCTTCTGGATTATTAATAAACGGATGGGCAAATACAAACTTCGCTTCTGGATATGCTTTGTAACACCTTCTAACAATACTATCATAAAACAGACCTCTAGTTGATTCTTCATCACTCAATTGTGCTTCATCAAACAAAAACAAATCAACATTAAAGTCCTCCTTCTGCTTGAACAAATCCCTACAGCGTTCAGGAGTAACTACAAATATGTTTCTCCTGGCTCTTGCTGTATTAATCTTATCAATAAAAGTCAGAATGTTGATGCTTTTATCCGGCATTAACTCACAAAGCCTCAAATAGTATTCATTGATTAAAGCTCTTGATGGCACAACAACAACCGTATCATTGACACCTTTCTCAATCAGATTCCTAAACACAAAAGATTTCCCAGTACTTGTTGGAGCAGAAAAACTGAAACAATTGGCATTTGATATGTTTTTAACAATATCAGCTTGTACAGGAGTGTAATACTTATCATAAGTGTCCCAGATGTACTTTCTATATTGTCCAAATATCACTTCTTTCAATGAGTTACGTTTTACACCTTTTTTATAAAACACACCCATATAATTTAATACTCTGTCTTTGTATGTCTCAAATTCATCAGGACGATACAATGCCAAATATGAGAGAATCTCCATATCTGTCCCGTCAACAGGTCCCCTCATATAAAGGTTGTTTATGACATGGTCAAATATTTCAGATATTTGATTCCCATTGATAATATTCTTTATTACCTCTTTCATATCGTTACTGCTACGCAAATCAACTCTTTATGAGATGATAAATTCTTATAATGCTCATTATCCTGAATATGCTTCACTAATTTTTCAGTTTCAATTTCAGTTGAAGAAAACGCCGCAATATATCCTTTGTCCCCATTGTTAGCGTTTTCAAGGGCTTCTTCTGAAAAGAAATGGACTATAGAAGCAATATCATTAAGATCCTTGCCTGAAATAGAAAATTTTTCTATCTGTTCTAATGCTTTATTGAACGCATTTGCTTTTGCTACATACTTGGCTTCTCCAAATAGCAAAATGTTATTTTTGTTTTCACTATAAAAATCAAAACCAGGATTACCAACCACCTTTTCTTTAATCAATTCTGCTAATGGTACATCTAGGTAGTCCAATTTGTCAACAATTGTTTTCTTTGACAAAACAGAAACAACATATTCTCCGGAATCAGTCGTAACTTCACTTTCAGTTCCATTAATAATGTTCGTTGTAATATAATCAATAGTATCTGTTGCTCGTTTATTGAATGAATTCTGCATATAAGGCTTATCAAATTTACTGATCCAGCTCAATTCGCTCAAGCAGTTCAAAACCTCTCTCAACGTTATTGAAACATTCTCTTGATTAATCTTTATACGAAAGAAGTGAATATTGTCAGCCAATTGTCTATAGTCTTCTAATGTGTACGCGTCTTCCATTTTTCTTATTTACAGTATTTTCACCTCCCCATCCATCAGTCTCGGCAGCAACCCGTCCCTTGTCTGGATGAGTGTTTGGATTTGCTTGTTATTTGAAAGTATTTTTCTCAATAAAGGAGTTGCTGCCTCTGAAAAGCCTTCTAATAGCTTTGTAGGAGGAATTTCAAACTGCATATTTGATAATTCAATCGGACTCAAATTTGGTTGAGCCGTTCCTTTTGCCATTTCCTCAAGTTTACTTTTCATACTTTGCATTCTAAATAGCGTGTACACAAAAGCCCAATTTTTGTTATCCTTAGCACATAACAAAGCTACACGCTGATTTAGCAGTAATCTTTCTCTATCAACAAGGCAACACCTTCCAACATTTCCTGTTAGTGATAAAAGTATATCTCCCTCTTTTAAGAGACAATAATCCTTAATATTATCAGGAATTTCTGATATATAGTCAGCATTTTCAAGGGTCAAAAAACCATCTTGGACAGCTTTAATTGTAATAAGTCTATACAAACCAAAGTCTACAAATGAGGAACTTTTAAATGCAAAGCCTGATTTTACATCAATTAAATCCCCCAACTTTCCTTCCTTCCACTCCTCCTTCGCATCCTCAACAAACCATTGCCTAAAGAGCGTTTCGGCCATCTGCTCTAAGGTGGCGTTCTCGCGGTGCTGAAGGTCTATCTTGTCGTCGAGGGAAGAGAGGATGGCGGCGATGCGGCGCTGGGTGTTTAATGGGGGAAGACAAAGATACAAATTATCAAATGCTTGTTTGGGCACTCTCTGCCTTCCTGAACTGCCTTCCATATTATGCTCTGCGTGATCCCTAACCTCATCCCATCTTGACAAATAGTACACAAAATCGCTGTCAGAAACACCTTCTTTTCCTCTTAAAACATGGAATTCTGTCGAGCCAAATCCAATACCGTTTTCCAAATTCCGTACTTGGCATATTTTCCCATTTTCCATACAAGGCGTAATTCTAGCAAACAAAGTATCACCATCTATGAATCGACTTCCACCTGCCAACTCTTTCTTTTGCGAACTCTCACAATATCTGACCGAACTGTCTAAATCTTTCATTTCCACAAAAGAGACAGGAATCCCTTTTGGAATCTTCACAGAAGGATTTATTTCAACAAAATCAGAAAACTTATATTCTTTCCACTCGGTCATAATCTCTTCAATTGTTGTTTCAATTGTTCTATTTCGGCTTTCAGCATGGCTTCTTGTGTCATCGTAACATCATTCGCCATATACCTCATGATTCCCTGCATGGATTTCAGTTGCGCCTCTTTATTATCAATCAGGTCCTGAAGACTCTTTTTGTCTCTTTCTTTTGCGTACTCATGCGCTCGCTTGGTGACATGGAGCGTTCGCCTTGCCACTATGAAAGCAGCTATTGCCACGACAAGTGTCACAGCCGCAATAATCAATGTTGTGTATTCTTTCCACTCGCTCATACCTTATTCAATTTTTATCTTCCCCAAATTCTCCAAAATCACCTTGTTCAGCCGTTCCTCTTCCTTCAGTTGCTCCTTAAACTCAGCTTTCAAGGCGGTAAAACGCTCGGCGAAGTTGAAGTCGTCCTCCTCTTCAGGCAAACCGACATAGCGACCAGGCGTGAGCACATAGTCCAGTTCGGCCACACGACTCACGGGCACCGAGGCGCAGAAACCGGGAATATCCTGATATTCCGCCGATTCATCACGCCACAGATGATAAGTTTTGGCAATCTCTTGAATATCGTCTTCCGAGAGTTCGCGTGTGCGACGGTTGATGAGATGGCCTTTGGTGCGAGCATCGATAAATAGGATTTCACCGGGGCGCTTAGTTCTGTTACGGGTCACGAACCACAAGCAAGCGGGAATCTGCGTATTTAGGAACAACTTGGCAGGGAGGTTCACAATGCAGGCAATCAAGCCTTTGTCGACTAAAGCCTTGCGGATTTCGCCCTCGCCGCCCGTCTTGGAAGTCAACGAGCCTTTGGCCAGCACAAAGCCTGCTTGTCCGCTTGGGGCAAGGTGATAGATAAAGTGCTGAATCCACGCGAAGTTGGCGTTTCCTGCAGGCGGCACTCCGTACTGCCAGCGTGCATCGTTGCGCAGCTGGTCTCCGCTCCAGTCGCTGTCGTTGAACGGAGGGTTGGCCATCACGAAGTCGGCTTTCACGTCGCGGTGGGCATCGTTGAGGAATGAGCCTTCGGTGTTCCACTTTACCTGCGAAGCGTCAATGCCACGGATAGCAAGGTTCATCTTACACAAACGCCAAGTGGTCTGATTGCTCTCCTGCCCGTAAACTGAGATGTTCTCAATCCTGCCTTGATGCTCCTTCACGAACTTCTCGCTCTGCACGAACATGCCACCAGAACCACAGCAAGGGTCAAGCACACGGCCTTTGTACGGCTCCAGCATATTGACCAACAGTTCCACGACACTGCGCGGCGTGTAGAATTGTCCGCCCTTCTTGCCTTCGGCCAAGGCAAACTCACCAAGGAAATACTCGAAGACGTGACCGAGCAAGTCGGCACTCTTGGTGCTGGTGTTCTGCAAAGTGGAGTTACCAATCAAGTCAATCAATTCGCCCAACGAAGTTGGGTCGAGATAAGGACGGGCAAACACCTTGGGCAGCACGCCTTTCAACGACTTGTTCTCGCGCTCGATGACATCCATAGCATCGTCGATATACTTGCCTATCTGTGGATTCTTTGCCTTTGAAACCAGGTAACTCCATCGGGCATTAGCCGGAACATAAAACACATTCTCAGCGGCATATTCCTCTCGGTCCTCGGGGTCGGCGCCATCTGCCTGTTGCTTTACCAATTCGTCATACAACTGTTCAAACGAGACCGAAATATATCTCAAAAAGATGAGGCCCAACACAACGTGCTTATATTCAGCCGCATCAATATTCTTACGTAATTTGTCGGCAGCCTTCCAAAGCTGTTTTTCCAAAGGCTCTTCGACGGTTTCTTTCTTATTTGCCATATCAGCACCTATTTATATATAGATTTGCAAAGATAAACATTTCTAGCGGATTACCAAATCATTTTTTCTTTGTAACTTTGCAACAACAGAAAACAATGGAATTTCATGCAAACTCCTGATATTCAAAACATATTAGCAGAACTGACACGTTCCATCGGGGAAACGCCCAAGGATATTCTGCCCATCGCTGAGTCAGGCTCGGCTAGGAAGTATTTCCGCATCATCACAGACAACAAGAGCCTGATTGGCACCTTCAGCAATAATGTCGAAGAAAACGAGGCTTTCCTCGCTTTCAGCAAGCATTTCCATGACTTGGGGCTGAATGTGCCGGAGGTCTTTGCCGTAAACGAAGAAAAGACCTGTTATCTGCAAAGCGATTTTGGGGATGACAATCTGTTTGCGCATGTGCAGAAAGCTTTAATAGCCAGCAATGTGTCGGCCCTTCGACAGGCTCAGGGACCTTTAGACAACGGCCCTTCGACTCCTTCGACCCTTCGACGGGCTCAGGGCTCAGGAACCGAGGGCTCAGGGACCTTAGCTTCATATAGCGAAAACGTCATCGAACTATACAAAAAAGCATTAGGCCACTTAGTGAAGCTGCAAGTGCTGGGACACCAAGGCTTGGACTACAGCAAGGCCTACCCGACCGAGCGCTTCGACCGACAGGCTATCATCGACGACCTCAATTATTTCAAGTACTATTTCGTCAAGCCGCACGAGGAAATCGACTTCAACGAGACGCGCTTGGGCAAGGACTTCGAAGCCTTCGCCGACTTCGTCTGCCAAGCGCCCTGCGACTTCTTCATGTACCGCGATTTCCAATCGCGCAACATCATGGTGAAAGACGGAGATATGTATTTCATCGACTTCCAAGGCGGTCGCAAAGGCCCGCTAAACTACGATGTGGTCTCGCTGCTCTACCAGGTGAAGGCGCAAATACCGCAAGCCATCCGAGATGAATTGGTCGAGTATTACAAGACCGAATTGTCACAATACATGAGTCCGGAAGCCGTCAAATTCGACACCTACCAGCCTTATTTTGTCTATCTCCGATTGATGCAGGTGTTGGGTGCCTACGGTTTCAGAGGCCTCATCCAGAAGAAGTCGCACTTCATCGAGAGCATCCCTTACGCATTAAAAGAACTGAAAGCCTGGAATGAAACCCACCCATTAAACCAACACCCCGAAATCCAAAGCGTCATCTCCCAACTCTCAACTCTCAACTATCCACTCCCAACTGACTCTAAACTCTCAACTCTAAACTCTAAACTCACAGTAACCGTCAACAGTTTCTCGTTCAAAAAAGGCTACCCCAACGACTTCAGCGGCAACGGCGGCGGCTTCGTGTTCGACTGTCGTGCTCTGCCCAATCCAGGCCGCGAACCCGAGTTCAAGACCAAGACAGGCCGCGACTGGGAGGTCATCGACTACCTCATGGCCAAGCCGCCCGTCCATGTCTTCCTTGACCATGTGAAAGGCATTGTCGGACAAAGTGTCGACAACTACCGTGAGCGGCATTTCAGCAACCTGATGGTCTCGTTCGGCTGCACGGGTGGCCAGCATCGCTCCGTCTTCTTTGCCCAGACCATATACGAATGGCTTAAGGCGACCTATCCCGACATCCATCTGAAACTGAACCACATCGAACGCAAAATCACGGAGGAGCATAACGCATGAAGCACGACACCACCGCAATGATTTTGGCCGCCGGCCTTGGCACCCGTCTCAAAGCCCTGACGCAAGACAAGCCCAAGGCTTTGGTAGAGCTTAACGGTAAGCCTTTGCTGCAGCATTGCATTGAGAACCTGATTGCCAACGGTTTCTATCACATCGTCATCAATGTGCATCATTTTAGCGAACAGATTATTGACTTTGTTAAGCTACATCAGTTTGACGCCGACATCGAAATCTCCGATGAGAGATCCCTGCTGATGGACACAGGCGGCGGCATCGTCAAGGCCACTCCCCTATTTAAGGACTCAAAAGCGGTTTTGGTGCATAATGTGGACATCATCAGCAATGTGAATCTTGGTGAGATATGCAGGCAATTTCTTGATTCTGAAAATGATGCTTGGTTGCTGACGCAAGACAGAGAGACAAATAGGAAGTTGTTGTTTGACGATGAGAACCGGCTTGTTGGGTGGACCAACAAGTCGGAAGAGAAGTTTAAATGGGTCTATAACGAGTCGGCCCTTCGACCCTTCGACAGGCTCAGGGCTCAGGGACCTCAACCCTACTACAAAGAAATGGCCTTCAGCGGGCTGCATTTCTTTCGCAGTGATTTGTTTGCTGAATTTGAAGACAAACCTCAGAGTGTCATTGATTTATACCTCAATTTGGCTAAAACCAACCGCATCATTTCCAAACCTATCCAGCCCGATTATTGGTTCGATTTGGGCAAACCCGAACAACTGCTAGCTGCCGAAAACTATATAAAAACACTTTGAAATGAACGAAGGCACCTTCATAGCCAAGCTGGCAAACCATATCCAAAGCCACTACGACCTCACGAAACAGGAACTTACAGTAGTATTCCCCAACAAAAGGGCGGCTTTCTATTTGCGCAACGCTTTCAAAGCAAGCTGCGCGCAGACCCTTTGGCTGCCGCAAATGATTTCCATCGAAGAAGCCGTCATCCAGTGGAGCGGCACTGCCCTCGCTGACACAATCGACCTGCTGTTTGAACTCATCGACATTGATGCTGAACGGCATATAGAACAAACCAGCGACTTGAACGCATTTGGCGGTCAGGCGGCACAAATGGCCAAAGACTTTGACGAGATTGACCAGTACGGCATTGACGCAGAAAAGGTGTTCCAGTATGTGGCCGACGAAACTGCACTGAAGCTCTGGGACGTTAACGGCTCGAATCACACAGAAAAGGAAATCCAATACCTCGGATTCTACAAATCGCTTCATGGGTATTACCTCCAACTCCGTGAACGTCTCACCCATCAACACAAAGGCTACTATGGCATGATTACCCGACAACTATCGGAACTATCTGAGAATGAATTGCTTGCCAGAATCGGTGACAGACAAATCATTTTCGCCGGCTTCAATGCTTTGACCACAACAGAAGAGCACATCATCGACACCTTGATAAAAAACGGGAAAGCAGAGATCCTCTTCGATTACGACCATTATTATGTTGACGACCCCGTCAACGAAGCTGGTGCATTTGCCCGCAAATATCAAAAGCGCCATCCCGAATGGCTGAAAGACGGTATTGCCAACCGCCTACAGACCGAGGAAAAGACCATCCACATCATCAGTGCCTGTGGCAACGCCATGCAGGCCAAGGCTCTTCAAGCCAAACTGCAAGAAATCCATGATGAAAAGCAAGACAAAGCCCAAGAGACTCAGGACGAGAAGCAAGCCGTCATCCTTGCCGACGAGAACCTGCTGATTCCCGTATTGAACAGCATCCCCAACTCATGCCCGGGCTTCAAAGTCTCCATGGGATATCCACTTAATCAGACGCCTGTCAACCAACTCATTAAGGCTTGTTTTGCCCTGTCACGCCGCGACAAAATCAACAGATACATCACTGAAAACGGTACCAAACGCCAAGTTGAAGGCTTTTACATCTGGCCCATCCTGCAACTCATGGACCTCGAAATCGTCAAAATCATCTTCCCCAGACACGAGCTCGACGCCTTCAGTCAATGGAAATACAAGACCGTAAAGGAAGGCAAGTTCATTTTTGAGGGCAATGACATTGAAGCACTACAGCAAATGCCTAACATCCAGGCGTTTCTGAAGGTGATACTTACCAGAGATTCCGAGTTGTCGCCAACGGCAATGCTGAACATTGCCAGTCAACTGTTGGCTTTCGTTGCGCACTTGCTCCAATCAAAGACAGAACAATACCAGAACCATTTCCTCCTCAACCAAGTGAGCGAGATTGGGAAAATCATCAGCCGACTCCAAAATATTATTGCGCAAAACACCCAATACGTCAAAGATGCGCACAGCCTTGAGGCATTGTATCGGGTGCTGTCGTCGGCAGCGAGTCTGAAGCTGAACAGCAGCGAGACCGACGGTCTGCAAATCATGGGCTTACTTGAGACACGCAACCTTGACTTTGAGCGGCTGCACCTACTCAGCGTCAACGAAGGCACCTTGCCACCCGACAAGTCGCGAGGCAGCTTCATCCCCCAGTTCATCCGCCGTGCCTGCGGACTGCCGAGTTACACCGAAAGCCAAGCCGTGGTGGCCTACCACTTCTATCGGCTGTTGCAAAACGGAAAGACAATCTACCTGTACTTTAATAACCTAGACGAGACCTTCGGTGGCGAGGCCAGCCGCTTCATCCTGCAAATCAAACACGAACTGGCCAAAAACCCCAATATCACAGTTGAGGAAGCATCATTCAGCACTACGGCCAAGTCTTCCATTGAGACGAAAGTCCTTAGCGCCCAGAAAACCGAAGATGCTTTAAAGAAACTTCGCCATCTACTCGAAGACGAGGAAAAAGGTCTCTCTCCCACTTCGCTGTCGACCTACCTCAACTGTCCGCTTCAGTACTATCTCAAGCATATCGTCAACATCAAGGACAATAGTATTGAGGAAGAGACCGGCACCGACGTCATTGGCAACATCATCCACGACACCCTGCAGTTCTTGTTCGATGACTATCTCCCGCAAGACGGCAAGCCACAAATCATCGACAAGAAACGCTTTGACGAGGTCATCAAGCCACAATGGGAACAGAAATTGGCCCTATCCAAAGCCAAAAACACGCCCAACGGCTTCCCCGATGTGGGCTTCAACTACCTGAACCACGTCAAAGTCGACCAACAGCTGAAGAACTACCTCGACTATACCTCCAAGCAATTGATAAACGGCGACTTGGTCATCCTCAAGACCGAAGGCAAGCTAAAAACCAAACTCCATACCGACCAAGGCGATTTCATCATCGGCGGCAGAGCCGACCGCATCGATCAATTCGGTGGACAAACTCGCATCATCGACTATAAGACCGGCATGGTAGACAGCGCCGACCTGAAAAAGCCTGTGCGCCATCACAGCGAGAGCAACTTGGACTATATGCGACAAATTCCCGCAAAGGCTTTGCAACTGCTTCTCTACAAATACCTTTACCTTAAAGAGAATCCGTCAATGAATCCCAATGCCATTGAAGGAGCAATACATGGATTAAAGTATCCTCACAACATCGAATTCAGTCTTTCGCAAGCCACAGCCAAGAAAGACGACGCAGATGTTGACAACAGCTTCCTAGAGGATAGCTCATTCATCGCCGACATGGACGCCATGCTGAAAGCCGTTATCGAAGAGATGCTAGACACGAAAACACCTTTTGTTCAGGCCGAAGATGACAAAAAATGCAAGTATTGCGATTTTAAGCTGATTTGCAAGAGGTAAACTCAGTTGAGAACAATCTCTTTGACGATCTCCTTCCCAACTATCTCGTTCAAGTTCTTCATCAGCAAGGACTTGGAATAACTCAGTTCGCTGCGCAAGGCATCGCTGTCGACGCGGACGAACAGTCTTCCCTCCTTGATGGAAAGGTCGATGGTATGCGAGGCAATGAACGGCCCGACCACCTTTGGCCATGATTCGACGACCTTGACTTCGTCAAGATACTCAGAGCCACGATGCTGTTCGTAGAACGCCTTGATAAGATCGCCCAAAGGCTTCACGTCGTAGTAAATCATAACTCCCCTCCTATCTCTTTGACGCAGCCTTTCTCCACCTCGAAAATCTTGTGGTCGATGTTGGTGTTTTCAAACAGCTTCTCTACCCTACCCTGCTGTGTATCAGTGATAAATACCTGACCAAAATGCTCGTCACCAACGAGGCGTACAAGTTTCATCACGCGCTGGTCGTCGAGCTTGTCGAAGATGTCATCCAACAAAAGAATGGGCTTGTAGCCAATCTTCTGGTAGTTGAACTCGAACTGTGCCAAGCGAACCGATACCACAAACGACTTCTGCTGTCCCTGTGAGCCGAAGCGCTTCAACGGATGGCCGTCAAGAGTAAACTCCAAGTCATCCTTGTGGATGCCTACGTTGGTGTAGCCCGAATAACGGTCTTGTTGCAGGCTTTCTTCCAGGAGCTCATTCAAGGGCTTTTCATCCAGCCGCGACTGGTAAATCACATTCACCTTCTCAGTACCGCCCGAGACAATCTCATAGTAATGCTGGAAGATGGGTAGGAACTCCTCCAAAAACCGATGGCGCTTGGCATGGATGTCATCGGCATGTTGTGCCAACTGGTCCTCCCATAGTCGGAGCAACTCACGGTCGAAATGACGGCTTTCTGCAAATTGTTTCAGCTGCATATTACGTTGCAGCAAGGCGCGGTTGTATTTCAGCAAAGCGTTGAGATACAAGGGATCGAACTGTGAGATGACACCGTCGATGAACTTACGACGGAGATCACTGCCCTCATTGATGAGGTCGCGGTCGTAAGGCGAGATCATCACCAAAGGAAACTTCCCGATATGATCGCTGAGACGGTCATATTCCTTCTTGTTGAAGCGGAACGACTTCTTCTGGTCGCGCTTCTGCACACACGACACCAGCTCGTCATCCTTGCCATCATGCGAATACACACCATGGATAGCGAAGAAATCCTGTTCGTGGCGGATGTTCTGCTTATCGGTGGCACCAAAGAAGCTCTTGCAAAAGGAGAGGTAATAGATGGAATCGAGGATGTTGGTCTTACCTGCCCCGTTGAGTCCCACGAAACAATTGACGTTCTCCGAAAACAGCAGATCAGCCGATTCGCAGTTCTTGAAATTCGTCAGTTTGAGTTCGTGAAGATACATATTGTTGAATTATGAATGCTGAATGATGAATGCTGAATGATGGGATTATTCTACATTCAGCATTCCACATTCAGCATTCAGCATTTTCATAGTTTACTCAGGTCAACACGTAAAGTCAGGAAGTTGGGCGAGCCCACGATATTGTTCCTAGAACGGGCATAGTCGATTTGGAAGGCCTTGATTCTCACGCCAAAGCCAGCAGAGAAGCCCACCAAGCTACGTGCCTCGGGCACACCCATCTCGCGATGCGTCTCATAGTTATAGGACGCTCTCAGGAATAGATTCTTGCCAATGGCCAACTCACCGCCAATCAACAGATGGCAACCCAAGTTGGTGAAAAACTTGGCAGCCTTTGAAGGCTCTTGGTATTCACCTGTTATGGGATCATAATAACCAGCCAAGTCAAGCGGGTCGTCATAGAGTTTGTTCCAATGCTGTATGTCCTTGTAGCCCATGACGATGGTCAGCGGCAGGTGATCAAGTTTCTTGGAAGCCATGAAATCCATGGAGAAAGGCAACCATTTGTCCTCCACATTCAGCTCCTGCGAGAAGAGTTGTCTTCCGATGTTGCGTGCGGCAAGTGTGAAGGCCCAGTTGGAGTACGACCAATAGGTGCCGGCCACATCCACGCCCAAAGCGCCTGCGCGACCTGCTTCATATTGCACGCCGGCATATTTCAGGTTGGCGCCGATGCTCCATTTGTCGGTCAGCTCACGGCCCCAGCCGAGAGTGACGGCATAGTCGGAAACGTTGAATGTGCTACCATCGGTATAGCCGCTTTCGGAAGCATACTGCATTGCACCATAGTTGTAATATTGCACCGAGGTTGCGAAGCTGCCCAGGTTCTCGAAGGTGTGGCTGTACTGCGCCGTTGCGAAATTGGTGCCTACATTGAAATCACCAACATACGACAAAGTCAGTTGGTTGTTCATCTCGGGCGAGATGGCCGAAGGATTGAACACAGCCGTCTGTAGATCGCCGTCATGCACGGGCAACGGCAGTCCACCCAAAGCCACCACACGGGCCGAGTTGGCATCTGTCAAAGCACGATACAAGCCATTGCTCACTTGTGCATTGGCTTGCAATGCGAGGACTGACAGCACCAAAGAGCATATAACGTAGATAGTTCGTTTCATAGATTCATATTTGTAGGATAACGGCACCAATTTCATTATTATTGCGCTGATGTGCAATTATTTGTCCACCAATCCCAAGCCCGTCTTCACCAGCCTGCCCTTCTCTTTCAGTTCTGTCGAAAGGCGATCAAGCATGCCGTTGACGAAACGGCGGCTCTCAGGCGTGCTATAGAACTTGGATATTTCAATGTATTCATTGATGGTGACCTTCACGGGAATGGAATGGAACTCGATAAACTCAGTCATGGCCATGAAGATCAATATCTTGTCCATCAAGGCCAAGCGATCGTAGTCCCAATTGGAGATGTTGGCCTTCACCATTTCCATGTACTCGTCGGCATGAAGAATGGTCTTTTCGAACAGTTTAACCACAAACGCCTTGTCTTCAGCCTCGTCCTTGAACACCGGTGGCAGCATGCTATTGGCATTGAAATCGGCTGGCAACTCGCTGATATATTTCCAAAGCAGATAGATGGCCAACTGATAGTCGCTGTTGTACGACAAGTCACGGTCGGAATAATAGTCGTATAGCAAGCCATTCTCAGGCATGTATGTGTCAATCACCGTGACCAAGAAATGCTTGTCATCGCTAAAACCGTCCTTTCCGTTGTTCATATACTCTTGGTATTCAGGCGTCTCCGTCAGTTTCACGAACATCTGGCGGATGAAGTCCTCACGAGAGTCGGTCCAGTCAATTTTGTATTGATCAACGAGTTTGTTCAAATGCTGGTTCTCGTCCAAAGCCTTGAGGATCCTGTTGTCGACAAACTTCATGTTGGGATTCAGGTCCTCCTCAGTCGGGAAATGCTTTTGCTTGTTTTCCTCGATACGACGTTCGGCGAACTGCCTGATTTCGACCCAGAAAGAAAGCTGATAAACAAAGAGCTTGTATAAATCGTCAACCCCTGCGAGCAATAGTTTCTCGGCTTGGGGCAAGTTGGAGCTTTCGGATTGATGATAGGCGTAAATTGATTGTAACGCCTTGACTCTCAGAAATCTTCTATTCAACATATCGATTGGTCTATATGGGAAAATAATTTGCAAAGATAAAACAAAATCCTGTGCAAATACAACAAAAATGGAGTATTTTTGCGGCATCAACAACAATCGCCATGACAAAAGTTTTGAAACACATCGTAATGTGGAAATTCCTCGACGAGGCCGAAGGACGCACTCGCCAAGAAAACGCGCAATGGATGAAGGACCACTTGGAAACCTTGGTAGGACAGATTCCCGAGCTGCTCAGCGCTGAGGTGGGCATCAACTGCAAGGACTCGGCGGCGGCCTACGACGCTGTGCTGACGGCAACATTCCATTCCTTTGAGGCAATGGAACGTTACAAGAACCATCCGTTGCACCAACAGATAAGCCAATACTGTAAAAAGGTCAGGAAAGACCGGGTCGCGTGCGACTATTTCATTGAATCATAAGGCATAAAGCACTTTCAATAGATTTTTTTCAATAAGTCACGCCATGTGTAATAAAAACCCTATCTTTGCGTTTCTATCCGTCAAGAACAACTAACTCATTATCATTAAATACAGAACATCTATGAAGAAAAAATTCATCTGCCCCATCTGTGGGTATGTACACGAAGGTGAGGAAGCCCCTGAGCGCTGCCCTCAATGCAAGCAAATCGTTGAATGGAAAGTCGTCGACGAAAGCGCTGCCCTGAATTTCGTCACCGAACACGTCGTTGGTATCGCCAAAGGCACGGGCGACGACATGATCAAGGACCTCAACGCACACTTCATGGGAGAGGCCACAGAAGTCGGCATGTATCTGGCCATGAGCCGTCAAGCCGACCGCGAAGGCTATCCCGAAATTGCCGAGGCTTTCAAACGCTATGCCTTCGAAGAGGCCGAGCACTGCGCCAAGTTCGCCGAACTTCTGGGTGACGTGGTGTGGGACACCAAGACCAACCTCTACAAGCGCATGATCGCCGAATGTGGAGCCTGCGAAGAGAAGATGCGCATCGCCCGCGTGGCCAAGGAGCGCAACCTCGACGCCATCCACGACACCGTCCACGAGATGGCCAAAGACGAAGCCCGCCACGGCAAAGGCTTTGAAGGACTGTACAAACGCTACTTTGAATAAATATGAATTAGGAATGCGGAATGCAGAATGCGGAATGGCCTCCGGTAGGTACATTCAGCATTCCTAATTCCTCATTCCGCATTAAAAAAAATAACACTATGATTAGCAAAAAATTAGCAAAGGCCATTAACGACCAGATCAATGCTGAAATGTGGTCGGCCTATCTCTATCTGAGCATGTCGCAAGACATCTACGCCAAAGGTTTCCATGGCATCGCCCATTGGTACAAGGTCCAGTTCCTTGAGGAACAGGCCCATGCCGCCATTATGATCAACTACCTGCACGCACAAGACGAGAAAGTCGTCCTGGCCCCCATCGCCAAGGTGCAGACCAGCTGGAAGAGCGTCCTGGCCACCTTTGAGGACACCCTCGCCCACGAGAAGAAAGTGACCGCCATGATCAACAACCTCTGCGACATCGCTGACGAAGACAAAGACCGCGCTGCCGCCAACTTCCTCGCCTGGTTCATCGACGAGCAGGTGGAAGAGGAAGAGAACGCCCGCGACCTCGTGCGTCAAGCCAAGATGATCGGCGACCACATCGGTGGCATGATCATGCTCGACAAGGAACTCGGCGCCCGTGAATATCACACGCCCAGCCCGCTGAAATAATGCAACAATTGTAGAGACGGTGTCACACCGTCTCTACCCGCAAAACGAAGAACTCCGCTGCTCATCGAACAGCGGAGTTTTTCATTTCTGCGTATTCTGCGCATTCTGCGTGAGAAAGATCACAATTCCCCAGCCTGTTTCTTCGCCCAATACTCCTTGAATACCTCATAGTTCTTTTCCAAGAGCGTCGGCGTATCGAGGCCATAAGGGCATTTCTCGTGACAGGCGTTGCAATGCTTGCACTTCTCAATCATCTTCATCTTTTCGGCCCATTCCTCGGTGAGGTAGACGCTATATGGTGCACGCTTCAAGAAGAGGCTCATACGGGCGCAGTTATTGATCTCGATGCCCGCCGGGCAAGGCATGCAATAACCGCAGCCACGGCAGAACTCACCTGAGATCTCAGCGCGTTCCTTCTCAATCTTGCGCCACGATGCAGAAGACAGTTCAGGCTCGTGGTCTTGATACGAAAGGAATTCGTCCAACTCACTTTCGCGCTGTATGCCCCAGATAGGCAAAGCATGGTCAAATTGGTTGAGGAAGGCGTATGCCAAGGCTGAGTCGTTGATGAGACCGCCGGCCAAGGCTTTCATGCAGATGAAGCCCATATTGTGCTTGAAGCATGCCTCCACAATCTTCTGATCGTCCTCCGAAGAGAGATAGGAGAACGGATATTGCAGCGTGTCGTAGCAATCGCGCTCGATGGCTTCCAAAGCCACATTCTGGCGGTGGTTGCTGATGCCGATGAAGCGCACCTTGCCTTGACGCTTGGCCACTTTCATGGCATCATACAAGCCCTCCTTGTCGCCCGGGCGCGGACAATAGGCGGGATTATGGAATTGGTACAAATCGAGGTAATCGGTTTTGAGGTTTTTCAAGGTGGTGTGAAGATCTTTCCAAAAGTCCTCAATAGTGGTGGCACCCGTCTTGGAGGCGATAATGACCTTTTTCCTTCTGTCGGCAAAGGCGGCACCTATCTTCTCCTCACTGTCGGTATAGAAGCGCGCCGTGTCGTAAAAGTTAATACCGTTGTCGTATGCCTTGTGCAACAGATACACGGCTTCCTTCTCGGTGATGCGTTGAATGGGAAGGGCCCCAAAACCATTCTTGTTCACCTTCAAGTTGGTCTTGCCTAATGTAATGATCTTCATAACTACCTGATTTTGGCACAAAAATACAAAAAGAATTGAAATACACCAAATTTCATGGAGAAAAAATCATTTCAAGTCGGCTCGATTTACGTTAAGCCCAAAGCAAGAGTCCTCCGCAGATAATTAGTCCAGTGACGAACAAGTCGATGATGCAGAAGCCCATGATGTCCTTGGCGTTGAGCTTGGCAATGGCCAATGCTGGCAAAGCCCAGAAAGGCTGGATGAGGTTGGTCCAAGCGTCGCCCCATGATATGGCCATACCCGTCAGGCCAGGAGCCACGCCCAAGGCAGCACCAGCCGTGAACATGATGGGCGCTTGGATGGCCCAGTGACCGCCACCCGAGGGCACGAACATGTTCAAGATGGCCGCACAGAAGAAAGTGAACAGTGGATATGTTTTCGGCGTGGAGATGGAGACACAGGCATTGCTGACGACTTCACCCAAGCAGATGCCTGACGCGCCCACACCCGTGATGATGCCCATAATGCCGGCATAGAACGGGAACTGCAACAAGATGCCTGCCGCACCGCCCACCGACTTACCGAAGGCCTTGACGTAGGCCAAAGGTGTGCCGTGCAAAATGACGCCCAAAAACAGGAATAGCATGATGACCGCACCCAGGTCGAAGCTGCCGCACTTGATGAACAGTTTAATGACCAGATAGGTCAAGCCCAATAAAGCGATGATCCATGAGAGCACACGGCTGTTTTCCAGCTTTTCGGCGGGTGTCGTGGCCTTCGGCGCAGGCTTAGGCTCTTCCTCAAACAACAACGAAGGCTCAATGGTCACCACATGCTCACCCTTGGGGTGCATCAGCGCGTTGACCACCACAATGGCCACAATGACCACCGCCACCATGATAAGGTTCTGATAGGTCAGGATGGTCTCACTGACAGGTATGGGTTGGGTGAGTGTGCCATTGGTAACCTTCTCGAGATTAGACTCCATCGATGCCATGGTAAGCGGGATAGAACCCGAAAGACCGGCGTGCCATACCACGAAGCCGCTGTAAGCCGAGGCGATGAGCAGACGATAGTCCACGCCTTTCAGCTTCTTGGCGATCTCCTTGGCGAAGATGACGCCCACGATGAGGCCGAAGCCCCAGTTGAGCCAGCATGCCAGGGCCGAGATGCCCGTCACCAAGGCGATGGCACCCGCAGGTGTCTTAGGCAGACCCGCCAAGGCGCTGATGCCTTTCTTGATGGCAGGTGCCGCCGCCAAAGCCGAACCCGTCACCAGCACCAAGGCCATCTGCATGGCGAATGCCAATAGTGACCATACGCCGTTGCCCCAATGCTCGACCACTTCAAGGGGAGTTTGCTTACATACGGGCATGGCGATGATGAAAGCCAACAAGGTCAACACTACGGCAAAGATGAAAGGCTCGGGGAGGTATTTTTGGACTAGTTTAACGCAAAAACGGATGATTCTTTGAAACATAACTTTAGAATTTATACTCTACTTCTTCCAAGAACAATGCATGCGCTGGTACAGAAGTGCCGGCTTCGCATCGGTCCTTGCGCTCGATGACGGCGCGGAACTCCTCCAAGGTCATACGCCCCTTCCCTATCTCCAACAAAGTTCCGACGATGGCCCGCACCATATTGCGGAGGAACCTGTCCGCCTTGATGCGGAACACCAGCAAGCCGTCCTGCTCAAACCAACGGGCTTCCATGATCTTGCAGTTGTTGGTCTTCACTTGGGTATGCACCTTCGAGAAACTCGTAAAGTCCTCATATTCAAAGAGGATATTAGCGGCCTCCTGCATCTTTGCGATATCCAAGTCGCCATAAAGGAAATAGGCATCGTTGATGTGGAAGGGGTTCTTCGTGCGAGTGATGTAATAATGGTATGTGCGTGACAGGGCATCAAAACGGGCGTGCATCTCGGACGCCACCTGCCAAATGCGATAGATGACAATGTCTTCAGGCAGAAATGCATTCATCTGATGCGCCAAGGTTTCCGGGGCAGCAATCGCCTTCTCGACATCGAAATGGGCGTAGTAGTTCTTGGCGTGGACACCCGTGTCGGTACGTCCGCAGCCCGTGATGGAGACCGTCTGCCCCAATTTGAGGCTCAGGCATTGCTCCACCGTGGCCTGCACGCTATCGGAGTGCGGCTGGATCTGGTAGCCATGGTAACGGCTGCCGTTGTAGGCCAGATGGATAAAATATCGAGGCATTAGTCTTGTTTGAAGGCACAAAAATAGAGAAAAAACTAATTCGGAATGCTGAATGTGGAATGCTGAATACCTTTTCTATCATTCAGCATTCCTAATTCCGCATTCAAAAAAACATTATTTTTGCACTTCGATTTCACCGATATGAACATTTTGTACCAACTCAACGACGACGACTGCTTCTTTCCGCCTGCCGACAGGGCCAATAAAGACGGATTGTTGGCTTTTGGTGGCGACCTTTCGCCCCAACGTCTCGTGGTAGCCTACGCCAACGGCATCTTCCCATGGTACAGCGAAGACGAACCCCTGCTCTGGTGGTCACTCGACCCGAGGCTCATCATCCGTCCAGGCGAAATGCGCGTGAGCAAGTCGCTGAGACGTACGATAAAATCAGGAAAGTTTGACGTTCGCATCGACACCAACTTCCGCGAGGTGATGCTGCATTGCGCAGAGACACCACGTAAAGACCAGGACGGCACGTGGATTCAGGACGAAATGGTGGAGGCCTACTGCGAGCTGCACGATTTGGGCATCGCCCATTCCTTCGAGACCTACCAAGACGGCGAGTTGGTCGGAGGGCTATACGGCGTTTCCATCGGCAAGGTGTTTTTCGGCGAGTCGATGTTCCACACCGTCACCGACGCCTCCAAAGTGGCCTTCTATCACCTGCATCAGTTCCTGCAGTCGCATGGCTTCAAACTCATCGATTGCCAGCAGGAAACGGAGCATCTGATGAGTCTTGGTGCCTACAGTATCCCCCGCAAAGACTTCATCGACGAGCTCAAGGTCTTAACGAAAGAGGCCACCTTAGCCGGAAATTGGGGCACCAACGACTGCGAAGAGCTTTACCTCAACATACAGCAGCCTGAGAAGCTGCGTTTCAGGGCCTACAACATGGACGAGGACGTCGCTCTATCCAATGATTGACAGCGAATTGTAGGCCGTAAGACAGAATTCCGACCCGATTTTCCACTTTTTTC
Source organism: uncultured Bacteroidales bacterium (assembly GCA_900318265.1). Taxonomy (GTDB): domain Bacteria; phylum Bacteroidota; class Bacteroidia; order Bacteroidales; family F082; genus Limimorpha. The sequence goes on along the minus strand of ONKA01000015.1, from coordinate 29,065 downwards.
TTTGGCCTTTCCGAGTTTTTTCCTAATTTTGCACCCATCTTTGGAGCGTGGCCAAGGCCAGCTCTTATTGTTTCACCAAAACACATTTTATGGATTCACAAGAAGGAATCAAAGTCAGTGTCAACTCTGAAATCGGAAAACTCCAACACGTTTTAGTACATACTCCAGGTCCGGAGCTGGAAAAAGTAACCCCGGAAAACGCGCACACCTTCCTGTTCAGCGACATCTTGAACATGCAAGTAGCGCAAAAAGAATACAACTATTTCAAGAAGGTGCTGCAAAAGGCGGCTGAAGTGCACGAGATTGGCGATTTGCTCACCGACATCCTGCAGATGGAGAACGTGAAAAACGCCATGGTCGACCGTGTGTGCAAGACCGAGGACAAAGGCTTCCTTGCACCTTACCTGAAGTCGCTGTCGGCCGAAGAGCTCTCCCGCCAGCTCATCGAGGGTGTCCGTCTGGAAGACGTCACCTACATCAACAAGGACCCGTACGCCCTGCTGCCGATTCCCAACCTCTTCTTCATGCGCGATGCGTCATTCACCATGTTCGACAACATCATGATCAGCAACATGGCCACCACGGTGCGCGCCCGTGAATGCTTGATCCTAAATAGCATCTATAACCTCCATCCTTTGTTTGAGACCAAAGTCGTCAACCCTGTGTTGAGCTACGACATCCACGGCGAAGGTACGGTGGAAGGCGGCGACGTGCAAATCATTCGTGACGACGTGGTGATTTGTGGCTTAGGCTCTCGCACCAACATGCATGGTGTGGAGGCACTGGTCGAGCACCTGAAGACCAAAGAGGGCGTGAAACACCTCATCTTCCAGGAGCTGCCTTTGGAGCCCGAGTCATTCATCCATCTCGACATGGTGTTCACCATGCTCGATGTCGACAGATGCATGATCTACGAGCCCGTCATCATGAACAGTAAATACAAGACCTTCCATATCACTATCGACGGACAAAAAGCCATCGGCAAAGAGGTCTCCGACCTGCTTGCCGGACTGAAAGAAGTCGGCATCGACTTGGAGCCGGTGTATTGCGGCAACCGCAACAACGACTGGGCTGCACGCGAGCAATGGCACAGCGGCTGCAACTTCTTCTGCCTCGAGCCTGGCAAGTTCATCGGCTACGGTCGTAACCAGCACACTTTGGAAGCTTTGAACAACGCTGGCTTCAACATCGTAACCGCTTCCGATGTGGCCAACAATAGGGTCAACCTCAACAACGTGAAGAAATGCATCGTCGCCTTCGAAGGCAACGAGCTTTCGCGCGGCGGCGGCGGCGCCCGATGCATGACCATGCCAGTGCAGCGAATGGCTGTGGAATGGTAAAACAAAAGGCGCTCGGTTGAGCGCCTTTTTTTCATTCAATCGTCACCTCATCCACCATGATCCAAGCCTTATGGCCTTTATAGGGATGCCAGTCGGGCAAGACACCTTGGTTTTCCACTTTCACGCGAACGTATTTCCATTGCTTGCCTGTGGTATGGAGTCGGGCTTCAACACGGCCGAAACCTTGCATCTTGTCGGGACGATCGAAAACAGGCAACTCGGCCGGCTGCCATTCGCTGAATTCATCACCATCGGACGAGAAGCTCACCCACACGCCTTTGGGCCACACCACCCAATCGTTGGGCTCATGACCGAGACCAATTTTCACCGTGTTGATCTTGGTCGGGACGGCCAATTCGATGATGGCTTCCATGTCGACACCCTCAAAGCCCAGCCAGTCGTTTTGCCAATCGCCAGTAGCACCTTTCTTGCCGTCCATCAGGGCGATGTCGGCATCCTTGCCATAACGCTCTGCTGGTGGGTTGACGAAGGTCGTGCTCTTGATGTTCAAGCGGTTGAACTGACGCAAAGTGACAAATGAAGGTATGCTGCCTTTCTTGAAGGCTTTCGCCTTGATGGTCGTCGTCTTGAGAATAATGAACGACTTGCTGTAGACAGGCGACTTCATCGTAGGCTCGCTGCCGTCGGTAGTATAATGGATTTCTGCATCAGGGTCGGCACAAGTCATGGAGATGGTCAGCGGGCGGTTGTACATACGGAAGTCCTCCTTCCCCGCCATCGTCGCCTTGATTTCGGGCATCGGCACCATTATGGAATCTGCACTCGGCACTTGGTAGCGACCCAAATCATCCGGAGTCTGATCCCAATCGATAGGACAAAACATCACCGTGTATTCATACACCTGATTGCCCAACACATACTTTTCGTCCACACCTGGGCCACAAGTGGCCGTGCCAAGAGGTGCTTGCTTGTAGTCCACATTGACCGTGAGGAAATCCCTGGGTTCCAATTGATTGATGCGGCGGGCGGCGGTGAGGTTGTCATCGTCATAATTGTAAACGCTGAAGTTGAAAGGTTCAGACATGGTGACAAACAGCTCGGTGGTGTCGTTATGCAAAGCGAACCAACGCGTATCGGAACGGTTGCCATTGTCCTGGGGTACAACATGTTGTTCAAACAATTCGAGAGCATCCGCCTGGTAGCAGTTCATATTTCCCGCTGCGTGACGGTCGGGATAGTTCTCCCTGTCCTTGCCATACCAAACCAGATGTGAATAATCCAAAGGCATACGGAACTGCATTCCGATTTTCGGGAAAGATGTCACCGTCTCCATCGGCTCAACGCGGTTGGTGATACTGATGTTGCCGTTACCATCAATACGATAAAATGAATTGACAATCACTCGTAGTACACCTTGGGCATCACGATACTCTTTTGAAGCCACGATACATAAAGAGCCGTCTTCCATCTTCGTCCATTGTTTCATCTGGGTCTTGTCGGGCGCAGTCTTGTTGCTCAAATGCTGCAGTCCAGCCTTTTTCCAACGGGGCAAAGCCCATGGATCCACTTCATCATTCAGCGTAGGCGCACGCCAAAAGTTGTCTCTAATATTGCCAGCAAGGAATTCCGTACCTTTAAAGACGTAAGAGACAATCTCCATAGTACTCATGTCGAACACCACTTGAAAATCGTCATTTCCACAATTAATAAACTGATTACCACCATTCACGGAAATCGTCGACGACATCGGTTTACCTTGAGGCAAAGGCAGTTTTTCTTCCGACGGCCAATCTAGCTTAAACTCATCGTAGGCAATTTCAGTCCCTGGAAGTACGAGTCCCAGCAACTCTTTCTCTCTCACCGAAAAACGCACAAAAAACTCCTCGCCCGGATGTCCATAAATACGCAAGCGCTCAATGTTAATCCTTTGTGATTCGTAAGGCTTGAGGTTGAGGTCAAGTTTCTCTTTCAACAGCTCTCTTTCTGCTGAGAAGATGGTGTAATCGCAATTGTATTCAGAAGCATTCTTGAAGGCATTCCAATTTTTCACCTCAAATTCTCCTGCCTTTAAGTCGATGGCTTTGAACTTGATGGGCTGATACACCTTCTTCACCTCAGCGGCATGAGCGTGCGACGTCCTGTCGCTGCTAACCACACCATTGGCGCAAAAAGCATCGTCATCACCCACACCGTAGGCATGACCGAAATCGCCGCCCACGGCCAACCAGTCTATATCTTTCACGCTGTCGTGGACGATGAAACTCTGGTCCACCCAGTCCCAAATGCATCCACCTTGTAGTTGCTCGTTGGCTTCAATCACGTCCCAATAGTCCTTCATGCCGCCCATGCTGTTGCCCATGGCGTGGCAGTATTCCACCATAATGAAAGGTCTGCCCTCCTTGTCAAGACCTTCATCCACAAACTTTTGCAGATACTTCGGACTGGCATACATCAGGCCAATGACATCTGTATTGCGGTCGTAAATGGCTCTTTCGTAGGTCACAGGGCGTGTTTTGTCGCGTTTTTTCATCCAGTCGTAGGTGTACTCGAAATTGACGCCATTGCCGCACTCGTTGCCCATGGACCACATAATCACGGAAGGATGGTTCTTGTCGCGTTCGAGCATATTGCGGTTGCGCGACCAAATCATCATCTTGTATTGTGGGTCTTTGGCGAGGCTCCTTTCTCCATAACCTTGTGCGTGGGATTCGCAGTTGGCCTCATCCCAAACATAGAGTCCGTATTTGTCGCAGAGTTCGTACCAATACGGATCATCAGGATAATGGCAGGTGCGCACCGTGTTGATATTCATCTGCTTCATCAAGGCGATGTCGCGTTCCATCGACTCGCGGCTAATGACATGACCCGTGTAGGGATCGTGTTCGTGACGGTTCACACCTTTTATTAATACATACTGTCCGTTGACGAGCAGTTTGCCATCCTTGATTTCCGAAGTGCGGAAGCCAATGTATGAAGAAAGCCTTTCGATGAGTCTACATTTCTTATCTTCTAAAAAAATATCCAATTCATACAATTTTGGGCTTTCCGCTGACCAAGGCAACACCTTTCCTATCCTATCAACAGACAAATCCAAATCTGCATAGTAATACCCATCATCTGCAAGAACGAATGAGACTTCATCAAGTTTTTTTGACATATCATACCATGTGTGCCCAAAAACATCTACTCCTTCTGCATCTCTATGGACACCTACATACAATCTACTATTTTTCAATATTTTACCCGTGCTACTCTGTAACTTTACATTAATCTTAAGCGTGCCATTTTTATAAGTCTCATCCAAACCAGCATGGACTTCATAGTCGTAAACATTCAGCGTGGGTTTGGAATACACCACTACATCCCGCTCGATGCCACTCAAGCGCCAGAAGTCTTGGCACTCGAAGTAAGAGCCATTAGAAAAACGATAGACCTTGACGGCCAACGTGTTCTTCCCCACCTTGACGTATGGCGTGAGGTCAAACTCTGCATTGGTCTTGGCATCTTCCGTGAAGCCCACAAACTGTCCGTTCACCCAAACATAGTAGGCCGACTTCACCGCACCGAAGTTGATGAAGGTCAAGCGGTCTTTCCATGTTTCTGGGATGTTGAATTCGGTCAGATAGCAGCCCACGGGATTATCCACCGTCGGGGCAAAAGGCGGCTCGTTGGGACGAAACTCGTTATCCACATTGACGTAGATGGGCGTACCATAGCCGTTCAACTCCCAGTTGGCCGGCACCTTGATGGTTTTCCAACTCGAGGCATTGTAGCCCTCCTTATAGAAGTCGGCAGGCGCTTTTGAGGGCGAGTCCACCCATTGGAACTTCCAGTCGCCATTGAGGCATTGCGACCATTGTTCACCAACGGGGATGACATTCGTCCGGGGATACAGACGGTTGATCTCATAGACGTTGACGTCGTTCCAGGCATTCAGCTCAGCTTCGGTTTGGGCCTTGAGGGAGGTCAGAGCGAGGCACAGGGCCAGGAGGATTGATACTTTCTTCATAGTTTTATTCTTGTTGGTTGGTCCCCACACTGCGCTGCGCTGGTGTGGGGTAAATAATGTATCGTGTCTTCGACACGAGGTTAGTCGGCATGCATCATTTTTTCCCTGTCAGCATCGGGAATCCGCTCCGACTTGTTTGTTTCGCGGTTGAAATACACTACCACGGCATGACATAATGTCTTGACCTCACCCGTTTCCGCATCTTTCAGGCACTGCTCCATCTTAAAGCTGGAGTTGCCTATCTCGAGGACGCGGCTTTCACAAACAATGGGGTCGTGGAACAGCACGGGATGGCGGAAGTCCAAGTCCACATGGACGAGGACATACTTGAAGGTAAGCCAGTCGATTTTGGCTTGGAAGACATGCTCGAAATAGAGGCTCCGGCCCATGTCGAAAAAGTTGCACTGCGCCCCGTTGTTGACATGGTTGTACGGGTCGAGGTCGCTCATGCGGATTTGTATCGGACAAGAGAACATTCCAATTGATAATTGATAATTGATAATTGACAATTATGTTTTTCACTTCATCTCGAAATGCGGTATCGGCTGCAGTTTGAAGAGGTTGGTGATGTGCTTGTGATCGATAAGGGCCTTGGTCTTGGGATCGTTGCAGACGCCAGTGCGGATGTAGTTGTCCAACACGGCGTAGGTGAATCCAAGGTTGTCCTCATCGCTCTTGTTGGTAAGGCCATCAGAAGGCGTCTTCTCCACCAACTCGATGGGTAGCCCCAACTCTTTCCCTATTGCCTTGACTTCCTGCACGGTAAGACCGCCCAAAGGAGCAAAGTCACCAGCGGCGTCGCCATAGCGCGTTGAATAGCCCACCCAGTCCTCGGAGAGGTTGCAGGTGTTGGCCACACGGCCGTTCATCGACTGCGAGACGGCATACAAAGTGCTCATACGCAGACGCGGCGGCAAGTTAATCGTGGTCTGACGGCTAACCTCGGCATCCAAAGTACCAAGTTGCTCCTTTACGGCAGCAATCAAAGTGTTATAGGTGTCGCCGATGTTGACGCAGCAATAGCGGATGCCCAGGTGGTTGATGAGCTTCATGCTGTCGTCGATGTCGGGTTGCACGCCATTGGGCATTGTCACGCCGATGACGCGGTCCACGCCAAGGGCTTCGGCACAAAGGCCGGCGACGACGCTGCTGTCCTTGCCGCCAGAGATGCCGATGACGGCGTTACAGTCTTTTCCGTTCACTTCAAACCAGTCGCGAATCCATTGCACGACTTGGTCTTTTACTTTTTTGGGATCGAAAGTATTCATATTGTTTAATATTTTGTTTTTGACTCCGAGACTGCGGGACACGGGACTGCGGGACTTGATTACGTCTCGAAGTCCCGAAGTCACGTAGTCTCACGTCTTCTTACATAAAGCTGCTGCCGCCGATGAACTGGCGCAGCATGGATGTGGCCGGAATCTCCTTGTCGGAGACAGGCGTGAAATAATGCAGGAAACGCAACAGACGATGCGCCTCGGTGTATTCGGGACAGTTGTTCGGCACGGTGGCCAAAATGCTCTCGGCATGGTTGCGCATGACGGCGAACTCAAGCAGATAGGCCGAATTAAACATCACATCAGCATTCTCTTGGAAAGGATAGATCCATTTCTCCTCGGCAGCACGCACGCTGGCCCATTGGCTGATGGTCTGACGAGCCGAGAAAGCACCCTTGTTGTAGTCGCGCACGATACGGCGCAACAGGCGATTGTCGTCTGTCGGGATGGTGTTGTGATCGTCCAAGGCCGTGCTGGTCAAGGTGGAGATGAAGATACGGAACTTGGTTGACTCGGGAATCTGATCCGTGAGCATGGGATTGAGGGCGTGAATGCCTTCGAGTAACAAGACGCAGCCTGGCTTCAGTTGCAACTTCTTGCCGTTGTATTCACGAATACCCGTCACAAAGTTGTACTCAGGCACTTCTATCTCCTCTCCTCTCAGCAAGGCCAGTAGGTCACGCTCAAGAGCAGCGTGGTCGACAGTATCAAAGTTATCGAAGTCGTAAGTGCCATCGGGAAGCTTAGGTGTGTCCACACGATTGACGAAATAGTCGTCCGTCGAGAACGAGATGGGCTTCAGTCCGCAGGCCTTCAGCTGGATGCTCACACGGCTGCAGAAGGTGGTCTTGCCGCTGCTGCTCGGTCCAGTGATGAGCACCAGCCGTACAGGATTCTCGCTGTGATAGCGACGATCAATCTCCTCCGCAATCTGCACGATTTTCTTCTCTTGCAAGGCCTCCGCCACTTGCACCAGTTCGCGTGCCATCCCGTTTTGACAGGCATGGTTGACGTCGCCGACCGTGCTCAGCCCCATGATATCGTTCCATTTCAGACTCTCCGAAAACACCTCGAAGGTCTTGGGCTGGTCCTGCATCTCGGCAAGACGGTCAGGATAGTCCCTGTCAGGGATGCGCACCAAGATGCCATCGCGATAGGCTTCGATATCCCAGATGTTGAGATAACCCGTAGAAGGCACCAGGCGACCATAATAATAGTCCGCCGTGTCTTCCAAGGTGTAGTAATCGGTATAGGCTTTCCCACTGGTTTCAAACAGTTTCACCTTATCCTGCTGTCCCATCTTGCCAAACATGTCGATGGCGTCCTCGATGCGCGCCTCGTGGCGGTGGAACTGTATGTCGTCGGACACTATGTTCCTCATCCGCAGTCTCAATGCAGCGATGTCATTGCCATTAAGTATTTCCCCATCGCTTTTCTTGATACGGCAATAGAAACCTTTGGAAATAGGGTGCTCCATGTTCAGCTTGCTACCTGGAAAAAGGTCTTGAGCCGCCTTGTAGAGCAGGAAGCCCAAGGATCTGAAGTATACCAAACGCGCTGTGTGGTGCGTGAGGTCAAGGAATTCAACGTCGCGACTGTTGTAGACGCGAAACTTCAGTCCTTGCGACACATTGTTGACCTTAGCTGAAACGATGGGATAAGGCCTGTCGAACTCGAACTCTGACAGCATCTCAAGCAAAGTCGTGCCTTCCTTGAACTCTTTCGTCGTCTTGTTGTTGATGCAATAAACTTGGAGCATGATTCGGTGGTTTTATTCAGTTTCTTGGTTTTGTACGCGTTTGAGGGCGTCGATGGCCAACTTATAGTCAGGTTGGGTCTTAAGCACGTCCTTGTAAATCTCAGTGGCTTGTGCATAGTCGCCCATCTGTTCCAACACACGGCCTTTGTTGTATTTGGCGTCAATGTAGGCAGGATTGATGGTCAAGGCACGATTGAAATATTCCAGTGCAGCCTCGTTATCCATGAGGTAGACGTAATTGACGTAGCCTTTGTTGAACAGTACGATGTAATTATAAGGATATTTCATCAAAATCGTATCGTAATGCGCCAAGGCTTCCTCTGGCTCGCCATGACTTTGGAGATACATTGCCAACTCATAGCGTGGTGTCGGAATATCCGGGAACTGCTGTTGTGCCTTGCGCAGATAATCCATTGCGTATGGCGGCTGCTGTACGGCATAGATACGGCTGATTTGCTCGACGGGGTCGTAGAAGTTCGCGTCCTGTTCCGAGGCCAGTTGGAAGTTCCTCAGTGCGTTGACTGTGTCTTGCTTCGATACCATATAGCACATGCCTTTCACGAAATATGCCTTGGGGTTGTACGAGGCAAGGCCTAAAGCCTTGTCAACGTAGGCAAAAGCGAGGTTGTAATTCTGTTGCAAGAGGTTAAGTTCGGCCAACTTCACCAACGGACGCGCATCCAATGAGTTGATTTCCACCGCCTTGTTCAGCGTCGAGGCGATATTGTCCTGGTCACCCAAGGCATAGTACACATCGGCGAGCAAGAGGTAGGTCTCCACATTATTGGGGTCGAGTTGCAGCGACTTGTTGATGTCGACCATGGCCTGTCCGATTTGCTCACTGGCAAAATAGGCCTTGGCACGGTGTATATAGAGGTTCGCATTCATGCTGTCCATGACAATGGAATCGGAAATCAGCTGGATGGCCTCATTCACAGTGAAGGTAGTCGTGGGTTCCTTGACTGTGTTGTCTGGTTCAGGTTTCGGTGTGTTGTCGCAGGCAAAGAGGGCGAGCAACAGGCCAAGGAATAGGATGGATTTGTTTTTCATTGTTGTTTTTGTTTTGCTACTGGCTACTGGCTCTTGGCTGCTGGCAGCTTCAATAGAAGGTATAACTTCCCTCTCAATTAAGCTGCCAGAAGCCAGAGGCCAAAGGCCAGAAGCCAAATTACTCTTCACTCTTCTCCAACGCCTCGAAGATCTTGGCTGCGAGTTCGTCGGCGAGTTCCGGGTTGTCTTCGATGAGTTTCTTGACCGAGTCGCGGCCTTGGGCGAGCTTGGAGTCGCCGTAGCTGAACCACGAGCCGCTCTTCTTGATGATGCCCATCTCCACACCGAGGTCAACGATTTCACCAGAACGCGAGATGCCTTCACCATAGAGGATGTCGAATTCAGCCTTGCGGAACGGCGGGGCCACCTTGTTCTTGACGACCTTCACCTTCACGCGGCTACCCATGACGTTCTCACCGTCCTTGATCTGGCTGATCTTGCGGATGTCTATACGCACAGAGCTATAGAACTTCAGGGCATTGCCGCCCGTGGTCGTTTCAGGATTGCCGAACATCACGCCGATCTTCTCGCGCAGCTGGTTGATGAAGATGCAGACGCAGCCCGTCTTATTGATGGTAGCGGTGAGTTTACGCATGGCTTGGCTCATCAAACGGGCTTGGAGACCCATCTTGCTGTCGCCCATCTCGCCTTCAATCTCGCTCTTGGGCGTAAGGGCAGCCACGGAGTCGACGACGATGACGTCGATGGCGCCTGAGCGGATGAGGTTCTCTGCGATTTCGAGGGCTTGCTCGCCATAGTCGGGTTGTGAGATGAGGAGGTTCTCCACGTCCACGCCGAGTTTAGCGGCATAGAAACGGTCGAAGGCATGCTCAGCGTCGATGAAAGCGGCAATACCACCCTTCTTTTGGGCCTCTGCCACGACATGGAGTGCCAGCGTGGTCTTACCGGAGCTCTCGGGACCATAGATCTCGATGATACGGCCTTTCGGCAGACCGCCCACGCCGAGGGCGTAGTCCAGGCCGATGGAGCCGGTGGAGATGCTCTCCATCTTCTCGGCCTCGGCGCCCAGACGCATGATGCTTCCCTTGCCAAAGCTCTTCTCAATGTTATGCAGCTTCTTCTTGTGTTTTTTCTGTAGTCATGATTGTGGGGGTTTTAATTAGTTAGTATTTAAGATGATTTAAAGATTTAAAATTCAAAGATTCAAATTCGCTTTGCGCGTTCATTAATAAGGGACAAAGATAGTAATTTTTGACATGATGACGTTATTTTTGGTTATTTTTCTCAAATAGACTTGCGTATTATGAAAAAGTTGTATTTTTGCAGATAGTTGGTCGCGGAAACGGATAGAAAAACAGCGGACTATCAAGACGTAAGGGACTGGCTTCGGCATGACACCCTCCGCGATAACGCTTTAAAGCCTCCTATTCGGGGGCTTTTCTCTTTCTAAGGGATTGAAAAGCCAAACTCTTGTTTCTTCCTCTTCTGATTTCTTCCACATAGACATATTGATTACCAATCTTCTTTTCGTAAATGAATACTCTGTTTTTGTGTATTCTTGTCAAAGATGGAGAAATAATCACCGCATCTCGGTTTTTGATAATATACGGGATAAGGAAATAATCTTCCACTGTCAATAGCTCCCTATCTTTACTATTCTCACCGTGTCTGTTTTGCGAGTGACTAGTCCCGCTCGTTTCTATCACATGCTTGTAGCCCGTCAAGTCTATTCCTTCCTTTTTGGCCAAAAGCATTAATTCTTCATCCACCTCGTTGTCAATGATGGCAAACTTGTAGTCACATTTTTGATTAATCAGTTCCACCAATTCCGAAAATGGAATCTTGATTGATTGTTCTTTGTCGAATGGTTTCTTGTCCGTCATAGCACTTTCGATTTTGATGCTGCAAAGTAACGGAGTCTGTCAAGAGTAAGCCGTTGATTAAACGTTTGTAGTCGACAGTAGTCGTTTGTTGTCGTTTGTTGTCGGGTATGTTATTGGTTTACAATAAACAACAAAAGAGTCTAAATCTTTGTTAAAAATGCAGTTTTTCTTCATTTTTAGGATTTTTTATATCTTTGACGCAGAAAAACGCCATCCAAATATGAGAAAGAAAGTCGTTTTTATAGTATTGCTGTTGGGTATGGTATTGACCTCAACTGGGCAAAACCAGCAGCTGCAAATCATGAGCTACAACGTGCGCCATTGCGCGGGCATGGACCTGGTTGTGGACTACAACCGAACATCCGCTGTGATTGTCCAACAACAGCCTGATGTGGTAGCCCTTCAAGAGCTGGACAGCATGACGGGACGAAGCGAACATCGTGACCAACTAGACGAGTTGGCTAGCCGTACAGGTTATCATCAAGTGTTTGGCGCTGCCATCGAGTATGATGGCGGCCAATATGGTGTGGGCATCCTCACTCGCGAGATGCCAGTGAGTACCAAACGCATTCCCTTGCCCGGTGAAGAGTCCCGAGTGCTTTTGGTAGTAGAGTTGGAAGATTATGTAATTGCCTGCACCCATCTCGACCTCGACGAGGCGCAACGCTTGGCATCGGTCCCGCTCATCGTTGAGGAGGCCCAACGATGGCAGAAGCCGTTCCTTCTTGCCGGTGATTGGAACGACACCCCTGACTCGGAGTTGCTCAAGGTGATGACGCAGTATTTCACTATCTTTTCTGGCGAAGAGGCCACCTACCCTGCCGACGAGCCGACAGAGTGCATTGACTACGTCGGCGTGTTCAACGGCCGTGCTGAAGCCATCGACTCGCATGTCATCGACGAGCCCGAGGCATCCGACCATCGGCCATTGGCGGTTCGAGTGCAGTTGAGATGAGTTGTTGTTTGCTCTAAATCCTCTTCCTCACCCAATCCGCCTTCCAAATATACACCAGCGAAATCAGACCTATGAGGATGTTATAAACCCACTCGGCGGTCCACACGCCAGCGATGGTGGAGGTCTTCGACATCAGGAAGACATAGATGATGTAGATGATGAGGATGCCAAACTCCAAGGCCATGGCCGCCGTGGTATTGCCCGTGCCTGAGACAGCCTCGAAGAAAGTCATGGAGAAAGCGCCCAACAAAGTGGCGGCACAGATCACATACACCGAAGGGATGGCCGCCTGCGCCAAGGCGATGTCGTCTGTGTAAATCTGAAGGACGAGATGCGGGATGATTGCAACAATGACGACCAAAACCAACGAGCACAAGAAACTGTTTTTCACCACTTTCCATACGCTCGACATCACCTCGTTGCTCTTGCCCTCGCCGATGATGCGGCTCGTCAGGGTGTTGGCCGTTGATGAGAAAGCGATACCAGGAATGATGAGGATCATATAGGTGCTACGAACCACCGACGAGACTCCGATAGCCATCTCCCCCATCTTTTCAATCATGACGAAGAAGATGAACCAGGCACCGAAGGAGAACAGTCGCTGTATCATGCTCGGGAAGGCCACCTTGAGGATGTCGCCCATCAAGGCGGGCTGCCACTTGTGCCAACGGAACATGCCGTATTCTTCATGCGGTATCTTGATGTAGGTGTAAATCCAGAAGAAGAAAAACGCCGTGATTTCGGCCAACAACGAGGCCAAAGCCGCACCTCCAATACCCATCTCGGGCAGGCCAACATGACCGAAAATCAAAGCCCAGTCGAAGAAAATGTTGACCACCGCCATGATGATGGTCGAGAAGGTAATAACCTGTGTGCTGCTGATGCCGACATAGAAGGAGCGGAACAGGAAGTTAAACACCACGAACATGATGCCGAACTGCCTGAATCTCAGGTACTCGCTCGCCGCCGCATAGATATTTTCCGACTCTATGATGACATGCAACAGCCTATGGCTGAAGAAGAACAAGATGCTGAACAGCAAGATGCCCAAACCCAACACAAACAAAGCACCATGCTGAAACACAACGCCGATTTTGCTGAAGTTACCCTCTCCGTAACGCCGCGCGATGAAAATCTGTATGCCGATGGCAAAGCCCATCGCCAAAGTGGTGAAGACGAAGTAATACAAGCCCGCCATCATGGAGGCACTCAGCTCGATGGTGCCGAGGTGACCCAAGAAAGCGGTGTCGGTGAAGGTGATGATGGTCTGTGCCAAGTTACCCAACATGATGGGATAAGCGATGCGCCAGATCTCGCGGTTCGAAACGGTGGTTTTAATCATTATAACAGCTACATCATTCCAAATAATGCACCTCACAAGAAGAAGTGTAGTCTAGTGTTCCATCTCTATAATAATCCACTTTATAATAACACTTCAATCCATCATAAATATAGTCTCTACCTTCTTCTCTCAATGTGCCATTTTTAAAAACTTTATAACCGATTGGCTTCTTTCCATCATATTGAACGCTTTTGAAATAAACCTCCGTTGGAGAACCATCAACATATTCCGTCGTATATCTTATGACCTTATGCCGCAAATACGTTTCATCAAGATATTGATACTCGTATTTTTGCACGCTGACCAAATCCCCAGTATCAGAATATTTTTTTCTAGAAAAAGAGCAGTTCAACCCGTCATAACTATAATCATCAACCTCTTGTGTAAGAATACCATTCGTAAAACACTTATAATTAACAAGTTTTACTCCATCACGTTCATAAAAAAACTCATTGTATCTGTAATTCTGATATTCATGATTGTGATAATGCCAATACTCCTCAATGCCATGCTTCGTTCGCAAAAAGGTATTATCTAAGTATTCATAACTATAATGACGTAAAGAATACTCTTCATAATTAATTCCACTTTCAAAACTATAACTATATGAATAGCCGTCCCAACTCCGAGTTAAGCCATCATAAGAATAATTTTTGTCTTCTGTCCATAATTGCCCATCCCTATAATACCTATGATCAATAATCTTATGTCCATCATAAGTTTTAACATCCTCATAAACATGATTATTTCCTTCCGTACGAGAATAAGTTTCTATCAAAAAAGACAGATCCTCATTGGATGAATCAGAATTGTCAACATCATCTTTTTTGCATCCAGCAAACAACATGCATAAACAAACAAATAATACAATACTATTTTTCATAAACACAAAACTTTAATGATTCATAAGACACTCTAAAATAAGACAATTAAAATGCAAAAATACAATTATTTAAATATTGTTTTGTCTTACAAACAAAATTATTTTGCTCGCAACACCACAAACGCCTTTCCCAAATGCTCCGTAATGTCCGAAGCTATCAAAGCCTCCTGCCCTACCTCGTCGGCGGCGAGGTCGCCAGCAAGGCCATGGAGATACACACCCAACACGGCTGCTTCCTCGGGCGAATAGCGTTGCGCCAAGAGCGAGAGGATAATGCCCGTCAGCACATCGCCGCTGCCTGCCGTGGCCATGCCGGGATTGCCCGTGGTGTTGAAGAAGATTGTACCGTTGGGCATCGCGACGGTGGTATGCGCGCCTTTCACGATGACGACGAGGCTATATTTGGTGGCCAGTTCCCTTTGCTTCTCAAGACGCTCAAACGAGGTTGAGGTCTTCCCTACCAAGCGTTCAAACTCCTTCGGATGCGGTGTCAGTATCGTTTTGGCGGGCAGGAACGGTAACCAAGTCGGGTTGTCGGACAGGATGTTCAAGGCATCGGCATCCATGACAAGCGGCACTTGCACCTCTTGGATCAGGCGTTTCAAGGCGCGGACGGTGTCATCAGCCTTGCCCAAACCCGGACCAACGCCCACAGCTGTATAAGCATCCAGATGGCCGAACATCGAGAAGCAGGTTTCGGAGTCATCACCGTCAATCATAGCTTCGGGAATGGCGGTCTGCAAAGGCAATTGGGCCACCTTGGGCAGGTGTACGCTCAACAGGCCGACACCTGTGCGCAGACAGGCTTTCGCGCCCAGCAAAGCCGCACCCGTCTTGCCTTCAGAGCCAGCAATCAGCAAAGCGTGGCCGTAAGTGCCTTTGTGGGAGTATTTCGTGCGGTTGTGCAGTATCGGTTTCACCATCGCCTTGACCGTCAGCAGGTTGTTGGTCTCCACCTCTTCCAAATAGCGCGGGTGCAAGTCAATGTCCAAGACCTCGAAGCGGCCCACATACGGGTCGTTTTCGGGCAGCAAGAAAGCCAACTTGGGATTCTGGAAAGTCAGCGTATAGTCGGCCTTGAAGATGAAGCCCATAGCGCTGGGCTCGTCGGCGAAGAGGCCCGAGGGGATGTCGATGGCCACGCGGATGGCCTTGCTCTGGTTGAGGTAGGCAATCAAGTCGGCGGTCATGCCCTGCGGCGGACGGTTGAGGCCCGAGCCGAAGATGGCGTCGACCACCACATCGTTGGCATAGACTTTCGGGAAGTCGTCCTCGGTGAGGATGTCGAACATCGGCACCTTGGTCTCGTTCACGAGGCGGTAGTAGTTCACCTCGCAGTCATGGCTCATTTTATCCGAGTAGCGCACCATAAACACCCGAGGGACAATCTCTTGCTCATTGAGCAGTCGAGCCACCACGAGGCCGTCGCCACCGTTGTTGCCCATGCCGCAGAAGATCTTGATGGTCTTATCGCGCGGCGTGCGACGATAGAGCCACTCGAAGACTCTTGTAGCGGCACGTTCCATCAAATCGACGGAATCGATCGGTTCGTTCTCTATCGTGTATTTGTCCGCTTCGCGGATTTGATTGACTGAGAGGATTTTCATAGTTTCATTTTTTATGGTATCGGCTTCGCCGAGAAATTGTTCAAAAATCTGTTTACAAAATCATTCAAAATCAATAATTTGCATTACTATTTACTCGTAATACTCATACCTATACACACTAAAATAATACTCATATAGTTGCGATTCTGGCATCCATTGTATGTGTGCTATACAATTGCCATGGTCGTCATAGAAGAATAGACTTTCGTGGTCAAATGCATAGTCTTTGTCTTCTCCAAAATAACTTGCAAAATATGACCATAAATCAGTCTCCTTATAATACTCCCAGTTTTTTTTGTATGACCATGAATAAGAGCCTCCCTTCCGTTCTTCTTCAACAATTCGTCCTAATTCATCATAATTCCTCATTATTATGTAACGAGGTTCGCTGGAATTGCTCTCATATTCCTCATACACTTCTCTAATAGGGACCCCTTTATCATTACGAGTAATTATTCTTACAGAGTGCGATTCCATCTTTACTTTGGAATGATTGGCCGTAATACCAAAACGTTCAACGACTTGTCCTGTTGAGTCTATCTCTTTCCACACGGTATCTTTAACCGGGGAAGTGACCCATCTCGTCCCCCTCCGAATCTCTTCAATTATGCTGTCATTCATATCGTATTGGTAACTTGTTTCCCTTTCGAAACACGGCTCAACAGTACCCAAATCATATGTCCTTTCAAAAACGACATTCCCTTTTGAGTCGTATTCGAAATACTCACTTCTATTAACTTCCTCCCTATTATCAAAACTCTCTTTCTTCCGCAAGACACCATCCTTGTCATAATCATATTTTTCAAGGATAAGCACTGAATCCATTAAAACATCCGTATATCTGTATTCCACTACACGCCCCTCTGAATCATATCCCCATTGAGACAGATAATCCTTATACCTATGCTCAATAAGCCTATCAACTGAATCATAATGGAATGAAATAGTATCAACTGGATCAACGTCATCTATTATTATCTGTCTCAACAATTGGCCATGGTTATCATATTCATTTTGATAATATGTTTCATTATTATATCCAGTAGAACTAAACGACCACTTTATAAAATACCCCAAAGAATCATACTCCTTCAATACACAAGATTTATGATTTCTTTCTGTTTTAATACTGTCACCAAAATGAATCATCCTGATGATATCAAACCCACATTGATAGAATCGCATCATGAACTCGTCGTGGTTGATTGAATCACTAATGTCAAACTCATAATTATATTCAGCAAATGTCTTAACCTTGCCTTGCAAATGATCAAATTCCCATCCCGTTTCCTGCCCAAAGGCGTTCCCTGCAAAAGCGACTAGGAATAAAGAAAGGATAACATATTTCACAGCAATATTTCTCATTAATATATTGATTTTGAACGATTTTAATTATGATTTTTGACAGATTTCTTTGCGAAGCAAATACGAAGTATTCAACACAGTTAAATCCCTTTCTAGCTGTTCCTTCCCCTCAAACAGTATCCCCGTAATTCCCAAAGCATTCGCGGCGGCAACATTATTCGGGTTATCATCAATGAAAACCGTCTCCTCGGCCTTGATGCCGAAGCGTTGCAAAGCCAGTTGGAAAATCCTCGGATCGGGCTTCATCACCCGCTCGATGCCCGAAATCACCATGTCCTCCATTAGGTCGAGGACAGGATAAACCGGCCGCACTAAAGAGAAGGTTTCTTCCGACCAGTTGGACAAGCCAAACACACGGAAGCCTTTGGCTTTCAATTCCTTGACATACTCCTCCATGCCTGGTATCTGTCCGCCCATCATCTTCATGAACTCGCCGTAATACAGCTCGATTTCCTTCTTCCACTCGGGATGCTCAGTGATGAGTTCCGCAACGCCTTCCGCAATGGGTTTGCCATTGTCGTGCTGGGCATTCCATTCGTATGTGCAAATGTTGGTTAGGAACCATTCGGCCTTGTCCACATCGCCGAAATAAGGGTCGTAAAGGTAATGCGGGTTCCAGTCGAGGAGCACACCGCCGTAGTCGAAGATGAGGTTTTTGATCATATCACTTCAAGGATTGGAACCACGACTGCAATTGTTCGTACAAGTCAGGCAACAACATGAGCACCACCACAACGAGAAGCACCAACATCGCTATACCGATCAGCGTACCAAGACAGCCCCACTTGCGGTCTTTGGTTTCCAACTTGGGTGTACACAATGTCACAATAAGGCCAATGATGGGCGAAGTCACCACTGAAAGCAGGAAGGCCCAACCAAAACCGATGCGACGGTGCGAGCCAATCAAACCGACGATGACTGCAAAAAGACAGCCCGCCAACAATCCAAAGAGAAAGACTAATATGGACATAATTGTTTCAATTTGCTGCAAAGATAGTTATTTTTTTGAATGCAGAAATCGAAGATTCAACGAAGTTAATGCGGAATTATGAATGCGGAATGAGGATAACGCCATTCAGCATTCAACATTCAACATTCCACATTCAGCATTCTACATTTACGTTCCACATTTCGCATTGTTTTTTTCCTTAATTTTGTGCCTTTAATTATTGAAACTATGCAAAACATAGACTTCGCCCCGCAAATCGCACAGGAACTCTATCTGGCTGCACATCATGTGGCTAATGTCATTCGCCTCTTCGACGAAGGCGCCACCATTCCCTTCATCGCCCGCTACCGCAAGGAAATGACAGGCACGATGAACGAAGAGAATGTGGCTGCCGTGCAGAAACGCCTTGAACAACTCATCGAACTCCAAAAGCGTAAGGAGAGCGTCATCGCCTCCATCCGCGAGCAGGAGAAACTTACGCCCGAACTGGAACAAAAGATACTGAACGCCAAGACCTTGCAAGAGGTGGAAGACCTCTACCTCCCCTACAAACCCAAACGCCGCACCCGTGCCGCCATCGCACGCGAGAAAGGCCTGGAGCCGCTAGCCGCACAAATCATGGCGCAGAACGTGGATATGGTGGACCGCCTCGCTGCGCGCTATGTCAACGCAGGCAAGGGTGTCAACGACATCGAAGAAGCCCTGCAAGGCGCGAAGGACATCATGGCCGAGTGGGTCTCGGAGAACATCAACGGGCGCAACCGCATCCGCAAGATCTTCCATATCCAGGGCGACATCAGCTCTGCCGTGATCAAAGGCAAGGAAGAGGAAGGCAAGACCTACCAACAGTATTTCGACTTCCGCGAGCCAATTTCCGAAGCGCCCTCGCATCGCCTCCTCGCCCTGTTCCGTGCCGAGGAAGAAGGCATGGTGAAGCTGAAAATCAAGGTGGATGACGACTTCGTGCTGAACTCACTGGAGAGCATCTTCCTGAAGAACGACAACGAATCGTCGGAACTCGTACGTGAGGCCATCGCCGACTCGTGGAAACGCCTCTTGGAGCCTTCCATCGAGACCGAGATCCGCAATTATTATAAGGAGAAGGCCGACGAGACCGCCATCCGTGTCTTCGCCGAGAACCTGAAACAACTGCTTCTCGCCGCCCCAATGGGCCAGAAGCGCGTTCTTGCCATCGACCCAGGCTTCCGCACAGGCTGCAAGGTGGTGGTTTTAAGTGAGACAGGCGCCTTGCTCCACAATGAAACCATCTACCCTCACCCACCCAAGTCGGACACGGTGGGCGCCATGCGCAAGATTAAGAGCCTTGTGGATGCCTACCGCATCAAGGTCATCGCCATCGGCAATGGCACGGCGGGACGCGAGACAGAGGACTTTATCCGCAGCATCAAATTCGACCGCGACCTGATGGCCGTGATGGTGAGCGAGAGTGGCGCATCGGTCTATTCCGCCTCCAAAATCGCTCGCGACGAGTTCCCCGACTACGACATTACCGTGCGTGGCGCGGTCAGCATCGGGCGCCGACTGATGGACCCGCTGGCCGAGTTGGTGAAGATCGACCCGAAGAGCATCGGCGTGGGACAATATCAGCACGATGTGGACCAGAAGAAACTCGGCGAGAGCCTCGACCAGACCGTGGAGAGTTGCGTCAACGCCGTCGGCGTGGAGCTCAACACCGCCAGCCAACAACTGCTGTCGTATGTCAGTGGCGTCGGACCAACCTTGGCTTACAACATCGTCCACTACCGCGACGAAATTGGCGGTTTCAAGACGCGCCAACAGCTCTATGGCGTACCGCGTCTCGGCGACAAGGCCTTCGAACAATGTGCCGGCTTCCTGCGCATCCATAACGGCGACAACCCCTTGGACCAGAGTGCCGTCCACCCCGAGAGCTACCACATCGTGGAAAAAATGGCCAAGAAACTGGGCGTGAAAGTGAAAGACCTCATCGGTAACAAGGAACTCATCGCCCGAATCAAGCCGGAGGAGTTTGTAGAAGAGCATTTCGGCTTGGAGACCATCAACGACATCCTCACCGAGTTGGACAAACCCGGTCGCGACCCTAGAAAGACCTTCGAAGCCTTCGAGTTCGACAAAAACATCCGCACCATCAACGACTTGCGCACAGGCATGACCCTCAACGGCATCATCACCAACATCGCCGCTTTCGGCGCCTTTGTCGACATCGGCGTGCACCAAGACGGCCTCGTTCACATCAGCCAAATGGCCGACCACTACATCAAAGACCCAAATGAGGTGGTACATCTTAACCAGAAGGTACGCGTGAAGGTCTTGGAAGTGGATGTGAACAGAAACCGCATCAGTTTGACGATGAAATTGTAACCGCTTTTTGAAACATTATATAATAAGAATATGAAATACAACACTTTACTACTCATCGCATTATCCGCATTAGTATTGATAGGATGCGGCAAAAAGAAAGCACAAAAGCAAACTTTCGACCCCATCCTTCCTGTCGAAATTAGTGTCATCTCGCAAACCGACGACAACAGTTTACGCAATTATGTTGGCACCACCAAGAGCGAGATGGAACTTCCAGTTTCTTTTGCCATGGGCGGCAAATTGACGGGTGTTTATGTCAAAAACGGGCAACATGTCAAAAAAGGCACTGTCATCGCCCGTGTTGACGCGACATCAGCCAAAAGCATCCACGATGCGGCCCTTGCCACCCTCAACCAAGCCGAGGACGGCTATAACCGCCTGAAGCAAGTGCACGACGAAGGTGGCATCCCCGACGTGCGATGGGTACAGATGGAAACCGACCTCGAAAAAGCCAGACAAACTGAAATCACCGCCCGCAAGCACCTGAATGAATGTACTTTGATTGCGCCACAAGAAGGTTTCATCAGCATGGACAAGCATACTACGGGTGAAAACATGCTCCCCACTACCCCATTCTGCCGCATCATCGACATGAACAAGATGATCGTTGAGTTTTCCGTTCCCGAAAAAGAAATCGGCATCATCCAGGTGGGCGACACGGCCGAAGCCACCTTCCCCGGTATGGACAACTTGACTAAGACCATCGAGATTATCGACAAGTCGTTTGTCTCCAATCCCATGGGGCACACCTATACCATCAAAGCCAAAGTGCCCGTCGATGACAAGGACATCCTTCCTGGCATGGTGGCCAAAATCAAACTCTCGCTTTCGGAGGCATCGGGCATCGTGGTTCCTTCCTCCTGTGTGCTGACCATGCCTGAAGGCGCCGACGTGTGGACCGTCAAAAACGGCAAGGCCTACCGCCGCAACATCAAGGTGGGTGGCTTTGTGAAAAACGGTGTGGTGGTCGAAAGCGGCCTCGAAAGCGGCGACACCATCATCACGGTGGGTTACCAGAAACTCTACAACGGAGCCAAAATTTCGTTTTAACTATTTGGAAATGAATAAAATCAAGAACATGTGACTACGAGACTGCGGGACTACGGGACTGCGAGACGCTTAAATCGTCCCGAAGTCTCAGCTTCCCGAAGTTCCGAGTCAAAAAAAACGAAAACTATGGCTAAAAAAAGAAATATTGTTGAAGGGGCGATGAGGAACTACAAACTCGTGTTCTTCTTCATGGCCATCATCGTCGTGTTTGGCTTCATCTCCTTGCCCAAACTCAAGAAAAACGAGTTCCCCGACGTGACCATCCGCATTGGCGTGGTGGCCGTCATCTATCCCGGTGCCACCGCCGACGAAATCGAACAACGTGTGGCCAAGCCCGTCGAGCAATACCTGTTCACCTTCAGTGACGTGAACAAGAAAAAGACCTATTCACAATCCAAAGATGGCGTTTTGCTGGTCTTCGTCTCGTTGGTCAACGACACCAAAGACGCCAAGATGACTTGGTCTCGCATGCGCCAAGGACTGGAACTGTTCCAAAAGACCGACTTGCCTCAAGGCGTATTGACCACAGCGGTCATCGACGACTTCGGCAACGCTTCTTCCCTGCTCCTTGCCATTGAGAGCGACCAACGCTCGCCTCGCGAGCTACGCGACTTTGCCGACCGTCTCTCGGAACGCCTTCGTAACATCGAAACGATGGGCAACATCAAAATCGTGGGCGAGCAAAAGGAAGAAATCGCCATCTATATGGACCCCACCCGTATGACCCAATACGCAGTGTCGCCTTCAATGATTACGGCAGAATTGGCCGCCCACAGCCTACGAACCATCACCGGCAAGGCCGACAACCATGACGGTTCGGCGGTCATCCATGTGAATGTCCCTTACTCCGACATCTTTGAACTATCGGAACTGATTGTCTTCTCCGACCCCGTCACGGGACAGGTCATCCGCCTGCGCGACGTAGCCCGGCTGGAACGCCGTTATCAAGAGTCGTCGCAATACATCCAATACTCCGACAGCATTGTTGACGGCAACCAATGCCTCATCTTCTCCATGGAGATGCGACCGGGGCACAACGTGGTAGCCTTCGGCGATGAAGTCAACAAAGAGATTGAGACCTTCCTTGCCACGGCGCCACCCGACATCAAAGTGCACCGCATCACCGACCAACCCGTGGTGGTCAACAAGTCGGTGCATTCCTTCCTGAATGACCTCATCGAGGCCATCATCATCGTCATTCTGGTGATGCTGTTCCTCTTCCCCTTGCGAACCGCCTTGGTCTCTTCGACCTCGGTGCCTGTCTGCATCGCGGCGGCATGGGCCATCATGTACCTCTTAGGTATCGAGTTGAACACCGTCACCTTGGCTGCGCTCATCGTCGTGCTCGGCATGATCGTTGACGACTCAGTCGTGGTTATCGACGGCTACACCGACATGCTCAATTCGGGCCATTCCCGTTGGTATTCCGCCGCCGTCTCCACCAAGAGCCTGATGACTTCCATGCTCATCGCCACCTGCTCCATCTCCTTCATGTTCTTCCCCATGCTGTCGTTGATGAAAGGCACCAACATGGGCGATTTCATAGGCATGTTCCCTTGGGCCATCTTCATCACCTTGTCGTGCAGTTTCCTATATGCCATTTGGGTGATTCCCTACCTTTCGGCTAGAATCATCAGTCCGTCGAATCCCAACAAACGTTCAAAGTTTGAGAAAATCCAAGCCAAGTTCTTCAACGCGCTTCAAAAATCCTACAAGAAACTCCTCGACCTCTGCTTCCGCTACAAATGGGGTACCATCATCGTATCTGTCATATCCGTGGCCATCGGCGTGTTTTTCCTCACTCGCATCAATATTCAGATGTTGCCCAAAGCCGAGCGCGACAGCTTTGCCGTGGAGGTCCATCTCGCCGCCGGCAGTTCGCTCGAAGAAACTGCTGCCGTGTCCGACTCTCTGACGAAAATCCTATTGGCCGACAAGCGCGTGAAATCCGTCACCACATTCCTCGGCATGGCCTCGCCACGGTTCCACATCACCTACTCACCCCAACCCATGCCCACCTCGGCTTATTCACAATTCATCGTCATCACCGAATCGGAGAAAGCCACCAAGGAGATGATGAAAGAGTACTCGCAGAAATACGAAAACCACTTCCCGTTGGCGCAAATCCGTTTCAAGCAGATGGACTATCAGGTGGTGAATGCACCCGTGGAATACTACATCATGGGCGACAGCTACGACAAGCTTGAGCCCATCAAGGACTCACTCGTTGCCTGCTTGAAGCAAAATCCCGAGCTGTTTTTCGTCCATTCCGACTATGACGACACTGAAGAGATCGTGGAAGTGGACTTGAACATAGACGAAGCCAACCGCCTTGGCGTGACTCAAGCCGTGCTTTCGGTCTACCTCTCGAGTGCCCTTTCGGGCAACAAAATGGTCTCGATGTGGGAAAGTGGTTACAACCTACCCACGACCATCTATACTGAAGGCTTGCACGACATCGACTATGAGGGAATCGGCGACATGCTAGTGCCCACCGCACTTCCTGGCACATGGGTGCCTTTGCGCCAAGTGGCCGAAATCCATCCCCGTTTCCAACACGACAACATGACCCACCGCAACGGCCGTCGTTGCATCACCGTGATGGCTGATGTCATGCCCGGATGCGGACAATTGGAGCAATTCAAGAAAACCCAAGAACACCTCGACACGCTCGACATCCCCGAAGATGTCGTCATCGAAGAAGGCGGTTCCATGGCTATTACCAAGGAGACCATGCCTTCATTGCTCATGTCCATCATAGCCGCCATCGTGGTGATGTTCATCGTCTTGATCATACACTACAAACGCATTGGCATCTCCTTCCTCTCGATATCCGTCTCGCTGTTGTGTATCTTCGGCGCCATGTTCGGTCTGTGGTTGTTTGGCCTCGACCTGTCGGTTACTGCCTTGTTGGGTGTCATCTCACTCATTGGCATCATCGTGCGCAATGCCATCATCATGTATGACTACGCCAGCGAGATACAGGCTAAAGAGCACATCGCCGTGCACGATGCCGCCTACGAAGCCGGTCTGCGCCGCATGAGGCCCATCTTCCTCACCTCAGCCACCACTGCCTTGGGCGTCATCCCGATGATCATAGCCAAGACCTTGCTCTGGGAGCCTATGGGCGTGGTGATCTGCTTCGGAACCATTTTCACCTTCCCCTTGGTCGTCACCGTGCTGCCCGTAGCCTACTGCCTGGCCTTCGATGCAGGCGAACGCGACCAAAATCGTCTGAAGAAAGCCAACCAACGCTTCCTCGACCGCCTCGACGAACGCGACAAACGCAACGAAGAAAAGAACAAAAACGATGAAAACAACGCACAATCATGAAGAAAAGCCATATCATCACCCTATTCTTTGCGCTATTGATTACTAGCGCAAAATCCCAAACCCCAGTACTGACACTCGACTCATGCTTCGCCTTGGCCAAAGTCAACAACACACAATTGCAGACCGACCAGTTGGAAATCGAAAAGGCGCAACAAGTTAAGGCTCAGGTGTTCACCAAATACTTCCCCCAGGTGTCGATTTCATACATGGCCTATTTTGCTGCCAAACCCATAATCCAATATGGCATCAACAACATTCAGGACGACGACTTGGGTGAGTTCCTATCGACGCTCATCACCACACTGAACGACCCTGAAGGCCTCAATATGGGATTGCCAACCGAGATCAACATGATGAGGAAAGGCCACGGCGTGAATGCCACGGCCATGGTGCCCGTTTATGCGGGTGGACGCATCAAGAACGGCAACCAGTTGGCCAACCTCGGCATAGAGGCTGCCCGACTGAAAGCCGAAGTCTCTGAACGAGACATGCTCGAAAACATCGAATCGTCCTATTACCTTGTAGTGGGCTTGCAGGACAAGGTTCGCACCTTGGAATCTGCCTTGGCACTCACCGATAGCCTCGAACACATCGTAGATGTCGCCCTAAAAGCAGGGCTAATCACCAAAAGCGACAAACTTCGCCTTGCCTTGAAGCAAAATGAGTTGAAAGCCAAACAGATGCAACTCGGCAATGGCATTGTTTTGGCTTCACAACTGCTTTGCCAGCAAATCGGCATTGAATATCCCGAAGCAGGTCTAACCTTGGATACTGCCAGCTTTTCAACAAAGAGCGCTACCGTTGCTACAGTTCAGGAAAACCACACTCGACCAGAACACCAACTGCTTCAACTCCAAGTCGATGCAGAGACTCTTCGAAGAAAACTGACTTTGGGAGAAGCCTTGCCTCAAATCGGCATCGGCGGCAGTGCGGTTTACGGCAATCTAGTGAAAAAGTACAAATTCAACGCCATCGCCCTTGCCCAAGTGTCGATTCCGTTGACGCAATGGTGGGAGACCTCGCACAAGCTGAAAGAGCACGACATCATCATCCGAGAAGCGGAGCTGATGCAGCAAGACCTGACAGAGAAGATGAGCTTGCAGTTGAAACAGGCGTATAACCAAATGGTGGAAGCCAATGCCTTGTTGCAATCCGACAAGGCGGCCTTGGACATGGCCAAGGAAAACTACCGCCTCGCCGAGCTCAACTACCGCGCTGGCATGAATACCATCACCGATGTGCTTGAGGCTCATGCGCTATTGCTGCAGGCCAAAAATGCCATCACTGACCGACAGATCACCTACCTCACCGCACGCCGTCGTTACCAAGATTTGAGCGGACAATAATCATGAGACGCTAAAACCATCCAAATCGAACCATTGTTTGTTCTTTGGACAGTTTCTCGTTTCATCAATACACGAAGCAATTCATCTTTTTTGCATAAATACTTGCTTTTTTAAAATAAAGCACCTATTTTTGCATCCAAAACACCTTTTAAGATGAATAAACTGACAAATACTCTTTCTCTTATCATTGCTGTTTTCGGGTTGCATCATACTTTAACTGCTCATCCTGTTGACGTGCAAACGGCGCAATCCGTCGCAGTCAAATTCATGGGAGCCCGCGACGCACAACTAGTCTCCACTTATCGAACAGACAAGAGCACTGCCGCATTCTATGTCTTTAACACTGAGGACGGCTTCGTCATCGTTTCGGCCGACGACTGCGAGACACCTATCATCGGCTATTCCCATGAAGGCCGATTTGATCCAAACGGTGTCCCCGAGCAAATGGAAGCCTATTTGCAGGACTTCGTTGCAAGGATACAATATGGCATCGAAAACAATATTGAAGCGGGTGAACTCACAGCAAAGCAATGGGAACTGGTGAAGACCATTGGCCGACTCAACAACCGCAGAGATCCTAAATCCGTTGAGCCCCTGCTGACCGAAATGTGGCACCAAGGCTGTCTCTACAACGACCTCTGTCCCTCATTGGAGCACACCCCTTGCGGCCATGCCGAAGTGGGCTGCGTGGCTGTTGCCATGGGGCAGATCATGCACTACTGGAGGTACCCTGAAACCGGCTGGGGATCGAATTCCTATTACAATCTGGGCGTTGGACTATCCGCCGACTTCGGCAATATTGTCTACGACTGGGAACACATGCCCGACTCGTTGACCGAAAGCTCAAGCGAAACAGAAATCGAAGCCGTAGCAACATTATTATACCATTGCGGTGTCGCGGTGAACATGGATTATGGCATCAATGGTTCGGGCGCCAATTCGGGTGATGTCCCGGACGCACTAATACGCCATTTCAACTATTCAAGACGTATGCATATCGAGAAACGCCGTGATTTCGACGACGAAGAATGGATGTCGATGTTGAAGGCTTGTCTCGACCTGCAACAGCCCATATTCTATGGAGGTAAAGGCAGCCAAGGCAGCCATGCCTTCGTTTGCGACGCCTACGACGATAACGACCTCCTGCACTTCAACTGGGGCTGGGGTCGCGCTAATGGTTATTTCGCCTTGGGACATTTGAATCCTATCGGATACAGCTTTAACCAAAACAACTTTGCCATCCTCGACATCAATCCGGAATATGAACCTTGGACTGTTGAAGCCACGGCCTATCCATCAACAGCAGGCACTATCGAAGGCACTGGCGAATACCATATCGGTGATTCATGCACCCTGACAGCAATTCCAGCAGAAGGCTACCAATTTTATTGTTGGAAGAGAAACGAAAAAATCATTTCCAACATGCCGTCCATAACTCTTACTGTGGAAGAAGACATCCTCGACATTGAGGCTCACTTCTCCTGTTACCCTGTGAGTCAAATCACGGCAAGTTACTCACCCGAGGCAAACAACCCGAATAGCCCTAGTGTAAGACTTTCGTGGAGCAAAGATGATACAGAGTGGAGCCTCCTCAAGGAAATTGACATTAATGAGGAATGTGGTGGCGTGGCCACCGATGGCGAGTGCATCTTCGTCACCTATGGATATTGGGACAACCCTCCTTTCTCATACGGAAAATACACCATGGATGGAGAATTGCTCGAAAAATTTAATGTGGAAGGCGTCCCGGAAGCTTTAGGTATTACTTACGATGGGACTTACTTTTATAGTAATAGTGGACATTCAGGACTTAGTGTTTTATATAGTATAGACCTTTACAACAAAACGGTCAACGACAGCATAGATTTAGGCACTTGGTTCGGGGCAACGACCTATGACCCTGAATATGACGGATTTTGGATTGACCGTAATAAAGAAGCAATCCTTTATGACCGTCAAGGACAAAGAATCATGTTCAGTCCAACAGCACCAGAATATATCAATGGCTCAGGCTACTTCACCGCAAAAGACGGGACTCCACACTTATTGCTGTCAGGCGAAACTGGAGTTTACGATTATGACATCACCAACAACATTATCTTGGACCGTCCTTTGATGGATCCAGGTTGGGATTATACCTACGGAATTGGAGCCCACATTGGGAAATACGATGGCAAAGATGCCATGTTTATTGCCATTGGCTTCTCCATTCGCATTTATGAAATCAAGAGCCGTCTGGAACAAATCATGGGCTATCGAATCTATCGTGCCGACAGCGAAGGGAATAGCATGATGCTGGCAGATGAAGTCACCAGCACATCTTATATCGACTACACTTGGAATGAGACTCAAGCTGGCGAATACCATTACGGCATCAGCGAGGTTTATCACAACGGTGTAGAATCAGAAATCATTTGGTCCGACACCATCGTGAAGACAGACTTCGGCATTGATGAAAACGGCAACCAAGAAGACTCTGAGCCTTTTGTTCAGAAAGTGATTGAAGACGGGAAGATCGTCATCATCAAAGACGGGAAACGCTATAGCGTATCAGGACAAACATTGAATTGAAAAAACAAACAAAAACTATGATTCCCATGAAACGAATTTGTCTACTCTGCATAATCCTTTTAG
>ONKA01000016.1 GCA_900318265.1 uncultured Bacteroidales bacterium | reverse complement strand
GAAAAGCCTGTCGGTGAGGAGGTAACTGGAATAGTCATCAGGCAATCCGATCAGTTTCACCTCTTTATTGTCGTAAGCCGAGGTGAGGAATAACGTGCCTTCTTGGACGGTCAGAGGGTCTTCAAGGTATGAGGTAAGGGTGAGCTCCACTGTTTCGCCTTCCGTGATGCGGCCCGAGGTTGGGCTGACTCTTATCCATTCGCAGGGACTATAGGCGTGAAACTCCCTGCGTTCCGTGTTGTTGGTGGTCACGGTGAGGGTGCAGGTTTGGTTGCCTTTGAAGACGAGGGTATCGGCTGAAATCATCAGTTTGGGCTCCACAGGGTCTTTGCCGCAACTTGCAAGCAATAGGGAGGCCACAATGAGGAACAGAAGATGTTTCAATTTGTTCATGACAGAGATGTTTTGATTCGTGTTGAGACATTACCACTCGATGCCCACTCTTACAGCGATGCCTGAGGGGTTGATCTGTCTTTCCACATTCTCATGGTGCCATACGCCTTGGCTGTCCGTCCACTCTTCATAGTAGTTGCGTGTGATTTTGTCATAATATGTACCGGCTACTAAGACGCTGACGGCGAAGTCACGCTTCGACGCAAAGCGAACACCTACGGCAAGGTCGCCATAAGCACCGATGTCGTCGCCAAGATAAGAGCCTAAGCGTAGACTCACGATGGGGCTGACGACGGAGTGGCTCATGAACACATAGCGGAGGTTGGCGTAGATGGGCACAAATTCATAATCTCGATTCCATTCATAGGCGATTCCCATACCTGCAAAGAGGTGCTCGTTGAAATAACCGCCGTGTGTGGTCGAGAGTTGAATGGTGGTGGAAATGTTCTTGTCGAAGTGCAACAAGGTGTTGCCCATTTCAAAGAAGCCTTGGTATCCGCTGGGGATGCGCACTCCGGTTACTTCATCATTCTGCGCAAAAGCGCCGACGGCGAAAAGCGCCATCACTAAGGTTAAGAAAATCTTTTTCATTTTTTTATGTTTTAGATGGTTTATGTTTTAAATGGTATTTGATTTTATTCTTTTGTCGGTGCAAAAGTAATGTTTTTATTCGTTATTAATTATGGTATCAGTGTCAGCGAATAGTTATCATGTTTTGCTGCAATCAGTCCTTGTTGTTCGCTGTAGTACCAAGCATAGGAAACCATGGTGGTGTCTGCCATATAGGACCCTTGGTCGACATGCACATCCTCGTAGGTGGTTTCCCCAATCGTGAAAGTGGTGGTGGCCAGGTCATTCAAGGGGAGGGTGCGGCCAAGAAGGGTATGCCAATAATAGAAATCTCTGTCCTGGTAAAGGCGGAGCTCTTCGTAAGTGACGGTGACCACCTTCTCGGGTGCCACGATGCAACGCAGCAGGCAACTGTCTTCATGCGGACTTTGAAGCACCACTTCACGAGCATAGAAATAGGGACGAGGCTCAATCATTTTTTCGTAAGGGTGATAACGGGAGTCGTCGTAGTTATAGGCTACATAACTGGTGTCGTGTACAACGGTGAAGCAGAGTGTGTCGCTGTCTTGGTTGAGCATTCGGATGGTTTGCCCCATCTGATAGGGGACGATGGCCGATTCTTCATCGGAGAGGCGACGGTAGATTTGAGGCTCTTTCACGCAAGAGGCCATCACGGCCACGAGGGCAATGCAGAATATCAAGTGTCTTTTCATGGCGTTTACTCCTTATCTTTTAGTCCGTAACGAAAACCAATGCTGATCATGCCTTCCATGCCGATGCCGCACTGGATGAAGCCAGCATATTGCTTCGTGCCGACTTCTACCCCGATGGGAACAAACTGGTAGGCGTAGTCGATCCTATCTATGAATTTGTTGGACGGCATGTTGATTTGATACAAGTCGGGTCGGTATTCCTTGAGGTTGTAGCCCCAAGCCATGATGCCTTGCCCGATTTTGCTGTAGAGGTTCACATACTTCGTGTTGAGCCAATTGATTTTGAGGTGAAACATCAGCGTGTGACTCGACTCACTAAGGCATGCGATGTGCCCTACTTGAGTACTGGGTTTTTCATAATAATTGTAGACGCGCGGGTCGAGGCAATAGGTGGCTCCGATGCCGATGACCTTGGTGAGGCGGCGCGTGTAGGTAGCATAAATGGCACCAATATGTTCCTCCAATGGATAATAGTGTTGGCCTGGGTTATAACGGAAACTGCTTGAAGGTTTCACGCCGTAGCCGAAACTGAACTCGTTCTTGTTGCTTCGGATGGTGTCGCGCTGCGCGAAGGCAGGCACTGCCAAGGCGACGAGCAAACCGAGGATGATAAATTTGGTTTTCATAAATATTTGGATTTAAATTATTTACTTTCCGAAGTGGAAATTGTACGCATAGCTGACGAAAACAGCGGGTTTGATGCCTTGACTTTGTTTTTGCGGAGGCGTGATGTCATAGTCCATTTCGTAGGTGTGGATATTGATGAACTGCACACCAAGGCCGAGGTCGGAATGTCCGAAAGAACAACCGCCAGCCACGGTGGCATAAAAGCCCTCGCATAAAGCCGATGACACATAACTACTGCCTTTATAGCCCAAACCCAATAGGCAAAAGGCATAGCCGCAACGGGCCTCCACAAAGGGCTTGACATTGCTGCCATTGAAGCGATACTTGGCCGAGGCGAACACCGGCAACCAAGTGACCACATCGGAAGTTTGGCGGACATTGGCACCAACGCCCAAACTCAAATGGTCACCGACTTGATAGCCAAAAACCGATCCAAGGGCAACTTCGGGATGAACTTTTCGATTGTCTTTCAACAAGTCGTGGAAAAGCACGCCGGCATTGGCTTCGGCTTGAAGCACGAATTGTCCTTTTTCTTGGGCGTGGAGACTACTTATTGCAAGCAGCAAACCTAGGACGATGAATTTCGTTTTCATAACTTATTGAATTTTAAATTTTTGAAATCAGAAATGATATTCATATCCAATCCGCAATAAGGCGTTGGCTTCTACTCGTCCGAAAAACAGTTCTTTATGATAGCTAAGTGTGGTTCCCACTGAGGTTTGTAGTCCGATTCGAAGTTTGCCATTATCAGAAAGTTGAATCCTACCGCCTATTTCCATTGTAGGTCCGAGGGTAGCAATCTCTTTGATGCTGCCTGCAGAAACATCTCCGAATGCCTTTTCCAAATAAGGGCCAAAAGCCAAATAAAACCAGCGCTTGTGAAACTCCAAACGGATGGGTAGTCGCACGATATGTCCAGTCGCTGTGTAGGGATGATTCTCAACACCATTGGGGGCACTATGAATATAATAGCCTTTGAAATACCAAAATTGGTAGTCCAAACCTACCAAAAGCGACCAGTGTTCGGCAAAATCATATTTACCATCGATTCCCAATGCAGCAATGCGATGGCTGGTAGTCATATCGCCATCCAGGAAAGGGAAAGAACCACTTCCACCGCCAACATGCGCCACTAATGAATAGGGCTTTTCTGAATTTTGAGCCAACGTCGCTATGGAAAGCAAAACCATTAGACTTAATAGGATGGCCGATCTTTTCATAATGATTTGATTTTTAAATCTTTAAATCTTAAATCTTGAATTTTGAATCTACTGCTTTGGCCTAACGGCGACAATCTTGAAGTTGTTGAACCATCCCTCGGCCTCGTCGGTGCCGTTGCTGATGACGAGGTGATAGCGGCCCAAGGGTTGGTCGCCCATATAGAATCGCGTTCCTGTGTCGTAACCCGAAGTTACGGTGTCGCAAAAAATGACATGGTCTTGTCTGTTGCTGATGCTGACGACGCATTCACCCATATAATCGTGGAAGTACACATAAACGGTCTTTCCCCAATAACCCGCCTCAATGTTCGGATAGCGCATGTCGCCATTGGAAAGCGAGCCCTTGATGTCGATTTTGTCTTTGTCGTCAATGAGGTTGCTCGGATTGTATGGCTTACTGCAAGAAGCCGTAATCAAGGTGACAAACAAGATCGTAATGAATGATAAGTATTTGGTCTTCATGGTGTTATTGTTTTGTATTCATTTTGTTATTGAGACTTGCGCGGATTTTGTCTACATTATAAACACTGCAACCGAGCACATTGGCATACTCTTGCCGCGAGAGTTTGAAGTGCGACAGTAGGCAATAGCGGAACTCCAAATCAGTCAATTCGGGATATTGCTTATGCACAAAGGCGATGAAGCCCGGATGCACCCCTTCGAAAGCGGCTTCGAAACCTGCCCAATGGTCTTCGCCATCAAAGAGCGACTTCTCCAAATCCTTGAAAGCGATCGGGTTGCTCCTGTCGCGCGACAACACCTCGAAGCATCGGATGATGTTGCATTTCTGCAAGTATTCGTCTTTCAGCTTGTCGCCGAATTCTGCCTGTAGTTCGCTTTGTTGCGCGTTTTGTTTTTGTAGTTCATCGTATTGTGCTTGCATTGCAGTCTGCTCTTGCTGTTGTTGCGCGTTGCGTTTCTTCAGTTCCAGCAGGTTCGCATTAATCTCGGCTTCAATACGCTTCTTTTTCAAAGCGTTGAGAATCAATATGGTGACTAAAACCAAAGCCGCAATCAGGACGATGGTCAGCACGATAATCAGCCTTTGTCGCGAGAGCATTTGGCGGTTGTGTTGGTTGGCCTGTGCCTCAAAGTCGTATTTCTTTTGGATTTCGAGGACGGAGCTTTGGGTTTGGTCACCGAGGATGTCCAAGGCCACTTGTTCGTGCTGTTTTTCAAACTGATAGGCACTTTCATAGTCGCCTACGGCGAGAGCGTCCTTAATCAAAAATCCATATACGGCAGCTTGTGTCTCTGGTTTGATGTCTGTTTCCTCTATTGCGTTGAGCATCTGCGTCTTATAGTATTCCAACGAATCGCGCTCTTCCAAGGCCAAATGCACTTTGGCGAGGTTGAGCAAGGCAATGGGACGGCGTTTTTGGTCTGTTAGGGGTAAGGCTTTCCGCAAGCATTCTTTGGCGTTGTCGTATTTGTCAAGAAGCTGATAAGCAACGGAATAGTTGTTCCAAACCGAAGCTTCGGTGATCTTGTCTTCGGCGGTTTGGGCCAAATGCAAGGCTTGGTCGAGATAGACAAAAGCACTGTCATACTTGTCGATGACGATGTTCATCATGGCTACGGCATTGAGGCATTTGGCTTTGCGCGAAAGACTGTCGCCCCACAACTCTGCTGCGGCTTTGTAGTTCGTGATGGCTTCGGTTTCGTTACCGCTATTGTTGAGCAGGTCACCTATATAATATTGAGCGAAGGCCGCGCTGACCGAGTCGCCGACCATCCGCCCGTACTT
Organism: uncultured Bacteroidales bacterium; assembly: GCA_900318265.1. Classification (GTDB taxonomy): domain Bacteria; phylum Bacteroidota; class Bacteroidia; order Bacteroidales; family F082; genus Limimorpha. Next base: position 42,535 of record ONKA01000016.1, on the reverse strand, counting down.
GTCGGCTTCCTTGTAGCAGTTCATCGCGGACTCATATTCCTTTTTGGCTTGGCGCACACAGCCGCTATAGAGGGCAGCAGGCGCAGCGTTGCCATAGTCTTTTTGCTTCACGAAGAAATCGTATGCCTCAAAGATTTGGTCGTCCTGACTGATGTCCTCGAAGGCCTTGTATTTGGTGCGCACCTCGTTGACAACGGCTTGCATCCTTTCCGACTTGCTTTTGGTATTGCAAGCGGGAAGGAGCATGACCACTCCGAGTAAGAGCAAAAAGCGTTTGTTGATCATGACCGAAAGGCTGTTCATAATGCGTTCGTTTTTCAAACGCAAAAGTATAACTAAAATTGGGCTTTTTTACACGCGAAGGGGCGATTACAAACTTTTACAATAAATTGATGCTGATAATCAGGGCGTTGGTGTTTTGGATTACAAGTTTTTTTGCGCGTGTCGGAGACACGCTACTAGTCATCTCGAAGAAAGTATCTCTCGTCGATACTGACTCCGTTCTCTGTTAGGAAAGCTCGATGCTCCTCGGCAAAAGTCTTCTTACGATGATGCTCTTTCTGCTTCTTGATGTAGCCTACAATCATGTCCTTGTCGCGCAAGCTATAGCTGAATCCGGCATACTCTCGTCCCCAGCCACAAAAGCGTGGAAAGTGAGGATTTGCTTTCAGCCACTTGCTGCTGTCTGTCTTCACCCGTTGCACGAACGAGGCTAGTGATAAGTATGACGGCAAGGATACGAACATGTGTATATGGTCGGCAATGCCGCCTATGCGGTAGGTTTGGCATTTCAGATTCTTTGCTATGCCGTAGATGTAGGCGTATAGTTCCCGCTCGTATTCTTCGTTGATGGTGGGTTCGCTACGGTAGGTGCGGATGACGATGTGGTAGTATGATGTTGTGTAGCTTATGGTGATGTGTTTTGTGGGCCCCACACAGTGTGGGGTGGATGGTCTGTGTCTCCCCACACTGCATGTGGGGTAGATGGGGTGGTGTGTGTAGCCCCATGCTAGTGGTGTGTGTAGCCCCACACTGCATGTGGGGTAAATAGGATAGCGTGTCTTCGACACGCTTTGGTTTAGTTCTCCTCTTGTGGTGGGGTGTCAAAGAAGTGCTCACGTTGGAGTTCGGCGAGGACGGCTCTGATTTCACCGTATTCGTATTCTTCACCGAGTACATCCTTGGCTGCTGTGAGATTAGGATCGAAGGTTGATTCGAAATAGTCCAAGATTTCGTTATACTTTTCTTTGTCAATAAATTGATATGCATCGATCAGGCCTTGCTCCACCAAATGCGCCAAATGGCTGTAAATTGTGCTGGTGACAAAACCTCTCTCTTTGGCAATGGCCTCGACCGACATGCCATTGTCGAACATCGATTTGGTGACGAGGTAGGTCTCGCCTTTGGGTTTCTTCTCTTTTTTTTCGGGTTCTTCGGGCATCTCACCAAGGTTGGCAGTTTCAGGGTTCTCGCCTATGAAGCGCAGGACGATGTCGAGAATTTCTGCACCGTATGCTTTCACACGCTTCGGCCCCATGCCCTCGATTTGTTTCAAGGTCTGTAAAGTGACTGGCTTCTCTTGGGCAATGAGTTTCAGCGGTTTGTTGGGAATGATGGTATAGAGTTCTGCTTCGAGTTCATCGGCTTTGCGCGAGCGCCAGGCACGCAGTTGGGCGTAAAGCGGACTCTTGTCCATGACATCATCCTTGATTTCCACCTTCTTCTTCCCGCTTTTCTCTGCCTCGATGGCTTTCACCGACTTGGTCTTTTGGTATTCCCTGACCGTGAAGCCGTCTTTGCAGGCTTCCAAGCAGCAACCTTTCAGGTAGATGTCCTCCTTAAGCAGTTTCAAGGCCTCTGTGAGTTGCTCGTTAACGGATTGGTTGTCAGTCTTGAAGGGCAAGTCGAACAACCCTTTGGCGGTGGCTTTCAAATGCTCATCGAAGTAGGCCACACCTTTTATTAATCGCTCCTGCAAGGTTGGGTTTTGCTCGCATGAAGGCGCTTGGTCGTGTAGTTTCCGAATTTGGCCTTCGAACTTGATGCCGATAGAACAAAGTTCCTCATGAATCTTGTTGCGTCGCTGCGAGAGGTCTTGGATCAACGAGTGTTCAAAGAGTGTGTCATTGTCGTAAAGCACCTTCATTAGCCTGCCAAAGTCTTTGTAGATGCCATCGAAGTTGATGAGTTCGAGCATGGTCTCCAGCTCGTAGTCGTGGCGCAGCTGGTCGACTTTTTCTTGGGTAGGCTCTTTCTCGGGAAGTTGTTCCACAAATTGGTTGACGGAGAAATCGTTGACCAAGGCGTTGGAGCTGATGCGTGTCTTCAGCACGAGGCCTTCCAACGATGTGCAACGGCTGAGGGCGACGTAGACCTGTCCGTGGGCGAAGGCTTGTCCGGCGTTGACGATGACCTTGTCGAAGGTAAGGCCTTGGCTCTTGTGGATGGTGACCGCCCAAGCCAAACGCAGGGGTATTTGAGTGAAGCTGCCGATTTCTTTTTCTTCAATATCTTGATTATCAGCATTGATGGTGTATTCCATGTTCTGCCATTTCAGTTTTGGCACGGTGATTCGCTCACCGTCACTCAACACAGTGACAGTGCCTTCCTTTTCATCGTAGTCCACCAACCGTCCGATCTTACCATTGAAGAACGCCTTCTCTGGAGTGGGGTCATTTTTGACAAACATCACTTGCGCTCCAATCTTCAGCTCCAATTCTTCCTTGGTGGGGTAGGTGTTCTCGGGAAAGGTGCCATGGACATCTGCCTTGAAAGTCAGCGTCTTTTCCTTTATGGCAGCTAGTTTCGACTCGTTGATTTGGTCGGCTTGGTAGTTGTGGGTGGTCAGGGTGATGTAGCCTTCTTCGTCATTGGGCACGAAGCCCGGTTTGAAACGACTATTGAGCACCCGCACGCAATCGGCATCCATTTGGTTGTTGCGTACCTTGTTCAATAGGGAAATAAAGTCGTCATCGTGTTGGCGGTAGATATGTTCCAGTTCCACACAGACATAGGGCGCTTTTTTCAGCACTTGGCTACCGAAGAAGTAGGGTGTGTCGTAATAGGGCGACAACACTTCCCATTCCTCGGGCTTGGCCACGGGTGCCAGTTGGTGCACATCACCGATCATTAGCAATTGCAGACCACCAAAGGGTTTCTGCGAGCGGCGCACACGGCGCAGCACCGCATCGATGGCATCCAAGACATCGGCGCGCACCATACTGATCTCATCAATAATGAGCAGGTCGAGGCTGCGCATCAGGTTGATTTTCTTCTTGTTGAGTTTTTGGTATTGCGCGGCCATTGTTTTTGCATTGTAGCCTCTACCTAATGCGTTTTCTGGCAGTTGCGGCCCAAAAGGCAGTTGGAAAAACGAGTGGATGGTCTGCCCGCCCGCATTGATGGCAGCCACGCCTGTGGGTGCCACCACGACCATGCGCTTGTAGGTCTTCAGTGGAAGGTTCTTCAGGAATGTGGTCTTTCCCGTGCCAGCTCTTCCTGTGAGGAAGATGTGGGCGTCGGTGTAGAGCACCAGCTCTTCGACGAACTCAAGTTTCTGGTTAGTAAAGGTTTGCTGTGCCATGTTTTGGATCGCGTTCATAGTGCTAAAATAGGTATTATTTTTCATCTTTGTGGCGGGATTTGATTATTTGTTGTATTTTTGCAGGCAGTTGGTCGCGGAAAACGGAATGAAAAACAAATGAATTATCAAGACGTGAGGGACGGGCCAAGAAGCACGACACCCCCCGCGATAACAAGCTAAGCCTCCCTTTGCCGGGAGGCTTTTCTTATTGTTCTTTTATAAAGTGTTTGAAAAGCGAGACTTTTGTTTCTTCCGATACGGATTTCTTCAACATAAACATAAAGATTGCCAACGGTTTTCCGATAAACAATAGTTTTCAATCCATGTAATTTGGTTTTCTTGTTGGAGAACTCCACCTTGTCACGATATTTGATAATGTAAGGAATAAGGAGGTAGTCTTCGATGGTCAGTGGATTTCTGTCATTGCTTTTGTTTCCATGCCGTGATTCAGAATGTCTCACTCCTGAAGTCTCAATCACATGTTTATACCCATACAAATCAATGCCTTCCTTTCGAGCCATGGCCATAAGTTCTTCATCAACCTCATTATCGATGATGGCAAACTTATAGTCACACTTTTGGTTAATGAGATTGACCAATTCCTCAAAAGGTATTTTGGATTGATGCTCTCTATCAAATGCTTTCTTGTCTGTCATATCTATTTCGTTTTCTCGCTGCAAAGAAAAACCATTCGGCAATACTAAACCGTTGATTAAACGTTTGTAGTCGACAGTAGTCGTTTGTTGTCGTTTGCTGTCGGATATATTGTTGGTTTTTATTATCTTAAAGATTATTTCTATACTATGGCCGTTGACTATGACTATGACCTTTTCATCGAAGTTGAAGCGGTCATAGTCATTGTCATAAGCCATAGTCAAAAAACAATTATGCAAATCAGCACTTCCTAAAGAAACATTTTACTATCTTTGTAGCCCCATTTTGTAATCATCGATTAATCTAATATCCTATGAAAAAAGTATTCACTGCAATCCTGGCTTTGGCTCTCGTTTTTTGTTTCGGAAAAGCCAACGCCTGCACTAACTTCTTGATTACCAAAAGTGCTTCGACCGATGGCTCCTGCATGATCAGCTATGCTGCCGATAGTCACGTGCTGTATGGTGAACTCTATCACTATCCCGCCCAAGACTGGCCCGCTGGCGCCATGCTTGACGTCTACGACTGGGACGGCGGCATGTTCCGTGGACAAATCCCCCAAGTGGCTCATACCTACAACGTGGTCGGCAATATGAACGAATGGCAACTCGCTATCGGTGAAACGACCTACGGCGGCATCGAAAGCCTTTGGGAAGGCCCCGGCATCATCGACTACGGTAGCCTGATTTACATCACGCTGCAGCGTGCCAAGACCGCCCGCGAAGCCATCAAATGCATGGGCGAACTGGTAGCCAACTACGGCTATGTCAGCGAAGGTGAGTCATTCTCCATCTCCGACACCGAAGAGTGCTGGATCCTTGAGATGATTGGCAAAGGCAAACACAACAAAGGTGCTGTTTGGGTGGCCCGCCGTATCCCCGATGGTTATGTGAGCGGTCACGCCAACCAAGCGCGTATCACCACCTTCCCCTTGGCCTCACGCAAGTGCAAGACCAGCATCACCTTCAAGAACATTGACAAGCTGCTGAAAGACCCGAACATTGACTGCGTCTATGCCGACGATGTCATCAGCTTTGCCAAGCAAGCCAAGCTTTATGATGGTCCAGACGACAAATTCTCCTTCTCTGATGTCTACAATCCTGTCACTTTCGATGGTGCCCGTTTCTGCGACCTGCGCGTGTGGGCTATGTTCAATAAGGTGACCGACAACATGAAGGACTATTGGGGTTACGCCACGGGTCGCGACATCAAGCGCGCCCAACCCTACAAGGCTGGCATGTGCCAGACCCCCGACAACTTCCCGACCAACCGCATGCCTCTTTGGGTGAAGCCCAACAAGAAGGTGAGCGTGCTCGACATGATGGACTTCATGCGCGACCATCTCGAAGGCACCGACCTCGACATGTCGCAAGACGTGGGCGCTGGTCCGTTCCATTGCCCTTATCGCTGGCGTCCCATGGACTGGGAAGTCGACGGTGTGACATACGTGCACGAGCGTACCACTGCCACCCAGCAGACGGGCTTCAGCTTCGTGGCCCAAAGCCGTGGTTACCTGGAATGGCCCATCGGCGGCATCATTTGGTTTGGTGTCGACGACACCGACAACTGCGTCTACTGCCCGATGTACACTTGCATGACTGAGATTCCCGAGTGCTTCCGCGAAGGCAATGGCTCGATGAGCGAGTGGTCTGAGACCTCCGCCTTCTGGACCTTCAACCAGATGAGCAACTGGGCCTATACCAAATACAACTACATCCATCCCGAGATTCGTGAGCGTCAACATCAGTTGGAGACCAGCTGGGTGGAAAAGGAAATCCCTGCCTTGGATGAACGTGTCAACACCATCAAAGGTAGAGAGGCTCAAGTGAAGGAATTGACCGAGTTCTCCTGCAACCAGGCCAGCAAGCTGACCCAGATGTGGAAACAGTTCTATCATGAGCTGTTTATGAAATATGTGGACGGTAACCTGAACACCGCCCAACCCGACAAACCCGGACAGAAATATACGCCCATCAAGAGTGAACACCCGAAATATAGCGAAGAGTACTATCGCATCCTCATCGAGAAGACGGGTGACAAGTATAAAGCATATTAATTTTTCAAATCATAATAAACTATCATCAATCAATGAAAAAAGTATTAGGAATCATTGCAATGGCCATCCTCGTTTCGGTTGGCCGCGTGTATGCCGATGAAGGCATGTGGCTCCCGATGTTCGTCGAGCGCCTGAATTATGTTGACATGCAGAAGATGGGTCTTCAACTGACCCCTGAAGAGCTTTACAGCATCAACCACAGCAGTCTGAAAGACGCCATCGTGGGTCTCGGTAGCGAAGCCCAACCGCGTGGCTTCTTCTGCACAGGTGAAATCGTGAGCGAACACGGTTTGCTCTTCACCAACCACCACTGTGGCTATGGCGCCATCCAAAAACTCAGCTCCGATCAACATGACTATCTCCGCGACGGCTTCTGGGCCAAGAACTACGGCGAGGAACTGCCCGCCCCCGAAATGACCGCCAGCTTCCTCATCCGCATGGAAGATGTCACCAAGGACATCCTCGGTGTGGTGACCGACGATATGGACTATCAGGATCAGCAGGCTGCCATCCGTAAGAAAATCAAGGAGTTGGAAACTGCTGCTTCGGAAGATGGCAAGTACAACCCCGTCATCAAGGGTTTCTTTGAGGGCAACGAGTACTACATGTTTGTCTATCAAGTGTTCCCGGATGTGCGTCTCGTTGGTGTGGCCAACTCTTCGATTGGTAAGTTCGGTGGCGACACCGACAACTGGATGTGGCCTCGTCACACTGGCGACTTCAGCATCTTCCGCGTTTATGCTGGCAAAGATGGTCAACCTGCCGCCTACAGCAAGGACAATGTGCCGCTGACGCCCAAGCACCACCTGCCCATCAGCCTCGATGGCGTGCAGAAGGACGACTTCACCATGATTTGGGGTTTCCCTGGCAGCACCGAGCGTTACATGTCGAGCTATGGTATCGACTACAATGTGGACACTTTCTATCCCACCATTATCGACATTTTTGGCAAGGAACTCGAAGTGATGGAAGAATACATGAAGGTGGACGAACACATCAACCTGATGTATGCCGACAACCACGCTGGTTTAGCCAACACTTGGAAGAACTTCATCGGCCAGTGCAAGATGCTCCGCAAGAACAAGGTCAGCGAGAGCAAGGTTGCCTTGGAGAAAGACTTCACCAACTGGGTGAACAAGAACAATAAGACCGAATACAAGAACGCCCTGCCGAACCTGAAAGAGGCCTACAAGAACCTTGGTAATGTGGCCAAGTATATCTATTATCCTAACTTTGTTGCCAACGTGGGTGCCGCTGGCATCGCTGCACAGTTCGGTTCCTATTATCAAGCCTACATGGACAAGGACAAGGATGCCGAAGCCATGGCACTGATGATGCTCCAACAGATGAATGTGGACGAGCTCTTCGCCGAGACCGACCCTCAGGTGGAGAAGAAGACCTTTGCCGAGATGTTGAAGATCTACAAGAATGCCTTCAAGGCCGATGAACTGCCTGAAATCTATAGCATCATCGACAAGAAATTCAAGGGCGATATCGACGCTTTCACCGAGGAGGTCTACACCAAGTCCATCTTCGCCACTCCTGAGAGCATCAAGGCTTTCTTGGCCAAGCCCAGCCCCAAGAAGATCGGTAAGGATTATGCATACATCATGAACACCTCGATGATGGAAGCCATCATGCAAAATGTGGGTGCCTATCGTCAGGCTATGCAGACTGTGAGTGAGAACGACCACGTCTTCGTGAAGGGTCTGCGCGAGTACTACGCCGCCACTCAACCTGGCAAGAGCCTCTATCCCGATGCCAACTCGACGATGCGTATGAGCTACGGCTCGGTGCAGGACTACATGCCTGCCGACGCCGTGCATTACGACTACATCTGCACCGCTAACGGTATCCTTGAGAAGTATGTGCCTGGCGACTACGAGTTTGACGCCCCCAAGCGCCTCATCGAACTCATCGAGAAGAAGGACTTCGGTGCATACGCTGACGACAACGGCGAACTCGTTGTTTGCTTCCTGTCGACCAACGACATCACGGGTGGTAACTCTGGTAGCCCCATCATGAACGGCAAGGGCGAACTCATCGGCCTCGCCTTCGACGGCAACTGGGAAGCCATGAGCGGCGACGTCAACTTTGAGCCCAAACTGCAGCGTACCATCAACGTGGACGTGCGCTATGTGCTTTTCATCATCGACAAGTACGCTGGTGCCACCAACCTCATCAACGAACTCGACATCCGCAGAGGCGAACCCAAGCCGCTGCGCGTGGAAGAGGAAAAAATCTAATTGATAGATTTTAATGAAATCAATTGTAGAGACGCAGCACGCTGCGTCTCTACATTTTTTTGTATTTTTGCAACGTTATTGCAACGTTATGCGCAAACGCTTCTGTTTCATACTATTCGCTATGTTGATCGTTTTTGGTGCTAAAGCCCAAAACGATACGGTCCTCTTTTCGGTCCAAGGCGGGATCTACGACAACGTGTTCGCTTTGAGACTCAGCAATACCAATCCGCAAAACCATATCCGTTATACCACCAACGGCAGTTGTCCTACGGCACAATCGCCGCGTTATGAAGGTGCCATGACTTTGAATGCTTCCATGTTTTCAAAGTCGAACATCTACACCATTAACAACACCATCCCGTCGCAGTTTTATCTGCCTGATGACATCAAACGAGGCATCGTCATTCGTGCGGCGGCCTTCGACCAAAATGACAGCTGCGTGAGCCAGGTGGTCAGTAACTCCTATTTCATCCGTTCGCTCGATTGCGACCTTCATGGCATGCCGGTGTTGTCGATCATGGCCGATTCCTTGTCGCTGTTCGACTACGAGACGGGCAACTTCATCCCAGGCGCCCTTTACGATCCTGCCGACTCGACGCATACGGGCAACTACAGGATGAAAGGCATTGAATGGGAACGCCAAATCAACATGGAGTTTTATGAGCCCGATAACACGGGCATCAATCAGCTTTGCGGTATGCGCACGCATGGAAATGCTTCGCGATGGTTCCAGCAAAAAGGCATGAAACTCTATGCCCGCGAGGAGTATGGAAAGAAGCATTTCTTGTTTCGGTTTTTCAAGGACTCGCCAATAGTCAAGTACAAGAATTTCTGCTTGCACCCATATCGTTGTAGCAACTGGCTGCAGATGGGTGGCACTGACTATCTTTCTCAAAAGGTGGCCGGTAAACTGAATATTGATGCGATGTCGGTAAGGCAGACTGTCGTGTTCATCAATGGTGAGTATTGGGGCATCTACACCTTGGAGGAGTCTGCCGATGAGCATTATCTTAAAGAGCATTACAATGCCGACCTCGACAGCATAGCCATTATCAAGTATTGGGGCGTTCCCAATTATGGCGACATCACAGAATGGCGTAGTTTTTATTCGTTCATTTCGAATGCCGACTTGACCCAACCCGAAGACTCAGCCTATGCTTTCGCGCACATGGATGTGCCTAGTTTTATCGACTATATTCTATTGGAGACTTTTACTGCCAATTTGGACTGGCCTGGTAACAATGTGAAAATTGGTCAATTGGCCCCTGGAAGACCATTTCGGATGATGTTTTACGACGGTGATGGCTGTTTTTCACGTGTCGAGTACCAAGCGCTCGACCATGCGCTCCATTCGGGAGGTAATAGCGTGGTATTGAGCCATTTCTTGGAGAACAAGGAGTTCAGATTCCAGCTCTGCAAGCGTTACAATGAGCTATCACATACTTATTTCGGGTATGATTTCATGAAATCGTTATTGGACGAATACCGTCAACTCGTTGAAGGTGAAGCTGAAGACCAATATCATCGGTTCCATTTTCCTTGGAGCATGAACCGATGGTTTACGGATATGGAGATGGCTGACGAATTTATGCGTCGACGCCATGAGTATTTCATCGAGGAAATCAGGGATTATCTTGCTGTTGGGGAGACCTCATTTAGGGTTGCCTGCTATCCCAATCCTTTCGAAGATGAGATACATCTCCTCGGGTGGACTGATGATGTTAAGGCGCAAGAGGTAGCCATTTATGACGTCATGGGTAGGAAAGTGTTTTCTGAGACTTGTACCTTTGACAGCGGTGAGGGTATCATCCTCAAACCTCATCTAACTCCAGGCGTGTATATGCTGCGAGTAGGGAGCCATACAGAGCGCATCGTGCGCTATTAAGGCTATTCCACACGAATTATGCCTCGGCTGATTTTGTCGTTGATAATCCATTGGGCGTCGACATGAAGTTGCTCTTCGAATGTCCTGCCATTTGCAGAAGCTTTCTCCTTGATGGATTGGACCGAAGTTGGCTTTTCGAGTAGTTCCTGTTCCATGTCGCGCACTAGCTCTTCCATTGTCTTTTCAATGTTTCTTTTCTGCTCTTCTTCAGCGAAAAAGTTCAAGTCAATCACGCCCCTGTTGATTCTGTCGTTGATGATCCATCGGGCGTCAGCCTCAAGCTGTTCTTCAAAGGTTTTGCCCGTCGCAGTGGCCTTGTCTTTAATGGCCTGGACAGAAACCGGTTTGCCCTGAAGTTCAAGCTTCATGTCAGCCACAAGGCTGTTTACATAGTTTTCTTTGGAAACCACATTTTGCTCGTCACGCATCAGAGGCCAGCCGTTGAGTACGTTTTGTGCTTCCATCTTTAGTATGTTGTCTAAAGTGGCATTGTGGATGATGGTTTGGCATTGCAGGCTAATCATCCAATCGTCGTCTTTCTTGATGTTTTTGATCACCAAGTATTCAGGTATTTTAGGGTTTCTGGCGGTGGGAATGCTGTCGCCAGCCAGTTCAGGGAAGTAGTATTCGGGATTGCGAGTGATGAGGTTGTTGGATTGTTGCCAAAGTTGCTTTCTTAGCTCAACACCTTTGGTATCGGAAAGAGTGTCGATGGTCGACATGAAGGTGCTGTCGTGGCGAAGGCTATCCATCAATTGGTTACGGACATCATTGACGCGGTCGTCACTTACACATAAGGTCATCAAAGCTCGTTCTACAAAGCCGTAACTGACCTTATACATCTGATTTCCTGTGGTAAACCAAACTATGTAGTCGGCGTCCATAAGTCGTTGCAGGAAGTCGATTTCCCAAACACTTCTTTTTAAAGCATAATGTTCGCCATAATAGGCGGTAGAGTTATAGAACCAGTAGTCGGTGTAGGAGAACATGTCCTCGAACGGGACGAAATAGTTCATACGGAACAGATAGGAGTTGCCTACAAACAATACGTTAGGCTTCACAGTGGTTGAGTCGGATATGACAGTCACTTCGGCATCCAATAGTTTTTCGCCTTTGTGCGACACGGTGCGCCAGAGGTTTAGGGTGTTTTCGAGGTCATAGTCGCCGATTTTGGTCTGCTCAGAGCTTTCTCTCAGTGGTCCTACTTTCAATGTGCCCAGTTTTTCGTTTTTCAGGTTACCCATGAAGCGGAACAGCGAGTCAGCGGCAATGACTGAGGAGAAGCTCCAATGGGCTCCCGACTGGGGAATGAGGATATAGGGTACGGTGTCGGCTTCCTTGATGGCTTGGAACCACTTTGTCATCTCGATGTAGGGAAAGTCGTATTCATCGAATTTCTGGGAATAATACAGCCTTGCATTGATGGTGGTGGTGTCGATTTGCCGCTTGGGCAGATGTTCGGGATAGAGAAAGCCCTTCTCTGGTGCCATGAACATGAGAAATTCCTTGTCGTAGTCGTGGAGCACACCTCTCAGCTTCCACATTAGCCGTGCCTCGCGGTCGTAGGTCGCACGGGCCTTTTCCACGGTGGGCTGCCAACGGTACATCTCTGTGCCGTAATAGTCGTTCACGTTTTGCTGATAATAGAACCAGCCGTCTCTGCCAGGAATGATTTCTTCGTTATAGGTCTTGCGGTAGAAGTCGTAAAGATATTGGTTGTAGAGACGTATGATGCTCTCGTGGAAGCCGAAGTTTTGCCCGGCATAGGCTTCCATCTGTTGTTGGTATTGGCCAGAGACATAGTTTTCTTTAGTCAACTCTGGCTTTTTGGCTTCGACCATCACGCCGACCAACTGCTTCAAATCAAAAAGGTGAAGATGCTCCTGTGCCATCGGCAAGAAGGCTAGGATGCTGAGCAGGGCGAAAAGCACTATGTCGTATATCGTTTTCTTTTTCATCGTGTCAGAATCTGAAGTAAATGAAGGGATTAAAGTCGGACACCATCAGCGAGCCAACGGAGAGGATGAACAACAAGGTGGTGACGGCAAACATCACCCAACTGCGTCTGACGGTGTAAGTCTCGGCAAACACACGGTCTTGTAGCTTCTGTCCGCCTTTCAGCAAGGTGATGAAGGAGAACACGACGGCCAAGACAAATACAGTCCAGAAATGGGCATCCAAGGTAAGCGCAGCCCCACTCTTGAAAGCAAACAAGGCCTGATAGAACGTCCCCGCCTGCTGCACACCGTCGGCACGAAACAGCACCCAGCCCAAGTTGACTACTAAGAAGGTCAGTAGCATGGAAGGCAACTTTCCCATCTTGTCGAGTATCTTGGCCATGCCTATGCGGTCGAAGATTTGGAATAGGCCGTGGTAGGCACCCCAAAGCACAAAGGTCCATGCGGCACCATGCCAGAAACCTGAGCATAGGAAGACGATGACAAGGTTGAGATAGGTGCGTGCTGCGCCTTTGCGATTGCCTCCCAAGGGAATGTACAGGTATTCCTTCATGAAGGTGCCCAAGGTCATGTGCCAACGACGCCAAAACTCGGTGATGCTTCGACTGGTATAAGGGTTCATGAAGTTTTCGGGGAAGCTGAAGCCCATCATACGTCCTAGACCGATGGCCATGTCGCTGTAGCCCGAGAAGTCGAAGTAGATCTGGAAGGTGTACGACAACATGCCGATCCATGCTGCACCCGTAGAGAGTCCGTCACCCAAGGCAAAGGCTTGGTCGGCAACCTGTGCCAATGTGTTGGCAATCAACACTTTCTTTGCCAAACCAATGACGAAGCGATAGAAGCCCGTCATACGGCCTTCCATAGTTGATTGTCGACTGATGATCTGGGCAGCCACGCTGTTGTATCTCACGATAGGACCAGCGATGAGTTGTGGAAACATCATGATATACAGCACGTAATCGGTCAGACGACGGCTGGGCAGTGTGGTACCGCGATACACATCGATGGTGTAGGTAAGCGACTGGAAGGTGAAGAACGAAATGCCGATGGGCAAGGCCACGTCGCGCCATCCCACGGGCACATGGTGCATCCAACCCAATAAGGCATTGAGGTTGTCGACGAAGAAGTTGGCATATTTGAAGTAGAGCAGGAGCGAAAGCGCAAGTACGACCGACAAGGCGCAGATGCCTTTTTTGGTTTTAGGATTTTGGGCTCGGACCATGCCTTTCACCAAGAAGAAGTTGACTACACAAGCAGCAACAAGAATTAGGATGAAATCGGGGGCACCATAGGCATAAAACACCAATGAGGCGAGCAACAGAGTATAGTTGCGGAACCGTTGGGGCGTGACGAAATAGGCCAACAGAAATATCGGCAAGAAGAACAAGAGGAATATGTTGCTACTGAATACCATGGTGCTTTTACTGTTGTTCTTGTCTTTGTTTTTCGTCCATCCAAATGGCATATCGGGCATGCCCTCTCAACAGAGAGTCAAGGTCTCGGTGTTCTTCCACTGCTTGCCTTCTGATGCTTTCATACCATTCTGTGGAGCCTTTGATGCGTTCGATGGTTTCTTCTATGAGTTTCTCCATGCGTTGGTGGTCGTGATCGAGGAAGGCCAAGTTTGCAGTCTCGCAGAAACCGAACATGTAGTTGTAGGCGTAAGGTGCCGTGTTGATGACCATGATGAGGTCAGCTTCATCTATCGTCTTGTAGGCTTCGAGGTATTCCGACACCTTCCCTTTGAATTCAATGTCCTTGGTAATGACCTCGTTATTGTACTTCCAATAATCACAACGGTTGAAACAGTTCGCGAAGGCCGACTCCTGCAATTGGATGAAATAGCTGTCGGCAATGACGAGGAGGTTGGGCTTGCGTAATGTGGTGTCGCTGAGGGCCATGATGGGTTGTGGCAGGGCAGGTTTCCGGAGCGGGAACAAAAGGTTCATCAGGTCTTCCAGTTCTCCGTCCTGTTTCGAATAGCGGGTTTGCAGGTTTTCGTCGAGGCATACGATGTGCGGCATTTCCTGCCCGATGAGGCTCTCTATCTTTCTCAGTATCGAGTCGGCCACAAAGGGGATGGTGCTCTCTGCCCAGTGGGTGCCGTAGGGCGAATAGAGCGGATATTCTGTCTTGCCTTTGAGCGACTTGAAATAGCTTAGGAAGTCGATGTGCGGAATGCCGTTCTCCTCAAATAGTTGTGTGTAGTAGTCCTGAACACAGAAGGGCATGATGGAGTCGCAGTAAGGATGGGGCATGTATTCGGGATAGACCCAAGTCTTGGAAGGCGCCTCCACGAAAAGGAAGGCCGTGTTGTGTTTCCGCAGGCTGTCGATGAGCACCAGGGTTTTTTCAATATCTTTCCGTGCCCTGGATTTGAAATAGTCTTCCGAACCGTAACAATCTTTGAGGGTCTTGCCCGTCACTTCATGGAGATACATTTCAAGGTAAAGCTCGCCGTTCTCGCCGAAGACGATGTTGTCGTTGGTCGTTTTCTTGAACAACGAATACAAGCATTGGTTGTAGGCCCGGATGCATGGCTCGCGGAAGCCACCCTTTTGCTTGGCATAGTCGGAGAGATAATCCTGAAATTTCCCTTCGGAGTATGTCTTCCAAGTCAGTTGCACCTTCTCGGGCTGCCCGACAAAGCCCGCCAGCTTCAAGGGTACCCAATGGGTGAAGCCTTGAACCAAAATGGCGACGCAGGCTACCGTGAGAATCACGAACTGTATGAGAAAGGCCTTGTTTTTCATGGTTAGAATCTGAAATAAATGAATGGACTAAAGCCACTGGCATTCAAGGCGCCAAGGCAGAAGATGAAGGCAAGTATGCTGATTACAAACGCGATGATATGCTGACGGCGGTTATATTCGGTGAAGTAGACTTTATCTTGTACCTTCAAGCCGAACTTCGAGAGGGTGAAGAATGAGAAGAAGGCGGCTATAATCATGGTCACATAGAGATGCGGGTTGTCGCCGAAATGGAAGGGAGCGAATTCGAAGGCAAACAGGCGCTTGATGAACATCCACGACAGGTCGATGCGCTCGATGCGGAAGAAGCAGCGCGTCAGCACGATGATGAGGAAGGTGAAGAACACACTGGGAATCCGCCCCAATCGCTCGTTGAACTTCTTCAAGAACAGCTTGTCGGCGCAGATGAAGATGCCTTGCAGGGCGCCGTAGACCACGAAGTTCCACGCTGCTCCATGCCACAAGCCGCTGATGAGGAAGCAGAACCACAGGTTGAAGTATTTGCGGGCTTCGGTCTTCACACGGCTACCGCCTAAGGGGAAGTAGAGGTAGTTCTTGATGAATACGCTGAAAGTCTGGTGCCAACGTCTCCAAAACTCTGATATGGTAGTGGAAACGTATGGGTTGTCGAAGTTCTCTGGGAACTTGAAGCCCATCATGCGGCCCAAACCAATGGCCATGTCGGAGTAACCAGCGAAGTCGAAGTAGATTTGGAAGGTGAAGGCGAAGATGGCTATCCAAGCGCTGGTCGAGTCGATGGTTGCGATTTTGTTGGCGATGTCGGCGAGTTGGGCAGAGGTCAGCACATCGTAGTTCGACGGTCCCAAAATCTGGTCGACTTGGAATCCGATGACGTCGGCGATGAGGATCTTTTTGCACAGACCGATGACGAAACGATAGAAGCCATGCAACCTGTCCGTATAAAGCGACTCGCGGTTGCGAATCTGGTCGGCAATGTCGCAGTAGCGCACGATGGGACCGGCAATCAGTTGCGGGAACATAACGATGTAAAGCATGTAGTCGCTCAGCCGTTGCATTGGCTCATTCACCTTTCGGTAAGTGTCCAAGGTGTATGTGACGCTTTGGAACGAGAAGAAGGAGATACCTATAGGCAGCAGGATTTTGGTCCATTGCAGCGGCTCGGCATGGAACCAGGCCAGCACCGAGTTGATGTTCTGCATGGTGAAGTTGCCGTACTTGAAGTAGAACAGCAGCCCGATGCTGATAGCGATAGAGATGCCGCAAAGCAGTTTCTTCAGACCAGGTTTCTCGGTTTTGTTCATCCACCGCACCAGGTAGAAGTTGGCGATGACCGACACGATGAGGTGGATGATGAACTCTGGCGCGCCCCAGGCGTAAAACACCAGCGAGGCGAGCAGCAGGAAATAGTTGCGCACCTTCTTCGGTAGGATGAAATACACGAGGAAGAAGATGGGCATGAAGTAGAGTAGGAATATGTTGCTACTGAATACCATGTTACATGTCTTTTCTGATTATTGGAATAGTTTTCCTTCTTCGGCTTGTCTGTCAAGGACCCATTGAATGTCTTTCTCAAGCATGACCTCGAAGGGAAGTCCTCGCTTTTGAGCTTTTTCTTGGACCATCTTTGTCATTTCTGGAATTTGTCGCCATTGTTCCATGATCTGTTGCTTTTTCATTTGGATATAGGCCACCGTGTCGATGACGATCTCATCGCGCAGCGGCGATTTGCCTTGGGCGATGCGTTGAGCCTCTTCGCGTAAGGCTTCGTCGGTGCTCATGTCATGTTGTACGGCATAGAAACTGAGTGCGTTCAACCAGTCTTTGTCGTTTCTGATGCGGTTGATGCCCAAAGCTTCTTCGATGCGCTCGGTGTTGCGGATGGTAGGCATCTCCTCGCCGTCGAGGCCAGAGATGAGTTCGGGGTCGTTTCTCAACATCCAAGCCATGTTTTTGCGGAGTTCCTCTTCTGTGAGGTCATCGTTGCCTTCCATGTCGCGGAACCTGTTGGCGTAGTCGGTGACGCTTGCCTCAAAGAGGCTGTCGCTTACACAGAGTTGAAGCAGGGCGTCCTTGGCGAAGCCGTAAGTGGCCTCCCACCATTGGTGACCCACTGAATAGAACACCACATAGTCCGCATTGAGGATATGGCTGAGGCGGTCGATTTCTTTGACGCTTACGGTTTTGTTGTCAAAGTCAACATAAGCGGTGTTGTTATAGAACCAAATCTCACGGTCGGCCATGATTTCGCGGGCAGGCATAAATTCGCCCAAACTCCAAATGAACGAGTCACCGATAAACAACACCTTTGGCTTGCGCTGGGTGGTATCCGTTTCCACCGTGATGTCCGATTTGTATTTGGTCTTGTCGTCACGGATGCGGAAGATGAGGTTGAGTGTCTCTTCATCTCCTTCCAGCTTGTCGGATTCATAGGCAGTGGGCGGTCCGATGTGGATGTTGGGGAACTTGGCTTCGCCATCCAAGGCATTGATGAAGCGGAAGAGCGAGTCGTAACCATAGATGGCCGAATAGCGCCAATGGGAGTCGGTCTTAGGGAAGATGGGGAACGAGGCGGTGTCTCTCATTTTAACAAACCAATCCGTCATGTTAATATAGGGGAAGCCTATCTCATCCATACGGCGCGAGAAGTAGTCAGTCAGGTGGATAGAGTTGGTATCGGCATCGCGGCGAGGCAGGTATTCGGGGTAGACCTCTGGTTTGTCGGGTGCGATAAAGGCGACGAACTCGATGCCATAGTCTTTCAGCACATGGCGTAGCTTGTTCATTTGCCGAAGTTCGGTGTCGGCATCTTTCATGGCTTCCTCGTTCGACTTGTAATGTTTCGGTAGTTCAAGGCCATAATGCTCGTTCACCGCCAAGGCATAATATAGATAGCCGTCCTTTCCAGGCACGATGAAATGGCAATAGGTCTTGTTGTAGGCCGACCACACATATTGGTTGTAGAGCCGAATGACGGGCTCTCTCATTCCGAAATTCTCGCTGACATATTTCTCGATTTGAGCTTGATAGGTGTTCGACTTGTAATTGTCGAATGACATCTCGGGCTTGGGTGTAGGCTCAAAGACACCTTTCAAGGGCTTCACGGGGAAGACACCACCCCATTCCTGAATGACGGGCACGAAGAGGAAGACCATCAGCAAGGTGAAAAGTATTAGACCGTATGATATCTTGAATTTTCCCATGGTTTAAAACCTGAAATAGATAAATGGACTGAAGTTGGAGGCGTTCAACGAGGCAATGCAGAACACAAAGGCAAAAGCGCCTACAATCCACACTGCAATGTGTTGGTCGTTGGTGAAATCATTGAAGTAAACCTTCTCCTCCGCTTTTTGTCCGAACTTCGTCAGGGTGAGGAAGGAGAAGAAGGCGGCCACAATCATCGTAACGTAGAGTTGCGCGTTGGCACTGAAGGGCAGTAAAGTAAAATCGAAGGCAAACATCCGCTTGATGAGAAGCCAGGCCAAGCCAAAGTTTTCGACGCGGAAGAACACCCAAATGAGGTTTACCGTGAGGAAGGTGAGGATGACGCTGGGCACTTTGCCGATTTGTTTCATCACCTTGCCGAGGAAGAGCTTGTCGGCACAAATGAAGAAGCCGTGCAATGCGCCCCAAACGACGAAATTCCATGAAGCACCATGCCACAAGCCCGAGAGCAAGAAGCAGACCCACAAGTTAAAGTACATGCGGCCTTTGCCCTTACGGTTGCCGCCGAGTGGAATGTAGAGGTAGTTCATGATGAAGGCCCCCAAGGTTTTATGCCATCGACGCCAAAACTCGGTGATGGAGCATGAAGTGTAAGGATTGTCGAAGTTTTCAGGGAACTTGAAGCCCATGATGCGACCCAAGCCTATGGCCATGTCGCTGTAACCCGCAAAGTCGAAATAAATCTGGAAGGTATAGGCTAATGATACAATCCAAGCAGTGGTGCTGTCCAAAGTCGCCACGCGAGTGAATATTTCGGACACTTGTCCTGCATCCAAAAGCGAGAAGTTGGCTGGACCCAAGATGGCATCCACTTGGGCTCCGATCACATCGGCGATAAGGATTTTCTTGCATAAGCCGATGACAAACCGATAAAAACCTTGCAGTCGGTCGTCCATGGTCGATTCACGGTTGCGGATTTGGTCGGCCACGTCGCAATAGCGGATGATAGGACCAGCAATCAATTGCGGGAACATGGTGATATACAGCACAAAGTCGGTGAGTTTCTCCATCGGCTTGTTGACGCCACGGTAGGTGTCCAAGGTGTAGGTTACGCTTTGGAACGAGAAGAACGAGATGCCGATGGGCAGCATGATACGCTTCCAGGTAAGCGGTGCGTGCCCCGTCAATGCAAGGACGACATTCAGGTTCTCTAAAGTGAAGTTACCATACTTGTAAAAGAGCAGTAACCCTATGGGAATGATGATGGATAGACCACAGAGTAGCTTCTTTAAGTTAGACTTCTCTGTCTTGCACATCCAGTTGACTAAGAAAAAGTTGATTACCGTTGAAACAATCAGTTGTATGATGAATTCAGGGGCTCCCCAGGCATAGAAAATGAGTGAAGCCAGCAAGAGTACATAGTTTCGGCTTTTCCTTGGCATGAGGAAATAAACTAGGAAAAATGCTGGCATGAAGTAGAGAAGAAATATGTTACTGCTGAATACCATATCTTCACAAGCTGATTACATGTTGCAAACCTTAGATTTGCAGCGTGGTTGTCTGCAGGTCAGGGATGCAAGTGCAAAAATAGGAAAATTATCTTTATCGTCCCGATAAATCCTTTATTTTACAGCATGAAAACGAAAAAGATAGAACTGTTTTTGCCTCACAAGGAAGTTGAGAAGGGCATGGTAACTTTCAGTCACGATTCTCAGTTTTGATTTGGCTTACGAGGCGATTTGCTTTATTCGACTGTTTCAGAGGAACACTATCATTCAATGCAGGGAAGCAGGCATCGGGTTGTTGTTTAATGAAATAGGACGATTCCATGTTCAAGACCGAGTCGACAGGAACGTTGAGTTTTTCTGCCTTTTCAGTAATGGAAACCATCCAGTTGTGATTAATGTGGATGCGTTCCTTCATCTCGTTTTTCAATTGTTCGATTTCACCGTCGTCATAACACCATTCCAATAGGAAACGCTCTGCGAAGCCGTTGCCTATCTCATACTGCTGTGGCGTGCTGTAAGCCAGCATGATAAAGTCTGCCGACAACACCTCTTCAAGTGGATCGATGTCGGTGATGTGTCTTTCATAGGAGCCAGTGTAATAAGCAGTGCTGAAATAGTACCAAAAGGGATAAGCACTAAATATCTTCTTGAATGGGCTGTGGTTGAGCAAGTTCCAATAGAAAGAATCGCCAATGGTAATCAATTTGGGCTTTACAGCAGTTGGGTCTTTTTCAAGGCGGATTTTGGCATAATAGTTTGGCGCTCTTTTCAGGGGACGTATTAGGTTGAGCCATTGTTCCAAGTCGTCGTCGGGTTCTTTCGTTCTGACATATTTGTTTCCTATGGTGAAGTTTTGGATATTGACATCACCCAAATGCTCCATATAACGAATTAGGCTATCGGCCACATACATGGAGGCTAGGTTACTCCAATGTGTTCCTGTCTGGGGAAAGAGGAGAAAGTCGGCAGTGTCTTTCATTTGCTGAAACCATTCTCCAGCATCTATATAGTTGATACCTAATGTTTCAAATCGCTGATGAAGAAATTCATGAGCAGAGAAGACTTTCTCTCGGTGGTATTTGGTGTTTGCAGGGATGTGTTCGGGATAAATCTGCTCTTTTCCTGGTTCTAATAATACGAAGAGATGGATGTCGAGCCCATTGAGAATTTGTTGGACTTGCGAAATCATTAGTGCTTTTTTACCAAGGATTTGCGCCATCTGTACACTATCTTCAGCATATCCCCAGGAATTGCCTTCGTAGTACTCCTTCACATAGCCTGATTCGTAGTACCAGCCGTCGTCACTGACGAAGACCCAACTCCTGTCTTTGGCGAAGGTCTTTCCATAAAAGTCCCAAATGTATTGGTTGTAGAGGCGCGTCAAGGGTTCACGAAATCCATAATGCTGCTGTAGGTAAGCCTCAACACCCTCTTGGAACTGATAGTCCTTCCATCGCTCGACAGTCAACTTAGGCTTGGGCTGTTCTTCCATTACGCCTGACAATTTCCTAAATTTGAATAGCCCTGTTAATTGTTGTAGCGGGAAGAGAAACAGCAAAATAGCTGTTAATACAAATAATATGACCTTAGTTCGGTTAGGCATTCCTAAATGGGAGATTTGCAAAAATAGGAAAATTATCGTCATCAAGGCGAAAAACCGTACTTTTGCAGCATGAAAAAAATGAAGATAGAACTGCTCTCGCCTGCAAAGGATGCCGAGGTAGGCATAGCTGCCATCAATCATGGTGCCGATGCTGTCTATATCGGTGGCCCCGACTTCGGAGCACGCGAAAAAGCCTCTAATAGTATTCAAGACATCGAACGCCTTTGCCGCCACGCGGCCTTGTTTGATGCCAAGGTTTATGTGACGCTGAATACGTTGTTGTATGAACGCGAATTGGAACGCGCCAGCAAGATGGCATACGACTGCTGGAACGTTGGCGTTGATGCGCTCATTGTACAGGATATGCAACTGCTTAACCTCGACCTGCCGCCCATTCCGCTCCATGCCAGCACGCAGTGCGACAACCTGACGTTGGAGAAGGTGCAGCAATTGGAACAACTTGGTTTCGAACAAGTTGTCCTTGGTCGTGAGTTGAGTCTGAAACAAATTAGGGAGATTCGTGAGAAGACCACTGTGCCATTGGAGTTTTTCGTGCATGGCGCACTCTGCGTCAGCCACAGCGGCCGGTGCTATCTCAGCCAGTATATCGGCAATCGCAGCGCCAATCGTGGTGCCTGTGCCCAGCCGTGCCGCTTGCCTTGGGACTTGCTTGACGAGAACGGCAAGGTGCTGATTAAGAACCGACACTTGCTCTGCCTGAAAGACCTCAACAACAGCGCGCATTTGGAGGAATTGATTGATGCGGGCATCACCAGCTTCAAGATTGAAGGCCGACTAAAAGATGCTGATTATGTGAAGAATGTGACGGCCTTTTACCGCCAAAAACTGGATGAGATCATCAACCGACGCAGTGATTTGGAACCGGCATCATACGGACATTGTAGCTACACATTTGATATCAACCCTGAGAAATCCTTCAACCGTGGCTTCACCGACTATTTCATCAATGGTCGACAAAAAGGCATAGGTTCGCCTTTTACTCCGAAATCGATGGGCGAATACGTAGGCGAGGTCAGTTGGTGCAATCCCCTCCGAATGGAAATCGATACCGACAAAACCCTGCGCAATGGCGACGGCCTGTGTTTTTTGAATCAGGATAACGAATTGGTGGGCCTGCGGGCCGATGTGGTAAACATCGGTAGAGACGGTGTGCACACCGTCTCTACAAACAGGCCACACGGCGCCTTCCGTGGCTCAAAAATCTACCGCAACCTCGACCTCGAATGGCAGAAACAGGTGGAGGCATCAACTGGTAACCGCAAGATGGACATCGATTTGGTGTTGTCGGAAACGGGAACGGGGTATGAATTGTTCGCATTTTTGCGTAGAGACGCACGGCCGTGCGTCTCTACGCAAAAATGCGACAAAATCACCGCCAACAACCCCGAAAAGGCCACGGAAAACATCCGCAAGAAGGCCTTGCAATGGGGTGACACGGTTTTCAACCCCATTAATTTGGAATTGAAATTCAGCGAACCGCGTCTCATTCCTGCCTCTGTCATTGGCGAGATGAAACGCGATTTGGTGGCGAAATTGACAGAGGAATTGGTTGAAAATCATAAGAATAACCGTGGATTCCGTAGAGACTGTGCATGCACCGTCTCTACAACGGTCACAAATCCCGACGAAATTCCCACCGCCCTTATGACCTGCCACCATTGCATCCGTTATGCCAATGGGATGTGCAGCAAGGAAACAGGCCAAAAAGCCACGCCATTATTCATCCGCAACGGAGCGAACACCTTCCGCCTCGAATTTGATTGCAGGAATTGTTTGATGACGGTTTCTGCTGTTACGGATTGAGTACCAGTTCTTTGTAACCAAATACCACATCTAAGCCTTTCCCTTTGAAATAGGCTTTCACTTGGCTTTCGTCCCATTCGGTGGCGGCCAAAATGAAATCGCCACCCCATGCGCCCAACGATTTCAAAGCACCCTCGAAATCGGGGAAATGTTTTTGAACTGGTTCTTGCCCAATGCAGCGGCTGACGATGCGCTCGTGGCATTGCATAAGCATAGCGAACTCGTCCAAACTTTGGCATTTCGGCACGGCACGACTTATTTCCGAGACGGCATCAATATCTTTTTGTAAATCAACGGGATTTGCTTTGGCTAAAAACGCCTTGATTTCCTTTGACGAGCTTTGCTTTTGGCCTTGATAGACGAAAAACAGATGGTTGGCAAAGTGTGGAGTGAAGTTAATGGGTTCAACTGTTGGTGTCGGCCCTTCGATGCTTCGACGTTGCTCAGCAACCTCGGGCTCAGGGACCTCGGTTTTTACTTGATAGTAAATGGGTCGCTCAACTGTGGCGCAAGCAATATCATAGCCCGAGCCACCGAAGGTCATTTTCAGCAGTTCGTATGGATTGACATTCGCCCATCGTGCCAAATTGGCAATCAAGGTGGAGCTGCTGCCGAGGCCCCAATTTGGGTCGAAGTCGAGATGGGTGTTGAATATCAAATGGTTGCCTTCAAAGGCCTTGGAATTCAATTGCTTGACGGCTTGCAGGATTTGTCTGAGTTTTTCGGCTTTGGGTTGGTCGTCGCTGTCGATAATTTCAAGGTTTTTAGGGTTCAAGGTTACCGAAAACCAAGGACCGTCAGGTTTGTAGGCATCCCATTGTAGAGACGTGCCATGGCGCGTCTCTACAGACAATGTCTGCCCCAATTTCAACGGCAGAGCCAAGGCCAACGCGCCTTTCAGGACGAGGTATTCACCTGTCAAAAGGAATTTTCCGTTGGCTCGGTAAAGGCTCATTTTTTCAAGGATTCAAGGTATTGTTCAACGCCTGCGTATGACACGGTCTTGTCCTTGAAGTATTCCCGCGCTTTCTTTTTGTCCTCGTCCGAAGCATTGAGTTGGTTGAGGATATTGTTCAAATGCATCTTCATGTGGCCGGCTTGGATGCCTTTGGTGGTCAGCGAGCGCACGGCGGAGAAGTTGTTGGCCAGACCCATCGTGGCGGCAATCATCATCAGTTCTTTGGCGGTGGGATTGCCCAAGAGTTCCAACGTCTTCTTGGCCAAGGGGTGCAGGCTGGTCAGGCCTCCCACGGTGCCCAAGGCCATCGGCACCTCCAGTTCGAAGTGGAAGATGCCGTTTTCAAGGGTGACGCTCGAAAGGCTCTCATAATGTCCGTTGCGCGAGGCGAAGGTATGGCCCGCCGCCTCTACGGCGCGGAAGTCGTTGCCCGTGGCGATGACCACTGCATCGATGCCGTTGTAGATGCCCTTGTTGTGCGTGGTGGCGCGGTCGGTGTCAATGTGGGCGATGTCGACAGCCTTCTTGAATTTCTTGGCATATTCGGCACCCGAAAGGTGCTCGTCGATGCCGTCCAATTGCTCCACGGGACATTCCACCCAGACCTTTACGCGGCAGTCGGGTGTGTTGTTCGACAGGATGGTCATGATGATCTCCACCTTGCGGAGCTCTTCAGGGAGGTCTTTTTGTTCGGCGAAGAAGTCCTGCAAACTGTGGCCAAACTGCTCCAAGGCTGAGTTGATGAAGTTGGCACCCATGGCGTCGCCTGTGCCAAATTCGACGCGAATCTGGTAATAGTCAGGAATTTGTGTGGTGTAGTCGATGAGCTTCATCCCAAGGATGCCGCCGCCACGTTTCCGCATTTTCTCGGTCATGGTAGCGGTGTCGGCCAACAGACGTTCCTCGATTTTCGGGAATAGGGCCACTAGTTTTTCCTTGTCGCCACTCCAGCCGAAGTGCACCTGTCCGACCTTGCGCACGTCGATGACCTCGGCATGGAAGCCGCCGCGTTCGCCCCAAAACTTGGCTGCTGCCGAGGCTGCAGCTACCACGGAGCTCTCCTCGATGACCATGGGCACGACATAGTCCTTGCCGTTGATGGTCACGTTGGGCGAGATGCCGTAGGGGATGAAAAAATTGGTGATGGTATTCTCGCTGAACTCGTCGAAGAGCTGCTGTTGCTTCGAGTCGGGATGCCAATAGCTTTTCAGCAGGTTGACGACCTCGCCGGGGTTCTCAAAATAGTTGGCAATAAGCTTCAACTTCTCTTCCTTGAGAAGTTTCGAAAATCCCTTTTTTATGCGTTCGCGAGTGGCCATAGCCTAGTTTACCATTCCTCTTCTTCGATCACCTTTTCGGGGACGAGGCTTTCCTCAAACTTCTTGCCCCAATCTTCGGCAAAAGCAGCAATCTGCTCTAGATACTTGTCCCAAACAGGCTGATACAAAGGATCTTCCTTGTTCATCCATTCTTCGCAGGGATGGTTCGATTGGGTCTTCTGCATGAAGTCGGTGAGGGTGTAGCGCACACGACCTTCGCGCACCTCAATGGTGAAATAATAGGTGATCCAGGGCCATTTCGACTTGACGATTTCGCCGTTGTCGAGCTGGAACTGGTGCTTGCCTTTCATGGTGCGACCGTCGTTTTGGTTGAGGATGGTGGCAGGGCTCTTGTAATAGCTGTTCATGAACTGGCTGTAGATACGGTTAAACACCTCGTCTTCAGAACCTACGGTGTTGATGACCTTGCGGAAGCAGATTTTCTCCGTCTTGGCGTCGATGGGAAGGTTGGATTGGGCAAAGGTAACAGTCGCAAACAGGACGGCGACGAATAACAATGCTACTTTTTTCATTTCGATTTTTTTAATTTGGTTACAAAATTAGTAAAAATTCATGTTGCTTCGGTGCAACGGGGTCGAAAATAGCAAATTTCAGGCCAAAATTAGAAATGGATGAGTTGTGAATCTTCGGAACAATCGACGTCAATCTGAGGATGGCCTTTATAATACAAGGTAGAGCTCGAAAGAATGAATCCACGTATGGTTTCCGTGACATTGACGGTAGCCTCCGATGCACCCTCCAGATGAACTTTCATGTCATTTACCTCGGCCTGAACCATATTAATGGTCCCTTCCTCCTTAACCTCAATGGATGCTGAAGGCATCGCCCCGCCGAAAACGATTATTTGCGAGGAGATAAGCGCACTCGCGTTGAAAGAATTTTCGACGTTAAAACTGCCTTTGCAGGAAGAACTTTTGGTAACCAATAACACACAATTTTTCCCCTGATAATCCACACCAAGTAATTGCGAAGCGTTTGTTGCAAGGATAGAGCAGGATTCGGCCGAAACTTTAAACCCGCTGCACACTGAGGCATCAATCAGTTCGATATCTATGGAGTTTTCCAGTTCGAAAGGCCCTTCCATGGTGATGACTGAGGAGTTTTCGGCCCTGACAGCAAAGAATTCCTTTTCCGTTGTATGCACTGTGGCTTTGAAAACCGAACCTGGTACGGGATTCACGTTGCTGGTGAAACCGATTTCAAGCCTTGAGTTTTCAATTTCGACTTGGAGCCCAGGCTCCAGATAGGCGGAGTACTCTAATTCCACATAGCTGCGGTCATCGGCGACAATCGTGACTTCCCAAGAGTCGAAGACATAGACCTGACTAATGTTCGCGTTCTCGAGAACGGTCTTTTGCATTAGGGTCATGTCGACCTCTTTTTTGCAGGAGGTGGCGAAGCACAGCGCCACGCAAAGGATGAGTATGGTTTTGATGGTTTTCATATTGATTAAACGATGTTGTTGCTGTTTTTATTATTGATGATGATATGGTTCGCCTTTCAGAATGGTGAAGGCCCTATAAAGCTGCTCGACGAAAATAAGCCGTACCATTTGGTGGCTGAAGGTCATGGGTGAGAGCGATATCTTGGCGTTGGCGCGGTCGTACACTTCTTGAGCGAATCCATAGGGTCCTCCGATGATAAAAACGAGTCTTTTTGCACCTGATGCCATCTGTTTTTCAAGGCTTTCGGAAAACTCCACCGAGGTATACTGCTTGCCGTTTTCGTCCAACAAAATAACTTGGTCGCCTGGTTGGAGTTGTTGCAAGAGCAGGAAACTTTCGGCTTTCTTTTGTTGGTCTTCGCTGAGGGTTTTGCGGTTGCGAGGGTCAGGAATCTCTTTCATCTCGAACGAGGCATAATGCCCTATGCGGCCCACATATTTCTTGATGCCGGTGATGAGGTAGTCTTCATCCGTTTTCCCGATGACCAATAGCAGAATCTTCATTTTTTTGTCACAAAACCCACAAAACTGTCAAAACTTTACTTTTTAGTAGGGAAAGCGGCCAACTGGCCCGCTTTCCGGCGGCAACCCAGTTGGGTGCCGCCCACCTATAAAATGGGGTTTTGTGGGTTTTGTATGTTTTGTGATTTTATTATAACTTTATGTTTTCTAATAGTTTATAAGCTTTATCTCGGTCTTGTTCCAATTGGGTTTTCAACTCGTCCAGCCCGTCAAACTTCTCCTCGTCGCGGATGCGGTCGATGAAACGCACATGGATATGTTTGCCGTAGAGGTCACCGTCGAAATCGAATAGGTTGACCTCAATGATGGGGTTGTCCTCGCTGCGGTCGCCGATGGTGGGCCGGTGCCCGATGTTGGCCATGGCCTTGTAGGTCTTGCCTTCGTAGTCAACGAGGCAGGCATACACGCCTCGGTTGCTGATGAGCATGTATTCCCTTGGTAACTCAAGGTTGGCGGTGGGGAAGCCCAAGGTGCGCCCAATCTTGTTGCCCACAACGACCTCTGCAGTGACAGAATAGGTGTAGCCCAATAGTTGGTTGGCACGCTTCACATTGCCCGTTGCAAGGGCGTTACGGATCTTCGTGGAGCTGATGGCGATATTCTCAACATCCTGTGCGGCAACACGTTCCACCTTAAAGCCATATTTCAGCTTCATGTCGTTGAGCAGACCGAAGTCGCCCATGCGGTTCTTGCCGAAGTGATGGTCGTAGCCCACAACGATATAATCGGGATGGATGTTGTCGATGATGTAGTCCTTGATGAACACCTCCGAGGGTGTGCGCGAAAACTCCTTGGTGAAGTTGATGATGACCACGTTGTCGATGCCATACTCCTCGAATTTCTTCAGCTTCTCTTCTGGTGTGCAGAGGAAACGCAGGTTGGAGCTATCGATATTGAGCACTTGCCGCGGATGGGGGCTAAAAGTAACGACAACCGTCTCACCGCCAATGCCTTGGGCCAAGCTCTTCATCTTGTTGAAGATGGCCTGATGGCCAAGGTGGACGCCATCGAAGGTGCCGATGGTGACCACGGCGTGGGGGATATTTCTAGCTTCTATTATGTTTCTATAAACCTTCATCGATAAATGATGAATGATGAATGATGAATGCTGAATGGAGCTTGAACTGCATTCTGCATTCCGCATTCCTCATTCCGCATTAACAAGTTTTGATTCAATTAAGTATTTAGCTATCTGTACCGCGTTGGTTGCGGCGCCTTTGCGGATGTTGTCGCTGACAACCCAAAAGTTCAAACCATTGGCGATGCTATAGTCGCGGCGGATGCGACCCACGAAGACTTCGTCCTTGTCGAAGGCATAAAGGGGCATGGGGTAGATGCTGTTGGCAGGGTCGTCCTTAACGATGACGCCAGGCATGGCCTCCAGCAGTTTGCGGACATCGTCGATTTCAAATGGCCTTTCCGTTTCCACATTGACAGCTTCGCTGTGGCCTCCCGTGACGGGTACGCGCGTAGCCGTTGCGGTGATGGCGATATGGTCGTCACGCAGGATTTTGCGTGTCTCGTTCACCAGTTTCTCCTCCTCGGTGGTGTATCCGTTGTCGACGAAGTCGCCAGCCTGCGGGATGACATTATAGTAGATTTGATGCGGATAGGCAGGGGAAAACTGATATACACCAGCAGGAAATGCACCTGCACCTGGCATACTGCTATAGGCAGATCGCCGAGCATCTTCTTCCCGACTGAGCTGATAGGCTCCTTTCACGCCGCTTCCGGTCACGCTTTGGTAAGTGCTGATGACCAAGCGTTTGATGCCGTAGGCCTTATGGATGGGCGCCAAGGCCATCACCATCTGTATGGTGGAGCAGTTGGGGTTGGCGATGATGTGCGTGTCCTTGGTGATGGTGTCGGCATTGATTTCGGGGACAACCAAAGGCACGTCTTTCTCCATGCGCCAGGCCGAGCTGTTGTCGACGACGAAGGTGCCTTGTTCGGCAAAACGCGGAGCATATTGTTTCGAAGCCGATGCTCCTGCCGAGAAGATGGCGATGTCGGGACGGGCAGCGATGGCATCGTCAACGCTGACCACTTTATAAGTTTTGCCTTGGAAAACGATTTCCTTGCCCACGGAGCGTTCCGAGGCGGCGACAACCAATTCGTCAATCTGAACCTTCTGTTCGTCAAGCACTTGAAGCATCTTCGAGCCGACCAAGCCGGTGGCTCCTACCACTGCGATTTTCATTTTTGTTCCTCCTTTTGCTATTTGGGCGCAAAAATAGGAAAAAAGTGAAAAGTAGATGTTTTAAAACCACACCTTATAAGAAAACGACGGTATAATCGGGAAGAAAGTCCGCTGCCATAGCGTTTGCGGTTCGTCAGGGAACTGGTTCCAATACAGCGGGTCGCCTTTCTTATCGCCATAGTAGTAATAGTACGGATTCTGTCGGCAATACACATTGTAGATAGAGAACGTCCATTCGGCTTTGCGGCCTTTCTCGTTCTTGGTCTTGAACTTGGCGGCCAAGTCGAGGCGGTGGTAGTCGCGCATCCTGGCACTGTTGCGCTCGCCGTAGATGTTGGTTTGCTCAAAATGCACATCGCCTTCAGGCGTGATGACAGGCGTGTTCTGTACCCCGATAACAGGCGTGAAAGGCAATCCCGTCTGATAGGTCCACAATGCACTCAACGACCATCGCTCCGTCAGTTGATAGTTCACATTGATGTTGATGGAGTTTGGGCGGTCGTATTCAAACACATATTCTTTACCGTTGTTGATATGGTCAAACTGCCGCGTGGTGTGCGACCAAGTATAGCCCACATAGCCGTCCAAACGGTTGAAGTTGAAGCGCGTCATCATTTCAACGCCATACGATTTGCCCTTACCGCCCGCTTCTACTTTGTTGCGCCAGTCGGAGTCGCCGAGAAGGGTGCTGTAGCCCTCGCGGTAGGTGGCCAAGTCGCGGAGCAGCTTGTAGTAGGCATCCACTTCCACGCTAATATGGTCTTGCCAAAAACCTCGCTGCCAACCGACAGAGGCCTGGTCGGAGGTGGCGGGCTTGATGCGCGCATCGGCGGGAATCCACACCTCGTTGTTCATGATGGAGCCAGGTGTCATCATCAGGTGGGCGTTCTGCGTGACGCGCATGGCGGTCAGGTTGATGGTGTTTCCTCCAACGGTAAAGTTGAGGTTCAGCCTCGGCTCCCAAGCGAAGTGATGATACCCTTTGTTCACAAAACTATTCGCTCTCAAACCGATGGAGCCGTTGAACCAAGTGCCAAACTTCAGCTTGTTGTCCAGATAAAGCGAGTTGTCGAACACACTCGAAATGTCAGGCAAGTTGGTTTCTGAGAAACTGCTGGTGAAGTGGTTGGGACGATAGTTGAGATAGGAAGTTTGCAGGCCATATTCCAAGGTGTAGGCATTGTTGACAAAGAGTTTCCAATCGGAGCGGAGCGAAACATCGCTGACGCGCGAAGAGGTCTTGACGAAGAAATCCGTAGTGTCAACGGCGTTTCTAAGGTAGGCCTTCATGTTGTTCTTCAATCGGTATTGCGTGAACGACAAGGTGTTGGCCATGAAAAGCCGTGAACTTACCGCGCTGTTCCATTGACCCGA
The DNA here is from genome assembly GCA_900318265.1 of uncultured Bacteroidales bacterium. Lineage (GTDB taxonomy): Bacteria > Bacteroidota > Bacteroidia > Bacteroidales > F082 > Limimorpha. Next base: position 11,483 of record ONKA01000016.1, on the reverse strand, counting down.
GACGAGCAGATTGCCCCAGATGTTGCCGATGCTGTTGCGCTCGATGTCGCCGTTCTCCCTCTTGTTCTTCCAGATGCGCATGTAGTCATCGCCCTCATAGATGTTGAACGCAAAACTGTTTTTGGCATCGGGTGCCCAAGTGTACTTGGCGTTGATGTCGTGGAAACCGTAGGCAATGTTATAGTCTTGTCCGCCTTGCTCTTTGCTGATTTGGCTGGCAATGTAAAGCAACGCTTCAGTGAGGGTCTTGCGGCCCGTGATGATAAAACTGGAGTTCTTCAGCCCGCCTGGGCCTTCCACGGCAAAGGCCAAGTCGGTGAGGCCTGCGCTGAGCGAGCCTTTCAACTTGGTGGGGTCGCCTTTCTTGGCGGTCAAGTCAACGATAGAGGACAGTTTGCCGCCATAGCGTGCTGGAAAACCGCCCTTGTAGATGTCCATGGTGTTGATCATCTCGGAGTTGAACACCGACATGAAACCGCCCAAGTGGTTGACATAGATAAGCGGCACATTGTCGAGCATGTAAAGGTTTTCGCCAGGATTGCCACCACGCACAATCATCAGGCTGGAGGCTTCGGTGGCTGCTTCGATGCCGGGCAATTGTTGTGCCGCCTTGATGATGTCGGGCCGACTGCCGATGGTGGGCAGTTGGTCAATGCTCTTGGCATTGAGGGTCAAGGTGTTGAAGTTTGTTTTTCGCTCGATACGGGTGGCATTGACTTCGACGGATTGAAGGGTTTCGGTCAAAGGTTGCAAATGAATTTGCAGCGGCTTGTCGGCTAGGTCCACCTTGATGCATTTTTCTTCATAGCCTATGCACGAAATGCAAAGTGTGGCAGGCAACTCCACGGCGAGGTTGAAATAACCCTTTTGGTCGGTGGCCACGCCTTTTGTGCGGTCTTGAAGAAAGACATTGGCACCGATGATGCGCTCGCCGTCGTTGGCATCGCTGACGAATCCAGAGAGGTGGGTTTGTTGGGCTTGGGCAAAGAGAGAAACCAAAAGGCATATCATCAAAAACATTTTTTTCATGGCGCTTAGTCTTCGGGGTTGATGAAAATGGTGTCACAGGTCATGGGAGCGATGGCGGCAAATACGCCACGGCCATTTTCTACATTGCTATAAAGATTGATGGGAGTGATGGTGCCAAGAAAAAGATTGGTATAGGCATCGGGCTCCCCATTAGCGTCTTGGCTCTTCAGATAGCGATAGGCCGACTCGGAAACGCCATGCATACTTACAACTACATAGCCTGTTCGGGTGTATGTTCCTGTGGCTTGTCCACTGAAGCCATAGCCATTGATACTCGTATTTACTTTGAGCGTATAAACCGTGTCTCGGATGATTTCGTTACTAAACAGCAGTAAACTGGAACCTTCATTTAGCAACACTGGGTCGTCAGTGTTGATGGAAGTGCCAACATGGCTGGTGATTGTGCCACAACCGCCAGCGTCGTACTGATACTTAAACATAGCCTCTATATTGGCTTTAAAATAGGTTTTTCGATTAGGATTGTTACTAAATGTGACCAACACAGCAGCGCAGGGATTGCCTTCGTCGTTGACGGTGGCGTTTTCCATGATCTCCACATGGGTCACCACCGGCTTTTCAGGCATCTCGGTTTGGGCAAAGAGCGTATCGTAGCCTGGAATGATCACCTTGCAGGCGTATTCGTGCAAAGCCTCGGTGGTGGTTTCGCCGACATAAAGGCCTTTGCCTTCATGTTGTAGTATTTCCGTGAACTGTCCGTCAACATAAAGCAGCACCTCGGCATCGGTGCAAGGAGCAGGATGCACCGAGTCAAGACATTGTGCAAAAGTGACCTGTGCCCACACGGGCTGGTCTTCTTGAAGAACGGCGTTCAAAGTGGGTTGAGGGTCAAAATCGGGTCGGTCGTAGTCGCTGACCTGCTTGCGGCAACTGCAGAAGACGAGCGCAGCAAAGAGGAAAAGGATTATTGGTTTTTTCATATTAAAATGTTGATTTTATTGTCTGTAGGGCTGTCGTACCACGGTTGTAGGGCTGTTGTACCACGGCAGCCGCGGGAAAAACAATTTCAAGCGGCTGCCACGATGTGACAGCCCTACAAAAGATTACCGTTGCCATTTTTTCGGCCCGGGGAATCGAACGTTGAGACCGAAGCGGTGGATGGCTTTGGTCTTTATTTCGTCTGTTTTGGGTTTGTATTCCTTATTTAGGTTGTCAAATGCCAATTCATAAAAGACACCGAAATACTTCGATGGGTTGACGGCTACGCCAACACTGCCACCGTAAAGAAAGTTATTACGGACTGGCTCGGTTGAAGGACTATCGTAATCAGGCTTATACTGCTCTGTTACGGTTCTCATGCCCAATTCGCCTCGGCAATAAATGTCGACGAAATAAAAATTCGGCAACAAAAGGGTCAGAGGATGCAACTCTGCATCAATGCCATAATGATAGTAGCGCTCAATCATTTTACCATCAAAAAGAAGTGGTTCATAAATGGTATCTGTGCCATTGTACATAGTTCCACCTCCTATTTTCATCAGGCTTTCATGGGTGCCGAAACTGCCGAAGACCCCTACCACGCACCAATTAGTAATGCCATAGCCTATTCCAACTCGAAAGTCGGGATAGCCAGAATAAGGGATTTTCTGCATCAATTGCGAATAGCTCGCATCGATTTTGAAATTGCCCTTGTTAAAGGGCTTTGATGAGGTGAAAGGGATGTCTCTTTGTGCGTAAGCCATAACAGGCAGCAACAACGCGGCCAATAAAACCAGTTTTTTCATTGATTAATTATTGTTGGACTTTGATTCTATCGCCTTAACGCTTGGCGTGGTGTTTTATTGCAAAATCATTATTTCCTCCATTTCTTCGGCCCGCCGAAACGGACGTTGATGCCGAAACGGTTCATAGGTTTTACCTTATTGCTTTGGTTAATCGTGATTTTGTTTACATTGTCGTATGCCCTTTCGTAAAACAAACCGAAGTGTCTTGTCGGATACAAGGCAATACCCACACCTGCGCCATAGAGGAACTTGTTTGTTTTTGGCCAATAATCTGAAGTATAGGAAAAAGCTCCAAGGTATCCGTCAAAATAGACATCGATGCTCGTAAAGTTTGGGAATAGCAAAGATAGCGGATGCAATTTGGTATTGAAACCATATTTCCAAAAGAAGTCGCGGCTATCTCCATCAAATAGTATGATGTTGTTGGAAGAGACGGTCATTTGGTATTTGTATGTCCCGCTATTCACGAAGAAGCCCGCATCAATCCATTTGGAAAGGGAATAGTTCATCCCAAAGCCGAGACAATGATAATTGGCATCAAGGTTGCCTTCGTGTTGCTTCCTATAATGAATCTCTATGTTCCAAGGCATAAGGTCGTCTTGACTGTTTTGAGGAAAGAGCGAATAGCAATAAAAAAGCGAAACCAATAGTATTATCGACTTCCTAAACATTTACGTCGTATTTTGATTTATTCTAATAACTCCAATAATGAATGGAATATTGTAAGTAGATGAGCTTACATAATAGACACGAGACTTCGGGACGCGAGACACGAGACAATAGGTTTGTCCCGCGTCTAATAGTCCCGTGTCAAAGCATTATGCAGTTTAATTCTGAACAGTTACTTATGTAAATAGTGTTGATTAGCCAATTTCATATTGTTTTGGGCAATATACGTGTATTTCACCAACATCAAGAGTTGAAGCCCTTGCGTCTAAAACATTAAACCCAAATCCTCCTGTATTGGGATGTTCATATTCCCACATCCAAGAATGTATAAAGTCGTATTCATATTTAACAGTTTCAAAACCGCTAGTGCTAGTCCATGATTCTTGAAAATCCCATCGATATGGGTATTGCGGTATCCATTGGTTTCCTCCTATACGTGGCCAATCTCCTGCTGCATCTTTATAAACTACTTGATTATTATACGAGCATGTAATTGTACGAAGACAGCCGAACCAACCTAAGAAATTATGATGATAAGGTTTTGCATAATGTTTATATGTAACTCTGGTGTTGTTATTTGATAAATATAGTTTTATTTCAAAATACAGTTTATTATCTTCATTAATTTTAGTCCAATTGTGCATATTTGAACAGTATAAGCAATTGTTTTTGTCCGTGTTTACGCTATCGTCAAATATTACAAAAGAGAAAACATCATCATTATTTCTAAATCCGTTGTCAACATAGTCTGTCAGCTCTTGGATATGTGATTCCAAAGTATACACCAAGCCTCCTTCGATTATTTTATATACCTTATTTTTAACCTGAAACATTCCATCTTTATTTGCAACATATTTGTAATCATGATTATACAATCTTGTTTCGAAAATGTATTCTCCGTCTTCACATAAAATAAGTTGATACTTGTCATGATGTTCTAAAGCATACTGTATCATCTCCTCTTTTGTTTTAAAAAAGTTTTCAGGATCCAAGTCCTTGTATTCTTTTTCCATGTATTCAGCATAGGAAACAAAGCCGTCTTTGTTGCTTTTGTTTTTTTTCTCATCTACGAGGTAATCTATTACTTCATCAAATGAGTTGAACTGAAGCATAGGAGTTGAATTGTTTTGTTGTCTTTCTGCCGTGTTTTCGTTTTCTTTCTTGCATCCCACAGCGAGGAGCATTAGGGCCATCAAGGTGGTCATCATGGTAAGTTTTGCCGTTTTCATTGTGTTTGATTTTGATGTTTGTTTTGTTGTTACTTTTGTTCTATCGTTAGAGATGCTGCAAAATTACAGTAAACCATATCCTTGGTTTTGGTGCGTGTTGGTTTTTCTTGTAGGTGTGCCGCTTTCAGCTGTAAGTGTGTCGTTTTTGGTGGCAAGTGTATGAGAGCGAAATATGTCTCGGAAGCGGGGCCATTTGCGCACGGAAATGGGCAACGCCGTGCCGTCGTGCATGACGACATGGCGTTGCCTGCCATTGAAGTGAACTTTAGCTACCTGACTGAGGTTCACGATGGCGATGTGGTGGATGCGGACAAAGGGATAAGGCTGCAAGACTTGTTCGAAATAGCGTAGGCTTTTGCCGCAGGTTACCGATTCTTCGTTAGTAATGTATAGTGTGCAAAGGTAGTCTTCGCAGATGATATGCGAGAGGCTTGCCACTTCCACTTGCTTGAAGCCTTTGGTCTCACTGATGATAATCCGTCCGTCAAAAGGATCCATGCTTAATCGCTGACCGTAAATTCTCCGTAATACTCATCCCCATTGGAAAGGGTGAAAGTGACAATGTAGTCTCCCGTGTTAGGAATGTAGCTTTGCAGACCATTGGGTGTGAGGATAGAAAGGCAATCCACCGTGCTGCCAGTTACCGTTGTGATTTCAACTTCAACTTGTCCAATGTTTTGGGAGAAAGCAACAGTAAGCGTATGACCGTTGATAGAGGCTTGGATGGTGAAGCCTTTTGGGACTCCTTGAACATGTGAAGCCTTAATTTGAATGGGATGGTGATTGTCTGATAGATAACAATTATCAGCCAAAGTCCATGCATTGGGAATCATTAACATAAGCATCAATACGATGAGACGGTTTTTTAAATACTTCATAGTTGTAACGTTATTTGATTTTGTTGCTACAAAAGTATAACGAAAAAACCGAAAAATGTCAAAAAGAATAGTTGCAAAAAGTTGCAGGATGTAAAAGATAGATTATCAGATACTTGAAACGTGGTTTCTCAAAAATGAAACCATGTTTTCTTGGGTTTCGAATGCGTTTTTCAGTTTCTTTTCATACCGTTTGATGGATGAATAATCCCTATTGAGGAGGATGGCGGTTTGTTTTTCATCCATGCCGAGCAGATAGAGATGGCAGAGATTGACCAAAACGGGATTGGACTTTAAACCTCGCTGCTCAAGCTGACTTTCGAATGAGCCAAAATAGCGGTTGACGACCAAAGCCAATTGTTGGAGCTGGCTTTCGTTGAGCACAAGTTCGGGATAATCGGCGGGCGTGGCCGACCGCTTGATGTTTTTGTCTACGATGGAATGAAGGATTTCTTGGCAAAGAGGCTCTGCCAAAAAATGTTCAAGACTGTTTTCCCCAAAATGGTTTTGCACTTCTCCAAGACTTTCAGATTTAAGTTGTCTCAAACTCCGCTTATCTTTATGATGGAATAAGACAACAATGGCAACCATAAAAATAAGTAGTCCAAATAACAATGCTACGGTTCGTCGTGAGTTCTTGATGATGATTTGCTGATACTGACGTTCAAGTGCTTTCTGTCGAAAGGTATTGTACAATTCTATTAGCTGTGATCTCATGGCGCTATGATTCTCCAATTGATTGGCATAGGGTGCTAAATAATTGGCATATTCAAGAATTTCGGAATCACGACCTTGGGTCTTGCAGATTTCCAACAACCTTTCCGCTGCTTGCTTTTTAATATCATCAAATTGCGAATTCTCATAAATTCGGCACAGATACACCCATGCTGAATCATATTGTTTTTCAAGATAGAAGATTTCTCCAATTGTTGAACTTCTTGAATAATATTCCTTGTCGTTCTCTGCTTGAGCAAGTATTCCATACATTCTTTCTAATGCAAGTTGTGGATTATGGTCTTTTCTGTATGAAAGATATGTGCAAAGACTGGCAATATCCCTGTACGAGAGACAATTCGTGTCGTTCAAAGTTTCAGTTGCTTTTTGAAAATAGTATTCTGCACTATCAAGATTTTCTAATATCTCATGTTGTATCCCAATTTCTGTCAATATCCATGAGGGATGCCATGATGGAGCACCATATTTGCTGTAGTGTTTTAATGCAGCTTTCGCGAAAAAAATACATTGCTCTTGAAGATAGAGATCTGAAAACAAACTTGTTAAATGTGAATAGACCATCGCCATAAACCTCGCCTTATGTCCAATCAATTCCTTTTCATCGAAATGGCTTTCCATCACTTCCAAGGCTTTTAGGTATTCGGCGCAGGCCGCCACCACACTGTCGCGCTCGTAAAATCCCACACCATTCATGTAATGTGCACGGGCATCCAAAAACGCGATGTCGTCATTTTCGGCGCACAACGAATCGTAATATGCCACCGCCCGCAGCAATTCGGCGCGGTTGGTTTGTTCATAATCGTTTTTATAGAGCAATTCGGCCAAAAGGAGATGGGCATAGTGCGCGGTAGAGACGGTGCATGCACCGTCTGTACAATCCATATAATCAATGATTTGCGCCAAGGCGCTATCTGGCTGCTGCCACATCAGGCTGTCGATGGCCTGCAATTGTCGTGTTTGTAGAGACGCAAAATTTTGCGTCTCTACCGTGGCGGAATTGTCGCCACATGCGGCAAAGGCCGCCAACAACATCAAAAACGCTATGGAACGAACCCATTTCATGCCTGCAAAGGTAGGCATTTTTGCGAAAAGACATGTTGAGAAAAGGAAAACGAAACAATGGCGATTTTTTTTCTTGCATTGTTTGATGAGCTTGTCGAAGCATTGTTTTTTTTTCTAATTTTGCTGTTTGTAACTATCTCAAATTAAGTTTAACTAAAATGTTTCACACTATGAAAAAGACTGTATTAATGATGGCCGCCCTCTTGTTGGGCTCAATGGCCTTTGCACAGACTGAAGACAAGGCGCAAGCCGTCGACCAGTATGGCAACAAGGTGAACGTCAAGTCGTTGCAGACTTCGAGTCGCGACGGCATCTTGGTGTTCGAGTCAAAAGACAAAGACTACAAATTCTGGTTCGATGCCAGAGTGCAGGTCGATTTTGGTCACTATTTCGGCGCCCAGGAATGGGCCGACCCGATTGGCTCAGGCGCCAGCATTCGTCGCGCACGCTTTGCTGCCAAGGCTCAAATCACCCCTGAATGGTATGGTGAGATCGACATGGAACTCGCTAACGGCTCCTTCGAGCTGAAAGACGCTGTGGTTCGCTACAACGGCTTGAAGAACTGGCAGTTCACTGTCGGTAGCATGAAGCCCGACTTCACCATGTCGCGCAACACTTCTTCGCGTTATCTCATGTTCATGGAACGTCCTATGGTGATTAACGCCTTCGCTCCTAGCCGTCACCTCGGTGTCTTCGCGAAGTATACCAACAAGTATTTCTTCGGTAGCGCCAGCGTGCTCTTCCAAGAGATTGAAGGCCAGGAGACCCGCGACTTTGTTGAAGCTAACAACAAGGACTATGGCATGGACGAGGGCCTTTCCTATGTCGGTAAGGTCGTGATTCGTCCCATCAACGAACCTGATCTCGGCATCCATGTCGGTGGTGCAGTCATGTATGACGCTCCCAAGACTTCCGATGAGATGGGCGTGTATAGCGGTACCCGTTTCAGCTGCCGCAACACCACCAACATCAGCCGTAAGAAATACATCGATACCGATGATATCAAGAACACCGACCACAACCTCATCGCCACTGCCGAACTCGCCGGTCACTACAATGGTCTGCGCCTCGAAGGTGCTTGGGTATCGGATTGGACATACATGAAGCCTGAAGTCGGCATCGACAAGCCATATCACTTCCAAGGTTGGTATGTCGAAGGTGCCTGCCTCCTCCTCGGTGGCAAGCAGAGCTACGACTCCGATGGTGCCAAGTTCAACCGCGTCCGCGCTGGTCGCAGCTGGGGCGACATCGAACTCGTTGGCAAATATGAGTTCCTCGACATGAACGACTACGATGGCCGTGGCGAGCAAGCCATTTACGGTGGTTCCGCCGAACTCTACGGTGCTGGTCTCAACTTCTACTTTTCCAAGAACGTGAAGATTGGTCTCAACTACCAATATGTCAACAACGACCGTTATGCCAATGGTAAGGGCAAACTCTATGTCGGTCTCGATGCCGATGGCAACCCGACCAAGGACTTCACCAAGGTCACTGCCGCCGATGGCCAAGCTGGTGTGAACTACCACATGCTGCTGGCCCGTTTCCAGGTCGCTTTCTAATCCATCAAATTGTCTAACCTTATAAAATTGAGAATAATATGAAAAAGATAATGTTTGTGGCTTTGGCTCTTTTGATGGGTCTTGCCTCTTGCGTAAAGGATAAGCAATATCCGGGCATCAATATCGCCAATGTTTCTTACGCTCCTACGGCTGTCCAGGCTTCCGATGATGTTACCGTGACGGCTACCATCACCAGCTTCAAGGACTTCACTGCCAAGTTGGTGTATGTCATCAATGAAGAAAGCAAGGAACTGGCCATGACGGCAGCAGAGGATGTCTACACTGCTGTCATCCCTGCCCAACCGAATGAAACCAAAGTAAGCTTCTACGTGCAAGCTATGAATGGCGAGGTTACGGCCGTTTCGCCTACCATGGAATATGAAGTGGGTGCTGTCGCCATCGACTATAGCGTGCTCTGCCTCAATGAGCTTAATGGTAACGACAAGTTCATCGAAATCTACAACTCCGGTGCCGATGCCATCAATCTGAATGGCGTTTACATCGAGAAGGACGGTGCCCAAAACTGGCTTAGCGACAACTCGGTGAAGATTGAAGCCGGTGCCTATCTCGTGCTCTATAGCGAAGATGTCGTCGCCGACCATCCCGAAGTTCCCGAAGCCCTGATCTTCCACAGCGGTCTCTCCGCCAAGAAGAACGTCCGTATCCAGCTCTTCACGCCTGCTGGTGCCTCTATCGATGACTTCAACCTGACTGCCATTGAACTGAACGGCGATGCTTACGGCTATGCTGGCAACCAAGCCCCCGCCTCCTACAGCCGCAATGCCGATGGCAACTGGTACTATGCCGATGCCACTCCAGGTGATGCCAACACCGATGGACAGAACATCGTCCTCGGCCTCGAAGGTGGTGTGACGCCTGAGCCTCCGACTCCCGAAGAACCCGACTACACCAACCTCGTCCTCAACGAGCTGAATGGCGACACCAAGTTCATCGAAATCTACAACAAAGGTAATGTTGACCTGTCATTGGAAGGCATGTACATCATGAAGGATGACTATGTCGCCGGTGCCACCTGGACTGCCGACGCCTCTGTCGTCGCTCCCGCTGGCGGCTATGTGCTGCTTTACAGTGAGGACGTCACCCTCGACCATCCCGAAGTTCCTGAGACTTTGATCTTCCACAGCGGTCTGTCGGCCAAGAAGACCGTCCGTATCACCCTCTTCATGCCCGATGGCACGGTGAGAGACGAGTATACCAGAGGCACTGAATGGGGCCTGACCATCTCCAACGTGGCTCCTCAATCGTTTGCCCGTACCCCCGACGGTGGTGACTGGAAGCTGGCCGACCCGACCCCGGGTGAAGCCAACCCCGCCGAAGGCGAAGACATCCCGCAGGAATAATTTGGTTTAATACCATGTGAATCGGCCCTTCGACAGGCTCAGGGACCTTTGCTTTTACGAAAGTTAAGGGTGCCTGAGCTTGTCGAAGGCCCCGAATTTTGAATTTTTGAATTTTGAATTTTAATAACCCTATGGCAAAAGAAGAAATGAAAATCGGCGAAGTGTCAAAGCCGAGATTTGCATCTCCCGCAAAAACGACATCAACAACACCAAGATACGCGACGGCAAGATGGACATCAAGACCTTCGTGCAGAGCGTCGACGGCCTCGAGCAGTGGAATCCTCTGATGAAGGGCGAGTTCCCCATCAGTCGCGAGGTGCTCGAGAAGGAAGTGTTCCCCGCCTTTATGGTCGAGATGCCCAAGCTGACCAAGGACACCTATACCTATGACGAGTTCATCGCCATGGTGAAGGCCAACCCCGACCTGGCTGCCGTGCGCGTCCACAAACGCCGCTTCGGCTACATGGTCAACGACACCATCTGCGAGTTTGGCGAGGTGCTCATCAATGGCGCCAAGGTGGTGACCATCAACTCCGAGTCAACTGAGATCGAAGACATCAAGAAGACCATTAAGGACTGTGGTTTGGAAGGTGTCGAAAACATAAACGAATAAACGACTATGGCACAAGAGATTGAAAAAAAGTTTTTGGTAAAGGGTGACTTCAAGGCCGAGGCTTTCAAGGCCACGCGCATCACCCAAGGCTATCTCTCCAGCGTGCCCGAGCGCACCGTCCGCGTGCGTGTGAAGGGCGACAAGGGCTTCATCACCATCAAGGGCATCGGCAACGCCTCTGGCGCCGCCCGCTTTGAGTGGGAGAAGGAGATTCCCGTCGAGGAGGTGCAACAGCTCCTCGAAATCTGCGAGCCTGGTGTCATCGACAAGACCCGCTATCTCGTCAAGAACACCGATGGCAAGCACACTTGGGAAGTGGATGAGTTTTATGGCGACAACGACGGCCTCATCGTCGCTGAAGTCGAGCTCACCGACGAGAACGAGCCCTTCGACAAGCCTGCCTGGCTCGGTGAAGAGGTCACCGGCGACCCCAAGTACTTCAACTCCATGTTGATGAAGAATCCGTATAAAAACTGGAAATAACCTAAAAGAGACTGGGTTACACAACCCTTAAGCCTTTGCCGTCATGGCGGAGACGCATCCGCCATCTCCTAAGCGCGAAGACGACACTTTTCGCTTCAGGAGATTGCGGGTCAAGCCCGCAATGAC
>ONKA01000014.1 GCA_900318265.1 uncultured Bacteroidales bacterium | reverse complement strand
ATACTGCGCGAAAGCGTGGGAAAGTAGTTCGCCGCCCACCCTAAACGGAAAGCCCGTCAGCGAATGCTGGCGGGCTTTACTGTTTACGAGCCCCACACGATGTCGTGTGGGGTAAATAGGATGCCGTGTCTTCGACACGGGACGCTGCCGCACAATAGAGACTCTTCCCTACCCTTTCCCAACCTTTCCACTATTTAAATCGCTTCATTCCCAAATTTTTATTACTTTTACAGCCAAATTCGGAAGTATGCCCAAGAGGTTGGTATTTTTGTTTATCTTGCTGATTACCACTTTTTTAGGATTTTCACAAAATCCTACTCAAGATAGCATTGCACCAAAAAGACCTTCCCCCACCCCTTCCCTTCCCATCGATTCCACCTTCGTCACTTTCAATGCCTACCCTTTCGACAGCATCTTCCTGAAAGCCTCCAAAGTCGTCGATACCACGACTTTCCACGCAGCACAATACGACTATCTACAACAAGGCAACACCATCTATAGCACTCTGAGCAACACGGGAATGGCACACAAGTCGATGAGATTCAACTATCTACATCAGACTGGATTCGACATGACCCTCCCCGCTTTCGCTGCACTCATGCAGAATGAAAGCAACATGCTTTCTTACCTATCCGTCCTACCCTACTCCGAAATCCGTTACCTGATGACCGTCGGCGACCTGGAACAGCATTTTCACGTCAGGTTCGGCAGACAAGTCACCCCTCGCCTACTGATTTCCTTCGCCTTCGATACTGACTACGCTCCAGCAACCTTTAACAACAACAAGACCATCAACAACGCTTTCTGGGTTAATGCCAAATACATCACCAAAAGCGAACGCTATGGCGTGGGCGCCTATTGGTACCGCAACAAACTTGAGATGCAAGAAAACGGCGGCATCGTCAACGATGAAAGCTACACCTCGCATACCGAGACCGACAACTCCGTCATCCCTGTCAACCTCAGCAATGCCACCAATTTCGTGGTTTCTAGCGGAGTAGGATTAGAACAGTATTTCAACCTTCTTTCCAAAAAGAAACCCCAATCAAAGAAGGAAAAGGTACCTGTCGCAACTGACTCCATTACACAAATTCCTACCCCGATCGACAGCCTCTCGATAGATACCGTGGTTTTGGATAGCATCGTGAGCTCTGCCCATCAAAAGGATGTTCAAGAAGGCAAGGATAGGAAGTTTACGCTTGGAAGGATATGCCACAGCTTCAGCTATCAGAGCAACAAGCTATACTACAACGAGACATCCCCTTCTGCGACTTTCTATCAGCCCTACGACACCTTGTTCAACTCTAGAAAGACGACTGACACCACGATAGTCAGAGCCTTCAAGAATACCCTAAAATGGAGCAGTCTAGGCTATCAGAAGCACAACGACGACATCCCGTTCTATCTTTATGCGGGCATTACACATGGTTTCTACAAGGTGAATCATTTCGACTATTTGGAAGAAGAAACCATTTTAGCCCGCAACTACAACCAACTGAGTGTCAACGGTGGCATCATCGTCAACCTGTTCAAGTCGACACGTATCACGGGACAAGGCGATCTAGTCACTTTGGGCTACCAAATCGGCGACTTCGACCTCAAAGGACAATGGAAACAATTCCTAGGCACGGCCAACAAAAACTATGGTGTTGCCACCTTGGATGCCGAACTCAAACGGCAGTCGGCCAACTGGTTTGAAGAAAGCTATTCCTCGAATCATTTCCGTTGGAAAAACAACTTCAAAGCCGCCACATACCTTACATTTGATCTAAAGTACAGCTACAAGAACTATTGCATCGGTATCAAGCAGACCTCTATCTCCAACATGATCTATTTCGGCACCGATGCCCGGCCGACCCAATTCAACGATATGTTCAGCATTCGTGAGGCATATTTCAGCTTTTACCAAGGTTTAGGGCGCTTTGACTTGGAAGGCTTTGCCAGCCTACAAAAGTCAAGCAACGAAGAGGTCATGCACCTCCCCTTGCTATTGGGCCAGCTGAAATTCGGCTATTCTCAGCCTATCTTCCATAAGGCGGCAACGCTGCATCCCAGCATCACGGTACGCTACTTCACCAAGTACTACGCCGATGCCTACATGCCTGCCATCCGCACCTTCTATTTGCAAAATGAAGTACAAATCGGCAACTTCCCCTTCATCGACTTGGCGGTTGCACTTAAAGTCAAGAAAGCTCATATCTTCTTGACATACAGTAACATGTTCCTTCTCACGGGTAACTACAACGCGTTCATTGCCCCACACTACCCCATGCGCAGCAGCAAGATATTCATTGGAATCAACTGGAGACTCTTCAACTAAACTGTCACTATGCTTCAATCAGGACTCATACCCACCACCAACACGCTGTCGAGAATCACCGACACCATCGCTCCGTTGACCGACACACTCAAGCAGCATAACGCCGTGGAAAACGTCCTGGAGCAGGTATCGACCAGTAGTTCATCGCGAGAAATCGGCCTAACCATCGCCATAATCGGTCTGTTGATCTTCACAGCACACCTATTCAGCGAGATCTTTAGCCGCAAGCGCATCCCTGACGTACTGTTCCTCATCATCATCGGTTTGCTCATTGGCCCCGTATTCCATTGGATCTCTCCTGAAAGCTTAGGCAATGCAGGTAGCCTGTTCTCCGGCATTACCTTGGTCACCATCTTGTTTGAAAGTGGTACACAGTTGAGATTCAGCGCATTGAAAGACTCATTCATGGGCGCTTTGAAGCTCACTGCTTTGAATTTCGTGCTTTCAGCCGTCGCCGTATGGCTGGTAGGTTGGTTCGTTTTGGACTTGGGTCCCATCATCAGCATGATTCTAGGCTGCATGTTGGGCGGCACAGCCTCTGCGGTAGTCATCCCCATCGTCAGACAGATGCGCATGTCGGAAAAACCTGCCATCATGCTCATCCTGGAGGCGGCTATTGGCAACGTGTTCAGCATTGTGCTGGCTCTCGCACTGATGCAAGCCATCAAGAGCAAACACCTTGAATTTGGCGCCATCTTAGGCAACATCTTCTCCTCATTCATCCTGGCTACCGTGATGGGGCTTCTAGGCGCCATTTTCTGGGCCCTGATCCTCGACCGTATCCGTAACATCAAATACTCCATCCTGACGACACCCGCCTTCGTATTCATCATCTACGGTATCAATGAATGGATGGGCTTCAGCGGCGCCATCGCAGCCCTGGCTTTCGGTATCGGACTGGCCAATATCGATGCCATTTACAATGCATGGCTCAAGAAATTCATCAAAAAAGTACCCGTCAACTTGAATGAGACTGAACGTTCTCTGTTTTCGGAACTCGTCTTGCTTCTGAAGACTTTCTTCTTTATCTACGTGGGCATATCCATCCAACTGAAGCAATGGCAACCCATCGTCATAGGACTGGGCATCAGCGCCCTGCTTTTCATCATCCGTATCCCTGCCGTACGCTTTGCGGTCTCAAAGAAAGAAGGCATCCCCGACAAGGAGCTGGCATTTATGTCGGCCCTCAACCCGAAAGGACTGACTGCCGCCGTGTTGGCCACGCAAGCACTCATCTACATCCCCGACTTTGAGATAGCCATGTTTGCAAGAAACATCGTCTTCTCCGTCATCCTCTTCAGCATTGTCATCAACTCCATACTCATCCCCTTGATCGACAGGGAACGAGGTATCTATCGTTTGTACAGAAGCATGCTGAGTTTCAACCAAAAGATGAAAAACATGGTCTCCAAGACCAAACAAGACGGCGAAAAATGGCACAAGAAACACTCAAAAACCCGCGAATTTGTTGACGAGATGTTCCATTCCGAAGTCATCACCGACATCATTGAGCAGCAGGACAAACCCGGAGCCGTCAGCAACAAGGCTGAATCGAGCAATATGGACGTCGCAGACTAAAAAACAACCCTATGAAAATCCTCATCCTCAACGGCCCCAATCTCAACCTCTTAGGCAAACGCGAACCTGAAATCTACGGGAACATTTCTTTCGAAGCCTTTTTACCCCTGCTCCACGAACGTTTCCCACAACATGAGCTTACCTATTTTCAATCCAATCACGAAGGCGTTTTGATCGACCAACTTCAAGAAGCCGACGGTCGATACGATGCCGTGGTGATGAACCCTGGAGCCTACGCCCACACCTCCATCGCCATTGCTGACTGCATCCGTGCCATCAGCATTCCCGTCATTGAGGTGCACATTTCCGACATTTCGAAAAGGGAGCCTTACCGCAGACATTCTTTTACGGCTGAGGCATGTGTGAAATGTATTATGGGACTGGGAATGGAAGGCTATGCTAAGGCAATCGAAGCCTTAGGATAAGGAAGAGAAATCACTTTCCTTCAATTCGCTGTATTTCTTTTTCTTGCGAATCACATTGTCGAATACAATGTTGCGCTGATAGATACAACTCACCGCCTTATGTTCGATGGTTTTTCTATAAGCCCTCAAGGATTTCAACCTTTTATAGAAATCCCAATGCGCCTTGAAGACCATTCCAAAATCCTTCGGACAGCCCTCGAAAAGGAACTTCAGAGCGGCCACCCAATCGAGAATGATACGATAGAGAATGGTTCGATGCACCCGCTGCTTGGGAAGGTTCTTTACGAGCAATGAGAGGTTGTTTCGGAAGTTCAAGTAGGTCTTACGCGGCGAGTTCTTAGGCAAGGTACCACCACCGATATGATAGACCCACGACTGCGGACAGCAATACACCTTATATCCCGCATTCTTTAGTCTCCAACATAGGTCAATTTCCTCCATGTGGGCAAAGAAGCTATCATCAAGTCCTCCAATCTGGTGGTACAAGTCGGCTCGGACGAACATGCAGGCGCCTGTAGCCCAAAAGACCTCTTTAGGCTCGTCGTATTGATGCTCGTCAACCTCCAGATTCTGAAATACGCGTCCACGGCAGAAAGGATAGCCATACTTGTCGATGAAGCCGCCACTCGCACCGGCATATTCAAACTGGTCCTTGTGGTAGTATGACAAGATCTTGGGCTGACAAGCTGCAATCTGCGGGTCGGCATCCATGAGTTCGATGACGGGCTCTATCCAATGCGGGGCCACCTCGATATCCGAGTTGAGCAGCACATAGTATTGGGCATCCACCTGCCGCAAGGCAAGGTTGTATCCCGTTGCAAAACCGCCATTGCTGCCATTCTCGATCAAACGAATGTCAGGGAAATGCTCACGCATGAAAGCCACAGAATCGTCAGTGGAAGCGTTATCAGCCACTACAATCTCAGCCAAAGTCGGGTCGCAGTTGGCGATGACATTGGGCAGAAACTGTTCGAGGAACTTCTGTCCGTTGTAGTTCAATATGACGACGGCCACCTTCATACTTTCACAGTTTGGGGTCTTTCATGCTTCCAGCGACGGTGCGACCACAGCCAGTTGTCGGGGTTGGCCTCGATGAAACGCTCCACGCAACGCACATAACGTTCCATAATCTCTCCGTCAGCCGTTTCCTTGGGATTGTCGGTCACCAACTCGAAACTCACCTCATAGCGGCCCCTGCCCTGCCTTCTCATGTCGACAAACACAATGGCATAGTCCAGCTTCTTGGCGATGCGTTCGATACCCGTGAACCAGCACGTGTCTTGATGCAGGAACTCCGTCCAATAGTCCGTGGCTAGACCATGCGAGGTCTGATCGGCCATCATCAATACGGCATTCGTCGTACCTCGCAGTTGTGCCAAGCGCCTCAGCACCGAATTCGACTCCACCATCTCCAACGTGCTGCCGCAAGTGCGGATATACAACATCAGTCGCTCGAAGACGGGGTTCTCCACCCTCTTGTACACCGCCAAGCCCTTATGTTGGGTAAAACCAGGAATCATCTTGCCGAACCACTCCCAGTTGCCCGAATGCGGGATGGCATAGAACACGTTTTTGCCTTGCTCGTAAAGGCGTTGCGCAAGCTCAAGATTGGTATAGGTGATACGGCTCTGATAGCCATTGGCCTTCATCCGCAGCATTTTAGGCGCCTCCACAAACAAGTCGCAAAGATTTTGGTAGAAACGCTTTTCGATGCGTTTGATCTCCTTCTCGTCTTTATCGGGAAAAGAGTGCAACAAATTCTGCCTCACTACCTTACGACGATAGCGTAACAGGTGATAGAGCAGAAAGAAATAGCAATCGGACTTCAGATAGAGAAGCCAATAGGGATGGATGGACAGAAAAGCCACCCAAAGCTTCAAGACATGAAATCCGAGTTTGGCCATGACTTATCTCGGGTTATTGTACAATTCGACGGCATGCGAGCCCCATCCTCTCTCGTATTCAGTTTGGTCAACGCCTTGATCGTACCCTTGGCCATAAACAAATTGATAGATTTCCATCGGCCAACGCGGATTGTTGATTTCGCCGACCATGTTGGAATGGATCAATTGATAGTCGTTAGTTGAGCGGTCGGGAGCCATGAAAACGAACTTCTTGTCGCGCTGATTGGCCACCTGATAGTAGTGCCAAATCTCGTAGGGACGAGCGGCAGGTTCATCGGGCACTTCCATAATCTTGTCGGGCTGGCCATATTTCAGGAACACATAGCCGCGGTCGCTACGATAGCCGGGGAACGCCGTGGTGCCGAATGACATGTTGACGCGGCGCACGGCAGCCAGATAATCCTCAAAGCCTTGTTTGGGATTCATCGGAGAACGCTTGCTCCAGAAATTGAAGAGGAACTGTTGCATGGTCTTCGTGTCCTCAGTCTTTACCAGATTGGTGCAATAATTACGTTCCAACTCTGTACAGAGCGGATCAAGATAACGGATATACTTGCGCAATGTGTCGATTTCGGTAATGTTGCCCACAAACGTGTTGGCCACGTTGACACCGGCAAGGTCTTCCATATCGAATGCCACATCGGGGTTGCTGCGTTGGAAGAACCAACTCTTGGAGCAAATCAACTCGTTGCTGCGGTCACGCATCTCAACGACAAGATAGTAGTTGCCCGAAGGCAATTCGGAGATGTCGATGGTATTGAGCAACACGTTCACCTTGTTCACATCGAAGCGTTTGTTGAAGTAATAGTTCTGCATTCTGTTAGACGACTCGGCCGTCTCGATGTAATAATTGACAAGGAACTTGCCTTCTTCATACAGCTGGTTGCTATTGTAGACCTCGGCATAGAAATGCAGTTTGTCCTCGTTGGCACCATAGAAGGGATAAACGCGAGGCAGGAAGTCGAAGCCGCTCTTGGAGCAAGCCGTCTGCTTCTCGGCTTTCGCGTAGGAATCAAACAGCAGAATGTCGGAGATGGCTGGAGCGTCATCTGGATAGTTGACCTCCAAGTTCATGGCCTCCACCGGCAAGGCTTCGCCACCGTTCATATCCTTTATGCTGATTTCCATCTTATACTCGCCGTTGGGTAACGAAAAGCGCTGTTGGTCGATGAATGCGCCATCGAGCTTGGTCGTATCGGTCACCACGGGGCTATCCAAGGCAATCTTGGAGAAAGCGCAGATCTTATCCTCTTGGCGGAAGATGGTCTGTATCTCCACGGTAGCCTTGAACTTGCCAGGTTCAAACTCCTTATATACCGCGGAACGGTTGTCAATGGCGATGGCATTTTCAACGAACGGAGTCATGCCGGGGACACAATAGGTCGTCGTAGAAAGATAAGGCTTCAGGCGCTTGGCATTCACTTGGGCATTGCCAGCCAAGGCCATGAGCGCCAGCATGATAAATACAAATGATCTTTTCATAGTGCACAGATTATTTCATGTTGCAAAGATAATGATTTCGGTGCAAACGGGACAGCGGAGATATGGCTGAGTGGTCGATAGCGGCGGTCTTGAAAACCGTTAAGCCGAAAGGCTTCGGGGGTTCGAATCCCTCTGTCTCCGCAAGGGCGGCGCGAGTCGCCTTTATAATGAAAGACCCTGCTGAAAGGCAGTAAGGAGAGATGCCGGAGTGGTCGATCGGGGCGGTCTCGAAAACCGTTGAACGCTTTGCGTTCCAAGGGTTCGAATCCCTTTCTCTCCGCAAAAGCCGATATAACAACGAGTTATATCGGTTTTTTTTATTGAAGGTCCACTTCCTAATTCTATTCTTCTAAAGCCATCATCGCTCGCTCCATCCTCGGTAGTATAGGCGAGAAGTGTGTTCCTTCGACGAGTTCAAATGTAACGTTAGCTTGGCTTTTTTCCTTCAGGATGTCGGCAGCAGCAAGGGTCCTCTCCTCCACTGTCGACATCCTTTTTTCTTTGGCGTTCTTCTCCTTTTCGCCCAACAGCATGCAGATTTTCTTCAATTGAAGCGATGGCGTTTGTTCCTTCATCCACTCGATGAATCCGTCGTACCACAGCGAACCTGATATACAGATGATGTTGCTGAACGCATCGGTATTGAAAGCTGTCCATACCGCAAACAAACCCGATAACGAAACACCCAAGAGGGTTCTCTCGGCATCCTCTATGCCCATATCCCTTTCTGCTTCAGGGATAATCTCATGGGTCAGCTTGTCGAGGAAAGCTGCCGCCTTTCCTCCAAAGGGTTTCGCTTTCTTGAATACGCCCGCAGCTGGCCACGGCGTCAAGTTGTCGTTCCAGTTGACATCCTCTATCACGACAATGGAGATGCCGAGTTTTTCCGACAGCTCTTTTAGTCCATCACACAAATCACCCTTGATTCCTTCGGGCAGGATCATGTAACAGACCTTGCTGGAGGATTGCTTGATAATAGGCGCTGGCATCAGAGTGTAATCTCTTCGGGTTTGGTGGTGAATGAACTGATAGTGGCCTTACCGTCTTTGATGTAATAGACCGCGGTATTGCCATCGTTCTCGTCGTACATGGCTCTCAACTCGGGATAAGCATCGAGCATGGATTTCTTGGCCTCGACTCTCGGGTCTTCCACCAGGACGCCGCTCACCCTAATCCATTCCTTGCCATTGAAGGCACAAATCTCCACCTTAGGATTGGCTTCGATTTGGTGGGCAATGGGTTTGATATGGCCGGTTTGGATGTAGAGCTTGTTTTCAAAGAGGTTGATGGTTCCGAAGGGCCTGACTCTGGGCTGGTCGCCTTCGACTGTGGCAAGGTAGTAAGTGCCACAAGCTTTCAAGAAGTCAAATACGCGTTGCATAGTGGTTTTGTTTTAAATGTTGATTATTTGCTTTGTTTTTGATGTACTTTCAGAGACCAAAAATACGAAAAATTCTCGAAAAACCTATATTCATTAACCCACAGTAGAAAAACGGCATTTTTTGTATCTTTGCAGCATACGAAAGAAAAAAAAAGACATGAATAGCATGACACAAAAACGCGTAATAGGCATAGGCGAGACCGTGTTGGACATCCTGTTCAAGAACGACCAGCCGCAGAAAGCCGTTCCTGGCGGCTCAACCTTCAACAGCATTGTTTCGCTCGGACGGGCCGGCGTGCCCTGCGCCATGATGACCGAAGTGGGTGGCGACCATGTGGGCGACATCATCTGCCGCTTCTTGACCGACAATGGCGTGTCGGCGGAATATGTCTGCCGCCACGAGAAGGCCAAGTCGCATATCACGCTGGCTTTCTTGGACGAGCACAACGACGCGCAATACCTGTTTTATAAGGATCATGCGTCTGTTAGGTTGGATGGAAACGTACCCCAAATAGGTAAGGATGATGTGGTGCTCTTCGGCTCGTTCTTTGCCATCAACCCTGCCATTCGTCCTGTCGTGGGCCGTTTATTGAGGGCTGCACACGAGGCGGGTGCTTGGCTCTACTATGATGTGAACTTCCGCAAAAACCATATCGTCGACTTGCCAGAGGTAATGTCCAACATCGAAGAAAACATGAGCCTAGCCAATGTGGTGCGTGGCTCAATGGAGGATTTCGACTACATGTATGATCTGCATGATGGCGATGCCATCTATGAACGGGTGAGCCGCCATTGCCGCTCTTTGATCCTGACCGACGGACCTCGCTTGATTCGCGTCTATACGCCCAAAGGCTGCGAGACCTATCCCGTACAGGCCATTGAGACCGTCAGCACAGTCGGAGCGGGCGACAATTTCAATGCGGGCTACATTTACGCAATGCTGCAAGGCATGGATGACCAAGCCTCACGCATTGCGATGGCGCAACGCTGGAGCCAAGACGTCTGCCGCCAGATCGGGAACAACATCAGCGATGATTTGGTTGCAGCGATTAAAAATGGAAGGAAATCTTAGCTGTCAGCTTTCAGCCATCAGCTATCAGCTTGGTAGCACTGATGCTGACGGCTGATAGCTGATAGCTGACTGCCAAATACTTATCATTCGTAGTGCCTAATCCTCACCTCTACCCCATCGTTTTCAAGCTGTGACGGGATGCCACTGACGTCCGTCTGTCCGTAATGGTAAGGGAACAGCACTTTCGGCTTGACTATCCTTGCCGCGTTAACGAGTTGCTCGACCGTCATGGTATAGGGTTGGTTGCAAGGCATGAAAGCCACATCGATGTCTTTGATTTCGGCCATTTCGGGTATGTCTTCGGTGTCGCCGGCGATGTAGATTCTCAACCCATCGAGGGTGAGGATGAAGCCGTTGTCCCTTCCCTTGGGGTGGAACTGTTGATGTCCTTCGGTGATGTTGTAGGCGGGAACGGCCTCAAGGGTGATGTCGGTGGCCAGTTGAAGCATATCACCATTAGTCATCACCGTGCCGTAACCAAGCATCTCGGCACAACGTTGATTGGTGATCAGCTGGGTGTTGTCGCCCGTCAACAGATGGATGGCGGTCGTGTCGAAATGGTCGTGGTGCTCATGGGTGACGAAGAGGTAATCTGCCTTGGGCATCGCGGCGTAGTCGATGGTCTTCTCCCCTAGTTTCGTCACGGGGTCGATTTGTATCTCCTTGCCGTCGTATTCGATGCGCATGGAGGCATGAACCAGGGCGTGGAACTTGACCGTCTTGCCACTCTTGGTAGTGAAGCTGTCGACTTCGTAGATGTCATCCTCAATGGGGCTCTCGGTCACGACAGGCATCCCCGCCTCTTTCCAAGCGATGATACCGCCTTTGAGGTTGACGACCTTGTAGCCTTCCTTGGTAAGCCCACCTGCGGCAAGGGCCGAGCGTTTACCGCTACGGCAATACACGGCGATCGTTTTGTCGGCAGGCAGCATCGACTTCGCTTTCTCGACAAAACCATCTTGCGTGACATCAATATTGATGGCCTTCTGGAGATGGCCTTCGTCGAATTCCTTGGCGGTTCTCACATCGAGCAATACAACATCGGGGTCGACAATCTGCTCCGCGAAGCCGTTGACATCGGCGTTTTCATAACCTTGTTGGCCACAGGCGGTGGCCAGACCCAAAAGGGCAAGTAAGTTGGTGATAAGTTTTTTCATACAGTTTAATTGTTTGAGACGGTAAAGATACACAAAAAGTTGAATCCGCTAAAAACATCCATAAAAAGAAGGTCAAAAACCGCCGACCATGCGCTTCAAATTGACATTAGTTCTGCTTGCTATCTTCATCGACCCTTAGCGGCGTGCCTGGCGGGAACCATGTCGGCCCAAGGAGAATGATATCTTCCTGATGCGTCGGCTCGTTATCGGTCGTGATCTTGCTTCTTTTTGCTGCTTCCTTTGCCTGCTTTTTGTCATACGCCTCTCGTTGCTTCTGGCTCATGTGTTTGCGTTTCTTGGCTCGTTTCTTCCTCTGTTTTTCTTCATTTGCTTTCATCTTTTCTTCCGAGCGCAAGCGGTGTTCTTCTCGCTTTTTTTCTGCTTCCTCTATCTCTTCCCAAATGGACTCATAAATGTTTATGCCAGTTTTCATGTGATCGACTTCAATCCAAAAGCCAGGCATCGTCCTTACGCTTCCACATTTTGGGCAACGCTGCGGAACGGAAAAAGCAGTCGCACGATACTCAATATCATGCGATTTGAATTGATGACCACAAGCGGTGCAACTGAAAGTTGTTATTCCTTGGTACATGGTACATGAAAAGTTTGAATGGTCTTTTGAGTGGTTGCCCAATTCCCGCATTTCTGGCATTTCGATGGGAAATAGATCATTGTGATAGACAAGTTTTCATCGTCGAAATTTTCTCTCGTAATATGGCGTTGCGCCTCGAAGTTGTTGCCGCAATCCGAGCAATGGAACATGGCCATATCCTTGGCATCTTTCTTTTGGAACAGTTCTTTGAACTGACGCCAAACGTTTCTGATTCTGTTTTTCATTCTTGTTCTCGATTTTGTTTGTTGATAGTATTTCCTTTGGTCCCGCCATCAAACGAAACCCCAATCACGACCCACACCAAAACACTGACGATATAAATGAGCCAGGCCCACCACGATGCATGAATCCTGATGAGGATAATCAGTCCGATAAGGCAATCAATAAAGATGAAGAATCCCATAGTGCGTTGATTTTGATAGCGGTTGCAAAGATATAGTGTCGCTATCGATGCACAATGGAATATAGTGGATTATAGTAGGAAATCCTCGATATTATCGCGATTGATCACAGAGAAAACAGCTTCCGGATAAGCGTTTCTGAACGAGAGCGGTGCTGAAGCCTTCTTTGAAGGATTCCATTTGAACTCAAAAGCAATTATCTGTCCATCTCTCTCCTCAATGTAGTCCACCTCTTTTTGCGCCGTAGTGCGCCAAAACCAGCTTCCTGCATAATTGTCGGTCACGACTTTGTGCTTCATGCGTTCCGAAACCATATAGTTCTCAAAAAGCTCACCCGCATCGCTTCTGCTTTCGATTTGCGTGAAGTTGTGTATCAAGGAGTTGCGTATTCCATTATCATAGAAATAGATTTTTCGGCTATATTTCAATTCATTGCGAAGGTTACGGCTGAAAGAACCGAGGCGGAAAATGATATAAGCCTGCTCTAATATGGTCACATAGCTCTCCACGGTTTTTGCGTCAAGGCCGCAGAGCTGGGCGAGTTCATTGAACGAAACCTCAGAGCCTATCTGCCAAGCAAGCGCCTGCAGCAGTTTCATCAGCTTATCTGGTTTGTGTATTCGGTCGAACTCCAATATGTCTTTGTACAAATAACTTTCTGTCAGTTGGTTAAGAATGATGGTTTCGTCACCAGGATGCGTTACCACATCAGGATAGCTACCGAAAACAAGGCGATGAGGGAGCATTCTTTTCTCTTCAAGCAGGCCTATATGCGCCACCATCTCCGAGAAAGAAAGCGGGAACATCCTATACTCCCATTTGCGTCCTGTTAGAGGTTCGTTGACTTTGTTGGCCAAATCGAACGATGAGCTTCCGGTAGCGACAAGTTGTACATCGGGCATTTGGTCTGTCACCAGTTTCAGCTTGATACCTATATCGGTGATGCGTTGCGCCTCGTCCACGACAAGAATATGCCCGTGTCCCATGACGGCCCTTAGCCGTGTCGCTGAAATGTTTTCAAACAAACTTCTCACGTCGCTGTCATCGCCGCTCATCCAATAAACATCATCATTCCCATCAAAAAGTTGCCTCAACAAAGTGGTTTTGCCCACTTGGCGAGCGCCCATCAATATAATGGCCTTTCCGGTAAACAATCTCTGCCTAATCTTATTCTCAAGTTCGCGTTTGATCATATCTATTTGTGTTATTGCGGCTGCAAATATACACAAAAAGTATTAAATTCCGAAAATATCATGATTTTTATGGAATCAATTCCGAAAATATCACGATTTTTATGGAATACACCTAAATATAGAAAGACAGGGTTTTTAATGCCGCAGCTTGATTTCCTCATCGCTGCGAAACTTATGCCGTGATGAACTGCAATAAACAGCGGATGGTAGGATCATCTTCCGTATCGTCGAATTCATCGCTGAGTAATATGCACATATTCCACGGTAGGAAAGACGGGCGGCAGGTCTTAATAGTCTGCCGCCCCAACCACTTCTTACTCAAACTTTTTATCTGCTACGGCACTTTCGTACACCAACCTAGCCTTCTCTTTAGGTTCGTCTGAATACTCAAAAATATACTCGTCTTTTTTGAAAAGATGTGAATCATAAAGCTGCTTTGTCAACGTAGGCTTATACAAGTTCAATAGTTTCTCTGCAAGATACTTATTCTTCATAGAAATAGCTCGCGACATAACTCCATCTAACCTTTGATTGAATTTCGACACAGACAGCATAAATTCCTCATTATTGCCGATAATATCTTTGTTGTTTGTTACCCCTGCAACAGGTGAGCCATAAACTCCATAATCAGCAAGGGCAGCGAGCAACCTGTCCGAAGAATTCTCCGAATTATCATTCAAAAGGAACGAAATTTCAGCATTAAATAATTTGTCGGCATAAAGCTCGTAATCATCACTGTTTTTGTTTTTCAAAAGTTTCAAATTCTTATGAGCTTTGCTGAAATCACGTTTGTTGATCGCACGCTCTATTTGGGCTCTTTTGTCAAACACATCCTCGTAAAGATACTCTATTCCAAAAATGGCTCCCACGAAAAGAGATACTCCAAACAAAATCCATCCTATAATTTTAAATGCTGTTTTCATAGTTCATGTTTTTTTTAAATGAATAATCCTAGACAGCCTAACAATCTGTCTACGCCAAAAGAAACCAAGGAAACTGCCTTGTCGGTAATGATATCCGTCACAATCTCCTTGAATCCGCCGCCCTGTGACTGGGCTCCTTCAATTTGGTTTTGTGCGGCAGTTTGGCTTTGAACAAGAAGTGCCTCATTAGCTTTTAGATCAGCTTCCACTTTTATGCGTTCTATCGCTAGACTTTCTTGTTCTTTATACATTTCATGAGCCCGTTTGGCATCTTCAACATCCTTGCAACGCGACACATAATTTTGATAGGCATCTGAAGCTTTAGCATATATTGGCGAATTAATAGGAATTGATCTCATATAAGCACCTGCCGTCGGATTATAATGCTCGTCACTAGCCATTGCATCAAGCATTGCTTGGTAATATGATTCACTTTGCTGTTCCTGATATTTCGCGAATGCCTCATTGACGTGTTCTTGAGCAAAAGCAAAACAAGAAGTGGCAGCCTCAGGAACAGACATCAATAAGGCATAAGCTTTGTCGTATTCTCCAAGTTGCATGTATTGGTTCACTTTTGAAACGAAAGTGGCTTTGTTACCCTCAAACCAATTAACAATTTTTTCCGAAGATTCTTTTAACAAGGATTTAATTTGATCATCATTTTCTAATGATTGAATGGCGTTCAAACAAGCTAAATCTTCAGAATCCCCAACTCCCATTTTTTCTTCAGAGATTGAGCCAAACACATCTCCTGTAATAAGGTTGGCTACATAAAAATTAAAACTGTATTTCGTGTATTTCTTCGCTGGCACACTGCTTGTAACACCTCTTTGCAGGGGTGTGATAAGCGTAGCCAACACAAAAGAAGGATCACCACCATATCCTGCAATGCCATTTGCCGCAGTAATTTGCAACATTCGTGAAGCCAAAGCTTCTGCAGCTTGCAATGGGAAATCTTCTGTCATCTTTGGCACTAAAATAGTCAGTTTGACAGCGTTGTTATAAGTAACCGAGTCAACATAACCATTCAAAGCCGCTTTTTGTTTAGCAATTGCAGCTTGTCTTTCTTCTGCAGTCATTGTACTGCTTTTAGGTTTAGGCTGATAGACAACACCTTGTTGCCGTCCGCTGTTGCCACTGCATCCTACAAACAAAAAACAAATTGCAGTGACACCTACTAAACAGATGATAATTACGATAGTATTAACCAACTTTTTCATTTTGTATTACGTTTATTTGTTTAATAATCCGTTCATCATTATTTGGACATCGCCCAAACCTTGCACTTTATTGGAACAATTCACGCCACACTCTGATTTAAACTCTCGTATCAGTTCGCGAGCCCATTTATAAGCGTTGTATTGCGTTCCGTCATCTTGCAAAGCAGGGATGCGAACATTGACGAAATACAATTCATAATCGGTGTTGCTTTGCAGTTTATAAGCACCTTTTTTCGTATTCAAGTCCATATAGTCCATAATCCAGTCGGCATAGGTGTCGCCCGTGATACTCTCACTCGCCAAATTGATTTTCGATTTTTTAGCCACAGTAAACCGTACAGTTATCTCTCGACCCGACACAACGATATTGCGGAAATATCTTCCAATTTCCGTTTCCATCTCTTTCATGTTTTTGTGGAAGGATTGTGAAAAAGTCTTTGCAATGTTCTCCGATACGCTTTCTTTCATAGTCTTAGACGAAAACGCCTTATTTGTATAGGCATCAAACGCTGTTATGGTATATGACAGGTCTTTACGGAAATTAGGGTCAGTTGGGTCAAATTTACAATCATAATCCAATTCTATGATGATGTCGGGAGAAGCCGTCTGCAAAAGCAAAGTCTTTGCATCTTGCGCCACATCATCAGCCAAATCGGTTGCAGTGCGATTATTTAAAGACTTCAGTGTCTGCTCTAGATCTGTCAAAGGATAGTCCAATTGCACAAACTCATTCTGAATTACTGAGATTACAGCTTTATTGTCAGGATTGGCCAAAAGATATTTGGAATAGTCACGATCCAAATAATCTGCCCCATTATACGACACGGTTTTCAAAGCGTCATAAGTTTGCAGCAAATTGTCACTCGGAAGAACCATTATTGTCGGTTTGGCTTGTTCGATGGCATTCACAACAGTATTGTCATCTTCTTCAACTGCATTTCCATAATTTGCCAACTTGCTTTGATTTCCATCGTTTCCACAGGCAACGCATAATAAAAACATGGAAAAACAAATCGCAAACTTTTTGATTTGGATAAAATGAAACTCTTTTTTGTGTTTAATCGGCATAATATGTCCTTTCTTTTTCATCTTCATCGCCGGCAAATCCCACCGAGGCCGACTTTATACTTTTTAGTATGGCACAAGAAAAGCGTGAGACTCGATTCTGTCAAGTCCATCAAACTATAGGTATCGCCAAACACCCGTTACGAAATGAACTGAAGAAACAAATACCTCACGCTCGTTTTTATCTCAAGCAGGTGTTTCACACACCGGGTTGATAACAAAAACAGAAAGTGAGCATTAGTCCTCGTCCCTCGTAACTCAAAATTGGCGATTTCATAGTTTGGGACTATAGGAATGCCTTCCTTGCCGAGTCGGGATTTCTCCCCCAACCCGCTTGCAAATATAGTCATTTTTCAGACTAATGCTCAGTTCGTCGATATTTTTTCTTCGTTTTTTTCATTTGTCATTCGGTTTTCTTCCGTTACAACCAATGCATAAAAAAAGAGCGCGTCCCAACTTTTCTCATTCCGCTGGATGGCTCTGGTAAACCGTATCAAAAAATGAGGAAAAGCAGTCCACGCCCTATAATAATAAGGTTTACCAGTCGGAACTGCGTCGTCAAACGTCCTTCGCAAGATGTCCTTTCGCCGAAGCGATGCCGCAAAGATAGCAATTCTTTCCTTACCGCCACAGACACCCGCACATTTTTCGTGGACTGCTCGTTGGTCATATACTCATTCTTGCCTTGCATGGCGCGAAAGTAAAGGCTTTCTGCCGGGCGGCAATGGAATGTAGTGAATTATAGTAATAGATAGTTTTTCTTAAACACGAATTACCATGAATTTGACACGAATTATCACAAATAATTTCTGAACAACTAATGGATAATTTATGGACATTCGTGTCGAAAAAAAAGAGTTCAAACCACAAACTTGCAAGCCTCGGGATAGAACTCCGACATCTGCTTCCTGAACTCCGAATCGGCCGAGTTGGCATAGCTGCTGTCGCGGTCTTTCACCCACTCGGGACCGGTGAAGAAACGGCGCATCTTGCGATAGTCGCCTCTGTCGGAAAGGAAACGGACGAGGTAAATCAACTCGTAGGACTTGCCGTTCTTGCCGTGCCATTCTATCGTCGGAAGATTACCCTCGGGACGGCAGCGGCCAGTCAAACGATATGCCAACAGCTCCTTTACAGCAATACGGTCTTCGATGTAACCCTTGTCTGCCAGATAGTTGATGAAATCAGCCAAAACCGAAACTCCCTTGTTGCGCACGACATTTTTCAGGTAAAAATACTCCGTCGGCATGTTGGAGCAATGACCCC
This sequence comes from uncultured Bacteroidales bacterium, assembly GCA_900318265.1. Classification (GTDB taxonomy): domain Bacteria; phylum Bacteroidota; class Bacteroidia; order Bacteroidales; family F082; genus Limimorpha. The sequence goes on along the minus strand of ONKA01000014.1, from coordinate 68,448 downwards.
AGTCAAAATAATCCTTGGACAAAAGGAAAGGTGTTTCCTCAACACTTTTTGAGACAGCCTCCTTCTCCCTTTCTTCGAATGCCAGCATCGGTTGCACCTCGGGTCGCTGCAAAAGGCTGTCGAGCAGTTGCTTCTCATCAGCCTTGAAATCCTCGTAGCTGTCCTGATAGTAATGCACGCTCATACGGAAATGTGCCTCGTTAAAAACACGCAAATCCCTGAAGTACTGTTCCAGACGATTATCAATGTCGGGATCATCAAGGTCTTGAATCAGTTCACAGTCAGGCCGTAGCCGCTGCACGGCATGCTGCACATCCTGCTCATCGTGGTCATTCTGGTCAAAAGGCAGCTCAGACAAATAGTCGAGATAATAGGGCAGGCTCTCATTCCCAATTGCGAAACCCATACGAGTATCTTCCCAACAGCCACGGCAAAGGCGCGCCAAAGGCGTGGCATCACAGCTGGTGTCGCTCAACAACCGCACAAAAGCCTTCTCGTCATGCTCAACCAAAGCCCTGTAAAGGCTTTCGATACAACCTGAACGGCCTTTCACCGTGGCGATAAAAGCCTTGGCTATAGCCTTGTTGAGCCGCTGCAACACATCGAACATTTCTTCGGCTAGCATGATATCACTGTCGTCGGAGTCGTCACGGATGATGTAGGGCAATGCTTCAAGGATAAGCCTGTTGTTGACGACATAAGCGAGGGTATTATTGAAAGGTCCTATGATAGTCCGCCAAAGCAGCAAGGTTTCTTTGGTAGCCAAACTGGTCTCTTCATCTGCCATAATCTCTTCATAATCAAGTTTGAAGTTCTCTGGCAGAGGCATCTCAAAGGCATGTTGCAATCCTGCTTGGTATTCTTTCCGTCTGTTGATTTCGTAAAGGCTGTTCATGGGTGCAAAGGTAAGCATAATTTCAGGCATATCACAAAAAAAGGAGGGTGTGCAAAAATGAAAGGATGGGCAAAACTTGAATTTTATTATTAAACGAAAGCTCCTACGGAGCAATTTAGAAATTCCCTTAAAACAAAAAGTCCTCGACATCACGATGCCGAGGACTCAATGTTATTCTTCCTTCCTGCTTAATGCTTCGCCTTCAAGAAGCTATACTCCTTGCCATATTTCAGGTGCTGCGCCACGAAATCGGAAGGATACTCGACCTTGTAGTCGACCACTTGGCCGTTTTCCACGACAGGCACAATCTCGGGATTGATGAAACCACCGTAGGGCTTCAGGCCCAAGGCGTTGTAACGCTCTTTGACTTCCTTGTGTAGCTCGGGATCGACCTTCACAGCATACTTTTCCACGATGGCCTTGCCTGCGGCATAGTCGCCTTCGCTCTTGATGCGCTGGATCTCGGCCAACAGCTCGCCAAACAAGCCACGCAAAGCCTCGAAGTCGTTGATGACGAAGTAGGTCTTGCCGTTCTCCACCTTCTTCTCGATGACGTTGGCTTCCTTGCCATGCTCGTAGCACCACTCGGAGATGAGTTTGCGGTTCTGCATGTGCGCCTCGGTGACGTCCTTGCCCAGCTCCACACGAGCCAGCTGCGACATCATGCCGTTGCGGATATAGGAGCAGTACTCGGCCTTATAAGCCTCGGCGTCGGGCATCACACCCAGCTCCACCATCCTAGGCTCTGCCAGATAGTACAGGCCAAAGAGATCAGCACGGGCTTCCTCAAGCGTCGAGCTGAACTCCTTCAAGGCGCCAGGCTGTGTGCCAGGCAACAGTTTGCCTGAGCCGTGGCCCAAGCACTCATGCAGGTTGGTATGCACCACATCGGCATCGGAACCGTATTTCTTGCAGAGATCGACTTCTTCCTGTGTGTAGGCGAACTCCTTGAGGGCACTCCTCGGGCATTCGTCGGCGGCCTTGTCGTAGGCTTCCATCAGGTTGGTGATGGTCACCGACTTGGAGCCATATTCCTTGCGGATCCAGTCGGCGTTGGGCAGGTTGATGCCAATCGGGGGCGAGGGGAAGCAGTCGCCACCCAGCGTGGTGACGATGATGCTCTTGGCCGACACACCCTTGCACTCCTCTTTCTTGAAGCGCGGGTCGACGGGCGAATGGTCCTCAAACCACTGGGCGTTCTCGCTGATGGTGTTGGAACGCACGGTAGCCTCAAGGTCCTTGAAGTCGACGACGGCCTCCCAGGTGGCCTTCATGCCCATCGGGTCGCCATAGTCCTCGATGAAGCCGTTCACGAAGTCAATGTGCGAGACGGAGTCCTGCACCCAAGCGATGTTGTATTCGTCCCAGGTCTTCAGGTCGCCCGTGGTGTAATAGTCGATGAGCTTCTGCGTGTAGTTGCGTTGGCTGTCGTTCTCCGCCACCTCGTTGGCCTTCTGCAGCCAGCCGATGATGGCTTGGATGGCCTCGCCATACAGACCGTCAGCCTTGTAGACGTCTTCGTAAATCTTACCGTCTTTCTTCACCAGCTTGGAGTTCAACCCATAGCTGATCGGTGTTTCGTCGTTGGGCTTGCGCATCTTGTTGTAAAAGGCTTCCACATCGCCCTTACGGATGTCGCCTTCATAGAAGTTCACGGCCGAGTTGACGATGATGTCGTCCTCGCTGCTACGGCGCATCTTGTAGAGTTCCTTGTCGAAGACCACGGGCGTCAGGAAGGCGATGAAGTCGTCGACGGTCTCGCCCTCATTGAGCGGGAGCAGGCTGGCGTCGCTGCCTTTCACCAAATCGGCGAAATAGGCCTCGCTGACCTCAGGGAAGAACTTGTCCTCGGCATAATGGTGATGGATGCCGTTGCTGAAGAACACCCGCTTAGCATAGACCACGAAATTCTGGAAATCAGCACTCTCACGGTCGCCTTGATACGAGTTCAGCACGGCCTCGATGGTCTTGCGGACCACCAGGTTGTACTTGAAGTTCTGGTCGGCAAGGATATCGCGACCGCATTTGGCCGCCTCACCGAGATAATAGATGTAACTCTTCTGTTGCAGCGTCAACTGGTCCCATTCCGGAATCTGGTAACGCATGATCCTCAAGTCGGCGAACTCGTCCACCAGATACTTGAATTCCTCTTTGGGCTGGGGCTGTTCAGCGGGTTTTTGTTGCTCCTCTTTAGGGGCACAACCCACCAAAGCGGCAGCCATTCCAATGCAAATCATCAGTTTTTTCATTTTGTCAGTTATACTATATTATAAAGATTCTTCTAATACTTAAATCTAATCGAGACCTCAGACAGAAAGTCGTGTTTCTTATAGTTTTCGGCAGGGACCCGGCTACGATACTCGTAGGAGAAAGAAATGTCGATGAAGACCTTGCGCGTGATTTGGGTTTGCAGTTTGGTGGTGCTCATGATGATGTAATCTTTGAGATCGAGCACCGAAGGCTGATAGAAAGTAGTATGCAACAACGTTAGATTTTCGGCCAGTCTTTGCTTGATTTTAGGACGGATCGAAATACGGTAGTTGTTGTTGAGAAGGTGCGTCTCGTCTGTGAAATCGGTCCAATCGTAAACGAAAGCCGCGCTGATGGAGTAGTCGCAGAAACCAGGAACGGTGTAGATGCGGTATTTCATTCCGACGAGTCCACTCAGCCTAAGGTCGTAGCCCTTGTATTTGTTGGTCAGCATCTCACATGCCAAAAACGGAGAATACTTGCCATACTGGTACAGGTCCATCTTGACGCCGCCGTTGACCTCGAAATTGGTCTCCTTCCATTGCTGGTCGGTGGCATTTCTGTCGATAAGGGAGCTATAAAGCAGTTTGTAATGCGCATCGAAAGCAATCAGACTGTCGTTGCGTTCGATGGCGCCATCGTTGCTGAGATTGCAGTTGTTGACGTTGCCTGTATTGAGCGATGCACCAAGTCCAAAATTATAATGCCATTTGTTTTGCGCCTTGGCACCGATCACGCTGAAGACCAACAGCACAAAAAAAGAAAACCGTAGTTTGTTCATTTCTTGTAGTTAAGAACTCAAATACAATTACTTATACAAATCTCCTGGAGTGTATAAGTCGAATGCCGGCATGGTTTGAGGGTCGAGGTTCTGGTAGGTGCCGTCCACCTGGATGCGCTCCTTTTTGAGCACAAAATGACGGCAGAACCACACGAGGTCGTCGACGGTCATCGGACCACCGGCTGCCACGCTGTGGCCATAGCCCTCGAAACGGCGGGCAAAATAAGGATAGTCGAACTCCACAAAGCGTTTCACCAAGGCATCGGTACCGAAGAAACCGGTATTGAAGAACTTGAGTTGCTTGTAGGGCACTAGTTTGTCGGAAGTGCCGTGATAGAACATGGTCGGGGCGGGCGCATGATTGCGGTATTTCACTTTGCCTTCCTTGGAAAAGATGGCGCCGGCATACGACACCACGCCTGCCAGACGGAAGTCCTTAGGCAAGATGTCATAATTCAAGAAGCCATTGCAGAGGACATAGTCCACCTGCAACGAGGTGATGGCGCCCGCGCTGGAGCCAACCATCACAATATAGTCCTTGTTCACCTTCAGTTCCTTAGCATGTTCAAGCAAATAGGCGATGGCCGAGATGGCATCTTCCGCCGCCATGTTGACGGCATCCTTCAAAGGATCGGAGTTGAAAACACTGAGGTTTTTGGCACCTTTCAAGCCCAAGCGGTAGTCTATGGCGGCCACTTGGAAGCCTTCGTCCACCAATTGCTTGAAATAAGCCTTTTCAAACTCACCGTCGCGATGGCCACCGATGAAGCCGCCGCCGAAGACATACACCACACAGATGGTGCTGTCATGCACTTGGGCAGGCGTATAGAAATCCATATTAAGTTTCAAGGTGTCGCGCTCGGCATATTGGTAGGTCTTCATATTCTGCGCGAAGGCACTTTGGGTTGCAACCAATAATAGAAGCAACAGAAAAGATGTGAGTTTTTTCATCTTATTATAGTTTTGGCTTATGGCCTATGGCTTATGACTATGGCCTGCCTTATCCGAGAGGCAGGCCATAGTCATCGGCCATCAGCCATTGTTATGATTGATGCGTTTTGTAGTATTCCTTAAGAAATTCAGGCAATTGACGAAGCGCGGCTTGTTCGCGCCATTGCTTCCTTACCTCCTGTGCGGGCACACCGAAGACGGCTTTGCCCGGCTCGATGTTCTTGTCGACGGCCGAGGTAGCCAAGACGACGGCACCCGTTCCGATGACCAAGTCCTTGTTGATACACACACGACCCCAAAGGATGACGTCGTCCTCGATACGCGTCACGCCAGCGATAGCGGCATGGGCACCGATGAGGCAGTTGTGGCCGATGTAGCTGTCGTGTCCAATCTGACAGTGGTTGTCCAACTTGGTCCCGCTCTCGATGATGGTGTCGGAAGTGACGCCGCGGTCGATGCTACACAGGGCACCGATCTCAACATCGTCGGCGATGACCACGCGACCAAACGACTCAAACTTCTTGAAGCCTTCGTTACGGCGCTGGAAATAATAACCGTCCGCACCGATGACGCTGCCCGAGTGGATGATGACGTTGTCGCCAATCACGCAGTGGTCGTAGATGGTCACATTGGGATGGATGAGGCAGTTCTTTCCGATGACGGTGTGATGTCCCACGAACGAGCCCGGCATAATGAGTGTTCCCTCCCCTATCTCGGCCGAGTCGCTGATGGGCTGCGTCTGTGGTTCGAAGGGGCGGAAATGCCGCATGATACGCATGAAGGCGTCGAACGGATCGTCATGCAGCAGCAGGGCCTTGCCTTCAGGGCAAACCACTTCCTTATTAATAAGAACCACCGTCGCCGCCGAGTTGAGCGCCTTGGCGTAGTATTTCGGGTGGTCGACAAAGGTAATGTCGCCCGCCTCCACCTTGTGGATTTCATTCAGTCCCGTGATAGGAAAGTTGGCAGGACCAACGTATTTAGCGTCAATGAGTTCCGCGATAGCTTTAAGGGTAGTCTTCTTGATTTTCATCGAAATGAGATTATAAAATGAAACGCAAAAATACAAAAAAAGCGCAAAGTCAATGACTCTGCGCTTAATTATTTGAGATGCTTATAATCACATCTTCACACGCTCGCAGTACTCGCCCGTGCGGGTGTCGACGCGAATGTAGTCGTCGGTGTTGATGAACAGCGGCACGCGGACCATGGCACCCGTCTCAACGGTGGCTTCCTTCAGAGCGTTGGTGGCGGTGTTGCCCTTCTCGCCAGGCTCGGTGTAAGTCACTTGCAGCACGGTCTTCACCGGCATTTCGGCAAAGAGGATGGTCTCGGTGCTAGCGTCGACAACGACGTCAACAATATCGTTTTCCTTCATGAACTTCACGCCAGTGATGTTGTCGCCAGCGATCGGGATCTGTTCGTAGGTCTCAGTGTGCATGAAGATATAGTCCTCAGCTTCCTTGTAAAGGTACTGATAGGGACGGTGCTCAACGCGGACATCCTCCAGCTTCACACCGATGTCGAAACGCTTTTCAAGCACGTTGCCACTCAACACGTCCTTCAGTTTGATACGCATGATAGTGTTGCCCTTGCCAGGCTTAACATGTTGGAAGTCAATGCAGAAATAAATCTTTCCATCCAGACGGACAGCGCTTCCAATCTTTACATCTTGACTTAACATAGTATTTTCAGATTTAATGATTTAAAATTCAAATATTTAAAATTCAAGATTCGACTCAAATAGAACGAAATGAAGGTGCAAAAGTAGTGTATTTCAGGGAAATGGCAAAGGATTTATGAAAAAAAGTGACATTAGCACACTAAAAGCCGCCCTCACACTCCATTATTATCCAGAGTTTTCGAGAGTGACTTTGTGGCTCTTCCGCTGTTATGACTTCAATAGAAATTATTTGATGGAACGGACAGGGCGAATAGAAAGACCATATTTCCGACTGAATGCTGTTTCCCAAAAGCCCTCAGCACCAATTGGGGAAAACCCATTGAGCGAACTCGACCAATAGTTGCCACAATAACTATCGCCATTGTAATTGGTTGAATTTATCAAAACACTATCACAAAACACTCCTGTAGCAGGAAGGAAAATGCTATTGCCATTAGATGCGGCAAAGAGCTTCCCGTTTACACCGTTCAGAGTCGTATCAATAATAACTGTCGTGTTCACACATAGTTCCCTCCATTGGTCAAATGTAGGTATGCACCAATCATCACCCCAGTTCATTGTTGCAGCATCGTCGGATGGCTCAAGTTGGGTCAAATCATCAGTAAAACTATTGAAACCAAAAAGAGACTTGTCACAATATTTGGTCAACTGCGTACAATCACCGTTATTACAATACTTATAAGTACTCCAATCATATAATCTCTTAGGACATATTTCACCCCAAGCAAAATAAGTACCACAACCTTCTGGTGTATTGGCACCCACATTGCAAGTCGCCCATAAGGTTCCGCTCGGCAAGCCAAGATCAACAAAATCATGGCCATTAAGACTTCCACTATTGTCAATTGCTTTTTTTGTACAATTCACCAAGCAAATCATCATTAGCATTAAGGCAGCTATTGCCGTTATTACTCTTTTCATATTGATATATTTTTGGGATTAAACTTTCATTTTCCTATCTAGCATCAGACAAAAAAAAGCGTGAACCTATCCGTTTTCCGCTCTTCGAGGTATTGGCGTAACCCACACATACAGAAAATGATTTAGCTCACGCTACAACGTGAGCATTTCAACAAATCAAATATGTGTTCTCTCGTAAACGCCAATTTTCGAAGAGAAGTAATTTGTCTAAATGCTTTGATTATAATTATTTACGATTCCTTTATTTTGCTTTGTGTTCTGTTTTTACAATTTATTACCCGTTTGTTTATGACGCAAAAATAGCATTTATTTTCAATCAAAACGGCAAAATGATTGTTTTTTTTGGCAGAGGTTCACACCGCCGACAAAAAATGCCATCCGTTAGTCCCGCATATCATATTATTCCCTAATTTTACCGCCAAATTCCAAACCTTTATCAATATGAGAAAAAACAAACTTTTCCTGTTAGCCATGATCACCTGTTCTATCGTGTCATGTAACACACAGTCACCCAAAGAAAACGGGACTCAAAACAATCTTAAAGCTCCCGTTGGCAATGATGCGAATGCGTCAAAAGCCCAAGACAAAATAGGCCCGACGGAGCTCACCTTGCAGTCGGACATCATGACGCCCGAAGTGCTGTGGGCCATGGGCCGCATCGGCGATTACAGCATCTCGCCCGACCATCAGAAAATCGTCTATGCCGTGACCTATTACAGTGTGCCCGAAAACCGTAGCGGCTCCACCTTGTATATCATGAACGCCGACGGCAGCGACAACAAGGTGCTGGTCGTGAGCAACGACAGCCAATACAGCCCGCAATGGCGCCCCGATGGAAAGAAGATCGGCTTCCTCGCCCCTAAAGACGACGTCATGCAACTCTGGGAAGTAAATCCTGACGGCACTGGCCTGCAATGCGTCTCCAGCGAACCCGACGACATTAACGGTTTCCTCTATTCGCCCGACTACGCCCAGGTGCTCTTCACCAAGGAGGTGGTGAAACTGAAAGAGACCGTGGCCGACATCTATCCCGACCTCGACAAATCCTCGGGCCGCATCAACAACGACCTGATGTACCGCCACTGGGACCACTGGGTCGACACCTACGGTCACCTCTTCGTGGGTAACTTCAGCAACGGTAAGATCGAGAACGCCTTCGACGCCATGAAGGACGAGCAATGGGAAGCCCCCGTGCGTCCCTTCGGCGGCATGGAGCAAGTGCAGTGGCTGCCCGACGGCAAGAGCTTCGTCTACTGCTGCCGTAAGAAGGTCGGCAAGGACTACGCCCTCTCCACCAACACCGACATCTACCAATACATCATCCAGAGCGGCGAGTGCAAGAACCTCACCGAAGGCATGATGGGCTACGACCTCAACCCCGTCATCTCGCCCGACGGCAAATACATGGCCTGGGAGAGCATGGAACGCGATGGCTATGAAAGCGACAAGCAACGCCTCTTCGTGATGGACCTCGAGACCGGTGAGAAGACGGACTACTCGGCCCGCTTCGACCAATGCTGCACGGGCTTCAGCTGGGCCGACGACAGCAAGACCCTCTACTTCATCAGCGATGCCTACGCCACCGACCAACTCTACGCCCTCACCCTCGAGAATGGCGAAATCAAGAAGCTGACCGAAGGCGTGCACAACTACGTCTCGGTGCACTTCAACGGCGACAAGCTGATCGCCGGCCGTCAGTCGATGAGCCACCCTACGGAGCTCTTCAGCGTCGACCCCACCACGGGCGAGGCCACACAGATTACCACCGTCAACGACAAGATTTTTGCCCAACTCACTATGGGTGAGGTCAAGGAACGCTGGGTGAAGACCACCGACGGCAAAGACATGCTGACCTGGGTCATCTATCCCCCACATTTCGACAGCACCAAGCAATACCCAGCCCTGCTCTACTGCGAAGGCGGACCGCAGAGCACCGTGAGCCAGTTCTGGAGCTACCGCTGGAACTTCCAGATGATGGCCGCCAACGACTACATCATCGTCGCCCCCAACCGTCGCGGCTTGCCTGGCTTCGGTCAGGAATGGCTTGAGGAAATCAGCGGTGACTACGGCGGACAGTGCATGAAGGACTATTTGAGCGCCATCGACGAGCTGAAGAAAGAGCCTTACATCGACGAGAACCGCCTCGGCGCCGTGGGTGCCAGCTTCGGCGGCTTCAGCGTGTACTGGCTGGCGGGTCACCACGACGGCCGCTTCAAGGCCCTCATCGCCCACGACGGCATGTTCAACTTGGAGGCCCAATACCTCGAGACCGAAGAGATGTGGTTCGTCAACTGGGACCTCGGCGGCCCCTTCTGGGACTGGAACAACCCCACCGTGCGCAAGACCTATGCCAATTCGCCTCACCTCTTCGTCGACAAATGGACGGCGCCCATCCTCGTCATCCACGGCGGTCTGGACTACCGCATCTGTTTCACGCAGGGCATGCAGGCCTACAATGCCGCCATCCTGCGCGGCCTCGATGCCGAATTCCTTTATTTCCCCGATGAGAACCATTGGGTTTTGAAACCGCAGAACGGCGTTTTGTGGCAACGCAGGTTCTATAATTGGTTGGATAAATATTTGAAATAATACATTCACCCTGGTAGAGACGGTGTGCACACCGTCTCTACACCCTAACACGATGATCAATGTCAGACGACAAATTCCAACACAAATATAGAATAGAATCTGCCCGTGCATCATGGCATGATTATGACGGCGGATCCTATTTCATCACCATCTGCACGAAAAACCGTGAACATTTTTTCGGCGAAATCGTGAATGGGGAAATGGTGTTGTCTGACATCGGGAAATACGCTGATGAACAATTCAATAATGTATCATCGCATTATCCGTATGCGGAAATTCCATTGTGGACGATAATGCCGAATCATCTGCATGCAATTGTCATCATTTCAGCAGGTAGAGACGGTGTGCACACCGTCTCTACAACGGAAACACCCAGCCGATGGTTGTCTGATACCGTAAATGAAACCATGCAAGAAATCTCGCATCGAAAAGGACCATTATCGGTAGTCTTAGGAGGTTTGAAACGAGCGGTAACCCATTATGCCAACGAAAACACCCTCGATTTTTCCTGGCAACCCCGTTTCCACGACCACATCGTTCGCGACACCCCTGATATGAACCGCATCGCTGATTATATTGAAAACAACGTGGCGAATTGGAAGGATGATGAATTCTATACACCGTAAAACCATGTAGAGACGTTGCGTGCAACGTTTAAAACCGGCAAAAAACAATATAGAGACGCGCCGTGGCGCGTCTCTATTATTTTCGTTTTTCCTCCAGCAATTGCGGCATAGGCTGGCGCGGCGGAAGGTTTTCCATCAGTTTTTCCGTGTCAACAGAAATATCCTTCGGTTTTTGTCGGCTGTATTTGTTTTTGAGCAAACTGAATGTGCTTTGGGGACCTTGAGCCATATATTGTTCCCCAAAACTCACCTCATAATGGTAAAGGATAACCGTATTCGGTAATTGCTTCTTCAATTGTTTCATCTGCATTCGTGGCAGTTTGTTTTCAAGAATGAGAGTGTCGATGTTTTTCGTTACATCAGCCGGAAGTTTCACATTCGTCACCTTTACCCATTCATCTGGCTTGTATTCAGCAATACGATTATAATAAACCCTTTTTGAGTTGTCAATCTTCAGTGTGCCAATAGAATCCACACCATCCAAAGCAGAACCAATCTCATTATCAATACAATGCACATTTATCTTCTTTCCTCTCCTATCATAGATAACATTATTCACTCTAATCGTTGAAGAAGGACACCTTTCCAACAGCTTTTTTTGTTCTTCTTTCGTAATCTCACCAAAAACATTCAAATGGTCGATTTTCACATCCTTCATCCATTCCGGAAAACGAACGCCATCCCTGAAATATAGCGTCAAAGACGGGATGCTATCCATTTTCCTCAAGATTTCCGGAACTTCTTTGACTTTCAGTATCAAACCAAATTCCGTATTCTTTTTCATCCTTTCGACCATTGGAGTATCATCATTCTTCACCACCTTCCATCCAATCTTGGGCGTCAAGGCATAATTCTCAGGGTTTTGTTCAAGACCCACAAAACCACCATACAATTCAATCATCGTTTCTGCACTTGAACCGTCAGGGAATATCTCGACAAAACGCACATCCGCCTCGGCCATCTCATCAGGCAAACTGGAATCACGGGTCAGCGTCTTCAGATCGAAGCGTTTGCCATACTTGTCGTAAGGGAAAAACTTGACAATCCAGCCGTCAATGATGTTGGGCGCGCCGTATTCTTTCTGTGTGTGCCACTTGAACATGTTCCGCCAAAACTTGGTGTCTACATCTCCTTCCGATGCCTTGACGAACTGCTTGAGTATAGGCTTCAATTCATCCACCCACCAGGCCAAATCGAAGGAGCGTAATTGCATCGTCTTGTCATACACCTTTTGCCAATCTTCCGTAGTGCCCAACAAGGTGATTTCGGGGATACCACAAGCCGCATAAATCACCACGAAGTCAAAATATGCTTTGGTCGTCTCCATCAGGGTAATCTCAGAGGCAATTTGTTCATAACTCGTTGTGGTTGAGAAATCTGCGATGATAGTTTCAGCAATCGTCCCCTTCGTGTTTTTCTTGATTTCTTCTGCAAATTGAGGAATCAGTTCGTCCCACCGGGCCTCTTCAAGTGGCTTGTCGCTTTCCACTGCCAGCGACTTCTTCCCTTGAAAATCAACCATTCTGTCGCGGTATTTCTCCGGATTGGCATTGATGTGATGCGAAAATCCTTGGCTGATGAGCATCCATACCATATCAGGCGAAAGCACAAACGGGCGATGGTCTGCGTAAGCCTCATACATTCCATAAAAGAAAGGATGTGCTCCATACCAGAGAACCAAACTGTCGGCATCCACATTGATGGAAAGCGTGTTCCCTTTGGGTTCAACCTTCCAAAGAGGCAATAGTTTCTCTGGTTTCGAGAGTTCCTCCACCTTGATGGTCACCTGAGCCGAAACAGCAATGGAAATGGCCAGCAACGACAGCGTCAACAGAAAGCGTAGATGTCTTTTCATGGCATTCAGTTTTTTGTTTTACGCTGCAAATATAATCATTAAAACAGAAAAGTCAATATTTAAATCAAAATTTTTCCGTTTTAAATCTATTTTTACCCCATCCGTTGCCGCACCACCTCGAAACAAACCACGCCCGTGGCAACGGAGACATTCAATGAATCGATGTCACCAGGCATAGGGATCATCAGATGGCCGTCGAGGCGCTTGAGGTAGGCGGGACTGATGCCGTCCTCCTCCGAGCCCATCATCACGCAGAGCGGACCCGTGAGGTCGGCCTGCCAGAGGCTGTCGTGCGCCTTCTCGGTGAAGCCCACCACACGCAGGCCGCTGGCTTTCAAGAGGTCGATGGCGTCCTTCAGGTTCTCCACACGGCACACGTTGATCAACGACAAGGCCCCTGCCGAGGTCTTCATCGCATCGCCGTTGATGGAAGCCGAGCCATGGTTGGGAATGACGATGGCATCCACGCCAGCGGCGTAGGCCGTGCGGGCGATGGCGCCGAAGTTGCGCACGTCGGTCACACGGTCGAGCATCAGGACGAAGGGATCGCGGCCGTCCTCGAAGACCATCTGCACCACCTTTTCCAAAGGCTGGTATTCAATCGGACAGATGAAGGCCACCACGCCTTGGTGGTTCTTGCGCGTCAGGCGGTTCATCTTCTCGATGGGCACAAACTGCACGGGCACGCCATTGGCGCGGCAGGTGTTGGCGATCTCCGCAATCTCGGGCGAGCGCACACCGCCTTGGATGTAAACCTTCTCTATCTCTTTTTGCGAGCGGATCAGCTCCAACACGGGATGAATCCCGAACACCATATTGTTCTTGTAGTTGTCTTCCATGGAATCAAATTTTCGGCAAAATTAAAGATTTTTCCAAAGATTTGCTATTTTTGCATTATCAAAACACTAACGACATGAAAGCAAGACTCCTTTTCGCTACGCTCATCCTCATTTCAGGAATGAGTCTGACTGCACAAATCACGGCACCTCAACCCATCGCAGGCCACGAGGTGACCAAGGACTACATAACCAAAACAATGGTCTATCCCGAAGCCGATCTTGAACAGGGCAACAGCGGCAAAGTTGTCGTCGGCATGCACATTGACGCACAGGGGGTGGCCAGCAACTACACCATCAAGTCGAGCTTCAGCGAGGCGGCCTCCCCTATCGCTTTGCATCTGGTGAAGACCATCCTATGGAAACCTGCCACCAACATCGGCATCCCGATGGATTACGACTATGAGTACGAGGTCGAATTCAGCGCAAGGAGTTACAAACGCTATTGGAAACGCCACGAGCGCCCTGTGGTGCCGCTGGGCTTGGAAGCCGACACCTCTTATAAGATATACGAATACAAACAGCTTGAAGAGGTGGCACGACCTTATTTTGCCGATGGTGGCAACATGGGCCAATACATCGTCAACAACATGCAGTTTCCTGCCGAAGCCAAGGAACGTGAGATTCAAGGCACGGTGCGCCTGAGTTTCGTGGTGGAGACCGATGGCAGCGTGTCGAACATCGTCGTCGTCAACTCGGTGGGCGGAGGTTGCGACAACGAGGCTGTCCGCCTTCTTGAAGAGACCGTTTGGCTTCCTGCAGAAAAGAACGGAAAATATGTGCGCAGCAGCAATATGCAGGACATCACGTTTAGCATTGGAGCGCATAATTTTCAGGATGGAAACAGTTATTAGTTGACAATTGATAATTGACAATTGATAATTAAGGATTTGGATAAACAATAGACATTTAAAAATCAATAAAATGAAGAAATTAGTACTTTTAGCAATTGTGGCGGTTGTTTTAGGATACACTGCCAAGGCACAGGATGCCGAAGAATTTAGGGAAAATTGGCAGAAGACCATCACCGTGTCTGCATCACAGACCACCACCATCGAGAAACTCTTCACGGCATGGGGCAAGCAGTTCCCGGGCCAGTACGTGGACGCCTTCAACAAGTTCAAGAAAACCGGCAAAGCCAACAAAATCGAGGTGTATGAGAACTTTTTTAGGGATTTCAAAGTCGACCTCGCCCCCAGGAACGGCTATATTGAAATTTCTACCGCCGACACAATGATTGCTCAAGTGGACGCCAACTTTAGAAAAGGCGACACCATAGTGCGAAAACACATCCTCAACGCTGCCTATTGGAACCTCCCCAGCGGCAACAAACTCTTTGGCATCAGCATCGAGGATGATGGCGAGATATTTGCCGAGTGCGCCTTGGCATTCTACGAATACGACGTCAATAAAGGCACCCTCTCCCCTAGTCCCCAAATGGTCAAAAAGGTGATGGCAATCGTCAACGACGACCCCGAAACCTTCATCATCCTTCCCAAGGAAGGCCGCGACCTCAAGTATCTCGACTTTAACCCACATGGCGATATAACCTATAAGACCATCAAGTGGAAAGGCAAAGGATTCTGATCAGTCATAAAAACCAAACTCATATGAAAAAAGTATTATTTACCGCATTGGCATTCGCATTTGCCATCGTTTCGTTTGCACAAGAAAAACAAGAAGAGCAACCTGAAGGCTGGACCCACAAAGGCAACATCGGCCTCAACTTCGGCCAAAGCTCCTACACCAACTGGGCTGCTGGCGGACAAAACACTATCAACGGACAAGCCTTGTTCAACTATGAGATCCGTTACAAGAAAAACAATTTCAAGTGGGACAACACGCTGAACACCGCCTTGGGTTACAGCTTCTACGACTTCGAGCGCAAGCCCATCAAGACCGACGACAAGATTGAGTTCACCTCTTTGGCTGGATATAAAGCCACCGAGCACCTCAACTATGCCGCGGAGTTGGCCTTCCGCTCACAGTTTGCTTACGGCTTCGACTACACAAAGGATTCCACCCAATACATCTCCAAATTCCTTGCCCCTGCCTACATTAGCTTGGGTCTTGGTGTGGAATGGGTGCCCAACAAGTATTTCTCACTCTACTTCTCGCCCGTCACCGGCCGCGTGACCATCGTCAACGACGACTATCTGGCCTCCATCGGCGCCTTCGGCGTCAACTCGTTGGATGCCAACGACACTACCCAACATGCCAAAAACGCCAAGGTTCGCTATGAATTTGGTGCCCGCGCCGTAGCCAAGTTCCAATACCCCATCGTAAAGAACGTCGACTTCAACTCGAAGCTCGAGCTCTTCTCCAACTACCTCAACCACCCCGAGCGCATCGACGTCGACTGGCAAAACATGCTCGTGCTGAAGGTCAACTCATGGCTCAACGCCAACCTTGCCACGCATCTCATCTACGACTACGACATCCCGTTTTACGACGAGGCTGGCGTGAAGATTGAAGGCTCAAAGGTCCAGTTCAAGGAGGTCTTGGCGATTGGCTTCATGATCAATCTCAAGTGAAGAGAATAGGGATTCTTTCGGATACGCACTGCACCTTGATTCCGCAGCTTTTCGACTTCTTCAAGGATGTTGATGAGTTGTGGCATGCGGGTGACATCGGCAACATCGAGACGGCCGAGGCCTTGGCTGCCTTCAAGCCCCTGCGCGCCGTCCACGGCAACGTCGACGACCACGTGGTGCGGATGCAATATCCCGAAGACCTGTTTTTCCACGTCGAGGATGTCGATGTCTACATGACCCACATCGGCGGTTATCCCGGCCATTACATGCCCGAGGTGAAACACATCTTGGAGGAAAAGAAGCCCAACCTTTACATCTGTGGCCATTCACACATCCTGAAGGTCATCTACGACAAGAAGCTCAACCTGCTCCACGTCAATCCAGGCGCAGCAGGCAATTCGGGCTTCCACAAGCAAATCACCTTTATCCGGATGGTGATTGACGAGAAGACCTTCAAGGACATGGAGATCTTCCAACTCGACCGCAACAGGCTATATTGAAACAAAGAAAGCCGACCCCGCAAAGAGGTCGGCTTTCATTTTATTGGTATCAAAACCCATCAACGAATGCGATCGGTGGACCGCACTTTCTTGATGTCTTTCTTCAGGCCCGAGGTGGCGAAGATGGTCAGCAAGAGGGCGACCAAGGGGAAAGCCACGCCCGCCCTAAAGATAGGCGACTGAATCGTCGGGTCAACCGTCTGGGCCATCTTAGGAATGATGAAATAGGAATAGCCGAGGTAGGCAGCAATGCAAACCACCATGACAATGATGTTGATGCGGGCAATCTTCAACAGCTTTTGGAACTGGGCCAACTTCACAGCACGGAACAGACCCATGGCCAGATAACCGCTCAGAATCATCGCTGTCACGGTCAGAATCAGTATGGGCAGCGAGAACGTCATCTTAAATGGCGACACGCCTTCCTCCCAAACGTCGGGAGAAGTGATGCCATGACCAAACAAGTCGAAAGTGTGGAAATCGCCATAGAAGCTGGCAAAAGGCAGGAAAAACAACAAAGCCAGCACCAATGCCGAAAGGAAAAAGAAGATGGGTTGCAATCTTTGTGACATAATTATTTCGTTTTAAAAGCGGTGCAAAAATACGATTTTTT
Organism: uncultured Bacteroidales bacterium; assembly: GCA_900318265.1. Lineage (GTDB taxonomy): Bacteria > Bacteroidota > Bacteroidia > Bacteroidales > F082 > Limimorpha. The sequence continues at coordinate 51,413 of ONKA01000014.1, read as the reverse complement.
TGGAAAAAACTTGCCATTCCAAAAAAAAGCATTACCTTTGCCCCACTTTTACGAGCCAATCCGAGGATTGACCGCAACAAAGTGTTCCCCGAATTTATTGTATCACCAATTTATATTCCTCGCTGGAATTATTTCAACCAATTCTTTATGTACAACATTTTTGAACTCAATGAGAAGTCGTTGGACGACCTCAAAATCATTGCTACCGAGATGGGTATCGACGATGAAAACCGCGACCGTACCCAACTCATTTACGACATCATTGACCATCAGGTAGACCATCCTGACATCAAGAAAAACGCAAAACCAAAAAAACAGAAACAAAAGGCTGCCAAAGCCGAGAAACCCGAAAAAACCGAGCCTAAGGAAGCGCCCGCTACCGAAAAGCCCGTTGAGGCCAAGAAAGAGCCTATGAAAGAACCCGTTAAAGAAGCTGCAGACGCAGAAGCCACGCAAGCCAAACGCGGCCGTCGTCCGCGCATCAGCAAGGACGCTGAGGCTGCCGTCAGCGAATGGCAGAGAAACAACGGCATACAGCTCACCATCAATCCAGAACCACAAAAAGCGGAGGAGCCCAAAGCTGAAGAACCCATAGCAGCACCACAACCCGTTGCCAACGAGGCTCCCGCCGAGCCAAGGCCTGCTCGTGAGAAGAAAGAAAACGCAAAGCAGAAGCGCAAACGCACCCATGAAAACGGCGTGGAAAATATCCCCGCACAAGAAGCATACACGAAGGAAGAAAAAACCGTGGAAAAGCCAGCCGCACAAGAAGAGGCTCCTCAGCCCAAGCAAGAACGTCAAGAGAAAGACCGTTTCGACCAACGCCAGCACCGCGACGACCTGCTGAGCAATTTCGACAGCACCGTGCGTGCCGAAGGCGTGCTCGAAATCATGCCTGAGGGCTTCGGTTACCTGCGCTCTTCCGACTACAACTACCTGCCCTCGCCCGACGACATCTACGTGTCGCAGTCGCAGATCAAGCTGATGGGCCTGAAGACTGGTGACACCATCATGGGTGTCATCCGTCCACCCAAAGCTGGCGAGAAGTACTTCCCGCTCATCAAGACCGACCTCATCAACGGACGCAAGCCCGAGGAAGTACGCGACCGCATCCCCTTCGACTACCTGACCCCGCTGTTCCCGAACGAGAAGTTCAAGATCACAGGTCACCAAGGCTGCACCATCTCAACGCGTATCATGGATCTCTTCGCCCCTATCGGCAAGGGTCAACGCGGCTTGATTGTGGCTCAGCCCAAGACCGGTAAGACCGTCCTGCTGAAGGAAGTGGCCAACGCCATCGCTGCCAACCACCCTGAGGTTTACCTCATCATCCTGCTCATCGACGAGCGTCCCGAAGAGGTCACCGACATGCAACGCAGCGTCAACGCGGAGGTCATCGCCTCCACCTTCGACGAGCCGGCCTCGAAACACGTGCAGATTGCCAACATCGTCCTGGAGAAGGCCAAACGCCTCACCGAATGCGGCCACGACGTGGTCATCTTGTTGGACTCCATCACGCGTTTGGCCCGCGCCTACAACACTGTATCGCCCGCCTCGGGCAAGGTGCTCACCGGTGGCGTGGAAGCCAACGCACTACAGAAGCCGAAGCGTTTCTTCGGTGCCGCGCGTAAGATCGAAAACGGAGGCTCGCTGACCATTCTGGCTACTGCCCTCATCGACACGGGCTCCAAGATGGATGAAGTCATCTTCGAAGAGTTCAAGGGCACCGGCAACATGGAGTTGCAACTCGACCGCCGTCTGTCGAACAAGCGCATCTTCCCCGCCATCGACATCGTGGCATCGGGCACGCGCCGCGACGACCTCTTGGTCGACGAACGCACTCTCGCCCGTGTGTGGGCACTGCGCAACCACTTCGCTGACATGACGCCGCTTGAGGCTATGGAGTTCCTCAAGGACCGCGTGGCCAAGACCATCAATAACGAAGAGTTCCTGATGAGTTTGGATAAGTAATCCAAATAAGTAAAAGTGGTGCGGTTTTTGCTGTACCACTTTTTGTTTTATCAAATAACAATGAAAAAAGTCCTTATTCTCCTCACGGCCATCTTTTTTGCCATGCAGATGCAGGCTCAGGATGTCACACTATTGAATCGCATCAGAGAAGTCAACGGCAAGGTCAAGTCATTTGAGTCAGACCTGGCCAATACCATGGTGAAGCCCAAAAAGACCACCACGCAAAATGGCAAGCTGTATTTCGTGACGCCATACGAGTTTTCCGCACAGTTCAACACAGGCAACTACATGATAGTCAACGCACAAAGAATCAAGATGGACATTGGGAGGTTTCACGGCACCTTCAAGCTGAAGGATGGCGGCATGATGCAAGGACTGAGCCGCATCTTCCTTTATGGTTTCCAAGGCCGCATCCAAGATCTGGCCAACGAAAACGGCTACACCGTCTCGACGAATACGGAGGGCGGATACCACGTTGTCACTGGTACGGCAAAAAAGAAACCGATATTTGGCGTTGGCTACAAGACGGTGGTGTTCAAATACAATACCGACAACCTGTTGCTCAAAGAAATCGTGTTATACGACTACAGTGGCAACAAGGACTCTTACGTCATCTCGAATATGAAGTATGACGTTGCGATTGATAAAAAGACGTTTCAGTTTTGACAAACTAGGTCCCTGAGCTCGTCGAAGGGCCGGTCCTTTATTGTCGGCCCTTCGACAGGCTCAGGGACCTTAGATCTTACGCATACAAGGCCTTCAGGTCGTCGGTCGTAAGACCGTTGAAGTCACCTGAACTCATGAAAGCGCCAATGACATTGTGTCGTTGGCCTTTTTGCAATAATTCGACCAGCTCTGCCTTGTTATGCACCACCTTCAGGTCTTCCCTGCCGAAGCCCTCGACGATGCGTTCATCAGGCATCAGCTCCAACTTCTTGATGGCCACAGCATGCGGGTCGTAGAAGACAATGGCAGTGTCGGCAAGCTTCAAGGCATCACGGTAGTGGTCGATGAAGACCTCGCTGAGGCTGCTGTAGGTATGCAGCTCAAAAACCGCCAACAGGTGCTTCTCGGGGAATTGCTCGCGCAACGCCTTCACACTGGCGTTGACCTTGGAAGGGGCATGGGCGAAGTCGCGGAAGACGAAGTTGTCGCCGTTGTCAAACAGCAATTCCAAACGTCGTGCGGCACCCTTAAATGAAGCGATAGCCTCATAGAACTGCGCATCGGTGACACCCAACTGCTGGCACACTAGTCTGGCCGCGTTGATATTCTTCATGTTATGGCTACCAAACACGCCCACTTCCCTCTTGCTGCCGTCGGGCAAAAGCAAGGTAGTCTTCAGACCATCGCTCTCAAAAGGATGCACGCCATAGCCGAAGGTACGGCATTGTGCGCCTTGGGCAATTTTGTCGGCCTCCACATCGGTTTGGTCGTAGATGAGACAGCCGCCCGGCTCGATGGTACGGACGAAGATGCGGAACTGTTCGAGGTAATTGTCGAAGGTCGGGAACACATTGACATGGTCCCAACCGATGCCGCTGATGACGGCGATATGAGGATGATAGTGGTGAAACTTCGGTACGCGGTCGATAGGTGAAGTGAGGTATTCGTCGCCTTCCATCACCATGTATTTGGCCGTCTCGCTGAGGCGAACCATCACGTCGAAACCTTCCAACTGGGCGCCCACCATGAAGTCAGTCTCGATGCCGACATGCTTCAACACATGAAGAATCATCGAGGTGATAGTCGTCTTGCCGTGGCTACCGCCGATGACGATGCGCGTCTTGTCCTTGCCCTGCTCGTAGAGGTATTCGGGATAGGAATACACCTTCAGTCCCAGCTCTTGAGCACGCACCAACTCAGGGTTGTCGATGCGGGCGTGCATGCCAAGGATGACCGCGTCGTAAGTGTTGTCGAGTTTCTCTGGATACCAGCCCCATTGTGGAGGCAAGATGCCTTCTTTGACAAGGCGCGACTTGGACGGCTCGAATATCTCGTCGTCCGAACCCGTGACTTCATAACCCTTGCGGTGCAAGGCAATGGCGAGGTTGTGCATGGCGCTCCCGCCTATAGCAATAAAGTGAACCTTTTTCATAGCAATACTACCCTTGCTACATTCCTGTCCTGGGGGATTTCAGAGGGAGCTGGTCGTATAAGACTTACCCGATGCAAAAGTACGGACTTTTCTTGGATTGGCAAGCGAAATCCGCAAAATTTTTATTCGTGGCCGTAACTCGAACCGTCGAAGCAATGGGTGCAGAGGTCGCATTTGGGCAGACCGATTGCCTTCACCACGCTATCCAAGGTATTGAATTTCAGCGTATCGACACCGACGTGCTTGCGTAGCATCTCAATGAGGTTGGCGTATTCAGGCGTCGTTGGATCGCAATACTTGTCGATATTGCAGTTGTCGTTGCCTTCCAATTCCTCGATACAGCGACGCGTGATGAGTTCCAAGATATTCTTGGAGGCTGAGAAGTTAAGGAAGGGACAACCGAAGAGCAACGGCGGGCAACTGATGCGCACGTGCACCTCCTTGGCACCGTAGTCGTAAAGCATCTTCACGTTGTCGCGCAACTGCGTGCCACGCACGATGCTGTCGTCGCAGAAGGCCACCTTCTTGCCTTCGAGCAGGGCGCGGTTGGGAATGAGTTTCATCTTGGCCACATGCTCGCGCTGGCTCTGGTTGACAGGCATAAAGCTACGCGACCAAGTAGGTGTGTACTTCACCACACCGCGCAGATACGGGATCTTGCGCACATTGGAATAACCCAAGGCCATGCCGATGCCCGAGTCGGGGATGGCGGAGACATAGTCGAGGTCGATATAGTCCTGTTTGCCCATCTCACGGCCTTCATTATAGCGAGCCTCCTCCACGTTGACGCCTTCATAGTCGGTGGAGGGGAAGCCATAATAGATCCACAAGAAGGAACACACCTGTTTCTTTTGGTTGGGAGCAAGCAACTGTTGTACACCTTCTTGCGTCACCTTGACGATCTCGCCTGGACCCACACTATAGCATGTGGAATAGTCGAGGTTGATGTAGCTGTGGCTCTCAGAAGCCAGCACGTAACCGTCGTCGTTTTTGCCGATGACGATAGGTGTGCGGCCATAAAAGTCGCGGGCAGCGATGATGCCGTCCTCGGTGAGGATGAGCATGGAGCACGAGCCCTTCACCTTATTATATACGTTGCGGATGCCATCGACGAAGTCCTCGCCCTGGGTGATGAGCAACGCCATCAACTCGGTAGGATTGGTGTTGCCTTGACTCAGTTCCGCAAAGTGTTGTTTGTTGGCGAGACAGTGGTCGACAAGTTCATCCATATTATTGATCTTGGCCACCGTAGCGATGGCAAACTTGCCGAGGTGCGAGTTGACGATGATAGGCTGTGCATCCGTGTCGCTGATGACACCAATGCCGCTGTTGCCAGTAAACTTGTTCACGGCCATCTCATCGCTGAACTTAGTGCGGAAATAAGTGTTCTCGATGTCGTGAATCGAGCGGTGAAACACCTCGCCGTCGTGAGTGACCATACCCGCGCGCTTGGTGCCGAGATGTGAGTGATAGTCAATGCCGTAGAACAGATCTTGAGCGCAGGGTCTCTTTAATACAGTGCCGAAGAAGCCTCCCATAGTAGTGCAGTGTTTAGTTAGGTTATAAAAACAAAAAACATCTGCGGGAACTAACCCGTAGATGGACTGCAAAAATAGTTTTTTTTCATTTCCATTCACAACAATTTGCGTATTTTTGCCGAAATTTTTTGCAAGTCTATGATACTCAAACTCTACCCGACGAATCCGAACCCGCGCTACGTCAAAATGATCCTGGAGTGCTTGGCCGACGGCGGCACCATCATCTTCCCCACCGACACCTTGTACGGCTTGGGAGGTTGCATCAACAACCCGCGCACCTTTGAGCGTATCTGCCAAATCAAAGGCATCAAGAAGGAGAAGGCCAACTTCTCGTTCATCTTTCACGACCTCAGCATGTTGAGCGAGTTCACCAAGCCCATCAACAACGACGTCTTCAAGATGATGAAGCGCAACCTTCCGGGAGCATTCACCTTCATCCTGGAGGCCAACAACAACATCCCGCGCATCTTCCAAAGCAAAAAGAAAACCATCGGTATCCGCATCCCCGATCAACCCATCATCACCAACATCGTTAGGGAGTTCGGTGCGCCCATCATGACCACCTCATTGGCCGACGAGGAAGACGAAATCAACCCCTACCTCACCGATCCCGAGGAAATTCATGACCGTTACAAGGACCTGGTGGACATCGTCATCGATGGTGGCGCAGGTGAAAACGAGGAGAGTACCGTAGTTGATTGCACTGACAATGAGATAGTTATCATCCGCCAAGGCAAGGGATTGTTGGACGAATGAAAAAAATTTAGAGCTAAAAGGCTACAATAACGAAAAAAGTAGTACCTTTGCAGCCGCAAAAAAAGGCTGACTCGGTAGCTCAGCAGGTAGAGCACAACACTTTTAATGTTGGGGTCCTGGGTTCGAGCCCCAGCCGGGTCACCAAGAAACAAAAAATCTCCGACCAAGTCGGAGATTTTTTGTTATCTTTGCCAACCTAATGAATCTACAATGATTGACCTATTGAAAGACCTCAACGAGCCTCAACGTGAGGCCGTTACCACTATAGAAGGCCCCGTGATGGTGATTGCCGGTGCAGGTTCAGGCAAAACCCGCGCCCTCACCTACCGCGTCGCCTACATGATACAAGAGGGCGTCGATCCTTTCAGTATCATGGCCCTCACCTTCACCAACAAGGCCGCCCGCGAGATGAAGGAACGCATCATGCAACTCGTCAACGCCAGCGACGCCCGCAACGTGTGGATGGGCACCTTCCACTCCATCTTCGCCCGCATCCTGCGCATCGAGGCGGAGAAGATTGGCTTCACGTCCAATTTCTCCATCTACGACACTGACGACTCCAAGGCACTCATCACACAAATTCTCAAAGATTTGAGCCTCGATACCAAGGTTTACCCCGCCAAGCAGGTGCTGTCGCGCATCTCGGCGGCCAAGTCGAGCCTCTACTCACCCGAAGACTATGCCAACGACCCCGAGATCCAAGAGACCGACCGCAAGTCGAATAAGCCACTCATCGCTCAGCTGTTCAAACTCTACAACGAGCGTCTACACCGCGCCAACGCCATGGATTTCGATGACATCCTCTACTTCACGAACATCCTTCTCCGCGACAACCCTGAAGTGCTTTACAAATACCAGAACCACTTCAAGTTTATCCTCGTCGACGAGTACCAGGACACCAACTACGCCCAATACCTCATCGTGAAACGCATAGCGGCTCTGTTCGAAAACATTTGTGTGGTGGGTGACGATGCCCAAAGCATCTACGCCTTCCGCGGCGCCAACATCCAAAACATACTCAACTTCAAGAACGATTATCCCGACTATAAGTTGATCAGATTGGAACAAAACTACCGCTCCACCCAGAACATCGTCAACGCTTCGAACGCCGTCATCGCGCACAACAAGGACCAAATCAAGAAAAAGGTGTGGAGCGACAAGGAAAAAGGAGAGCTGATTGGCCTCATCCACGCCAACAGCGACACCGAGGAAGGCACTATGGTGGCTAACAGCATCTTCCAATACAAGATGACACGCCACCTGCCCAACAAGAGCTTTGCCATCCTCTATCGCACCAACGCACAGTCGCGTTCGATGGAAGAGGCGCTACGCAAGCAGAACATACCTTATAAGATATATGGCGGCCTCTCGTTCTACGACCGCAAGGAAATCAAGGACCTGCTGGCCTACTTCCGCGTCGTCATCAACCCCGAGGACGAACAGGCTTTGTTGCGCATCATCAACTACCCTGCCCGCGGCATCGGCAAGACCAGCATAGAACGCATGATGGTCACAGCTAACGAGCAACGCACAAGCATCTGGAAGTGCATGGAGAACAACGTGTTTCCGCAAGACTTCAATATGGGCACCGTCAACAAGTTCCGCGACTTCATGGTGATGATCAAGAGCTTCCAGACCTTGCAGGCCAAGATGAACGCCTTTGAGCTGGCCAAGCACATCACCAACACCATCGGCCTCATCAAGGTGCTGAAGGAAGACGACACACCCGAAGGCGTGTCGAGAGTCGAGAACGTGGAGGAATTGCTCAACGCCATCATGGAGTTCAGCGACCGTCAGGTGGACGAGACCACGGGCGAGACTGCCCGCGTCGACCTGGTGCAGTTCATGGAAGACGTGGCCCTGCTCACCGACAGCGAGATGAAGAAAGACGACCCTGACGAGGATTACGTCAGCCTGATGACCATCCACAGCGCCAAAGGCCTGGAGTTCCCCTACGTCTACGTCGTGGGCATGGAAGAGAACCTCTTCCCCGGCATCCTCAGCCTCAGCACACGCGAAGAGTTGGAAGAGGAACGTCGTTTGTTCTACGTGGCCATCACCCGTGCCATGACAAAACTAACCTTGAGTTATGCCGAGCAACGCTACCGTTATGGCAACCTCACCCTCAGCGAACGCTCGCGCTTCGTCGACGAAATTGATTCCAGCCTCATCGAACAGACGCAAAAGGCCTCGTTCAGAGGCACTTCACCTGTGGGTGGACGCACTTTCGGCCGGTTCAGTGAGCATGGCTTCCGCAACCTCCCGAACACGCCAACGACGAGACCTAGCACCAGCCAACCCGCCGCCAGTCAGCCTGCCGCACCCCAAAACCTGGAGCCTTCCAACCCCGACCTCCTTCAGGAAGGCATGCGCGTGATGCACGCCAAATTTGGCGCAGGCACCATCCTCAGCATCGAAGGCGCAGGAGCCAACAAGAAAGCTTCCGTTCATTTCGACACCGCTGGCGTGAAGATGCTCATGCTGAAGTTTGCGCGGCTGGCAATTATCAAATAAAAAACACTATCTTTGCACGCAAAATCTATTAAGATGAACAAACCTGGACTGACCTACAATACAGAAAAAGAGCAGATTGTCATTTCGGAATACGGCCGCTGCGTACAGGAGATGATCAAGAAACTGCCTGAGATTGAAGACCGTGAACAGCGCACCGAAGCCGCCAAATACATCATCAGCGTGATGGTGCAGATGAACCCGAGCATCAAGCAGTCAAGCGACTACGAGCACAAACTCTGGGACCACCTTTACATGATTTCGGGCTACAACCTTGACCTAGACAGCCCCTTCGCGCCTCCTGTTCCCTTGGAGAAGCAAAGCAAACCTCAACACATTGGTTATCAGAATAATAATATAAAATATGGTCACTACGGCCAATACCTTATTAAGATGATTGAAGCCGCCTCGCAGGAGGAAAACGACGAAGTTCGTGAGGCCCTTGCCTACTCCCTGGCTGGTCAAATGAAGCGCAACTACCTGGAATGGAACAAGAGCGTCGTCAACGACCAAGTCATCATCGACGACCTCAAGGCCATCAGCGGCGGACGTCTTGTCATCGCCGACGAGTCGAGGTTGAACAGCGACATGTCGGGAAAGGGTCAGCCACAATCCAAGCAGCAGCAACAGCAAGGCAAAAAGAAAAAGAAGAAAGTGCCGAACCTGAAGGCCAACATGAACAACCCGAATAACCCAGCCTACAAGAAACGCATGCAAGAGTTAGGTAAACTCTAAACTCTAAACCCTAAACTTTAAACTAATAATGGCATCACTAAAGATAAAAGGCGGCGGCAAGCTGCAAGGCGAAATCATCCCACAAGGAGCAAAGAACGAGGCCATGCAGATCCTTTGTGCCTGTCTGCTCACCGAAGAGAAAGTCACCATCCACAACCTGCCCGACATCCTGGACATCAACAATCTGATTGCCCTCTTGGAAGGCATGGGTGTCAGCATCGAGCGTCCCACGCGCCACGATATCATCTTGCAAGCCAAATCGCTCAACTTCGACTATTTCAATGGCACTGACTACCAAAGCACAGCATCCAAGTTGCGTGGTAGCGTGATGATGACTGGTCCGATGCTGGCCCGTTTCGGCAAGGCCTACATGCCCAAACCCGGAGGCGACAAAATTGGTCGCCGCAGGCTCGACACCCACGTCATCGGCTTGCAGAAACTCGGCGCCATCTTTGATTTTAACGACTATAAAGTCAGCGTGCAGCAAGGTGGACTGAAAGGCTGCTACATGCTCCTTGATGAGGCTTCTGTCACCGGCACGGCCAACATTGTCATGGCCGCCGTGATGGCCCAAGGCACCACCACCATCTTCAATGCCGCCTGCGAGCCTTATCTCGTGCAGCTCTGCACCATGCTCAACAGCATGGGTGCCGACATCAAGGGCGTCGGCTCCAACCTCTTGACCATCAACGGTGTCAGCCGTTTGCATGGTACCGAGCACACCCTACTCGCCGACATGATCGAGGTGGGTAGCTTCATCGGCATGGCTGCCATGACGGGCAGCGAGATCACCATTAAGAATGCAGGCATTGCACAGCTCGGCATCATCCCTGACGTGTTCCGCAAGCTCGGCATCCAAATGGAATACCGTGGCGACGACATTTTCATCCCTGCGCAAGACCATTACGAAGTGCAGACCTTCATGGACGGCAGCATCCTCACCGTTGCCGATGCGCCATGGCCTGGCTTCACCCCCGACTTGATCAGTATCGTTTTGGTGGTGGCCACACAAGCCAAAGGCACCGTACTCATCCACCAAAAGATGTTTGAGAGCCGTTTGTTCTTCGTCGACAAACTCATCGACATGGGTGCGCAGATCATCCTTTGCGACCCGCACCGTGCCAATGTCATCGGCCTCGACCGCAGTCATGCCCTACGTGGCATCCGCATGGCCTCGCCAGACATTCGCGCCGGCGTTGCCCTACTCATTGCTGCCTTATCTGCCCAAGGCGATAGCATCATCGACAACAGCGACCAGATCGAACGCGGCTACCAGTACATCGACAAGCGCGTAAACGCTCTCAGCCTCAACGGTCCTCTCATCGAGCGACTCTAATACTTTTCCTATCCCATTCTGCCATTTTGTCAAAGACAACCCTTTGGCAAAGGATTTGATGTGTCTTAGCGCAAAATGAAAAATAATAGCAAAACACACATATCATGACCGAAAACGAAAACGTTAACAATCAAGACGATGCCTTGAAAGACACCGTCAATCCCGACATGGAAAACAGCCAAGAACCCATTGACGAACAGCCCAAGCAAGAGGAAGCCAAAGAGGCTACGAATGACAATGTTTCGGACAAAAAGTCAAAGCGGTTCAAGATCCGTCATGCCCAGGAGAAGGCCTTGGAAGAAGAAAAGGCAAAATATGCCGAGCTGAACGACAAGTATTTGCGTCTGTTCTCGGAGTTCGACAACTACCGCAAACGCACCGCCAAGGAAAAACTGGACCTGACCGTCACGGCATCGGAGAACGTCATCAAGGACATCCTTCCCGTGCTTGACGACTTCGAACGTGCATTGCAAAACATGGAAAAGAATGGCAACGAGGCCGACTTGCAAGGCGTCACCTTAATCTTCAACAAGTTGAAAGACACCTTGAAAAAGAAAGGCTTGGAAGAAATCGAGGCGATGGATGCTGAATTCAACACCGATGAGCACGAAGCACTTACGATGATCCCTGCCCCCGAGGAAGACAAGAAAGGCAAAGTCCTTGACGTCATCCAAAAAGGTTATAAACTGAACGGCAAGGTAATTCGCTTCGCCCGCGTCGTTGTAGGTAACTAAGAAAGGAATCAAGAATGGCAGAAAAAAGAGATTACTACGAGGTGTTAGGAGTCAACAAAAACTCCACACCTGATGAGATAAAGAGCGCCTACCGTAAGGCCGCCTTGAAATGGCACCCCGACAAGTGGGTGAACGGCACCGACGCCGAGAAGAAGACCGCCGAGGAGAACTTCAAAGAAGCCTCGGAGGCCTATTCCGTTTTAAGCGACGAGAACAAGAAGGCGCGTTACGACCGTTACGGCTTCGCCGGCATGGATGGCGGCTCGGCCAGCGGTGGCAGCGGCTTCGGCGGCTTCGGCGACTTCGACCTGAACGACATCCTGAACAGCGTGTTTGGCCGAGGCTTCGACTTTGGCGGTGGCTTCAGCAGTTTCAGTGGCTTCGGAGGCGGTAGCAGCCGTGGCGGCACCGTCAAGCAGCGCGGCTCCAACATCCGCGTGAAAGTGAAGCTGAACCTGCAAGAGATCGCCCATGGCGTGAAAAAGAAAATCAAGGTCAGCAAATACGTCGCCTGCACGCATTGCCACGGCAGCGGTTCGGAAGACGGCTCCACTGAGACCTGTCCCACCTGCCATGGTCGTGGTCAGGTGGTGCAGACCGTCAACAGTTTCTTTGGACAGATGCAGACCGCTTCGGTGTGTCCCACCTGTAACGGCACAGGAACTGTCATTAAGAAGAAATGTACCCACTGCGGCGGTGAAGGCATCATGAAAGGTGACGAAATCATCGACATCGACATCCCTGCCGGCGTGGGCGAAGGCATGCAACTCACCGTGCGAGGCAAAGGCAATGCCGGTCCGCACAACGGCGTGAACGGCGACTTGCTCGTCCTCATCGAAGAAGAGCCTCATCCCGACTTCGAGCGCGATGAGAGCACGCTGATCTACAACCTGTTCATCACCATCCCCGAGGCCATCATGGGTACCCAGGCCGAAGTGCCCACCGTTGATGGCAAGGTACGCGTGAAGATTGCCCCTGGCACTCAGAGTGGCAAGGTATTGAGGCTGAGAGGCAAAGGCTTGCCTATCCTCAACGGCTACGGCAGCGGCGACATGCTCGTCAACGTCAACGTGTGGGTGCCGAAGAAAGTCAACAAGAAAGAGGAAGAGCTGTTGCAACAACTCGCCCAATCGGACAACTTCAAGCCCAACCCCACCGCCGAGGAGAAGAGTTTTTTCAGTAAGATTAAGGACTATTTTAATTGACGTGAGACTATGGACTTGTTTTCCTGCCGTCATTGCGGGCTTGACCCGCAATCTCCTGAACAAAAAGGGTACTCCTTCATGCTCAGGAGATGGCGGATGTTCCTCCGCCATGACGCTAAAAAGAAAAAAGACCGTCCATCATAGTCTCATGTTTATACCAACAAGAAATGACAAAAATATCCGTCAACGAGGTCACCAAGAAATACGCCGACCACACCGCCTTAGACCGTATGTGCATTGACATCCAAGAGCAGTGCATATACGGCCTTTTGGGTCCAAATGGCGCGGGTAAGACCACCCTTATCCGTATCCTCAACCAGATCACGGCTCCTGATTCCGGAGAGGTGCTCATCAACGGCGAAAAACTGAGCCAAAGCCACATCGCCCGCATCGGCTACCTGCCCGAGGAACGTGGCTTATACAAGAAGATGAAAGTCGGCGAACAAGCCATCTACTTGGCTGAGCTGAAAGGCATCAAGAAAGCTGAGGCCAAGAAAAGGCTGATGGATTGGTTCGAGAAGTTCGAAATCGCCAGCTGGTGGGACAAGAAGGTGGAAGAACTCTCCAAGGGCATGCAGCAGAAGGTGCAGTTCATTACCACCGTCATCCATGAGCCTGACATCCTCATCTTCGACGAGCCATTCAGCGGCTTCGACCCCATCAACGCCAACCTGCTGAAAGAAGCCATCCTCGATTTGCGAGAAAAAGGTGCCACCATACTACTTTCCACCCACAACATGGCCTCGGTTGAGGAGCTCTGCGACAGCATCACCTTAATCAACAGAGGCAAGAGCATCCTGCAAGGCAAGGTGAGCGACATCAAGCGGCAGCACGACACCCACCAACGCGAAATCGTGGTGCGCTGCCCCGACACCCTCAAGGTGATGAACATCGCCGACACCTATAATAATATAAAGGTGGAATCCACCGACCTCCCCGACGAGACCAAGCTGACCTTGTTCAGCGAATCGCCCAACGAACTGCTCAACCAACTCCTGCAGGTCGGACAACTCGTCTCCTTCAAAGAGGTGCTGCCCTCCATGAACGACATCTTTATCCACGAAGTGCAATCCCAAAACCAAGCCCCATGAACAAGATCGGACTCATCATCAAGCGCGAATACATGACGCGCGTACGCAAGCGCAGCTTCCTCATCCTGACCTTCCTGGGGCCCATCCTAATGGCCGCCATCTACATCATCCCCATCATGCTCGCCCTCAACGCGAGCAACGAGAACATGCGAATTGCCGTCGTCGACGAGAGCCATTGGTTTGAGGACCGTTTCACTGGCACCAAGGAACACACCTTCGTCAACATGCCCAACCAACCCATCGACTCGGTCAAGGAACTGGTGAAAAGCGGCATATTCGATATGGCCGTATATGTGCCGCCCACACAACTCAACATCCCGTCGAACGCCGTTGTCTACAGCATTCGCCAAGTGCCAATGGAAGTAGAAAACTACATCAGCAACGTGATGAAGAAAGAAATCGAAGACCAAAAGTTGATGGCCAAAGGTGTCGACCCAGAGATTGTCAGCGCGGTGAAGACCGATGTCAACCTGCAGATCATGCGGATGGACGACAAAGGCAACGAAAAGGAGACCTTCACCAAAGTGCAATTTGCCCTCGGCATTGGATTGTCGATGCTGGTCTACATGTTCATCATCTTCTTTGGTGGACAGGTGATGCAAGGCGTGTCGGAAGAAAAGACCAACCGTATCATCGAAGTCATCATCAGCTCGGTGAAGCCCTTCCAACTCATGATGGGCAAAATCATCGGCGTGTCGCTGGTAGCCCTCACCCAATTTGTGCTGTGGATATTGCTTACTGGAGCGCTCTATCTCGGTTTCTCGGCTTTCATGGGTCTCAGCAGCCCCGAAATTCTGTCGTCGGGCACCGTGATGAGTCAACAGATCAACTCCAACGACATCATGAATAACGAAGCCGTGCAAAACATCATCCAAATTGCCCATTCCATCGACTTCGGCACCATCATCGGGTGTTTCCTCATCTTCTTCATTTTGGGTTACCTGCTGTATGCCACGCTTTATGCCGCCATCGGCTCATTGGTCGATAACAACACCGATTCACAGCAATTCACGTTGCCTGTCACCGTCCCCTTGATCGTCGCCATCATCTCATCTTTCTACATCGTCAACAATCCCGACAGCTCCTTGTCGGTATGGCTCTCGATGATTCCGTTCACCTCCCCCATCTCGATGATGGTGAGAATACCGTTCGGCGTGCCTATCTGGCAAATCGTGCTTTCGGTCGTCATCTTGGCCGGAACATTTGTCGCCATGACCTGGTTCGCAGCGAAGATTTACCGCACGGGCATCTTGATGTACGGAAAAAAACTTTCATACAAGGAAATTTTCAAGTGGTTGAAATATAAATAGAAATATTTCGTATTTTTGCAGGCTCGTAATGGAGTAAAATGTACCTTTTTGAAATTTAACAAATTAAAAGTCAAATAATTAAATCAGTTTTACAATGCAAAACAAAGGAGCAATTAGGGCGATAGCCATCATCTTTGCGCTCATTTTCCTGTACCAGCTTTCTTTCACTGTGGTGACTAAGATTGTGGAACGCAGAGCCGAGAAGAATGCCATCGAGCAAGTCTTCCCCAAAGATGCCAACGGACAAGACATCGCCGTTTCAGAGTCCATCCAGGACGCCATTGCCGAGACCATGCAGAAGAAAAGCATGGATGAGTCGCAGGCGAAGAACTACCTCAAGGAGAAGCTTGAAAACAGCTATCTGGACTCGATGAACACCGTCAACGTGTACAATCTGGGATTCAAGAAGTACACCTATCGTGACGCAAAAGAAAAAGAAATCAACTTGGGTTTGGACTTGAAGGGCGGTATGAACGTCACCTTGGAAGTCTCGGTCAAGGACATTGTGAAGGCCTTATCGCACGACTCCCAAGACCCCGTTTTCCTTCAAGCCATGGAACTGGCCTCGAAGCGCCAACAAGAGAGCAAGGGCGATTTCGTCACCCTGTTTGGCGAGGCCTTTAAGGAGACTGACCCCAACGCTAAGCTCGTCTCCATCTTCCTTTTGGAATTCAAGGACAAAAAAGATATCAACATCAATTCGAGCAACGACGACGTGCTGAAGGTTTTGAAGGAAGAAAGCGATGCTGCCATCGACCGTTCCTATCAGATCCTCGGAACCCGTATCGACCGTTTCGGTGTGGCACAGCCCAACATCCAAAAACTGGAAAACTCGGGCCGTATCCTCGTCGAACTGCCTGGTATCAAGGATCCGGAGCGTGTGCGTAAGCTCCTCCAAGGTACTGCTCAACTCGAATTCTGGGAGACCTACAACTTCTCCGAAATTCAGCAGGCTTTCATCGATGCTGATGCCAAGTTGGCTGCCAACAGAAAGAACAAGAACAATGCCGAAGAGACGCCTGCCGTGAGCAACGACACCATCGCCACCGAAGAAGTGGCCGCCGTTGCCGAAGAAGGTGAAAACGTGGAAACCACTGAGGCCGACACCACCGATGTCGCCCTCCTCGACCAGCTGAACGAGAACCAAGGCGAGGAAGAACAGATTGACGAAGAGTTGGATGCCAACCATCCCCTGTTCTCCAAACTGCAACCCGTCAACGGCGCCTCGGCCCGTGTGGGTATCGCCATGGTGAAGGACACTGCCGCCATCAACCAGATGCTGGCTGAGACCAAGAGCCTGTTCCCCCGCCAACTGAAACTCGCTTGGACTGTGAAGCCCGAGAGCATCTCCGGCGAAAACGGTGAGAGCATCGAAGTGCTCGACCTCGTCGCCCTGAAGATGTCGCGCGACAACACCTGCGCCCTCGGTGGTGAAGTCATCACCGACGCCCGTCAGGACTACGGTCAAGGCAACCAAGTGGAGGTCACCATCCAAATGAACCCCGAAGGTGCCAATAAGTGGAAGAACCTCACCCGTGACAACGTGGGCAAGCAAATCGCCATCGTTCTTGATGACCTCGTCTACAGCTACCCCGTCGTCAATGGTGAAATCCCGAACGGCCGTTCGTCCATCAGCGGTGGTGGAATGACCATCGAAGAGGCTCAAGACTTGGCCAACATCCTGAAGGCAGGTAAGCTGCCCGCACCTGCAAGAATCCTTGAAGAGCAGGTCGTTGGTCCTACCCTCGGTAAGGAATCCGTGCAAAAAGGTATGTGGTCAATGGTGTTCGCCTTCATCCTCGTGCTGGCCTACATGGTATTCTTCTATAAGAAGGCTGGTTTCGTTGCCGATATCGCCTTGTTGATCAACGTGTTCTTCCTGTTTGGTGTGCTGGCATGCCTCGGCTCGGTGCTGACTCTGCCTGGTATCGCAGGTATCGTGTTGACCTTAGGTATGGCTGTTGACTCGAACGTGATTATCTTCGAGCGTATCAAGGAAGAAATCAAGGCTGGCAAGGGTATCAAGCTCGCCATCCAAGACGGTTACAAGAACGCTTACTCCGCCATTATCGACGGTAACGTCACCACCTTGATTACCGGTATCATCCTGATCATCTTGGGTACGGGTCCTGTCCACAGCTTCGCCGTCACCCTCTGCATCGGTATCCTCACCTCTTTGGCCACGTCCATCTTCATCACCCGTTTGATTTTCGAACGCATGCTGGCCAAAGAAAAGGAAATCAGCTTCTCGACCAACTTCACCCGCAACTTCTTGCAGGACAAGCACTACAGATTCATCGACATCCGTAAGACTTCCTTCATCATCTGCATCGCCTTCTTGGTCATTAGCTTAGGTTCTCTCGGCTTCCGCGGCTTGAACCTCGGCATCGACTTCACTGGTGGTCGTAACTACGTCGTCCAATTCGACGACCCGAGTATCAAGGTTGAGCAAGTGCGCGACGTCTTGTCGAACGTCAACGTCGACAAAGCCAGCATCCACAACGCTCTCGAAATGAGCAACGACACCGAAGTGGAAGACTGGTCAACACCTGAAGTGAAGACCTACGGTACCAACGGTCAGGTGAAGATCACGACCAAGTTCTTGATCGACAATGACAACCCTGCTGTGGATAGCATCATCCAAGTCATCCTTTACGACAACTTGAAGAGCCTCTACAAAGATGAACTGACCATGACGAAGTTCTCTTCGGAAGACGAGACCGTGGGCATCCTGAGCACCCAGAAAGTCGGTGCCACCATCGCCAGCGACGTCACGCGTAAGTCCATCTGGGCCATCATCGTGGCTTTGGCTCTGATGTTCGTCTACATCGCCATCCGATTCAAGAAATGGCAGTATGGTGTGGCCTCCATCATGGCCTTGGCACAAGACACCATCATCGTGTTGGGTATGTACTCGTTGTTCTACAACATCCTGCCCTTCACCATGGAAGTCGACCAAAGCTTCATTGCTGCCGTGCTGACCGTTATCGGTTACTCCATCAACGCTACGGTGGTTATCTTCGACCGTGTCCGTGAGAACGTCAACCTGCACCCGAAGAGCTCCTGGAAGGAGAATATGACCAACGCTGTCAATAGCACCTTGACCCGTTCGTTCAACACCTCGGGTTCAACCTTGGTCGTGTTGCTTGCCATCTTCATCTTCGGTGGCGACACCATCCGCGGCTTCATCTTTGCCCTGTTGGTCGGTGTGCTCGCCGGTACCTTCTCGTCAGTGTTCCTGTCGACGCCGTTCGCCTACGTGCTGATGAAAGGCAATAAGAAGGATAAGCAAATCGAAGCAGAAGACACTAAGAAAAAATGATAAGACATCATTATTAACCTTCTAAACTGCTTGCAAAAAATCCCGCTGGAAACGGCGGGATTTTTTTTGTTATTTATCCCAAATGATTATCTTTGCCTCATCATACTATGATATTGTCACAAACACTTTTGTTTCAAGATATTAAAAATCAATAAATTACAATATGAAAAGAATTCTTACATTTGTTTTGACAATGGCCTTCTGCTATTCACTAATAGGAGGCCCTATTGACGAAACCACGGCGAAACAACTCGCCCAGCGTTTCTGGAAGGAGAACAACATCATGGCCGTGAAAGATGGCAAGGTGTACAAGCAAAGACCCGAAGATGCCCAATTTGTGAACGTGGCTGCACAGTACGGCTATTCCGAGTTCTACATCTTCAACAACACCGCTGGCAAGGGTTATGTCATCATGGCCGCCGACGACTGCGTAACCCCTATCCTGGGTTATTCATACGAGAACAACTTCGATGGTGGCGAGCTCCCACCCAACTTCAAAGCCTGGCTCGACGGCTATGCAATGCAAATCCAAGATGCGACAAGCATGAAACTCAGTGCCACCGACGAGATTCGCAACGAATGGGAATGCATGCGCCTTGGCAAGACCATGCCTATCAAGTCGGAAAAAATTGTTTCACCCTTGGTACAAACCCGATGGAACCAAGCCCCATACTACAATGACAAGTGCCCTTACGACTACAATGCCAGCCAAAGAACGGTGACAGGATGCGTGGCAACCGCCATGGCACAGATCATGAAATACTGGTCGTATCCGACACATGGATTGGGCAACCACTCCTACGTTCCCTCGTCGCATCCCGAATACGGCACGCTCTACGCCGACTTCAGTGCCAACTACGATTGGGCGAACATGCCCAATGTCGTGAGCAGTGCCAACAATGCAGTGGCCACGTTGATGTACCACTGTGGCGTAAGTGTCGAAATGATGTACGGCATCAGTGGCGCTCCCGACTACGGCAGCGCAGCCTATATCATCGACTATGGCAATTCCACTCCATGTGCCGAGCTCGCATTAAAGACCTATTTCGACTACAAGAGCACATTGCATGGCGAGAGGAAGAGCAACTACTCAGACGCCCAGTGGATCGAACTCCTCAAAAATGAATTGGACAACTCACGTCCCATGCTGTATGGCGGTTTCTCCAACTCAGGTGGCCACGCCTTCGTGTGCGATGGATACAATGCCAGCAACTATTTCCACTTCAACTGGGGATGGGGCGGATACTACAACGACTATTTCTACATCAACAACCTGAACCCCTCTACGTACAACTATTCCCAAAACCAACAAGCCCTCGTCGGCATTGAGCCCAACCAAAACGGTGGTGGAGGCGGTGGCGGTGGAGGCGGTGGTGGAGGCGGTGGCAGCACCTCCAGCTACAACCTCATCTACTACAGCAATTTACAGATGGACTCTGAATTCTGGTTCTATGATCCTTTGTCAGTCTACGCCTCTGTTGCCAACACGGGCGATGCCAATTTCTCAGGCTTGGTAGGCGCCGCCATATTCAGGAAAGACAATAACGAAGAATACATTTTCCTCGACGTGATGGACACTTGGGACTTCCACACCAATCCATTACCTCCCAATTACTATAAGGATGGCAACTTGACATGCGAAGCTGGCCCGCCCTATCTTCCTGGTTCCTATGCTGTCGCCATGGCCTATAGCTTGGACGGCGAGTTATGGAACTCCATCGACAACAACGGCCACAACAATGCCTTTTTCGATATCATATATGAGCAAGACATCGAGACCTACTCCGATTTCAATATCGTGACGGGCGACTACCTCTATTACGGCACCAGCTCCACTGTCAACGTCGACATTTGGAACTCGGGCACCACGACGTTCTACGGCAAGTTCCGTGTCAACTTGGCCAACCTCGACGGCTCATGGGCACAAAACATCGGTATCCTCAACTGCTCAAACGGCATGCCTGCCAATTCCCACTATGATGGCGGCCTTGATTTCACGGGCGAAATCACTGTAGAACCTGGTTCATATTATATGGAACTGGCCTATCAAGAATCGGGCGATCCGAACTGGTATTATGCAGGTGCCTATGCTTACCAAAACCCCGTCCGCGTTGAAGTGGTGGCAGCACCCGTCAGCGTCGACCGCTACGAAACCAACAACACCGTTAGCTCAGCCTACCTCCTGCCCTTAAACATGACGGGCAACCACGGATCTGTCAGTACTACGGAATCTAACCTCCACAGCACATCTGACGTGGACTATTACAAAGTCCAACTCAATGCCGGTCGCAACTATACTGTCACCCCGCGTCTATACGACTCTTACAACAACGGCGGCAGCAGCACCTATTACACCGTTGACGCCAAGTTTGCCTACTCCACCGACGGAAGCGTCTGGTCAGAGTTCTACGACGACGAGATAGGGTCGAGCATTATCACCAGTGGAGGCATGCTCTACTTCTGCATCATGCCTTACTTTGAAGGAAAGACAGGCACTTACCTGCTTACCATCGATGTCGCCATCGGTGCTGGTGTAGAAGAGTCGGACGAGACCCTGTTCACCATCTATCCCAATCCCGTCAAGGACATAGTGAACGTGACCTGCGAAGACATCGATGGGGTCAGCCTCTACAACACAATAGGTCAAAAGATCAAATGCCTTGACACGAAAGGCTGCGAGATGATCCAAATCGACCTATCGAGCCTGCCTGATGGCGTGTATTTCCTGCAAGCCGTCAGCAACGGATGCACCATAACGCGTCGAATTGTGAAAGCAGAATAAAAAGCTTCCTGGCTTCTATCAAAAAAATCCCGTTTCGGCGGGATTTTTTTGTTGTAAATCCTCCCCTACAATTCACGGAATTGTTGTACCTTTGTCCGATAATAAAATGCGCTTTTTGCGCGTTTAGGAAAAAGAGAAATAATGTCTATGAAAAGATACATTCTAATCATCATGTCGGCGCTGTTCATCTTTATGAGTTCCGACATCTACGCCCAAAGAAGGAACCCCGCCAAGAACGCCGATTTGGCCTTTGGACGCAAGCAATACACCGAGGCTGCCGACCGCTACAAGAAAGCCTACCGCAAGGTGCGCCGCAACAAGGACGAGCGCAACCGCATCAGCTTCCAGATGGGCGAGTGCTACCGCCTCATCGGTCTCACCAAACGCGCTGAGCCCTACTACAAACGACTGCTGAAGACCGAATACCCCAACACCCATCCCGAGCTCTATCTTTATATGGCCGAAACCTATAAGATGAACGAGAAATTCAAGGATGCCATTGAGATGTATGAAGCCTATTCCCAGCGGGTTCCTGGCGACCCAAGAGGTCCTCTCGGCGTGGAGACCACGCAACAGATCCAAGAATGGATGGAAAACCCGTCGAAATACCAGCTCACGATGCTGAAAAAAATCAATTCGACAAAAGACTCCGATTTCGGAGCCACCTGGCTCAACAATAACTACAACGAAATCATTTTCACCTCTACCCGCGATGCTGCCACTGGCAAAGAGAAAGACGGCATCACCGGTCAGGAATTTGCCGACTTCTTCACCTCGAAGCAAGACCGCAAAGGCGACTGGAGCACACCTGTGCTTGCCGACGAAGCCGAAAACATCAACACCCAAGCCAGCGAAGGCACTCCCTTCATGAACTCTAAATACACCAAACTCTACTTCACACGCTGCCAGAACGGTGCCCACCGCAAGAACGGCTGCCAAATCATGGTGGCTGGCAAGAGCGGCGGCTCCTTCTCGGAGGCACGTCCTGTAGAGATTGCTGGTGTCGACACCTTGGACATCGTTGGACATCCCACGCTCTCAAGCGATGAGCTGATCATCTACTTCGCTGCCGAACGCAAAGGTGGCTTTGGCGGCAACGACATCTGGGTGGCCATGCGCGACAACACCACCGAGCCTTTCAAACACCCCTTCAACCTAGGCGAACGCATCAATACGCCTGGCAACGAGGTCTTCCCCTTCTTGAGGTACGATACGACCCTTTACTTCGCCTCAGACGGTCACGGCGGCATGGGTGGACTCGACATCTTCGTCTCCTCAATGGACACCAGCGGTCAATGGGGCGAGCCACGCAACTTGAAATACCCCATCAACTCAATCGGCGACGACTTTGCCATCGTCTTCCACCCCACCGACGAACGCGGCTTCATCTCCTCCAACCGTGGCAACAGCCGTGGCTTGGACAACATCTACTACTTTGAAGAGCCGCCCGTCCTGTTCACTTTCTCGGGCACCGTCAAAGACGCCAAGACCAAGCAGTATGCCAGCAATGCTGCCGTACGCCTCATTGGCAGCGATGGCTCCAACATCATGACCCGAACCAACGAGAAAGGTTATTTCAACTTCAGCGACAGCCAAATCAACAAGAACACGACTTACGACATCACCATTGATAAGGATAATTACTTCACCTTGACCGCACAACAGACCACCATCGGCCTCGAGTTCAGCAAGGATATCGTACAAGACTTCGACATCGAACCCATACCTCAAGAGCCTATCATGCTGCCCGACATCCTTTACGACTTGGGCAAATGGGACCTCAAACCCCAGTTTGAAGACTCGCTGCAAGGCCTGATCGAAACCCTGCAAGTCAACCCGACCATCACCATCGAGTTGGCCTCACACACAGATGCCCGCGACACCGACGAGCGCAACGACATCCTGTCGCAGAAACGTGCCCAAAGTGTTGTGGATTATTTGATTATCAGAGGTATCGACCCGCATCGACTCACCGCCAAGGGTTATGGTGAAAGAGTGCCGCGCACCATCCAGAAAGACATGACCGTGAGAGGATATACCTTCAAGGCCGGCACAAGACTTACCGAGGACTTCATCAACAAACTGCCGAATAATGACGTCCGCGAAGCCGCCCACCAGATGAACCGTCGCACCGAGTTCCGCATCCTAAGCAAGGACTTCGTGCCACGCGACCACATCAGCGAAGGCGGCACGGTCAACATTGCCATCAACCCCGAAGAAGACCAAACAGAAATGTTCACTGTCGATAAAAAAGGCTATTTCAACTTCGTCGGCATTGTGGACGGCTATAAAGAGCCTTTCACCTACAGTCAAAACGCCGACTTCTGCGTGTCGGAGAGCCGTGCTCTGCAGCTACTGAAGGACGGCCGCATCACCGCAGACGACTTCAAGGGCGACACGGAAAAGATTCTCACCACTGGTGGCATTGCCAACAATTCCATTGTCGTCATCAAGGAGGTAAGAATCGCAGGCCGTTCGCTCTACAATGTGGAGTGTAAGGTCGTCAGCAAGATGATCGAGCAATGGGTCATCGGACAGAAGAACATGAAGCAGCTCGGCAACTTCGAGTTTGATACCAAGGAGAAAAAGTTAAAGTTCAAATAATTGGACTATGGCTTATGACTATGGCCTATGGCCAGTTGGCCAATGAAAGAAGGCCATAGTCATAGGCCATAAGCCATAGTAAAAAGAAATCATGGACAATCGTTATGCTCAACGCGGCGTCTCAGCCGAAAAGGAAGACATCCACAACGCCATCAAGAACCTCGACAAGGGGCTCTATCCCAACGCATTCTGCAAAATCATCCCCGACATCCTCGGCGGTGACCCGCTGTATTGCAACATCATGCATGCCGACGGCGCGGGAACCAAGTCATCGCTCGCCTACCTCTATTGGAAAGAGACTGGTGACATGAGCGTATGGGAAGGTGTGGCACAAGACGCCGTGGTGATGAACACCGACGACCTCATCTGCGTGGGCGCGACGGATAACATGCTGCTCTCCTCCACCATCGGGCGCAACAAGAGCCTGATTCCAGGCGAAGTCATCTCCGCCCTCATCAACGGGACAGAGCATTTCTTGGAGAAGCTGCGCAAACTGGGCATCGGCATCTACCTTACCGGTGGCGAGACCGCCGACGTGGGCGACCTCGTGCGTACCGTCATCGTCGACAGCACCGTGACCACACGCATCAGAAGAGATGAGGTGATTGAGAACAACCTGCAGCCCAGCGATGTCATCGTGGCCTTTGCCTCTTATGGACAAGCCACTTACGAGGACAGCTACAACGGCGGCATGGGCAGCAACGGCCTCACCTCGGCGCGCCACGACATGCTGAACCATTATCTGACTGAAAAATACGACGAGAGCTACGACCACAGCATTCCCAACGACTTGGTCTATTCTGGTCCGCACAAGTTGACCGACCCCACCGAGGTACCAGGCGTAGACGTAGGCAAACTCATCCTCTCGCCCACCCGCACATACGCCCCACTGATGATCCCAATCCTGAAGGAGTTCCGCAAGCAAATCCATGGTATCATCCATTGTAGCGGTGGCGCCCAGACCAAGGTATTGCATTTCGTCGACAAATTGCACATCGTGAAGGACAACATGCTGGCCTTGCCCCCGCTCTTCCGTATGATTCAAGCCGCCTCGGGCACCGACTGGCACGAGATGTACAAAGTCTTTAATATGGGCCACCGTTTGGAAATCTACACCAACGAAAAGGCTGCCAATGAGATGATTGCGATTGCCAAGGAGTTCAACATTGACAGTCAGATTATTGGGCATGTGGAGGCTTCGGATGCAAAACGACTGACGATAAAGAGCGAGTTTGGTACTTTTGAGTACTAACCAATCAAAACATACAAACATGAAAAAGCTAGTACTTCTATTCTTCGTTGTGTCTTCTTTATTACTATCCTCTTGTGGTACGACGAAAGGCTACGTTGGTGCCAAACAAGAAAAAGCCGCATTGGCAACCATTAATCAAGGCAACCACAAGCTAACCCCTAAAGGATGGAACTCGAAGGAAGCCGCTCTTCTTATCCAAGTCGATTCAATTTCCGTGGGCAACTATTTCAAAGGATATCCCAAGCATTGCGACATCTTGCCTGGGACACATACAATAGAGATTCGACATTTCCAACAATGGAATGACAATCAAGACGCTGCTGTTGTAGGTGGCATTTTAGGTGGTGCCATTGGTGGAGCCATTGCGGGTAGCATAGCCGAATCAAACAGTCCACACAAACACTATCTGGTCACTTTTGATGCTGTTGCAGGCCAAAAATACACTATCATGGCGGTCACAGATGCTATTTCCAAGGAAGTAGACATCTATGTCATCAATGACAGCAACGGCGAACGCGTTGAATCATCTTATAAGTTAAAAGAGGAAAAGAAGGAATAACCAATCCTATAGAATGGTATAGGCAACAGAATATAAATTAGATCAACAACAATACACTATCAAAACACACCTATCATGAAAAAGATTGTATTACTATTTTTAGCTTTAATACCACTATTGTTTGTATCATCATGCTCGGTATTCACCAGAGTTTCTTTATCCCATGCGACAATTGGAGATAAGTGTTACTTGAATGCAACGATATTCCAAGCAGTCAATAGTCACGAAGCTTTAGCGACAACGAGTCGTGAACTCAACAGCATTGTTGTTAAGCTAATCACTTCTGAAGACACTTATTATGATGGGAAAAAAGTTTCAGGCACTTTTGTTATGGTTGACACCTATACTTATGAAAACAAACAAGAAATAATAAAAACAGTTCCCGTTTTCATAAAGGTTTCAGAATATAAAGAGCCAGCACTATTACAAGAACAAGAAAAAAAGCCTGAAGGGCAGAAACTATAATCAACTTCTCGCTATTGATTCATGGACATCACCGAAAAATTAGAAACAATAAAGCACCGCTGGGAGGAAATGGGCGAACAGCTCGCCGACCCTGCCGTGGCTTCCGATATGAAGAAGTTCGTGAAGCTCAACAAGGACTATAAGGACCTGGAGCCGATTGTCATGGCTTTCAAGGAATACAAAACTCTGAAAGCCAACATTGAGGAAGCTAAGGAGATCCTGGCCACAGAAAAGGACGAAGAAATGCGGAAGATGGCCCAAGAGGAGTTGGACACCGCCCAAACACGTATCGAGCAGCTGGAGCAGGACATCCGCGTGATGATGATTCCCAAAGACCCGCAAGACAGCAAAAACGCCATCATGGAAATTCGTGCGGGTACGGGCGGCGACGAGGCTTGCCTTTTCGCTGGCGACCTGTATCGCATGTACTCCAAATTCTGCGAAAACCGTGGTTGGAAGGTGGAAGTAACCTCCGTCAGCGAAGGTGCGAGCGGCGGCTACAAGGAAATCGACTTCACCGTGACAGGAAATGGCTGCTATGGCATCTTGAAATTTGAGTCGGGCGTACATCGTGTGCAACGTGTGCCCAAAACCGAGACCCAAGGCCGCATCCACACCTCTGCCGCCTCGGTGGCGGTGTTACCTGAAGCCGAGGAGTTTGATGTAGAGATCAACGAAGGAGAAATCAAATGGGACACCTTCCGCTCAAGCGGTGCAGGTGGACAGAATGTGAACAAAGTGGAATCGGGCGTGCGCCTGCGTTATATGTGGAAGAACCCCAACACAGGCGAGATGCAGGAAATCCTCATCGAATGCACCGAGACCCGCGACCAGCCCAAGAACCGCGAACGCGCCTTGGCGCGACTGCGTACGCGCATCTACGACATGGAGTACGAGAAATACATCAACGACATCTCCGCCAAGCGTAAGACCATGGTCTCGACCGGCGACCGCTCGGCGAAGATCCGTACCTATAACTACCCTCAAGGCCGCGTCACCGACCACCGCGTGGAAGGCTTGACGGTTTATAACCTTGCCGCAGTCATGGACGGTGACTTGGATGAGATCATCAACCGCTTGCAGATGGCGGAAAACGCTGAACGCTTAAAAGAAAACATTGAATCATGAGCATCACAAAACCCACAAAACTTGCAAAACAAAAATAAAAGCGTTGGCGACGGGGCACAACCGTGCCGTCGCCGGAAAGCCGCCGGTTGGCGAGCTTTCCCCAACAAGAAAACAAATTTTGTTGGTTTTGCTGGTTTTGTGACAAAAAAACACCAATATGAATAAACACCAGTTATTTGAACAAATCAAGAAAAAGCAGTCGTTCCTTTGCGTCGGTCTCGACACCGACATCAACAAGATTCCGCAGGATCTCTTGGCCATGGACGACCCCATCTTTGAATTCAACAAGCAGATCATCAACAAGACCGCACCCTACGCAGTGGCCTACAAGCCCAACACGGCATTTTATGAGGTCTACGGTGCCAAAGGCTGGCAAAGTCTTGAACTTACCGTTCAGTACATCAAGAACAACCACCCTGAGGTTTTCATCATCGCGGATGCAAAGCGCGGCGACATCGGCAACACCTCGGCCAACTACGCCAAGGCCTTCTTCAACACCTTGAAAGCCGATGCACTGACGGTGGCACCTTACATGGGCAAGGATTCCGTGGAGCCTTTCCTCAACTTCGAGAACAAATGGGTCATCCTCTTGGCCTTGACCTCCAACAAAGGCTCACAAGACTTCCAATACCTCAATGTCGGAGAAAGGATGCTGCACCAGCAGGTGCTGCAGACGGCAACCACTTGGGCCAACTCTGAGCAGATGATGTTTGTTGTTGGAGCCACGCATCCCGAGGAGTTGGGCGAGATCCGTAAGATGTTGCCCGACTATTTCTTCCTCGTCCCAGGCGTAGGTGCACAAGGTGGCGACCTGAAGGCTGTGGCCAACAACGGCTTGAACGACGAATGCGGTTTGCTCGTCAACTCGTCAAGAGGCATCATCTATGCCTCTAATGGCAGCGACTTTGCCGTAAGGGCTGGTGAGGAAGCAAAGAAGCTGCAGGAGCAGATGAGTGAGTTGCTGAAAGAGAAGGGATTGGTATAATTCTCTTCTTCGGGTTTTAGACTCTAGATTGCTTCGCTTCGCTCGCAATGACGAAAAAAAGCCGCTTCGATTGAAGCGGCTTTTTTTCGTTGCAATCAGTTGCCTGTTTAACGGGCGACCGAGAAGGTGCGGTTCAGCACGGCACCATCGTTGGCTTGGATGCGGAGGAAGTAGATGCCATTGTTGAGGCTCTCCGTATTCAATTGGATGCCATTGCCATTGACGACTTGAGTCATCACACGCTGACCAACGGTGTTGTAAACCTCCACGCTGGTCATACCCTCGCCTTGGACATTCAGCACGCCCGTGGTCGGGTTAGGATAAATCTTCAGGCTCTGTTCGAGCTCGGCAATGCCTTCCGTCCAGGTCTGGAAGGTGGTCTCAGAGCCGTAGTAGGTCTCGCCATTGACGACGGCATAGGCCTTCACCACATAGATGCTGGTATGCTCCAGATCGTCGGTCGAGCCCAAAATTCTCTGGAACTCATTGAGGATACCAGGAATGATCATCGGCTCAGAGCTCGTCACCTTGCGGCATTCGAAACCCACTTCATCGGGATAGCCGTCATACACAAGGGTGGAGACGAAATCAGCATGGTTATAATCCACATTGCTGACCTCGGTGGTGCCAACTTCAACCATGGCTTGAGGGCCTCTCACTGACAACAGATGTGAAGCTTCTTCGCCAAACTCGCCGTCGTTTTCATCACCAAAGAGCACATTGCCCTGGCTGTCCTTAACAATGTAGTAGCCATGACCGTAGGAGCAGCAGATACCATTGCCCATCTGGTCGCGGATGGTAAACTTAGCACATTCATCTACAGGAACAGTAGCGCTTTCAATGTGCAACTGGGTAGCTGAGCCAGCGGCCAACATGGTGTAGGGGCCTCCTGAAGCCAACACTGTACCGTCAGGCGTGGTCAGATCCCAAGTGATGTGGTTACCGAACTTGTCTTGCATCACTTCGATTCTAATCTCTTCCTCTTCGTTTTCGGTCTCAAGGTCGGCCCATTCGATGCAAGTGACCGATCCAGTAGCTTGTTTATCCATAGGTTCGCCATTGGCTTCGGTAAGGGTGACGTGGATAGGATAAGTGCCGAAAGGAACCTCCAAAGTGGTAGCAATCTTCTCGACGCCATATTGAGGCAGTTCGCCTTCCCAGTTGACGGTCTTGGTTTCGCCTTCAAACTCAACTTCAAACGTCATGGAAGTCAAAACATCAGTACCGATGTTCTGAACATTCACCTCAATGTCTTTGGTATGTGTGCAAGTGGCGCCGCCAGTTTGGCTGATGCCCTTGATAGTGGGATAGATGGGAGCATCGACGCCTTGAACCATATCAAGTGCGCAACCCGTCAAGATAGGACGATAGGCATTGCCTTGTTGACGTTCGGAGACCCAAGCCAAGAAATGGATGTTATTAAGGTCAACGTCGACACCATTGGGGCTGCCGATGACTTCAGGGATCAGATACTCGTAGGTTTGCGTAATCAGCGTACCCTGTGTGGTGGGGCTGATGGGATCACCCCAAGCGCTTTGCGAGATGACATCGCGAAGGATGTGGGTGTGGACATACTGGTTGCCAATCCATTGTGTTGGGTTGAAGTTGCCATAGTCAGATTGCGAGCCGAGGATGCTGTCTTGCAGCATGGCCACGGTCAGGAAGTTTTGGTCAACGGCACTATTGCTCGTGTAATACACTTCCACCGTAATAGTAGCCACGCGCGTTTCCGGATTGACCACAGCCATTCCAGCAACGTTGCATTCTGAGACTTGGCTCATCTGGTTATTGGCTTGGTTGCCCCATTGGCCTCTGTCGATACCGTTGGCGGTAGTACGATTGACAACACCTGTAGGATAACCACTGATGCTGAAACCGCCATGGATGGTGTTACCATCTTGGGTAATCATGTTAGGATAGGAAGTTTGGGCATAGCCGCCAGCATGGATGTTGACAGCCCACAGACGGCCAGGATGGGCAGCCATCAGTTCATTGGCGATACGATGGCCATCAGGGCAATAACCACAGCCACGACCCGTGAACTCTTCGATAATCACGTTTCTGTTGGTAGGTTCAGTTGATACAAACTGCTGGGCTTTCAGCGAGAAAGTGAAGGCCAGCAAAGCCATTAAGGCAAAGGTAAATTTTTTCATAGTTGTACTATTAAGTTGATTGATACTATTTTTCCCGCTACAAAAATACACATTAATTAAAAAATGCGCCACATTGTGACGCATTTTTTCAAACTTTTTTCAAAAGTCCTGTAATCAAAGGCCTTCGATAACGGTCGTCCAACCAAATTCATCGGGCTCGGTGCCGTATTGGATACCACGGAGCTTGTTGTAAAGCTTCAGGCTCCACGGACCGGGCTTGCCGTCGCCAAACTGGTACGACTTGCCGTTTTCGGGGTCATCGATGCGCGAGATGGGGCTGATGACGGCAGCGGTGCCGCAAGCTCCAGCTTCTTCGAAGGTAGTGAGTTCCTCTTCGGCGATAGGACGACGCTCGACCTTCATGCCCAGAGTCTCTGCCAGTTGCATCAAGCTCTTGTTGGTGATAGAAGGCAGGATGGACGTGCTCTGAGGCGTGATGTAGGTGTCGTTCTTGATGCCGAAGAAGTTGGCAGCGCCAGCCTCGTCGATGTATTTCTTC
The DNA here is from genome assembly GCA_900318265.1 of uncultured Bacteroidales bacterium. Taxonomy (GTDB): domain Bacteria; phylum Bacteroidota; class Bacteroidia; order Bacteroidales; family F082; genus Limimorpha. Next base: position 20,379 of record ONKA01000014.1, on the reverse strand, counting down.
TCTTTGGCATCGAGATAGAACTCGCAGGCGTACTCGCCACCATGGCAGGCCTCGACATGCGGACGCAAGGAAGCGGCATAGTTGCCACCGACTTTATACGTACCTGTACCCAGCGGGGCAGCGCGGTCGTACTTGCGCGTGATGACGTAGGGGTTAGCCATGAAGCCGCCCTTGAAGTAAGGACCAACGGGGGTCACGAAGATCATGAACAGATATTCGTCAGCAGGTTTCACACCCACGCGGGCGCCCGTGCCGATCAGCAGCGGACGGAGATAGAGAGAAGCGCCAGTCTCGTAAGGCGGGATGAATTCGGCGTTGAGACGGATGACCTTCTCGACGGCTTCCCAGAACAACCCATCGGGAACCTCGGCCATCATGATGCCCTGTGCAGAACGCTGCAAACGCTTGCAGTTCTCGTCCCAGCGGAACACACGCACTTTGCCGTCCTTGCCACGGAAGGCTTTCATGCCTTCGAAGGCTTCCTGACCATAATGCAGGCAGGTGGCAGCCATGTGGATGTTAATCGAAGTGTCGGAGCTGACTTCCAATTCGCCCCATTTGCCGTTGCGGAAATAGCAGCGGACATTGTAATTCGTTGGATAATAACCGAATGTTAAATTTGCCCAATCGATGTTTTGCATGATGTTTTATGTTTTTAGTTGATAGATTCTGTCGTTTTCTAAAAGTCCACGAAATTACGCATTTTTCTTGACATGGCGGCTATTTTGCAGAAAAAATGTTTTGTTTCCACGGGATTAATCCCAAAGCCCTTTCAAGGTAGTGCGTTTCAATGCCATATTGGCTTTTTAGGTCAGCGATTTGCTGCAGTATTTCTGCTTTTTTCGGTTCTTTCGACGTCTTCCTACCTACCAACAGCACGTTCTTCGGGGTGTGTTCCATCTCGATGAACTCCATCACTTGGGTCTTATAACCGAAATACTCCAGGATCAAGGCACGGATGGTGTCGGTGATCATCACGGCTTGACGCTCAAGGAAGATGCCGTAGCGCGTGATGGCGTCGACCTTGCCCGAGCGTTCCATCTCCTGCCGGATCTGTTTGTGGCAGCAGGGGGCGCACACGATGAGTTCCGCTCCCGCCTTAATGCCCGAGGCAATGGCGTCGTCAGTGGCCGTGTTGCAGGCATGAAGCGCAATCAACACATCCAACTTTTCGGGATGATAAGCCTCGATGCTGCTCTCCACAAACACCAAGCCCTTCAAGTTGTCCGCCTTGATAATCTCGTTGATTTTCAGCACCAAGTCGGGACGAATCTCCACGCCTTTGATGTCCACGTCAAGGTTCAAGCGTTGGGTCAGCAGCTCGTGCAAGGCAAAGGTGAGATACCCCTTCCCTGCCCCCATATCGGCGATGTGGACCGTGCCCTCAAACTTCATCGGCTTGATCAGACTCTCCACAATCTCTGCATACTTGTAGATCTGCTTGAACTTATGCTGCATGTCGGCGGTTATCTTGCCCTCTCGCGTGGTCAGACCGAGCTGATACCACCACGGATTCGCCGGGTTGATGAGACGGGCCTTCTGTTTGTCGTGCTCCAGGTTTTGTTCGCGACACTCATGCACCTTCTTGGTTTGAAGGGTCGCCTTGCCCTTGGAGGAAACCAGCAATGTGATATCCTCATCGACGGTAAACAGCACGGCATTCAGGAAACGGTCGGGGACCATTTCCTTCAGCACATCAAGCATTTGCGTGGCATCATAGTTCTTCACCTCATCGCGACGCTCATAGTGATAGGTAAAGGCGAAAAGGCGCTTCCCCTTGATAAGCACTGGCTTCACATAGATGTTGCGCAGCTCGTCATGTTTCGATGCGGGCTTGCTCAAGGTCATCTTCACCAAGGTGCTTTGCTCGACGGCATCGCTGACGCGGCTCAAAAACTTTTCAAGGCTTTCCGACATGGTTGATTATTGAGGCAAGAGGAAAGACTTATTTCGGCAACTCGACGGCAGGCCAGCCATAGTCTTGCACCATCTTGACAGGCAGGTTGTTCTTCTTCGCATAGTCGGCGATGAATTGCAGTCTGATGCTCTCGCGTTTTTCCTGGTTGCTGTTGATTTCATGGAAGGCCTCATACTGGTCGCCAAAGATCTTCTTGGCGCTCTCAAGGTTGCCTGCACCATCCTCCACGACTTCGAAGTTGGTCACTTCCATGCCCTTGTCGGTCTTCTTCAGGTGCATCAAGCCAGGATGGTTGCCACCCGAAACGGTCTTCAGCGTGTCGCCTGACTGGTTGTAGTTAAACACCCAGAAATCGCCCCAAACCTTGACATCTTCAGGGTTGCCATAGTCGGCACTGATGACAAAAGGAGAAGAGATGCAGAGCTCACCTTCAGCATAAGACTTACCAATGACATTCACCAGATAGTCGACGACGGCAGCATCGCAAGCTGCGGCATCCACCTTATTGTCAACGACTTGCTTGTTTTCCTCTTTAGGTTGTTGCTTGGTGTTGTTATTGCCACAACCAACAAGACTCACGCCGCAGAAAAGGATGGCGGCCAACATCCACACTCTTGATTGTTTCATTTCTGTTTGTTTTAGCATTGATGATTTGAACCGCAAAAATACGGATATTTATTGTTGTTCCAGCCATTTCAGCCCAAAATTATAAAACACCATGGAATAACCCAAGGTGTCGCCGTCAGACTCCTCCACATAGAGGCCGATGCTATGGTCGGGAAGGATGCAGAGAGAGGAATAGGCCGCATCGTAAGGCACGATACACTTGCTCACGGGCCAAGTCTTGCCTTCGTCGTAACTGACATACACCGTCACCTTCTCACGACGCTCTGGACCAGGCAAGGAATGGAGCAGGATATTCTTTTCAGCGCCCTCATTTACAGATGAATAACGGATAATATCTCCGTTGCAAGCCGTAGCCACAAGGTCGGACCAAGCGGAGGTTTCGGGACGCCAAGTAGTGCCACCGTCCTCTGAAATGTTGTACCAACGCTCGCCTTCATGGCGGATGCTCATCAAGATGCGGCCATCGGCCAATTCCACTACCTTGGCTTCGTCGCCGCGCTGGGAAGCGCGGCCAGATATCTGCCAGGTCTCACCGTTGTCGTCGGAATAAACGGCATAGTTGCAGGCCGCCCATTCCTCGGTGTCGCGCACGGCGAGGACGAACATGATGCGCCCCGTGGAGGTCAGCAGGCCGTTACCCGAGGCGAAGAAGGCCGACCACCATGTGCGACTCTCCTCGTTATTGCATTTCGCGCCGTAGAGCTCATCGGTGATGTCTTTGGGCTCGGTCCAAGTCTGGCCGTTGTCGTAACTTCGTGCGATGTAGGTATGAAGCGGGTTTTCGGGTCTTCCCTGCCAGAAGCCACATCCACCCACAAAAGCCGCCAAGAGGCCGCCTTCGTCGTTGGTGCGCACCAAGGCGCAGTCGCCGAAGCCCTTCCCCACCCCTTGACCTTCCATCAAGGTATAAGGCTCACTCCAAGTGCGACCGCCGTCGGTGCTACGGTTGATAAGGATGTCGATGTCTTCAGGCAGGTCGATGTCGTTGTTTTTCCGCTTGTCGGTGGCAATAACCAAAGAACCGTCTTTGGCCGTAATGATAGCGGGGATGCGATAGTTCTTTGAGTTGTAATCGCCTGGACGATAGATTACCGTGCGCAAACGGATGGAATCGGGTTCGGGCTCGGAGGTTTCGATTGGTTGGCTATTATTGCCGCAGGAGGCCAGCACAAAGCCCAATGCCATAATGAAAAGTGAGATTCGATTTTTCATAAGTGTTGTATTAAGACCTCAAAAATACAAAATTCTCCGTCTCAACGATATGAAACGGAGAATTTCGAAGAATTAAGTCAGCCGAAACTTACTGCACCATGATTTTTGCTGTCACTCCCCTACTCTCACCCATGGCTTTCAAGAAGTAAACGCCATTGTGGCATTTACCGAGGTCGAGGACGGAGTGACCATCCATGCGGTTTTCATAGACCTTGCGGCCAGTGATGTCGTAGACTTCCACATCCCATTGGCCTTCGCCGAGATTGAGGTTGAAGGTGCCGTTGGAGGGATTGGGATAGACCATAACATTGGATTCCGACTCCTCAACTGCACTGACACCATAACCGATTTCCGTTTGCGAAGGTGCCTCGCAACCGTCACTATAAACGGCCATGATAAAATACTCGGCCTCGACCCCAACGGTAATCGTATCCATATACTCATAGCCCCAATAACCTACATAAGTGGAATCCGCCCAATCCACGGCTCCAATAACCACATTATCACGATACACATCAAATCGCTCTAAATTGCCTGTTGAACCCTCTTCGGGAGATTTCCAATGTAACCAAAGAGGAGATGTATCTTTCCATACAGGTAACTCAATAGAAAAATCTCTCACTGGATTGCATTCTACCACAGGAGCATCACCCATAGGATTGGCAATCTCAGCCAAACAAGCAATGTTCATCTGGCAATACTGCTGACCCATTTCGAAACTCGTCACACTCGTTCCAATCACGTCGTTGGGTGTGTGGATGTATGGGCTGTAGTTTTGGTAGTCCTCGAAGGGATAGATACCCATGTAGCCGTGGTTATTGAAAGAGGTGTGGTCGCTGTCGCCCTCGTTAAAGTTGACATGACGGATGGGCAGTTCGGGATAATACACCTCGCCGACATTCATGTAATAGGTACCGATGGGCTCCACCGAGTTGGGATAGATGCAGTCGATGTGGATTTGGTCGCCATAAAGGTAACCGTTCATGTCGTTGTTGAAATAGCCGATGATGTCCATGCCCTGTTGTTGACAGCGCGAGGCATAGGCTTCACTGCCATACAGACCCATCTCTTCGCAGCCGTAGGCGCAATAGATGATGCTGTATTCAAACTCATATTGGGTCATAATTCTCGCACTTTCCAGCACGCTGGCCACGCCCGTGGCGTTGTCGTCGGCACCAGGAGCCGTGCCGCCGCCCATCATAGCCTCATACGAGAACGAATCGAAGTGGCTGCCACACACCACATAAGTGTCGGGATAGAGCGTACCGCGCTGAATACCAATGACATTAGGTGCCGCCGCACCGCTACCCATCCATGTATTGGCATTGAAAGGTTGCTGCTCGACCTCAAGCCCCAGGGCCTCCATACGACTGGCAATCCAATCGGAAGCGGCAAAGGCATTATTGGAGTTCCAAATGCGGCTGCCATAATCCTGCAAGTGCTGAACAGTGGCCTCAAGCGAGTCCATGTTGACTTGGTTCAGCATCTCGCGGATACGGGGGTCTTCTTCAGTCACCACCGGGAAGTCGCGGGTCAGCTTGGGCAGGCTGGCTTTTTTGTTGAAGATAGCCACGGCACCGTCGTTCTTGTAAGGCATCGCCGCGCCTTTCACGATGACGTAATCCTGCGTCGAAAGCAGCGCGTCAAATTGCTGCTGCTGGGCTTTCGGGCAATACACCAACGTATAGCATCCATTGTCAGAAAAAGCGTTTTCGTCGATCATCACCATGTAGCCGGCATCGAAACGTTCAGCCGTGGCAAAGACCTCCGAATCGGTGTAGAAATGCACCGTCAGATTCGGATCAGCAAAGTGTTTTTCCAGTTCGGCGCGACCCGAATAGGGAAGCATCACGAAATTGCCGGCCATCGTGACCAATGACAAGGCCAAAGCAAATAGAGTAGTAAAGAACTTTTTCATTTTTAGTTATTTTATAGGTTTTGAACTCGTTATAGTATTTATATTAGGTGCAAAAATACACAAGAAAACAACATACGGCTATAAAAAAACGCACAAATTGCAATTACTTAAATATCAAAGCGAAAACGGTCAGGCTGCTGTCGCTCTGTTCAAGGACGAGGTTGCCGTTATGCCGCACCATGATTTGTTTCGACAAACTCAATCCGATGCCCGTTCCATTCGGTTTGGTGGTGTAGAACGGAATGAAGATTTCCTCGGTCTGGCGTAACGGGATGGCTTTCCCGTTGTTGGCCACACGGATGACGGTTTGGTCCTCCGAGTTCAGGTCGGCAGTGATACGAATGGAGGTGGCACCTGCCTGCACGGCATTCTTTATCAAGTTGTTGAACACTTGCATAATTTGTCCTTCGTCTGCATAGATGAGCAGGTCGGGCGTATTGGCTTGATAGGTTAAAGTGGCACCTTGTTCGGCAATCTTGGCCTTGTTGAGGAGCAACACACGGTCCATCAGTTCGTCCACCATCACCGCCTTGCGGACGGGCGGCTGGGCCTGCGTCATGCTGCGGTAAGACTCCACAAAACGGATCAAGTCCTTCGACGAGGCCGAAATGGTCTCCAGCCCTGCCTTCACGTCAACGCCTTCCTCGTTGAGCAGGGCATCGCTCAAAGAAGCGATGGGCGCGACGGTGTTCATGATTTCGTGTGTCATCACGCGAAACAGTTTGTTTTGAGAGGACTCCTCGTTGGCTGCGTCGCGCCGTTCAAAAATGCCCTTGATGCGGTTGAGGGCACGGTTGAGTGCCGACTTCTCCTTGAAGTGGAAGTTCAGCTCACCGTCTTCCAAGGCATCCATCATGAAGCCCACCTTTCGGGCATCGTTTCTGCGCACGATGAGAGTCGTCACCACAATCGCTGCGATGACGGCCACCACTACAACCCATATCCAAATCCAAGCACTCATATTCCGTATTCCTTTAGGCGACGGTACAAAGTCGGACGACTGATTTTCAATGCTTTGGCCACTAGGGTCAGGTTACCATTGTAGGTCTTCATTGCATTGCGGATGACCTGCTCCTCGGCGCTTTCAAGGGTTTGGCTTTGCGTTTTTGGAGTTGCTTCGTCCATCAGTTCAGAGGCGCGGAGTTGGAGGTCGGCGGCGCGAATAAGTTCCGCCTCGGAATAGATGACTGCTTTCTCTATGCAGCCTTGCAGTTCGCGGATGTTGCCACTCCAACGGCAGCGTTTCAAGAGATTCATTGCCTCATCAGAAAGGCCTTGCGCCTTACGGTGGTATTTCTCGGCATATTGCTTAACGAACATCTCTGCCAAGGTGACGATTTCGTCGGGACGCTCGCGCAAAGGCGGCAGGTGCAGCGTCACCGTGTTGATGCGGTAGAACAAGTCTTCGCGGAAGCGCCCTTCCTTGACCATCCTAGCCAAGTCCATGTTGGTGGCACAAATCAGGCGGATGTTGATGGGAATGGATTTCGTGTCGCCCACCTTGGTGATGCTGCGGTTTTGGATGACGCGTAGTAGTTTGGCCTGCTGTGCCAGCGGCACATTGCCGATCTCATCGAGGAAAAGTGTGGTGCCGTTGGCCTGCTCAAACTTACCAATGTGGTCGGCATGGGCATCGGTGAAAGCCCCTTTCACATGGCCGAACATCTCGCTCTCGAACAAGGTATCCGTGATGGCTCCGATATCCACACCCACCATCGGCTTGGCAGCGCGATTGGAAAGACGATGTATCTCATTGGCCAGCACATCCTTACCCGTGCCGTTCTCGCCCGTGATGAGCACCGTGGCATCAGTGGGAGCCACTTTCTCCACCATCGCGCGCAATTGCCGCATCGCCTCGCTTTCGCCCCAGCGCATCGTGGGTGCAGGTTCGACAATGGAGGCCTTCCCCGTGACCTTACGATGTTTCTTGCAAGCTTCTTCGAGTGTGGCGAGCAGTTTGGCGTTGTCCCAGGGCTTCACCACGAAGTCGAAGGCACCGCGTTTCATGCCTTCCACGGCGAGGGCGATGTCAGCATAGGCTGTGAAGAGCACCACCTCCACCTCGGGGAAGTCGCGTTTCAGTTCAGAGAGCCAAAAGAGGCCTTCGTTGCCCGTGTTGATGTCGGTCTCGAAGTTCATGTCGAGCAGTACCACATCGGGCTTGAAAGTCCGCATGGTCTCCATCAGCACCTTAGGCGAGGCGATGAGTTCCACCTCGGCGAAGCGCATGGGCAACAATATCTTCAGTGCCGACCGGATGCCGGCGTTGTCGTCGACGACTAGGATTTTAGATTTAAGTTTGGACATAGCTATTATACTTTATGATGAAACAAGCCAGTCGGCCAAATTGATGATTCGGATACCCTCGTATTGGAATTCCTTCTGACGGGTTCTTGCCAGGAGTATTTTTGGATAGGCATCTTTGATTTTTAAAAGCGCCGAGACTTCGCGTTTAAACGTTTCTTCATTTGTTATATCGTCCGCCACCTGAAAATAGATTTTCTCGTTTTGTTTCATGGCAACAAAATCTATCTCACCGTTGTACAAAGTCCCAACATAAACCTCATAACCACGTCGTAAAAGTTCCACAGCCACTATATTCTCAATGACTCGACCAATGTTGAGGTTCTTGGTTCCGAGTCTTGCATATTTAAATGAATGATCCGAAAGATAGTACTTGTCATCGGTTGTGAGATACCTTTTCCCACTGATGTCGTAACGGCGGATACGATAAAAGGCAAAAGCGTTGCAGAGATAATCAATGTATTTCCCGACGGTCTTGTCGTTTGTCTTGATTTTATTTGAAGTCAAAGTGTCGGATATTTTCCTAACCGATGTGATGTTACCGATATTATCCATCAGAAAATCAACGAGTTTATTGAGCAAGTTCACATTCCTAATTTTATATCTTCTGATAATGTCACGGACAATAAGGGCATTGAATACCTCATCGTTGATATAAGAGTATTTCTCCTTGGTGGTCGTGTAAAGATAAGAGCCAGGCATGCCTCCTTCCTCAAGATATGAATCAAATGCAGAATTGTAATCAGCAGATTTATAATATCTTACATATTCATTAAATGAAAATGGAAAGAGTTTCAGCTCAAAGGTTCTTCCAGTAAACAATGTCGCCAAATCGCTGCTTAACAGAAAAGCGTTGGAGCCAGTGACAAAGATGTTGTATTTTTCGGAAGCATGCAGGCTGTTGACTGCTTTCTCAAAGTTCTCACACATCTGGATCTCGTCAATCATAACATAATTGTCTTTCCCTTCCTGATAGGACTCTTCAATGAAATCATGAAGATTATGGTATTCCAGCAATGGTTCGAACTTCAGCAGGTTGAAATCAACATGGATGATATTGACATTGTTTTCTACTGATTCTATCTTTTTGGCAAACATCTCAAGCAGTTTCGATTTTCCACTTCTTCGAACGCCTGTAATAACCTTTATGTCTGGAGTGTTTTTCGTATGCTCCAACTGTTCAAGGTAATTATCTCTTTCTATTAACTTTATGTTAACCATAACTTTACATATTTCTATTTCGCAAAAATACAACTTTTTTGATTTTGCGAAGTAAAAAATGTATTTTTCTATTACCGAAAAACATAATTTGCAGTTTTACTCCTTCTTCAAAGCCTCCGCTGGATTCGTCCGCGCTGCCTTCAAGGTCTGCCAAAGCACCGAGAGGAAAGCCATCAACATACCAAGGATGACCGCCACAGCGATGATCCAGCCGTAATGCTCAATGCGATAGGCGAAACGATCCAAATAGCGGCCACAGAACCAAACGGCGAGCGGGATGCCGATAAGTGCCGCGATACCAACCAAAACCATGTAGTCCTTCACCGTGCGCCACAACTCACGCTGGACGTTGCTGCCAAACACCTTGCGTACGGCAATGCTCTTGGTGCTTTGCTCGCTGTAATAGGTGCTCATGGCCACGAGGCCGAGCAAGGAAATCAGCACTGACAGCAACATGAACAGTTCCAGCAGGCGCATGGCCATTTTTGCAGGTCGCAGCAACAAGTTGTTAAGGTCCTGCACATAGCCGTTTTCCGCCGGCTCCACATAGGTGCCGTTTCGGGCCTCGGAATAGTCGGCGTAGGCTTGCAGGATGGCTTTTTCGGTCTCTCTGTAATCACCTGAAACATCAACCATTACGCCAAGTCCCCAAATCAAGTCCTCGTCACGAGCGACGATGATTGCCGAGTATTGGTTGGGCTCGGATGCCGCCGCCGACCGCGTCGGGATGTCCTCATAGATGCCGCCCACGGTCTCGGGATTGCTGCCGTTGATGTGCAATTTGCGGGCGTAATACGAGGCCGTCGAGTCGCTGATGGCGAGTTTTTCGGCCAAAGTCCTCGACATCCACACCGAGTTGGAGCGCATTCCGAAATCTTCAACGACTTGCAAGTCAAGCATATTGAAATAGGTCTCATCGCAAAGGATGAGTTGAGTGCCCACCTTTTCGCCTTCGGGCGTGGTGAGGCTCGTGCCCATGCCCATCTTACCCGCATAGTCATGCCCGTAGCCTACCGCGTTCACAGTCGGAATCTTCTCCAAACGGTCGATGAGCGGCACAATGTCGGAATACTCCTTTGCCCAGTTTTTCAGCACATACAATCCCTCGGATCGCATGTTGATGGGACGGTTCATCATGTGACGCATCTGCACCTCCATCAAAATCGCCATGGCAATCAAGACGATGGTGATGGTGTTTTGGAACACAATGAACACCTTGCTGAACACCCTTTTGGTTTGAAGCCGATAGGTGCCGCGCACCACGTCAATCGGTTCGAAACGCGAGGCTATGGCGGCAGGCGCGATGCCCGCCAGCACGCCCAAAACGACGACGGTCAAGACATAGGCCGCCACAATGCCCACCGACCACTCGAAACGAATGGACACAAATTGCTCAAGCGAGCCGGCTGTACCGCCCGAAACGCCTCTCAACAGGTCGTTCATCATCGGGAGCAAGGCGTAGGCCAATAGGAACGCCAACACAAAACATATTGCTGTAAACAACACGGATTCAGCTATATACTTCATTATGATATCGCTTTTGGTGGCACCATGGAGCCTGCGCGTAGCCATCTCCTTGGCGCGTTTTCCCGAAAGAGCCATGTTGAGGTTGATGTAGTTGAAAATGGCCGAGACGAGCAGCAGCAACACCACCATGGTCAGCATTTGCAGCACCGGCTTGTTGCCTTGCTTGAACATCCATTGTTCGTCATTGAAATAGAGTTCCGACAAGTTGTAAATCGGCATAGCCTTCACAAAACCGCCACCATAATTGGGCAATCCAACCTCCTCGACTTTCTTCGCAAACTGCTCACGGTCAGTGCCTTCGCTGACTTTCATCAAGGTCATATACTGCCCGATGGAACTGAATGGCTGTTGAGAGACATACATATCGTCGAACTCGGGGTTAAGCATCACCTCGGTGCGAGGCATCATCGAGTTTTTGGAGTCCTTGAAGACGCCGCAGACTGTGCTTTCGATTTTGTCTTGTGTTAGATATTTGATTTTGAGCGGTTTGCCGACGGCGTCGCCGTTGAAGGCGCGGTTGGCAAGTGACTCAGACACGAGACAATGCCCTTTGAGACTGTACTCATCCATGCTGCCTTCGAGCAAGGTCAGGCTCGGGAAAAGATCAAAAATCTCGGGGTCAGCCTCGGTGATGACGGCACTGACAGGTTGTTCGTCGCCGAAGGTGATATAGCCGTCATAGTCGGAGCCAGAGATGCGGGCCACCGTTTCGGCTTCGGGGAGTTTGTCCTCAAAAACGGCCTTGTCCCACCAAGAAAGCGACATATAATCTTGGTTTCCAACGGCATAAACCCTATTTCGATAAGGATTGCCGTAAGCCACGGAATACTGCTGATAGACATAGTTGCCAATCAAGATGACGAAGGCAATGGAAACGATGAGACCCACGGCCTCGATGATGGTGTAGAGTTTGTTTCTACTTAAAAACTTCAAATAGCTGCTCATGATATAATGTTACAATTAAACGAGTAACCCATAGCATTGATTGTGCCAAAATTGCAACTTGGCAATAATCAATAAGATACAATTTTACCCTTTTGTAAAAGTGTAAAGTTTCTTTACAGTGGGTGTAAAGAAACTTTACAGTCGTCATGTAAATTGGGTACAGGCTATTTCCCTAATTTTATGAATAAGTTGGAAAAAAGCATAAAATCATCCTAATTAAGGTTGGAAAAAAGCAAAATAGTTGTATTTTTGCGGTTGGAAAAAAGCATTGTAAAATGATTAATAGAAAGATTTACAAGTATCTAAAAAATTTCTTTTTGAATGATAGAAAAGCACTTCTTGTTACAGGTGCACGACAAGTAGGAAAAACATATGCCATACGCAAGGTGGGAGAAGAAACATTCAAGCATTTTGTGGAATTCAATTTCATCAAAAATCCGAAACTCAAAACCATCTTTGCCAATCCGCTCGACACAAACGATATCCTGTTGCGCATTTCTGCGTTGACCGCCACAAAATTGGAATCTGGCAGCACCTTGATTTTCTTCGATGAAGTGCAGGAATGTCCAGAAATTGTCACGGCGATTAAGTTTCTTGTCGATGAAGGAAGTTATCGTTATGTCATGAGCGGCTCTCTTTTAGGTGTCGAATTGAAAGACTTGCGAAGCGTCCCTGTTGGTTACATGGCTGAAAAAGAAATGTTTCCGCTCGATTTCGAAGAGTTCGCATTGTCTTTAGGCATGAGTGATGAGGTGATGACACATCTTCATGAATGTTACGATAAGAGAATTCCCATCGACTCTGTCGTTCATGAGAAGATGATAGAATTGCTTCGTCTATACCTTGTGATTGGAGGAATGCCAGCTGTTGTGCAGAAATATTTGGACACCAACAATATGCACGAAGTCCGACGCGAGCAGGAGAACATCCTGAAACTGTATAAAAAGGACATTGCAAAATATGCCGACAACAAGCTATTTATCAAAGAGATTTTTGAAAGGATTCCGTCGGAACTCAATGCCCAAAACAAGAGATTTATACTAAAATCGCTGAACGATAGAGCAAAATTCGAAAAATACGAGAACAGCTTCCTTTGGCTGACCGATGCAGGGGTGGCCTTACCCACATATAATGTCGACAAACCTTGTGTTCCGTTGAAACTCAATGAACAACGCAACTTGTTCAAGTTGTTTCTTAATGATGTTGGCCTGCTGTCCTGCATGTACTCATCTGGTTTTCAACTCAATATCATGATTGGCGAAATCAATGCAAACTTCGGTGCCGTTTTTGAGAATTTTGCCGCACAAGAACTTCGTTCGCATGGATACGACCTTTACTATTTCAACAGTAAAAAACAGGGAGAACTCGATTTCGTCATTGAACACGACCATCAGGCTCTCCCGATAGAAATCAAGTCGGGGAAGGATTACAAACGGCATAATGCTCTTTGCAATGTGATGAAAAATGAAGAATATGCGATAAAAGAGGCATTTATATATACGACAAAGAACATTGAAATCCTTGACCGAAACATATATCTTCCGGTGTATCTGTTGATGTATCTCCGTGAACGAGAACTACCGAACAAAAAGATAGTGTTCAGTCCGATGTAGTTTTCTGGCATTGTTATTCCTTCTTCAACGCCATCACAGGATTCACCCGAGCCACGGAGATGATTTGCCAAAGCACCGAGCCGATGGCGATGACGAACGACAGCACTAACGTCACCGTGAAAATCCAGGGATGCAGGTCGATGCGATAGACGAAATCCTCCAGATAACGCCCGCAGACCCAAACCGCTATCGGAATGGCGATGACATTAGCGATAAGAATCATGATGATGTATTCCTTCAGGTTGCGGCGTATCTCGCTTTGCATTGTGCCGCCAAACACCTTGCGGACGGCGATGGTCTTCTCGCGCTCGGAGGCAAAATGCGTGCTCATGGCCACGAGTCCCAGCAGCGACAGCAACACCGCCACTGCCATGAACATATCCACAAGACGCATTTTGTTTTTGGTTCCCTGCAAACTTTGCAGCAAAAGGTCATCTATAAAGCCCTCTCTGAAAGGCTCCCAATAGGTTTCTTGCATTTTGATATGTTTGTAATACACCGCATCGATCGCCTTGCGGGCTTCGGCGTGGTCGCCCACAATCTCCAGTACAGGATTGAAACTCACCCATGCGAACATCGGCTCGTCTCCCACAATCTGCACGGCACCGAATTTCTCGTCAACCACATACGCTGCACTGTTGATAGCGAAATCGCCCACCACGCCACACAGGTCGTAGCCGACATTATGCTTGTACCAAACGCCCAGCGAGTCGGGGTCGAACTTACTCATCGGCATCCCCAGCTGACTCTCCAAAAGGCCCTGCGTCAATAACCACTGGCCTTCCTCCAATTGGCCGTACATCGCCTTGGTATCGAAGTCGTAAAGGTCGAAAGCCGCCGTGTCGCACATCAGGTACCCAACGGAAATAAAATTGTCGGGGTCGTTGAGGCGCACCCAGTTGGAGCCCATCATTGCACTGCCAGGATAGCCGTAGGAATGGCCCATCCGCTTCACACAAGGCAATGAAAGCAAATCATTCTCGAATGCCTCATTGCCCGTAAGGACGGATTCGAGATAAAACAGGTTTTCAGTGCGGCATCCCACAGGCCTCCGCTCCATGTGGCGCATTTGCGCTTCCATCGTGATCACCAAGGCAATCAGAACGATGGCGATGACGTTTTGCAACACGATGAACACCTTCGAGAGCACCATCTTGTTGCGGAAGCGGAACATGCCCTTCACCACATCGATGGGCTGGGCGCGCAACACCACCACCGCAGGCGTGATGCCTGCCAACAAAGCCACAACCACCACCATCAGCAGGTAGGAAACCAAATAGAAAGGCGAGAGCGAAATCCTAACCCCAACACTTCCGCCCAACAGTCGATTGACCATAGGGCAAAGCGCCTCGGCCAAAAGGATGCCCAGCACCATACACACCGAAGTGAACGCCAGCGACTCCCAGAGGTATTTCCCGATGATTTCACCCTTCGTCGCGCCAAGCAGCCGCCTCGAAGCCATCTCCTTGGCCCGTTTGCTCGTCAGGGCAACGTTGAGGTTGATGTAGTTGAATATGGCAGAAATCAACAGCAGCAAGCCAATGGCCAACAGGCTGTGCATCATCGTTTTGTCGCCTTTCTTTAGGTTGGTTTGGGCATCGGTGTAAAACAACTCATCCAAGCGAACCAACATAGTGTTTTCTGCAATTTCAAACGGGGGCTCCATCCCTAAAATCTCAGTGTAAAAGGCCACAATCGCCGCCGACATTTTTTCAAGAAGTGTCGCACGGTCAGTGTTGGGAAGCACTTTCACAAAGACATTCACCGTGGTAAACACATTGGCTGGTCGGGATGGGCTGTTGAGGCCACCATAGAACACCACGCCATCGCTGACATCCACATTGACAATCACATCGGGCGTTTCGTGGAAAAGCGAACTACCGAAGTCGGAAATCACGCCAGCCACGGTGTAATCACGCTTAAACAAATGGATGTTGCGCCCAACCACTTCGCCTGTCTCGGAAAGCAATTGCGCCATACGCTCCGACACGAATGCCGCCGAAACTTCGTTGATTTGGTCTGGCTGGCCTACGGCGAACTCGACGGGAAAGATATCGAAGAAATCACGGTCGCAGCCCAGCACATACACCGCACGGGATTGGTCGTCGGCCTTCATATCGGTATGCATCATCTGGAATTCGGTGATTGATTCAATCTCGGGGATGCTCTCGCCGATGCTGCCTTTCAATCCATACTCGAATTTAATCAGGTTCTTCAACCCCACGGCGTATATCTCCTTGCGGTGCGGGTTTTCACGCGTCACAGCGATCTGTTGCGCCACGTAGCAAAAGATGATAACCACAAAAGCGAGGCTCACCGTCAGGCCAATGGCCTCGATGATGCTGTAGAGTTTGTTTCGGGAAAGGAATTTCAGGTAGCTGCTCATTGCTGTTTAATTGTTGATTGTTTAACTGTTTATTTGTTTAATTGTTGTAGGTCGTGTGGCATAATCCGTGCCAAAAATCATAAAACAATATGAATCAACAAGATACGATTTTACCCTTTTGTAAAAGTGTAAAGTTTCTTTACAGTGGGTGTAAAAAAACGTTACAGTGAGCGTTTACGGATTTCTTCAAACACCTCTTCGGCCTCATCCTTCCGCAGCCCGAACTTTTCAGCAAGTTGAACGGCATCCGTTTTCCCCGGGTCTTTGTAGTTGCCATTCACGGAAAGGCTGTGGAAGCCACCTAAGCCTTCGCAAGGCAGCACATCGTAGGCTGGAGCCAACTGCCAAACATCGTTGCGGCGGATGAAGGCAAAGTTCTTCACATGGTCGTCGCAGTTGCCAATGATGAGGTTGAACGCCATCAGACGGAATACCTTCCACAGTTCCTTGACGGAATGCGTGAGTTGGCTACAAGCCCAAAACAGATGGCCGTAATCAGCGGTGGGCAGGTGATAGTCGAGGCTCATCAGGGCGGAGAGGCTGATAACGTGTAGTTTGCCGCCATCATCGGTACGGTCGAAGCGCTTGGTGCCAAAGTATTTTCCTTCGAAAAGTCGGGTCTCGGCCATCTCAATGCCACATTCGCGAGCCAGCAGCGAGGTCTCATATTCGATTTTGCCTACATCGGGCGGGTCGGTGCGGTCGCGGAACTTCACCAACCACTCGGCGCCGTCGTGATGCACAAACACTTTGGGGCGTGTGCCGCCCGAGGAGCCGCCGCGCCGCCAAGCCTTGTCCAAGTCGTCGGAATAGTCGGTACTCAATACCCGCTGCGACTCTTCCGCCATGTGGTCGAGGTCGATGATGACCTGTTCGTCAACGGTGCTTAGGTTGGGATGGTATTCCAAGGCACCACGACCACGGCTACCGACAAACATCAGTTGCTCCAACAAATCCAACGAAGCCAATGACTTGCCTTGCGACCTCAGATAACGGTCGAGCACCAATGCACTCCAGCCGTCGGGCAGGCTGTCGTCGAACACGCCGAAGTTGCCGTCAAAAGGCTTCGCATCGGCGGTGAACAACCTCGATTCCAAAGGCAAGTGAAACGGCGAGATGGAAAAGCCGTTCCGAATCCAGTCCGCGTCGTATTCGAACAAAGCGCGACCGTCTCTGTCTAAGGCTATCCGCCCGACTTTACGAGAGCCTAGCGTTACTTCAACTATCTTTTCACTCATTGCGTTTCCCTCGCTTTTTGTTTGTTGTGGTGGCATCAAGAGCCTCATCCAAAGTGGCGTATTTGTGTGACTCAAACAAACGGTCGAAGTCGTTCAAGGCATCCAAAGCGTAGGCTACATGGAGCAGTCCATCCAAGGAAATCTTGCCTGTTCGCTCAAAGCGGCGGTAGGTCGCCAAAGGCAATCCCGACCGCACGGAAAGTCCTTCCTGCGTTAGGTTCATCTCCAAACGGCGCGCTTTCACCCGTTCCGCCAAAGCCATGGCTTTGCCTTCTGGTGAGATAATATCAAATGATAATATATTATTAGTTATATCCATTTTTAACCACTAAATGATTATATTTTAGCAGTTGCAAAGATACAACTATTTTCTGATAATTCAGCAAAAATCATAATTTGTTGAGATTGCTTCGCAAGAAATCTGACAAAATCTACTTCCAAAATCATTTAAAAATCGATTTATTATATTTTTGAAAGATTTCTTGCCGTAGGCAATCCCATAATAAATTATTCATTTCGCAAAGATTTCACCGGATTCATCGTAGCCGCCCGCAAACTGCGTAAGGTGACCACCGCTATCGTTACAGCCAAGACGGCCAACAGCGCAAGTGCAAACACCCAAACGTGCAACGGCACTTGATAGGCGAAGCCCTCCAAATAACGCTTCATAATGACGATACTCACTGGCACGGCGACCACGAAACACACCAGCACAATCTTCACAAAGCGCGAGTTGAACATCGCCAAAATCTGCCCCACCGTTGCCCCATGCACACGACGGATGCCGATTTCCTTGCGGCGGTGCTCCGTCTCGAACATCACCAAGCCGAACACGCCCATCAGCGAGATGACGATGGCCAAAATCGTGAACAGAGTGACCAACTTCGAGAGGTTTTGCTCCTTTTTGTATTGGTTTGCGAGGGCTTGACTGAAAGGCGTCACCTCAATATCAACGCCCTCGGCCCAATCGGGATCGAGGTCTTCGAGAGTTTTGGAGATGCGCTCCTTCAAGGCGGGGACATCCACGCCTGGCTCGGTGCGGATGAAGAGCATGTTGCAAAGATTCCACGGGTCCTTGCCATACACATAGAAGGCAAACGGTCCCATGCCATTTCGCAATGCGCAAAAGTTGAAGTCCTTGCAGAAACCGGCAATCTCGGCAATTTGGTCATCATGGCCGCCAATTTGGTCATCAAGGGTAATATTGTAATAGTCACGTGCGAATTCATTGAAGATATACGTTCCTGTAGATTGCTCATCAGCTTCTGTGAAATCGCGGCCTTCTACAATGTCGATGCCCATAAAGCGCAGGAAGTTCCACGATACGGGATAGACCAGCCATCCAGCATCCTCACCACGCACTTTGCGGCCCCAACTCATACGAGAGTCTTTTATAAAAGCCCCTGAGCCCCATGCAATGTCCTTGATGGCGGCATCGGATTTCAATTGGTTCTCAACGGCTTGGCGGTTGGTGGCAAGGTTTCGCGACACCCGCGACTGTAATAGGCATTCCTGATTGAAACCCATGTCATGATTCAGCATATACTGACGTTGTTCATGGATGAATATCGCACAGATAATCAAAACAATAGACACGGTAAACTGCAAACCTATCAAGCCAACACGGAAAGCCTTGCCCTTCTGCGTAGTACCAAGTGTTCCTTTCAAGGCAAAAGCGGGATTGAATGAAGTGGCAAACAAGGCCGGATAGAGACTGGCTACCACCGAGATAAGCAACGCCAAACCAAAGGTCAGAGCCACAACACCCCAGTTTTGACCGAAATCCAGCGAAGCATCAATCATTGAAGCCAAAGTGGATTGCTTAAACAATGTAACCACAGCCACTGCCAAACCAAGGGCGATAATCACCATCAATAGCGACTCGCCTACCGACGACATCACCAATTGGAAACGGCTGCTGCCCAATATCTTGCGCGTATTGATGCTCCGCAGACGCAATGGCACCATCGCAAAGAAGAAGTTGATGTAATTGATGAAAGCGATAAGCACCACAAAAATGGCAATGACTAGCAACGTCATCGTAGTGGTTTTGTTGCCCGACTTGCCAGGACCAGTATACGAGTTTTTGTCGAAATACATTTGGGTCAGCAACACTGGGTAAAGTCCAAACTTCACATCATTGTCGGTAGGCTCAATGCCGCCATTCATCTCGCTGAAAAACTGCTTGCAGACAGGTTTTGCCACCTCGGTGATCGCACTCGGGTCTGCGCCTTCGCGAAGTTTCAGAAAATAGAAGAACGAAAATGCCTTCCATTCATCGAGCCAAACATCAGGCATGTCTGAAACAATATCAAAAGATGAGAGGTCGCTGTGCTTCGGCATGTCCTTATAGATGGCCACGATGGTCGTTTCTATCCATTTTGTTTCGGCAAGATTTTTCACAACGTCACCCACTTGGACGCCGAGACGCTTTGCCATCGATTCCGAGACGGCTAAGGCCTCTCCCGTCAAATCGGCCCAGTTGCCAGCCACTAGTTCAAATCCGAAGACCTCGCGAGCACCTTTGTTCAAGGCGACTTGCGACCCAGAAACAGGCGACTGCTCATCGCTCACACGAATCTTGGCGGGAACGCCCTCAATGCGACCGCAGCCGCCGACTTCAATGTCTGGGGAAGCGTTGAGCACATACTCTCCCATGGGACGGCATAGATAAGAGGTATATTCACTTTGGTTGATGTCTTTCTTCGTAAGGACATAAATCCTGTCGCTGTCCTTAAGCCCCTTGTTGTAGGTGAGGTCGTGGTGCACCTGCACGAGGATGATATAGAGCGCGGCGAAGGCTGCCGTCAAGCCCAAGATGTTCAGGATGGAAGACACAAGGGAGGTCTTGCCTTTTTTATAGATTCGAGCCATGATTGTGTTGTTTTTGTTGGTTGTTTTTAAACTATGGCCAATGGCCTATGACTATGGCCACTTCAACCAAAGGGGAAAGCCCCTACCTTGGGTGAAGATGCCATAGTCATTAGCCATAAGCCATTGGCCATCAAAGTTGCGACAACACCTCTTCCACAATCTTACCGTCAAACAGGTTGATGATGCGGTCGGCATAGCCGGCGTCGCGCTGCGAGTGGGTCACCATGACGATGGTGGTGCCTTCCTTATGGAGGTCGGTGAGCAGGTCCATCACTTCCTTGCCGTTCTTCGAGTCGAGGTTACCCGTGGGCTCGTCGGCGAGGATGAGCTTGGGGTTGGCGACGACGGCGCGGGCGATGGCCACCCTTTGCTGCTGACCGCCCGACAGCTGCTGCGGGAAGTGCGAGGCGCGGTGCTTGATGGCCATGCGCGTCATAATATCCTCGACGCGCTGCTTACGCTCGGCGGCGGGGATGTTCATGTAACGTAGCGGCAGCTCGATGTTCTCAAACACATTGAGTTCGTCGATGAGGTTGAAGCTCTGGAACACGAAGCCGATGTTGCCCTTGCGGAACTGGGTGCGGTCCTTCTCCTTG
>ONKA01000020.1 GCA_900318265.1 uncultured Bacteroidales bacterium | reverse complement strand
AATAAACCTTTAATTAAAGTCAAACAAATGAAAGTCAATGAAATTATGACCGCTCTGGAAGCTAAGCATCCGGGCGAAAATGAGTACTTACAGGCCGTTCGCGAAGTCCTGGAAACCATCGAAGAAGAATACAACAAGCACCCCGAATTCGAGGCTGCTAAGATTGTCGAGCGCATCGTTGAGCCCGACCGTATCTTCAAGTTCCGCGTTGTGTGGGTTGACGATAAAGGTCAGACCCAGGTCAACCTCGGTTACCGTGTGCAGTACAATGCTGCCCTCGGCGCCTACAAAGGTGGTCTCCGCTTCCACCCCAAAGTAAACGAGTCAATGCTGAAGTTCTTGGGCTTCGAACAGATCTTCAAGAACAGCTTGACCAACCTGCCTCTCGGCGGTGGTAAGGGTGGTGCCGACTTCGATCCTACAGGAAAGAGCGACGCTGAAATCATGCGTTTCTGCCAAGCCTTCGTCTACGAACTGTGGCGCAACATTGGTCCTGACCAAGACAGCCCTGCTGGTGACGTTGGTGTTGGTGGCCGTGAGATTGGCTACATGTACGGTATGTACAAGAAGCTGGCCCGTGAGCACTCGACTGGTGCTTTGACTGGCAAGAGCTACGGCTGGGGTGGTTCCCTCATGCGTCCCGAGGCCACTGGTTTCGGCGCTGTCTACTATGTGAAACACATGGTGGAAGAGAAGGGTGACACTCTCGAAGGCAAACGCGTGGCCCTCTCTGGCTTCGGTAACGTGGCTTGGGGTGCTGCTCAGAAGGCTTGCGAATTCGGTGCCAAGGTGGTCGCCATCAGCGGTCCTGACGGTGTGTGCGAACTGCCCGAAGGTATCAACGCTGAGATGATTAACTACATGCTTGACATGCGTGCTTCGAACCGTAACAAGGTTCAGGACATGGCCGACAAGTTCCCGGGCAAAGCTATCTTTACCCCTGGCAAGAAGGCTTGGAGCGTGAAGTGCGACATCGCTATGCCTTGCGCTTTCCAAAACGAGCTTGCTGAAGAGGATGCCAAGATGCTGCTCGCCAATGGCGTGAAGTATGTGGCTGAAGTCTCCAACATGGGTTGCCAACCTGCCGCTATTGCCGCTTTCCAAGCTGCCAAGATCCCGTTCGGTCCTGGTAAGGCTGTCAACGCCGGTGGTGTTGCCACCTCAGGCCTTGAGATCTGCCAGAACGCTGGTCACATCAACTGGACCGCTAAGGAAGTTGATGAGAAGCTGAAGAAGATCATGAGCGACATCTACGATCAGTGCGTGAAATACGGTAAGCAAGCCGATGGCAGCCGATGGCACCATCAACTATGTGAAGGGTGCTAACATCGCTGGCTTCATGCGTGTTGCCCACGCCATGATGGCTCAAGGTATCATCTAATTCCAGAGCTAAAAGGTTTTTGCAAGGCGGCTCCAAAGGCCGCCTTGCTTTTTGTTAGCAGAGGTCCCTGAGCCTGTCGAAGGGCCGTACCAAACAAATCTGTAAATGAAACAAACAACATTATGTTATCTGGAGCGCGGCAGCCAATATCTCATGCTGCACCGCACCAAGAAGAAAAACGACCTCAACCACGACAAATGGCTTGGCGTGGGTGGCAAGTTCGAGGAAGGGGAGAGCCCCGAGGACTGCATGCTACGCGAGGTGTGGGAAGAGACCGGTTTCACCGTGACGAAATGGCGCTACTGCGGCATCGTCACCTTCGTGCATAACGTCTATGACGACGAACACATGCACATCTTCGTCTGCACCGACTGGACCGGCAACCAGATCGAATGCAACGAGGGTGACCTCGAATGGATCGAGAAACAACGTCTGCTTGAGCTTACCATGTGGGAAGGCGACAAGATTTTCCTCCGTCTCATCGACGAAAACCGACCTTTCTTCTCCTTGAAGCTGACATACGAATACGACACGCTGAAATCGGCCGTATTGGACGGGAAACCGTTGTAAATGAACTTTTTCTTGCATATTTGGTACGTTTTTTGCATTTTTGCACGTTTGTGTAATGTACTAAACAAGGAAAAATGACTGCGAAAAAACAAGTTTTACGCATTTTCAACCTCTTGACGTTGTTTGTGTGTTTGGCTGCGCCTGCGGTTGCACAAAACAATTTGCTGCCTACTAATGTTTCAAATTTCAACATTAGAACCGTCGGTAATGGACATACTAGCAATAATCTATCGGTTGTTGGAGTTACTACGGATTATGGTTATGTATATACCGAGAATGGGTTACTAGGTGATAATTGTGCCCAACATTATGCCATAGGAACAAATGCTCGATGGTATTCTCATAATTCCGTTTTTGGTATAGAAACAGGAATGTTCGATTTTGCCGATCATACCACGGGAGATGGTAACTATATGATTGTCAATGGAGCTACCTCTTCAGGTAAAAAAGTATGGGAATACATTGTTGATGTTACTCCAGGAGCAGTATATCAGTTTCAGGTATATGTTACAGCACTATATATATATCCCTATGGCACCGCTCCTGATTCACAAAAGCCTAGACTCCAGTTAAAGATAAATGGTTCAAATGTTGGGACTGCTTTTACAGTACCATGGAATAATAATAGCGGCCAATGGGTGGAATGGACACAAAATTGGACTGCTGGTAATAATATCACTAGCGCAAGAATTACAATTATAGATAATTGTTTAGAGGCTAATGGCAATGATTTTGGTCTTGATGACATATCATTTACACCTATGGTGGTATACAGTGTAGATGCCGTTGACGATTGGGATGTTTCCGCTTGCCAGAATATTTCCATAGACATTGACGTCCTGAATAATGATATCATACAGCCAAATACCAATGATGCAGTGGTGACAATAGAGACAAACCCCTCGCATGGCTCAGCCACTGTTTTGGCCAATAAGAAGATACGTTATACCTTTACAGGAGGTAATTACACTACTGACCAGCTGAAGTATCGCGTAACCAATCACGGTGTTACTGATGAAGCATGGGTGCATATCAATACAGCGAATCCTCCTGATGTCGGCAACATCACCGCTCCACCGGCGATTTGCGCGGGCGGTAGCCTCGGCATCGACGTTCCTTCCGTCAATCCCTCGGGAACGGGACAATGGCAGAAAAGCACCACACAAAACGGTACTTATCAAGCATTCGACCCGACCGACATCCCTCTCTCGATGAACGGCAACTGGGTGCGCTATTCGGCCACTAACGATTGCGGAGAGGGGCATAGCAATGCGGTGCAGATTACGGTGACCAACGGCCCGAGTTTCACGGGCCAAACGCCTACTGTCCAGCCGATATGTGCAGGACAAAGCTTAAACCTGACACCTCCAGCCTATAACTCTAACGGTTCTCAAGTCTCTAATCCGGGTTGGGTAGCTTCATCAACGGAAAATGGTGATTACACTGCTTTCAGCTTGACTAATATCCCAGCGACATACAACGGTTGGTATATCCGCTATAAGATTGAAGGTAGTTGTGGAACTGTCTATAGTCAACCTGCCCGTCAACTGACCGTGAATGTGGCACCTTCCAATGTAGGCACGCTGGTGGCTCCCGAAGCCATCTGTGCCGGCGATGACATCGAGGTGACAGCTCCGACCTTTGACGGTACGGGTACAGGTGCATGGGAGATCTGCCAGACTCAAAACGGCACTTACCAACCGTTCAACATCAACAATGTTCCTGCGACCTACAACAACTGGTATCTGCATTATAAGGTCAGCAATGACTGTGGCAGTGCGCTCAGTAATACGGTGCAAATCCATGTGAACGATGTGCCTACCGTTGCCACGCCTGCCACGCCTTCAGCCATCTGCGCGGGCGGTAGCTTCAACCTGACCACGCCCACCATACAAAACCATGGCGCTACCATCACTAATCAAGGCTGGCAGATTGCAGCTACTCAAAACGGTCAATATAATGCATTCAACAACAGCAATATCACCTATTCATACAACGGCTATTGGCTCCGCTACTTTGCCGAAAACGACTGTGGCGAGACCTACAGCACATCGGTTCAGGTGACGGTGAATGATATACCAGAGGTGGGAAACATCACGGCTCCTGCAGGCATTTGTGCAGGAGAGTCGTTCAACCTGACCGAGCCACAGGTGCAGTGGCGACACACCAACCAAGGCACGGGCAGTTGGGAAATCGCGCCGACCTCATCAGGTGACTTTACTGCGTTGACCAACAACAATATCCCGTTCTCATATAATGGTTACTACATCCGCTATAAGGCGGTCAACGGCTGTGGCACCAGCTATTCCACCAATGTGGTGCAGGTCACGGTGTTTTCAACCGAGGATACATACGAGGAGATCACGGCTTGCGACACTTATGTGTGGAATGGCGTGACCTGTGACCATACTGCTGATTATACCGCACAGGTTCAGAACAGTAATGGTTGTACGATTACAGCTCATTTGCATTTTATCTTGAGCGATGCCTATACGGAGACGCAAACTTTTACTAGCTGCGGGTCGTTTACTTGGCCGGTGAATGGACAAACCTATTATTCAACCCAAACTGACACCTACACGGTGGAGAGTGGCAACCCTTTGGTTTGCGACAGCATTTTCACGCTGGATCTGACCATCAACAATGCTCCTGAGATTACGGGCAGCATTTCGGCTCCGACCAGCGTTTGCTCGGGTAACCCGATCAACCTTGTCGCTCCTCAGTATGAGATGAATCATGTTGAAGGAGGCGACGCCCACTGGGAATACGCCACCTCTGCCAATGGCCCATTCACGTCTTTCGACCCGTCGGCCAACACTTTGGGTTATGGCACTTACTACCTGCGTTATGCTGTCATCAATTCATGCGACGAAGCATACAGCAATGTGGTTTCTTTCGATGTGGATGCCGTTCCTGAAGCCCAGATGCAACTATCGTGGCTGCAAGTTTGTGAAGGTAATGCACTCGACTTGCCTGATGTCAACGTCAACTGGAACAACCATAACGAAGGCGACCGTCTGGCCCAATGGCAGATGTCGCCAACGGAAAATGGAACCTATGCTGCCATTGATCCTACCATGCTCTTGCAGATGAACCACAACGGATATTGGCTACGCTTCATTGCTCAGACCACTTGTGGCACCGATGTTGTGGGTCCTGTGCAGATTACGGTGTTGTCGGCCGAGAATGAGTATCTCGAACCCGAAACCGCCTGTGATTTCTATCAACTGCCTTCGGGAGAAGTGATTACGGAGAGTCAGGTGGTTGAATACGAGGTGTTTGAACCTTGTTTCCATATTGTTTACCAGCCCGTCGAGATTTCCCATAGCGACTACGTGGTGGAACCTATCACTTCGTGCCATGAGGAATTTGAATGGCACGGAAGGACTTTCTATCATTCCGACCAGATGCAGTATGCATGGGATACACTGACCAATGCTAACCATTGCGACAGTATCGTGGAACTGAATCTGAGCTTTGACGAGTATTCCTCCTATACGCACACTCGTACGGCTTGCGATTCCTACGTATGGGAAATGAAGCCCAACATCACCTATACCGAAAGCACACGCGACTCTATCTTTGTTCCTGCAGTTGGTCTCGACGATTGCGACACCTGGTATTATCTTGAATTGACTGTAGGACACAACAGCGTCAACGATGGTGGCATCATGACGGAATGCAGTGGCTTTGTCTGGCACGGTGTTCCTTATTATGCGGATGCTGTCATCTACGACACTTTGCAGACGCCTGTGACCCATTGCGACAGCATCATCACATATCAGCTCAACATCATCCCGACTATCGAGACTGACACGAGCATCGTCTCGTGCCAACCGATTATGTGGCAAGGACAATATTGCGAGGAGGAGGGTGATTATCAGCACACCTTCACATCGTTGCAAGGCTGCGATAGCATTGTCACCATGCATTTCAGCCTCTCCGATGAGATTTTCTATCAGTTCGATACCATCTCATGCTCACCTTTCACTTGGTATGAACATGAATGTTTCAATAATGACACGACTTATACGCACACTTTCCAAACGCCTGCTGGTTGCGACAGCACGGTGATGATGCATGTCAACCTCAACACACCCGTCAACAATGTGAGGTTCCAAAATGCTTGTGATTCCATTACCATCAATGGTGTTTTCTATGGCATACCAGAAGGAGAGAGCACGCATACCTATCGGATTATTGTCGACACGCTGGTGGGGCCCAATGGCTGCGACAGCGTCTTGATTGTCAATCTTATGCTCCGTGCTTCACAAAGCATCGGACAGATTAGCGGAAACAGTCATGTGTATGTGGCCACCAATTTCTTCAGTGGCATCTACAGGTACGAAATCGACACTACTGACATTGTTAGTCCCATTACATGGAGCTTGAGCAATCCTGATTGGCAAGTGGTTGACCAGGACGAAGTCTCATGCCAAATCTTTGTGCCTACACCCGGAAGTGGTGAACTGATAGCGCATTTCAATGGCAATTGCGGTGAGATGGAGCATAGCTTCCTTATCAATGCAGGCTTTTATGGCGTCGGTGACCACGACGCAATTGAGGCCAATGTCTATCCCAATCCTACCAAGGGCACGGTGACGGTGGAGGCTGAGGGCATCGAGAGCATTCGCCTAACCGATATGATGGGACAAGTGTTGAATTGGCGCGAATACGATCGTTCAAATACTGTTATCTTGAATCTCAATGGTTATGCGCCTTCTGTTTATCTGCTTGAAATAAAGACGACTGAGGGCATGGTGAAGAGGCGCGTGGTGGTAAGTCGGTAATTGTCCAATTTTTGGACTGTTTTTAGGATGAATCTTAGAATTCGCTATCTTTGCGCGTTGAAATGAAACCTATATGAGAAGAAACATTTTGTTGTCGGCTATATTGGTCATGCTGGCTTTCCTTGTGAAAGCGCAGCCTGTCACCATCACGCCACCTTCGGCTACCATACAGCCGGGAGGATCGGTAACCCTGACGGCCTCGGGGGCAACCTATTACCAATGGTCACCTGCCACTGGGCTTTCAGTCACCGACCGACCTGTGACGGTGGCCTCGCCATCAGTGACTACAACCTACACTTGCAGGGGGATGGGTCCGGGTGCAGAAAGCGTTGTCAATGGTGACTTTGAACAAGGTGCCGTGGGCTTCACCTCGTCTTATGTGTACAACAGCAACCTATGGAACGAGGGTACATACTATGTGGACTATGATGCCAGCCTTCATCATGAGAATTTCGTGGGTTATGGCCACGGTGGGTCAGGCAACTTCATGATGGTCAATGGCTCCACAAGTCCAGGGACGAATGTCTGGACAGAGCAGATTTCGGTACAACCCAATCAAACCTATGCATTTTCCACATGGGTCTGCACGCTTGCAGGCCAAGCCAACGAGGTGGCCTTGCTGCAATTCAGCATCAACGGCAACCAAATTGGAGAGGTTTTTTCGGCGCCACCTACTACGAACACTTGGCAGCAGTTCTATCAGCTTTGGAATAGCGGTAATTCCACTACTGCAACGATAACCATTTTGAACCAGAACACCGTGGGCTCGGGCAATGATTTCGGCTTGGACGACATTTCCTTCTGCCAACTTGTTGTGCTCGGGGAACCGCAATGTACCGTCTATGTGGGCTCGATGAGTGCCACGGCCACTGCCGACGACACTGAACTTTGCGAAGGCGAGTCGACCACCTTGCATGCCATGCCAACTGGAGGCTCGGGTAACTACTCGTATAGTTGGACACCCGCCAACAGCCTGAACAATGCTAACGTTCAACACCCAGAGGCTACTCCGCCTGTGGGTACGACTACCTACACCTGTCATGTCACCGACAACAGTTGGGGCAGCTCACAAGACGTGAGCGTCAGCATCGTGGTGCATCCTAACGAGGAGACCCATGAGTACGAAACCATTTGCGAAGGTGACACATACGACTTCTATGGCCAGACGGTCAGCGCACCGAATACTTACGAGCATCACACGCAAACCCAATACGGATGCGACAAGACTATCTATCTGCATCTTGATAACTGGCCGGCGTATGACGAGACCGTTATCACAGAATACATTTGCGACGGTGAGAGCTATACTTTCTATGGCACGACATACGACCAAGCCTGCCAAGTGTCGTATACGGACCACAGCATCCATGGCTGCGACAGCATCGTTCGTCTTGAGTTGAATGTTTATCCGCCTAACGACACCCTCGCCGTCGATGCCAGCATCTGTGTCGGACAGACCTTCAATTTCCATGGCGAATTGTTCGATCAGGATGGCCAAGTCGCTTATTACGACACTATCGACAACCACGGATGCCTGAAAGTGGAGAAGTTGGTACTGACTGTGGGCGAATACCAGATGCCTCCTATCGTAAACCAATACGAGTGCTATGCTCATGGGACGACACCATCGTGGACATGGGATAAGACGGGCATCACCTATCATGAAGACACATACGATGAGATTATTTTGCCTGACCCAGAGGGTGGCTGCGACATCAAGTACAGGCTCGACCTCAAATTTCATGAGGCTTACTACCATGAGGAGACCAAGGTGGCCTGCGACGAGTACTATTGGCCCATTACTGGTATTACCTATTACGAGAGTCAGGATATAGAGAAGACCGTCCAACATGAGTTTGGAGACCAAATCTGCGACAGCACCTATGTCCTGCATCTAGAGATTAGCAATTACGAGACAACCATTTTCACCTTGGAAGAGGAAGACCGTTGTGACGGTTATTTCTGGGATCCTAAAGGGCATGAATACACCACCGATGACGACTATGATCCCGAAGACCATGTCTATACCGTTTCAGGAGAATACCATAGGACCTACAAAAATGTTCAGGGATGCGACAGCATTGTTACCATCACCATGCCTTTTGAATATACCCCGGTGCCTACCGAAATCTATCCCATGGATCCTGCCAACACTGCACCACACTGGGTCATCACTGCCACTGAGTTTCAAATCAACTATTATGACTTCGATCTTTGGGACACTAACCCGCATTGTTCATGGGACTCCGTGCAATGGAGTTTTGAGGAACCAATAGAATGGGTGCTGGAGCCGTTTGGCAACAATAACCAAAGCTGTAGGATGTATGTGCTCACCGCGGTGGAAGACACCGTATGGCTTGATGCCCGAGTCTTTAACCGTTGTGAGCCCGAAGGCGTTGTGCAACGCTATTGGTTCGTGTGCTCATTCTACGATGTGGATCAACACGAGTTGGAGGTCAAGGTTTATCCCAATCCTACACAAGGCGACGTTACCATCGAGGCCGACAATATTGAGCAGGTGCGTGTCGTTGATATGATGGGACAGGTGGTAGAGAACCGACGTTGCAACCACGACAATAATGTCGTTTTGAATTTGGGGTATCTGCCGCCATCCATCTATCTGCTTGAAGTCAAGACCATGGATGGAATCATAAAGCAGCGTATTGTTTTGAACAAATAGAATAATGACAACGATCATGAAACGAATAATACTCGGCCTTTGGCTGTTTATGTTTGGGAGCTTGCTATTGAGCTCCTGTACAAAAAACGACGACAACACCATCGCCCTCATCGGGACGGAGTATTATATTGACGACATCCTCTCGGTGATTCCCGATTCTTTGCAGACGCGGTTTTTTGCCGCTTTTGGTAGTATCCCCGAAGGTCCCGTGCCGCCCAAAATCGAGGGCAGCTATGTGATGTCACCGAAAGAACGTTTAGGTTCCAATCTGCCGAATTGGCCTCTCAGTTTTATCGAAAACAACATGTGGCTTCGCTTTTCCAAACAACACAACGGCATCGCCAAAATGGAAGTGAACGAGGTTAACGAAACGGTGACCGACACGGTGTTTGTTTGTGGACACGACAATGCCTTTACGGTCTATTGCATAAACCAAACAGCGGTGGATTTGGATACGGCATATTTCAAGATGAAAACAGGTACCATCATGAAAGGCAACGTTACAGAAGAAGGCCTTGCCGATTTCCGTTATGCAACCATCATCATGGACGTCGAAACGAATTCCCCAAATAGTTTTAATACGCCAGGAACGTATTTCATCTATAAGGACAGCGACGGATTAGCCAAGAACGAAGAATGGTAAAAAGAACAAAGATGAAGAAGCATTTGATAGTCATATTGTTGTGCGTTTGTGCCGGAACAATCTCATTCGCACAGAGTGGTGGCAACACATCGTGGAAGGAATCGGTCTCCATCGGCCTGAAAGGCGGCATAAACATGCCTAGGATGTATTATTTCAAAAACGATGCCTTGCAACAGCTCCCACAAAAGGACACGATAACGTTGATGGGTGGCTTGTTAGTCGATATTCCCTTAGGTAACGTGCTCGCTTTGTCGCCCGAGGTGGTGTATCTGAAGCGAGGCACCAACATCAGCTATGAGCATCGTTCAGGCTCTTTGGTGCATTACACCATGTCCGTCCATTATGTGGATTTCCGTTTGCCTCTTGAGGTGCGTCTGCCTATCAAACCCTATTTCCAGCCTTATCTCACCGTGGGTGGTGAGGTTGGAATGCGCTTGGGAGGTCAGATCCATATCGACCGCACGGCACCCATTGAATTGAACCAGACCATCGATGTGGGTGACGCCAACATGAATATGATTCATGCTGGAGCCTTTGCGGGTCTGGGCATCCGCAGTCGCATCGGTATCGGAAGCCGTCATATCCTGCTTAAACTTGGAGCTACGGTGCACCAAGGCCTGCTTGACAACTATGGCGCAGCTGAGAAGGAGGGAAGCGTACCTGCCGTCAATGTCAATGCCTATCAGGTGACGGGATGGCGTTTGCCGCAAGGTTTGGAGGTTACATTGGGTGTTGCCATTCCTTTGGAGAAGCACCTTGAGGATGCCTGCGCCACCTTTGCCAAGGATCGATACCATCGTCGGGGCAACCGTGGTCATTTGTTCGGATACTGATAAAGATTTCGTATCTTTGCCGCCTGTTTTTAGGTCATGCGTTTCCTCTATCCCAATATGCTTTTGGGCCTGTTCGCCCTGCTGATTCCCATCCTTATCCACCTGTTTAATTTCAGGCGGCATAAGCTGGTGTATTTCAGCAATACGGCTGTACTGCGAAGCATTCAACAGGAGAACGCCAAGACACGCAAGCTGAAATATCTCGTCACCTTGTTATTGCGCTGCCTGTTCATCGCGGCATTGGTGTTGGCTTTTGCCTTTCCATATCATCCTGAGAAACAGCTGAATGTCAATGCGGAGAATAATCTCGTTGGCATCTACATCGACAATTCGATGAGCATGAAGGGACAGTCGCAGCGCACCACCATGATTGAGGATGCACGACAGTCGGCAAGGGATTTGGTACACAAACTCAATCCCTCCAATCGTTACCTGCTGATGACCAACAGCTTCGAGATTCAGAATGAATACCCGATGAACCAAGAGGAGATGCTCGACCAGCTTGACCGTATGAACCCTGACGGTGCGCCTGTACCAATGGGTGAAGTCATCGACCGTTTCGAGATGCTGGGCAAGCAGCATGGCTTTGAGACTTCGACCTTGTTTGTCTATTCTGATTTTCAAAGCAATACCTTCGACTTGTCGGCGGCTAAGGCCGACACGACGATGCAGGTGGTCGTCGTCCCGATGGTGCCCGAGTTCAAGACCAATCTTTACATCGACTCGGTGTGGTTGGCGTCGCCCATCGTGCAATCTGGCTTGACCAACGACTTGATGGTGCGCGTCGTTAACCAAGGCGACAAGGAGGTGAAAGGCCTGCCCGTCAACTTCACGATGAACGGCAATATGGCGGCTTCGACGACGGTCGATTTGGAGAAAAACGGCACGGCTGAACTCACGATGCAGTTTGTGGTGGAGCGCAACGGCGAGCAGCTATGCCGCGTCTCGCTGATGGACCATCCCATCACCTTCGACGACAACTATAACTTCGTGTTGAGCGTGAAGCCCAGTCTGTCAGTGTTGGAGTTGGGCACGGAAAAGTCCAACTGTGCCATGATTTTTGAGGATGACGACCAGTTCCGCTATACCTTGATGGAGCCCTCGCGCTTTGACTTGGCTACGATAGCCCAGGCACAGCTGCTCATTGTCAACGAGACGGCGAAGCTGAACGAAACTCTGCAACAGACCTTGTTGGATGCTGTTTCAGAAGGAGCCAGCCTGATGGTGTTCCCATCGATTGATGACCCCAAAAGCAACAACTTTCTCTATGGGAAGCTTGGACTAACCATGATGGAAGCCGATACCAATGCTACTGCTGTGGAGGACTTGGCCTTGCATCACGCTTTCTTCAATGACATGATCCTTGACATGCCCCAACATGCCGATCTGCCCAAGGTGAAACGTCATCTGAGGCTGCGCTCCAATGGCGTCCCGACATCATTGCTGACCTTGAAGAACGGTGATCCGCTGTTGCTATCGGCGACGGTGGGGAAGGGGCAAGCATTCGTGATGGCCACAGGGCTCAGCCCCAAGTGGAGTGATTTCGCCGATAATGCCCTCTTCGTCCCCACAATGGTTAAGGCTGCTTTCATGGGTGGAAAGATGGGGCGTTTGTCATATACCATCGGGACAGACAAGATGTTGGTGTTGAACGACATGAGTCTTGAAGGTGACCGTCAAATCCTTTTTGCCAACGAAGACCGCAGCTTCGAGCAGATGCCCGCTTCAGAGGTGCGCAACGGCAAGGTGTATCTTTATCTGGATGACAACCTTCCTGCAGCTGGTTTTTACAACCTGCTCGTGAACGACACCCTGAACCGCGTGACGGCTTGGAATGAGAGCCGTGTGGAGTCGAAGATGGTTTTCGCCGAGCGCGATGACATCGAGCCGCAATTCAAGAAGGCCGGTTTCAACGTGGCTGCCGTGTTCGATACTTCCGACTTTGCCACTGCAGAACTCGTGGAGGCCATGGCGCACCAATCCTCGCAATGGAAGCTGTTTGCTTTGATCGCGTTGCTGGCTTTACTCGGAGAAATTTTGGTTTTGAGGTTCTGGAAGTGATATTTTTCCTATTTTTGCAAGCAGGAGAAAAGTTTTATGGATATCGAAGACAAGACGGAATACGAATCCTTGGACGAGCAGCCCATTGATGAGACTTTGGAAGGAGTGGAAGACGCTCAGGCTCAGGAGGATGAATACCATGTCATACCGCTGAAAGGGATGTTCGAGAACTGGTTTCTCGACTATGCCTCGTATGTCATCCTCGAACGTGCCGTGCCCGCCATCGAGGACGGCTTGAAGCCTGTGCAACGTCGTATCCTTCATTCGATGGACGAACTCGATGACGGTCGTTTCAACAAGGTGGCCAATATCGTGGGTAACACGATGAAATACCACCCGCACGGCGACGCCTCCATTGGTGACGCCCTCGTGCAACTCGCCCAAAAGGACCTGCTCATCGATACTCAAGGTAACTTCGGTAACATCCTTACTGGCGACGATGCCGCCGCCCCGCGTTACATTGAGGCGCGCCTTTCCAAATTCGCCAAGGAGGTCGTCTTCAACCATAAGACCACGGACTGGACCCGTTCCTACGATAACCGTAACGCCGAACCCGTTTCGCTGCCGGTGAAGTTCCCGCTGCTGTTGGCACAAGGCACCGAAGGCATCGCCGTGGGTCTGGCCTCCAAATTCTTGCCACATAACTTCAACGAACTCATCGACGCTTCCATTGCCTATCTCCGCGACGAGCCTTTCACGCTCTATCCCGACTTCCCGACGGGCGGCCTGATGGACGTGACCAACTACAACGACGGTCTGCGTGGCGGCAAGGTGCGCATTCGTGCACGTATTAGCCAGCAGGACAAGAAGACCTTGGTCATTAGCGAGATTCCATACGGTACTACCACGGGCAGTGTCATCGAGAGCATCGTGAAGTGCAACGACAAGGGCAAGATCAAGATTAAGAAAATCGACGACAACACCGCCGAGCAGTGCGAAATTGTCATCTACTTGAATCCTGGCGTTTCGCCCGACCAAACTATCGACGCACTCTATGCCTTCACCGACTGCGAGGTTTCCATTTCACCCAATGCCTGCGTCATCGTCAATGACCATCCGGCATTTATGGGTGTAAGTGAGATACTGAAACTCAGCGCCGACCGTACCATGGAACTGCTCAGTTGGGAGCTACGTATCCTCATTGAGGAGCTGGAAAACAGCTGGCATTGGATTTCGTTGGAGAAGATTTTCTTCGAGAAAGGCATATATAAAGAGTTGGAAAACAAGAACTATGAGACTTGGGACGACCAACTCACAGGCATTGAGCGCCGCTTCGACAAGTACCGCAAGCTGCTGAAACGAGAGATTACGCGTGAAGATGTGGAGAAACTCTGCGAGAAACCCGTCCGTAAGATCTCTAAGTTCGACATCAAGAAGGCCGATGAGCAACTGGCCGACATTGAGAAAAAAATGGAAGAGGCCAAGTATAACCTCGACCATATCGTAGACTATACCATTGACTATTTCCTGCACATCAAGGAGAAATATGGTGAAGGGCGCGAGCGCAAGACCGAGATTCGCAACTTCGACAATATCTCTGCCGTGGCCGTTGCTGCCAACAACGAAAAGTTGTATGTCAATAGGGAAGAAGGCTTCGTCTGTACAGGTGAGGGCTTGAAGCGCGAGAAGAACAAGGAGGCCTACGAATATGTGTGCGATTGCTCCGATATGGACGACATCATCGTCTTCCACGAGGATGGCAAGTATGCCGTGGTCAAGTTGCAGCCGAAACTTTTCGTGGGTCAAAAGGTCATCCACGTCGACGTGTTCCACAAGAACGACGACCGCACAACTTATAACGTCGTTTATCGCGATGGCAAGAATGGCGCGCCACACTACGTGAAGCGCTTCGCCGTGAAGGGTGTCACCCGCGACAAGGAATACGACCTCACGCAGGGCAAGCCTGGCTCGAAGGTGCGCTATTTCTCGTCGAATCCCAACGGCGAGGCCGAAGTCATCAAGGTGACGTTGGTTCTGTTCAACAAGAAACAGAAGACGGTGGACTACCAGTTCGCCGATCTCGCTGTGAAGGGCCGCGACACGCGTGGTAACCTGCTGACCAAGTATGAGGTAAAGGAGATCAAGAAGGGCGGGGAAGGTGTTTCCACGCTTAACGCTCGCGACATCTGGTTCGACGACACCGTACGTCGTCTCAACGTCGACAAGCGCGGCCAATACCTAGGTGCTTTCGAAGGCGACGACAAGATCCTGCAAATCTTTGCGAACGGCGAGTTTAAGATTTCAGGCTTCGACCTCAACACCCACTTCGACGACGACATGGTGGAAATCCGAAAGTTCGACCCCGATGAGGTCTTCTCCGTCATCTACATCGAAGGTGAGACGCAGAAGCATTATCTGAAACGTTTCTGCATCGAGGCTGAGACCAAGCTGAACAGCCGTGCTTCCTTCATCGGCGAGCATCCTGAGGCGAAATACCTGGGTATGAGCACTGATGACCTGCCACGCCTGTTACTGAGCTATAAGGTCAGCGATGCGGGTAACAGCTTCCCCGACGACGAGGTCAATGTGGAGGAATTCATCGGCATCAAGAGCTACAAAGCCAAGGGCAAACGCCTATCGACCAGAGAAATAGACTCGTGGCAGTTTTTGGAGCCTTTCCAACCCGAGCCAAGTGCAGAGGATTCCGAACCCAATGAGACTGAGGCCGCTGAGCCCGAAGCCCCTCAAAGGGTCGATGGGCCGGATAACCCAGATACGAATACCCCTGAGACGCCCGATAACGAATCGAAAATAAAAATCAACCCCGCCGATGTGCCGATGGAGATTGTGAAGCCCCAAGGCGACGGTGTGCAGATGGATTTGTTTAATGAGTTAAATGATGAAACGACTAATAAATAATAGAGAAGCGAGACTTCGTGATGCGAGACACAAGACAGCAGGATATAATTCCGTGTACCGTGTCGCAAAGTCCCATGTCGTATTCTTTGGTTTGCTGTTTGCCTTGCTGCTGACGAGTTGTCAGACCGAAAAAAAACTGGCTAAGAAATACTTGGCTGAGCGCCCGAATATAGAAGCTGCCGTGTATTTCCCCGAAAAGGCGGATGTGAAGGTGGAATACAACACCCAACTAGGCAAGCAGACCGAAGTTCTGAACGGCTTCAACCAAGATTTGTTCCTTGACGTGATGTATAACGCCTACGCCCAAGGCATGGGTGATTATGGCGTCAATGTTTATATACCCCAAGACATCGACAAGGTGCCGGTCGACTCCACGCATTGGTTGGTGATGCTCTCGCGCACTGAAATCTCGGGGCGCATCACGGAGTATGAGGACTATCTCTTCAGTGACACGGATGAATACAGCTACAAGCATCCGTTGAACACAGTCAACGTGGCCTCGTGGTTCGAAGTGAACGACGGCGACTGGAAGCCCGTTCTGTTCTGCGAGCATAATCTCATGGATGGCTTCGATTCAAAAACGGATTTCAATTTCTGGGAAAACAAGATCGAGTATAATTATACTATTGATACTCTTGAACTTAAAGATGTTTACAACTACGCAGTTTATCTTGGTAAGCTTTATGCAGCTTATACGTACGACTACATGATGAACAGCTATGTAGGGAAGGAGCTGCAGAAAATGAGTTATGGTTACCAGATCATGCTACGTTACGACCCGTATAAGAAGCAGCTGCGCTATGCAGAGGAGGATGACGGGTTCGTTGAAATCAGTGAGTAATACGAAAGATTTGTTTCTTAAATTTTCATTTCTTTCTCAATCGTTTCCTTTAATTCCGATGCTTTCACAGTTTGGATTTCGCCGCCTGTGACCATGCTGATATTGCCCGTTTCCTCGGAAACGACTATCGCGATGCAATCGTTGTCTTCGGTCACGCCGATGGCGGCGCGGTGGCGTAAGCCATAGTGTCCGGGAATGTTGGTCTTTTGTGTCACTGGAAGGATGCAACGTGCGGCCGTGATGCGGTTGTGACGGATGACCATGGCACCGTCGTGCAAAGGACTGTTCTTGAAGAAGATGTTCTCAATTAATGGGTTGCTGATGTCGGCATTGACCACCACGCCTGTCGAGACGATGTCGTCAAGGTTGTTTTTGCGCGTCAATAGGATGAGTGCGCCTTGTTTGATATCCGACATGTTGATGCAAGCCTTGGTGAGCGCATCGATATCCAAATCCACGTTGCTCCTGACCTTCAAGAACTTGAACTTTCGGGTGAGTTTGCCTTCTTGGGCTTGTGCGCCGATGGTGAACAGGAATCGACGTATTTCGGGTTGGAAAATGATGATGAGTGCAATGAAGCCTACGCTGACGAAAGCCCCAAGTATGGCAGTCAGCATCTCCATCTGCAAGAATTTGACCAGTTGCCAGATGAGGAAAAGCGCCACGATACCGATGAAGATGCTCATGGCGGAAGTGCCTTTCAGCAGACGGTAAAGTCCGAAGAACAAGGCTGCCACCAAGATGATGTCGATGATATCGAAGACGCGGACTTGTATGAAGAGATCGATCATGATTCAGAATTTTGTGCAAAATTACAAAAAGTACCGACCAATTCGATGGCCTCGCGCGCATTTTTCACATCGTGGACGCGAAGGATGTCGGCACCATTGAGCAAGGCGATGGTGTTTAAGACCGTAGTCCCGTTCTCTGCCGTGTCGGGTGTGGTGTGCAGCACCTTGTTGATTAAAGACTTCCTAGAGATACCAATAAGGATGGGTAGGCTATTGTAACGATACTTGTCCAAGTTGTTGAGCAACTGATAATTGGCTTCAAGGCTCTTGCCAAAACCAATGCCTGGGTCAAGGATGATTTGTTGCTCGCCGTAAGCTTCCAGAACTTCACATTGCTGCCTGAAAAAGTCCAATATGGTTTGGTGGATGTCGCCTTGGAGAGCATATTGGTGCATGGTCTCAGGTGTTCCTACACAGTGCATCATCACGTAGGGGATGTGGTTTTGTCCAATGTAGGGCAACATTTCCTTGTCAAACAGTCCGCCTGAGATGTCGTTGATAAAGTCGGCGCCTTCTGCCATGCAGGCCTCGGCCACATTTTTGCGGAAGGTGTCGATGGAAATCATGGCGTCGGGGAAGGCCGTTTTGATGGCTTTCAAGATGGGGAGGACACGTTCCATCTCCTCTTGTTCTGTGGCGATGGCATTGTTTGGTCTGGTGGAACAGCCGCCAATGTCGATGAAGTCGGCACCGTCGGCAAGCATCTGCTCACAGTGTTGCAAGGCCTTGTCCATTTGGTTGTAGCGGCCACCGTCAGAGAACGAGTCGGGCGTCACGTTAAGGATGCCCATGACCGCGGGACGGTCGAAAATGAGGGCATTATTGCCCAAATTGAGTTGCAGCATTGAAAAAAGTTTTATTTTTGCAAAAATACATTTTTCATGCAAACGAAAGATACAAAAGCCCAATTTCATAGCGTTTTGGCGCAGTGCCGCAAATTGTTTGTCGACAAGATGAAGGACTATGGTCCGGCATGGCGCATTCTTCGCACACCGTCCATAACGGATCAGATTTTTATCAAGGTAAAGAGAATCAGAACCTTGCAAACAACGGCTGAGCAACTTGTAGACGAAGGGATCGAGCCTGAGTTCATCGGCAT
Source organism: uncultured Bacteroidales bacterium (assembly GCA_900318265.1). Lineage (GTDB taxonomy): Bacteria > Bacteroidota > Bacteroidia > Bacteroidales > F082 > Limimorpha. Next base: position 26,820 of record ONKA01000020.1, on the reverse strand, counting down.
CGTCAACTATGCGGCGATGGGTATCATACAGCTGCAGCTGGGTGTGGTCGACCAGCCCGACTTGAGCACGGAAGAAGCGACAACATTATATGATAAGGTCACTACCGATGCTTATGAGCTGATGACGCGCAAGAACCACGACTACGACGAGGCTTGGCGCGATATGCGTGTCAGCTCCATCACCGACCTCATCATGAGCAAGGTTCTGCGCACCAAGAGCATCGAGGACCATGGTGGCAAAACGCTTGTATCTGAAGGACTTGACGCCAACTATTATGATATGATTAACTACGCGGTGTTCGCCCTCATCTTGATGGGTGAGCAGTCGCCTAACTAAAATCCACTATGAAGAAACGAAAAGCAATTCTGCCCTGGATCAGCATCGCTTTGGCCTTGGCCTCGGCAGTGGGCATCTATTTCTTGCCCGAGTACCATGTTTGGTTTCTCGCCATCCTGCTGATTAACCTTCTCGTCGCTTTTGTCTTCGGCAAGAAATACAACAAAACTGCTTTAACCATTTGCCGTCTGCTTGTAGGTGCCTTGTTCATCTTCAGCAGCTTCACAAAAGGCGTTGACCCTTTGGGGACGAAATACAAAATGCTAGACTATCTTTCGGTCTACGGCATGACATGGCTCAACGATTTCGCTTTGGTGTTGGCCATGGGCATTATTTTGGCTGAGTTCTTGGTCGGCATTTGTTTGATAACCAAGATATTACCGCGACTAGCGGTGTTGGGTGCAACTTTGCTGATGCTGTTTTTCACCATCACAACGCTTTTTGATGCTTTATATGACTTGGTGCCTGACTGTGGCTGCTTCGGTACGGCCATCAAGATGAGCAACTGGCAGACCTTCTACAAGAACTTGGTCATCGATGCGGTGTTGGTGCCTTTGATTCTGAACAACAAGCACTTGCGGAACCCGATTGGAATTGCGGTGCAGCTTTTTGTAGGTGTCCTCTTTGCTGGCTTGTTCTTGGGATTCGAGATCTACAACTATCGTCACCTTCCTGTCATTGATTTCATGAATTGGAAGGTGGGCAGGCAGATGAATGCCGAACCTACGGAAAAGGCTAAGATTTATCTGATTTATAGAAACAAAGCCACTGGCGAGACCCAGGAATACGTTTCACCCAACTATCCTTGGAACGACTCGGTGTGGATGTCGCAATGGGAGTTTGTCGACCAAAGGACGGAAGGCGGGGCCAATTTCCTCGGCTTCTCAGCCTTGGACGAAGACGGCAACGATGTCACAGAATCTATTTTGACCACCGACAATTTGCTGATGTTCACCTCGCACGACCTGACTAAGGTGACCGAAAATGAATGGGAGAAGGTTCGAGTGATTACAGAAGCCGCTGAGAAGCAAGGCTTTATTGTGATTTGGACGGTTGCCGACGAACCAGAATACGTGGAAAAACTGCGTGAGAAATACGGATTCCTCTACGAAGTGTATTATGCCGACGAGCTGGAAATCAAGCCTATAGTGCGTTCCAATCCTGGACTTATCTGGCTCGACAACGGCTTGGTGAAGGACAAATGGAGTGCAGTAGACTTCAATAAGGTTTTGAAGGTTTTGTAACGACATGGGTGCTTATGTGATCAGGAAATTATTATACGGTATCGCGGTGCTTTGGGGTGTCGCGACGCTGGTGTTCTTCCTGTTCAATATCCTACCCGGTGATCCTGCCCAAATGATGCTTGGCCAACGTGCCGATCAAGAGTCGGTGAATGCCATACGCGAGGAACTAGGCATGAACCAAAGCCTTGGAAAACAATATGTCGACTATCTAAACGATTTGGTTCCCATATCGTTCTACAATGTCTCCAAAGGCACGCAAAAGCTTGACAAAATCGGACATTATGCCAAACTGGCGACCGTTGGCGCGACAGCCATCGTGCTGAAAGGACCTTATCTGCGCATGTCATACCAAAGCAAGCGAAAGGTTTCCGATATCTTAGGCGAGGCCTTCCCGAATACCCTGTTGTTGGCGGCCGTGTCAATTTCCATCGCTTTGGTTTTGGGACTGATTATCGGCATCTTAGCTGCAGTCATCAACACCAAGTTCATAAATAAGCTAACCTTGTTTATCACTACGATAGGCATGTCGCTGCCCTCGTTCTTTGCTGCTATCTTGATGGCATGGATTTTCGGTTTCCTGCTCGAACACTATACTGGCTTGAGCATGACGGGCAGCCTTTACACGGTTGATGAATACGGCAGGGGAGAGTTCCTCAGCCTGCGCAACCTTATCTTACCTGCCTTGACACTTGGTATGCGTCCATTGGCAGTTGTGACGGAGCTGACGCGCACATCCTTGCTCGAAGCCATGTCGATGGATTATGTGCGTACAGCGCGTGCCAAAGGCCTGAAGCCTTGGCGTGTCATCTGCGTTCATGCCTTGCGCAACGCCTTGAATCCTGTGGTGACGGCAGTTTCGGGTTGGTTTGCCTCGCTGTTGGCAGGTGCCGTCTTCGTCGAATACGTCTTCGACTGGAAAGGTATTGGTGTGGTGGTGGTCGACGCACTGGACAAATATGATTTCCCGGTCATCATGGGCGCGGTGCTGCTGATTGCTGTCATGCTGATCATCGTGAATATCGTTGTAGATATCATTTATGGGATTATTGATCCACGTGTTAGAATCAATGCATAATGAATAAAATAGGCACATACGAATTCATAGCAGAACCTTTCCACTGCGATTTCTCGGGAAGGATGTTCCTTGGCCATTTGGGCAACCAGATGCTGAATGCCGCCGATTTCCATTCCACCGACCGAGGCTTCGGTATGAAATACCTGATGACCATTCAGCGCTCATGGGTGCTTTCGAGACTTGCCATCGAGATGGAGGAGATGCCTGCGCAGTATGAGCGTTTTACGATTGAAACCTGGGTGGAAAGTGCCATGAAGTTCTTCACCAGCCGTAACTTCTGCGTGTCGGACGGCAAAGGAAAGGTTTATGGTTACGGCCGTTCCATTTGGGCGATGATTGATACGGAGACGCGGCAGCCTACCGATATCTATTCCATTGACAATGGTGCCATCAACGACTGGATAGTGGACGATAAGCCTTGCCCCATTGAGAAAGGCGGTCGCGTGAAGATGTCGGGAAACGACGAATTGGTGCGCACTATTGATGTGAATTACAACGACATCGACATCAATGGACACGTCAACTCGGTGAAGTACATCGAGCATGTGCTTGATCTTTGGGACATCGCTTGGTATCGCGAACATCGGCTGAAAAGGTTCGAAATTGCCTATGTGGCCGAGGCACATCAAGGCGACAAGTTGGATTGTTATCGCGAACAAACGGCTGAAAATGAATATTGTATAAGATTGGTAAAGACGGGACCTAACGACGACAAGCCCATTGAGGTCTGTCGCTGCAAAGCGGTTTTTGCCGATCAAACCTAATTGAGACCAACCATGAAGAAGTTGCTGTTCCTCATACTGATGCTGTTCACGTTGCCTCTGACCACAAAGGCGCAACTGATGGCATGTCGCGGTTTCATCGAGGACGGCTACGATTTCTGGCTTTATCTTCCCGACAACTACGAAAAAGCGGAGGAGGTACCTTTGGTGATGTTCCTGCATGGAAAGAGTCTCAGTGGCGACTCTTTGGAGATGGTGTTGCGTTATGGTTGTATCGATGCTTTGTTCCGTGGACGCCGCATCAATGCCATTGTGGCTGCCCCACAGACGCCTGAAGAGCCTTGGGACCCCGAAAAAGTCATGAATCTATACAACTGGATTGACAACCATTACAAGGTGGACACCAATCGCTTCTATGTTTTGGGCATGAGTATGGGAGGCTGGGGCACTTTGAACGTGGCGTCGAAATATCCCCACAAGATAGCGGCGGCCATGGCCATGTGCGGCGGGTTGCCACACAACGACCTATGTGGTTTGACGACCTTGCCACTTTGGATTATCCATGGTACAGCTGATGAATTGACGCCTGTTTCATGTTCCGACCGTGTGGTTGACTCCATGCGCTCGTGCGGCGACACCACGCGACTCATCTATGACCGCTTGAAAGGCGAGAACCATGGCCGATTGGCACGCATCTTTTACCTACGACAAACCTACGAATGGCTGTTCTCACATTCACTGCTCGACAAGGGCCGCCCCGTCAACAGGTCATATTCCATGTCGTCGGAACTGATTGATGATGCATACAACGATATGGACGCTAACTTTGTCGTCAACGTGGTGGAAGCAGTGTATCCGCCGCTTCGTGACAAGAAGAAGTACCATGTTATAAAACGCGGCGAGAGTTTGGCCGAGATCGCGGTGGAAAACTACACCACGGTCTCCATCATCTGCAAACTCAACAAATTCAAGAAGACTGTCAAGCTTTGGCCCGGAAGGAAAATTCGGGTGAAATAAAGACTAATTGATCATCCACGATACGCCGCAACCAATGGCGTAATACTTGCCGAAGTTCTGCAGGTCGAAATCACCTTCAATGTCGAGCTGTACGCGGCGCGACACGAGCCATGTGAAGCCAATCTCGCTCATGTATTGGTTGCCTTCCTCCGAGTTCAGATAGTTGTAGGAGTCAACAAAAGCACCGAATTGGTCGTTGAAGCTGAAATAGAGGCACAAGCCCAAGAAAGTGGTGGGTTTGGCTGTTTCTCCATTCCATTGTTCACCAACATTATAGCATAATCCGAACCAGTCGGTCACGGGATTTTCAAAAATCAGATACAACGACGGGGCAAGGTGGGAGGGAAGCAGGTCTTTAGAGCCTACGTGGGGAGATTGTACTTCGGCCAACAGACCAATGGAAGGCAGAATGCCAGAGCCTTCGTAGACTTTCAGCTTTGTCCCGATGGTAAGCGGATTGATGCCGAATGTAGGTTCCATGGCTTCGCCCTCATTATACATCATAAAGTCGGTGCCCACACGCAGCTCCATGTTTTCGAAAAGACCATAACGGAGCAGGCTGCTGCTGAGTGTAAAAGTGCTGGCTCCTTCGGGCGTTTTTTCATAACCAAAACCATGATCCCAAATCAGTTTTTGATGAGGTGTCACATCGGCGCCCCACGTATAGCCAGGACGGTCAGGGACGACCGTGGGGAGTTCGTCTTGGGCGAAGCAAAGAATGCTTGCAAAAACCAGAAAAACAAAGAGAAAAGCCTTCTTCATGTCTACATCTGTTTGTGATTTGTTTTGCAAAGGTAGAAAAAATCAGTTAGTATACGAAAAATTCGTAATTTTGGCACTTTAATAGTGAGAACAAATCTCGCGTTCAAATTAGGAATCTTAAATCTTTAAATCGAAATAGTTATGAGAAGCAAAATCGTAGCCGGAAACTGGAAAATGAACCTCACGTTCGATGAGGCCCAAACCTTGGTCGATGACATCCTTGACCGCCTTGACGAGATGGATGACCTGAATTGCGAAGTCATCATCTGCCCGCCATTCCCTTATCTTGAACTGTTGACCGACTTTGAATTCGATGAGCAGCGTTTCAATGTGGGTGCACAGAATTGTAGCGCTTACGACAAAGGCGCCTACACTGGCGAGGTGTCTGCCAAGATGCTGAAGTCCATCGATGTGGACTACTGCATCGTAGGTCACAGCGAGAGAAGGAAATACTTCGGTGAGACCAACGAAGTCCTTGCCGAGAAGATCAACCGTCTGATTGAGAACAATATGTCGCCCATCTATTGTGTGGGTGAGGTGCTCGAAGAGCGCGAGGCAGGCCGCCATTTCGAAGTTGTCAAGGAACAACTAGAAAAAGGATTGTTCCACCTGGATGGCGATGCCATCTACGATGCCATCATCGCCTACGAACCCGTTTGGGCCATTGGTACGGGCAAGACTGCCACACCCGAGCAGGCTCAAGAGATGCATGCCTACATCCGCTCGTTGATCAAGGAACACTACGACGAAGCCACAGCCGACGACATCCGTATTCTCTACGGCGGCAGCTGCAATGCCAAGAATGCCAACGAGCTGTTTTCGCAACCTGATGTCGACGGTGGCCTCATCGGCGGCGCCTCGCTGAAAGCTGAGGACTTCGTCTCCATTTGCGACCAAGCCTCACATATCGGCGAAGAATGAAAACATTTGAATATAGTTTCACTGCACCGTCATCCGACATTCAGCACGACATGCTGATTACGATGCTTGCAGAAATAGGTTTCGATTCGTTCATGGACGAAGATCGTTGCATGAAGGCCTATTGCTCGGAGGACTGCCGTGATGATATGGCTGTGGAAAACCTCTTGCTGGAGCCGTCATTCACTGACATCCGTCTGCTGAACGTGGAGGAGATGCCCGATAAGGACTGGAACGAACTCTGGGAGGCTTCTTATCAGCCTGTGGTGGTCAACGAACGCTGCCGTGTGCGTGCGCCTTTCCATGAGCCCGACCCAAGTTTCGAGTTCGATCTGGTCATCGAGCCCAAGATGTCGTTTGGAACGGCCAATCACGAGACGACCGCCCAAATCATCCAACTGATGCTGGAGACGGATTTCGAAGGGAAAGAAGTGCTTGACATGGGCAGCGGTACAGCGGTTTTGGCCATCCTGGCCAAGAAACTGGGTGCTGCTCGAACAGTGGCTATCGACAACGACGAGTGGGCCTATCGCAACGCCTTCACCAACTGTGAGTTGAATGGCATCTCCGACATCGAGGTTGTGCTAGGTGACGCTTTGGCTATCAAGGGGCAATACGACGTGGTGCTGGCTAACATCAACCGCAACATCCTGCTGCGCGACATGCACTATTATGTGGACGCCATGCGCCCCGATGCCCATATCTTCTTCAGTGGGTTCTACACTGAGGATTTGGAGAGTATTAAGTCGGAGGCAGAGCGTCTTGGCTTGCGCTATTGCCGTCACCTGAGTCGCAATAATTGGGTGGCTGCTGAGTTTGTTAAGTAATTGATAATTGATAATTGACAATTGATAATTGATAATTTGATGAAGAAAGGAATCTTGATTGTTGTTTTTGCGCTTTTCGTGAGCGTTGTCCCATCATTTGCTCAGGCGTTTTTCCCTACAGAAAAGAACGCTTTTTATGACAAGCTTTCGTCGTATTTGAGCTCTTCCACTGCGAAACAGGATCGAGAAGATGCGGCTGCCATCATGCAGTCATTCAAAGGGGTGTGGGACAGCTACTATGACAATCAAGAAGCCAACATCATCATGGGTCTTTGTGAACGTCTCCATGCCAAGAGCGGGGGCAAGGCCTACGCCAACATCTTCAATTTCATTGAAATCGCGCAAAAGCTCCCTACAGCAGGTTTGTCTCATAAAGATGTGAACAACTGGCTCTGCTATACCGATGCAAAGGTGCAGAAGTCGATGAACGGTGTAGACAAATACCTTACCTCTTGCCGTGGCATCTTCGTCGACAAGGTCTTGTCGGCCAAAGGCAACTCAAAATGGACCCTCCGTGATGCCCTGTGGGGTTTCCCGTCAAAGGATCAGTTTGAACTTTCTATTGATGGCACTTTGGCCTTGGTTTCGCAAAAGGATGAGTCGCTACTCAAGAACACCAAAGGAGTGTATTACTTGGACGGCAATAGGTGGGAAGGCACTGGGGGCACGGCCGACTGGTCGCGTTTCGACATATCACCAACGACTGTATATGTCACCCTGCCTGATTTCTACGAGCTCGACCTCAGCCGTTCGGAATACACTATCGACTCGGCCATTTTCCACGAACGCCAACATTTCAATCAGGACATCTTGTGCCGTTATGAGGACAAAGTGTTGGTGAACGCGCCTAACGAGAAAACGATGTTTCCTCGCGTGAGGTCGTATCGTTCTGATTATTCCATTTCTAACTTGATGCACAATATCGACTTCGAGGGTGGTATTGGTATGATGGGCAACCAGGTGGATGTGTTTGGCGGCGTCAGCAAAAAAGCCGTTTTCCATTTCCGCCAAGGCGGCAAGGAGGTCGTGAGGGTTCAGTCGCCCCGTTTCCTGATGTCGATGGACGAGCTTCTGGTGTCGGACCGCGCCGCCATGCGTGTTTATCTGACCGATTCGTTGTCGGGAATCGAGATGGATTCCATCTACCACAATGACATTGGTTTCCGTTATGACAATAAGACGCGCCGGTTGATGGCGTTCCGTTCGGAAAAAGACTATGGCGATGCGCCTTTCCATGATTATTTCCATGGCGTTGATATCTTCCTCGAATCCATGTATTGGGACATCGACGACAACCAGGTGTATTTCAGGAGGATGGAAGGTGTCAACCCGGTGAGTGAGGGCGATGTTGTGTCGGTAAACTATTTCCGTCATGATGACTTCAAGCGTCTGCAAGGTTTGGATCAATCCCATCCTATGATACGTATCGAGAAGTTCCTGCAAGGCTTCGACAACGTGGATCGACAGGTGAAGTTTGCCGTTGGCGACTTGGCCTCATATCTGGGCTATCCCATCGAACAGGTCATCGCATTGCTCCTTCGTCTGCAAGCTGAGGGTTACGTGGAGTATGACTCGGAGACGAAGTGGGCCACGGCCTTGCCTCGCTTTTTCGACGTGGTGGATTCCTATCGTGAGGCCATCGATTACGATGTCATCAAGTTGCATACGTTGACTACCAACCGTCAGCCCAACCTGAGCCTTGACTTGCATACCAACGACTTGCTGGTGTTTGGCATCACAAGCCAAATCGAAGGTGTCAATGGATCGGCCATTTCACTAAGCGACCGTAAACGTGTGGTCATCGTGCCCGACTTTGGACGTATCACTTTCACGAAAAACCAGAATTTCAAGTTCTCGGGTGGCATCATGGCGGGAATGTTCGAGTTCTTTACCAAGGACAGCGAGTTCAACTACGAAGACTTCTCCATCAATATGGAAAAGATCGACTCGTTGCGATTCTATGCACGATACGACAATCATATCATTCCCGTCGATGGCACTTTGGAGAGGCTGAAAGGACGCCTGGACATCGACTATGGCGACAATAAGTCGAGCCGTTATGAGACACCGGATTATCCCATCTTCCACAGTGAAGCTGAAGGTTTCAAGTTCTACAGGAAAATCAACGGAGGGGTGTTCCATCCCGGCAATGTCGACTCCGTACAGACTGCAGCTGACCTTGATGGCAAGTTCTATTATAGCGTGTATCCCTTTGTCGTTGACAGTCTGAACGACCTCTCGATGCGGAAAGTGCGTTTCGATGGCGAGCTGGTGTCGGGCGGCATCATGCCCAACATCGAGCAGCCTTTGGTGGTCATGGAAGACTTCTCCTTGGGTTTTGTCCATCAGATAGGGGAGGACGAGACAGCATCCTATCCTTTGTATGGTGACTTGGGACGATTCCACAACAAAGTCTTCCTTTCGCGAAGCGGTTTCTTCGGCGAGGGCAAGCTCGACTATCAGACTTCTGCCTTCAAGTCGGATCAGTTTATGTTCTATCTGGATTCCGTCACAGCCATCACTAACCAGTTCAAGATGGTGCCGCGCGACGACGGCACTGGATTCCCTATGGCTTCGGCTGATGCCTTGCGGCTGAAGTGGGATATCCGTCTTCCTGAACTGACCACTGAGACCATTGACAAGCCTATCTGCATGTATGGCGACACTTATTTCTCGGGAAAGACAACATTGTCGCCGGATGGCTATGAGGCCGACGGTAAGTTGCGTTTTGGACTGACCGAGTTCGACTCCGACCACTTCGCCTTGGATTCCCGAACCTTTGTGGCCGACTCGGCTAACTTCCTCTTGTATTCTGCAGACACGTCGAACATCGCGTTTTCGGCAACCAACTACCGCGCTAACGTAGACTTTGACGCGCAAAAGGTGAAATACGACTATCTTGATCAGACCAGTAGCCTTGACTTCCCCATGAACCAATACATTTGTTCCTTGAAGGAAGCCGAATGGGATATGGCCACCAACAGCCTGCATCTTTATAATCCTGTAGAGAGTTTTGGCGACTATGCCACTGCCACGACATACGAAGAATTGCTAGAAGTGCATAACAATGCATCCAAATTCATTTCTTTAGTGCCTGAACAAGATTCTTTGCAGTTTTATAGCATGAATGCCGAATACGACATGACCAACTACGTCATCCATGCCCACGACGTGAAGATCATCCGTGTGGCCGACGCAGCGGTGTTTCCCTATATGCATGATGTCGACATCAACGCGGAGTCGAAGTTGGAGCCTATCAATGGCGACCTTTTGGCCGACACCTTAAATCAATTCCATCTTTACAAAAACGCTGTGGTGAACATTCATAGCCGCAACTATTATGACGCGCAAGGTACTTGGGACTATGTGAATGCCGATGGCGCCCGCACCCCGATTCTGATGGACACCATTGTGCCTGTTGGTGGCATCACCCATGGTTATGCCCATATTTCTGACACCGCCGACTTCAAGCTGAACACGCAGTTTGGCTTCCAAGGAAGACTGACTTTGGATGCTTCAGAGGAGTTGGGTTATTACGACGGAAAGTTTGCTTTGTTAGCCTTTGAAGAGCCTGAGATTGTTGCCGTTGAGCACGTTGAGGACTCCTTGCTGGTCGAGATGGACGAAGCTCTGAGCGACTCTACGGGTATGGAGATGCCTATTGTCGAAGATGACTTTAACCCTGCGACGGAGCCCATGGGTATGGATACCATAGCTTCCCTCAATCATTGGTTCGTTTCGGCCACACGTATCGATCCCACCTCAATTCGCATACCGATTGACGTGGAACGGATGCGCGAAGCTGATGAGCGGATGACCAACGGCCTCTATTATGAGTTGGCCATCGACGGCGGTTACTTCGGTTCATTCCTGACGCCCAAGGAAGGTAGGAAAGACTTAGATGAAACCGAGCCCATGAACGGTGTCTTGTGGTTTGATGCCGACAGTTTGCGTTTCGTGGTGAGCGATGAAACAAAATACGATACCCAACTTGAACTTGATTCTCGTGGCGTCATCAAGGGCCACGGCAGTACTGGCCTGGGTATTGATACGCCTTTGGCCACCTTTGTCGTACATGGTGACTACACGCAATATCCCAACGACAGTCTCACTTTGCAGGGCATCAACGTGTTTAATGCGCCTGTTTTCGACGATGCGGCGATGCAGGCCATGGCGGAGGTCTTTGCCAATGTGTCAGGCGAATCCATCGACTTGACCCAAACCAATTTCCTGCCGTATTACCGTTCGGAAACCAACGAGGAAAAGACCGAGGAACTGCGCAAGAACATCGAATTGGCAGGTGGCTATCCGCAGATAGAGTCCTCTTCTGATTTCTACTGCAACACTATCGTGATTCCTGACTTGAAGATGGTATGGAACGACAAGATGCATGCCTTCGTTTCGGTAGGCAAGATCGGTTTGGGCAACTTTGGAAGTCATGTCGTCAACAAGTATGTCACAGGTTGTGTTGTGTTCGACCGTCGTTTGGGCAACATCACCTATTATTTCCAAGACGACATGTTCCAAGCTTATCTCAACTACAACTCTGGCGACGGACAATTCCAAGTGCATTGTACATTCTCCGACATCAACCAACGATTGTCTGAGACCAAAGAGAAGAACCGCACGCGAACAAAAGATGACAAGCAATTCCAATATGTGGCCGTGCCCTACGAGTCGATGCTCGATTTCTTGAACCGACTGAAATATGCTGGACTGAGTGTTGGTAGTTTCTAAAAAATGAGTTTTTTTTCGATAAAATGTCCTTCATATTCCAATTATTTGTACTTTTACCACTTCAAAATAGAATGAATAAAAAACATATAACGCGATGAAATTCATAGTATCAAGCCTTAAGCTATTAAAGAGCCTGCAAGCCCTTAGCGGTGTCATCGGCTCCAAGAACACTTTGCCCATCTTGGACGACTTCCTGTTCCATCTGGACGAGAACCAGCTGAAAATCACATCCTCCGACTTGGATGTGACCATGACAGTATGCATCACTCCTGACATGGTTGATGGTACGGGTGAAGTGACGATTCCCGCTCGCCTGTTGTTGGAAATCATGAAGAACTTCCCTGATGTGCCGATTACGGTTTCGGTCGACAACAACACTTTGGCAGTCGAACTGATCGCCGGCGAAGGCCGCTATAAACTCGCGGGTCATAAGAGCGACGAGTTCCCGCAGCTACCCGCCATGGCTGATACTTCGGTGTGGGAGATTCCTGCCGACGTGCTCGCCAAAGGTTTCGAGAAGACCGTCTTCGCCACGGGTATGGATGAGATCCGTCCCATCATGTCGGGCGTGTTGATGGAGATGACCGCCGACTTCCTGACCTTCGTTGCCACCGATGCCCACAAGCTGGTGCGCTACAGAAGGATGGACGTCAAGTCGGATGTGGTGGCATCGTTCATCATGCCGAAGAAGCCCATCAACCAACTGAAGAGCATCCTGGCTACCTTGGCCGACGAACCTGTTCGCATCGAGTTCAACAAGACCAATGCTTCGTTTACGTTTGGCGACTATCAGCTGATCTGCCGCCTCATCGAAGGCCGCTATCCCAACTACGACGCGGTCATCCCGAAGCAGAACCCCAACCAGCTGACCATCGACCGTCAGACCTTCCTCTCGGCCATCCGTCGTGTGGCTGTGTTCTCCAGCAAGGCCACACACCAGGTGCGTTTCCGCATTGCGGGACAGGAGCTCACGCTGACCGCTGAGGATATCGACTTCTACAACGAAGCCAAGGAACGCCTGACATGTAGCTACGAAGGCGACGACATGGAAATCGGCTTCAATTCACGCTTCCTGCAAGAGATGCTGAGCAACTTCGACTCTGAGACGGTGAAGATTGAGATGTCGGCTCCTAACCGTGCAGGTATCATCACGCCCGTCGAAAACGAGAACGAGGCCGAAGACCTGCTCATGCTGCTCATGCCGGTCATGCTGAACTAAGCATTATGGCTATAGTGAAAACAAAAAACCAGCGAGGACATCGCTGGTTTTTCTTTTTCATATAATTGACTTCGTCGAATCAAAGATTTCTGCGTATTCTGCGAAAGCCATTATTTAACCTCAACAGTAGTGGTCCCTACGATGGTGACAGGGATGCTCATGCCTTGTTCGTTGATGGTCATGGAGAGGTTGGACTTCGTGGTGTTGGCGGTAATCAATCCCGTCTTCGGGTCAATGTTGGCAGTGCCATTATAGCTTCCCGTCACTTCCGTCGATTCAACCGTGCCAGTGAAACTGACATCAACGCTCTTTTTCGAGATAGAGGTGACAGTATAGGTCATCTTTGCATTGACTTCGATGCCACTGACGCTTTGGCCTTTGTCAAGAGTCCAGGTGCTGCCCACACTTACTTCCTTTTCGGGAAGTTGGATGATGGCGGCGCCAAGTTGGCTCATCTCAAGGTCGATGGAATCAATCACCTTGCCCATGAGGTCGTAATTCACCGTCGAAGGCTTTTTGATGGCTTCATCGAAAGCTTTAGTTTGCTCGGCCAACATCGGGCTGGTCTTTTCTGGATGTTCGGAGTCGTATTCATACTTCATGCCCATATTCGACATGGACATCTTGATAGACTCGACTTGAGTTTCAAAAGTGCTTTCGCTTGTAGTGATCTCTTTTGCTGTAAATGACTGTCGAGTTTCCATGTTTTGTGATTGGTTCATACTTTGGCCTTGCACTTCAATAAGCATCATCACGTTTGACTTTGATGTGAGGGTGTAGATTTTGCCTTGTTGCGGCTTAAGTCTGAGGGTGACACCTCCTTTTGAAGTTCTGGACTGGCTTGAGCAACCACATAATAAAGCAAGTCCGAAGAGGACAAGCACCGCGGGAGAAAATCTTCTAATAGTTTTCTTCATTTTTTAATGTGATTTTGTTATTTGATTTGATAGATTAATGTGCAATAATGAATCGTTGGGTTTTACCTTGGGCGGTCTTAGCAAAATATATGCCATTCGGATAATGGCTCGTGGAAATGACAAGTTCACTTCCTTCAGCGAAATGGTCTTCCATCTTTTGTCCCAACATGTTGAAAATGCTTACCATGCCCAAATTTTCGCCCTTGATGGTGATGAACTCGTTGGCAGGAATAGGGGCAAGGCTGAAAGTTGGGATGTTTTCGTCGACATCGTAAGTGGTCTCATAATAAATGGCTATGGTAAAGAGGCCAAAATCGGTGTCGATGCACAGGGTCCCGTATACATCCTTAGCTGTTGGGGTGGCGTATGTGTCGAGGATGACGGTCTCACCAATGGGAACAAACATGCCCGTTTCAGCGATGTTCCGACCTTCGTAAAGGCATTCCACGTTGAAGTTTTCGGCGTAGCAACGGTTGACGACCAAGTCCTCGGAGGTATAATTCGTGATGGTCACCTGGCCTCCATGAGGCGAACAGCCATGGAAGTAGAAATGTAAGAAGTCAGGGGTTACGATGACTTGCTCATCGTCGAATGGATTTTGTGCGTTCAGGTTGAAACACAATACGATAGCAGCGATAAGAGCAAATAGTTTTTTCATTGTAGTAGCCATTTTAGTATAGTTAGTTTAAGCGTTTATTAATTTAAGTTGCAAAATTACAAAAATAATAACAATGTGGAGGGAAAAGATGTTGGTTTTGACAATGCGCAAGGATAATGCAAAACGAGCCGCCCCAATCGGAGCGGCTCATCGTGTGTCTATGTAGAGACGGTGTGCACACCGTCTCTACAATTTTGCGTTTACAGTTTCGGTCCAGCAGCCACCAGAGCCTTGCCCGCCTCGTTGGTCGTGAACTTCTCGAAGTTCTTGATGAAACGCGAAGAGAGGTCTTTGGCCTTTTCTTCCCAGACGTTCTTGTCGGCGTAGGTGTCGCGCGGGTCGAGGATGTTCGGGTCGACGCCCGGCAATGCGGTCGGCACTTCGAAGTTGAAGTACGGAATCATCTTGGTCGGGGCCTTCTCGATGCTGCCATCGAGGATGGCGTCGATGATGCCGCGCGTGTCACGGATGCTGATGCGCTTGCCCGTGCCGTTCCAACCGGTGTTCACCAAGTAAGCCTTGGCACCGCTCTGTTCCATGCGTTTCACCAGTTCTTCGGCGTACTTAGTCGGGTGTAGCTCAAGGAAGGCTTGGCCGAAGCAGGCGCTGAAGGTAGGTGTGGGCTCGGTGATGCCGCGTTCGGTGCCAGCCAACTTGGCGGTGAAGCCACTCAGGAAGTAGTACTTGCACTGTTCAGGTGTCAGGATGCTGACAGGAGGCAGCACGCCGAAGGCGTCGGCGCTGAGGAAGATGACGTTCTTGGCAGCAGGACCAGCCGAAATGGGACGCACGTTCTTCACAATCTTCTCGATGTGCTCGATGGGGTAAGAGACGCGGGTGTTCTCGGTCACGCTCTTGTCCTTGAAGTCGATCTTGCCATTGGCATCGACGGTGACGTTCTCCAACAAGGCATTGCGCTTGATGGCGTTGTAGATGTCGGGCTCACTTTCCTTGTCGAGGTTGATGACCTTGGCGTAGCAGCCACCTTCGAAGTTGAACACGCCTTCATCGTCCCAGCCATGCTCGTCGTCACCGATGAGCAGACGCTTCGGGTCGGTCGAAAGGGTGGTCTTGCCAGTGCCGCTCAAGCCGAAGAAGATGGCGGTGTTCTCGCCCTTCATGTCGGTGTTGGCGGAGCAGTGCATGGCGGCGATGCCCTGCAGCGGCAGGTAGTAGTTCATCATCGAGAACATACCTTTCTTCATTTCGCCACCGTACCAGGTGTTCAGAATCACTTGCTCGCGGCTGCTGACATTGAAGGCCACGCAGGTGTCGCTGTTCAGGCCGAGTTCCTTGTAGTTGTCGACCTTGGCCTTTGAGGCGGTGTAGACGGTGAAGTTGGGCTTGAAGTCAGCCAGTTCCTCAGCCGTGGGCTTGATGAACATGTTCAGCACGAAATGGGCTTGCCATGCCACCTCCATGATGAAGCGGACGGCCATGCGGGTGTCCTTGTTGGCGCCGCAGAAGGCATCGACGACATAGAGGTTCTTACCGCTGAGCTGTTTCTTGGCGAGGTCTTTCACCTGTGCCCAGACCTCTTCGCTCATCGGGTGGTTGTCGTTCTTGTAGCCCTCAGTGGTCCACCACACGGTGTCCTTCGACTTGGCATCCATGACGATGTATTTGTCCTTGGGCGAGCGGCCGGTGTAGATGCCGGTCATCACATTGACGGCGTCGAGTTCGGTCAACACGCCTTTGTCGTAGCCGGTCAGGGCGGGGTCCATCTCGTCCTTGAAGAGCTGCTCATAGCTCGGGTTATAGTAAACGTCTTTCACGCCGGTGATGCCGTAAGCGGCCAACGCGGCTTTGATTTCTTCGATGTTTTTTGCCATAATTGTTGGTTTTAGTGAAATGATGTGCAAAGGTAGCGATTATTTCGTTTTGTCAAAACAGAATTAGCCTTTTTATTTGGTTTTGCTTCAAGATTTTGGATTATCAGGATAAAGCCCTACCTTTGCAGCCCAATTTAAATTCACGTTAATTACATTATTCTTTATGCGAAAACACATCCTGCCATTCCTGACAATGGCACTACTAATGACCGCTCCCTTTGGAGCCAAAGCCCAAATGGATGTTGAGAACTATGTCTCTGCCTCGGGCTACGTGCTTTATCGTGCACCGAATTTCAATCCCGAAACATTAGATGCATACTTTGGATTTGAAGATGACTATGAGGAAGGCCAACTCTTGGATTGGACTACCATAGATAACGATGGCGACTGCCAAACATGGAATCTGTTCCCACAAGGTGGCTATGGACATCATAGCACTGATGGCATGGTGGTGTCGTATTCCTACGACTATGTTTCCGGTTCGCCCCTTACGCCCGACAATTTCTTGGTCTCACCCCGTATGACAATTCGTGCTGGCGGTTTGATTAACTTCTATTTTTGTGCCTTGGACGAGGATTATCCCGCCGAGCATCTTGCAGTGGCTATCTCCACGGAAAGCAACACGAATCCTTCGGATTTCACCAATTTGTGGGAATGGACTTTGACTGGCAAAAGCCAATCTATTCGTCAGTTCCGCGATGTGACTGGCGACCTCCAAGGCAATTGGTGGCAAATCTCTGTCGATTTGAGTGCGTATGAAGGGCAGGAAGCATACCTCGCCATTCGCCACTGTTCTTGCTCTGACCAGTTTGCCCTTTGTGTCGATGACATTTCCATTGGAGATGGGTCTGGATATGAACCGTTGTTGGGATGCGATATCATTCTCGACGGCCAGACGGTAGCCCAAAATCAACATGGACACCGTTTCTTGTTGGATACAGAAGGCTTTGCCGATGGTTCCTGTCACACGACCACAGTGAGGGCCAATTATGGGATGGGCTCAACTTTGGAAAGAACCTACGCTTGGACTTACCGCACGCCCGACCAATTCCAAGGCTCGCCCAACGGTCTTCACGCAGAGAGTGACGGCAACCAAGTGCAACTCTCGTGGACCTTACCTGAGATGAATGTGCCTTTCCCCGTGGAGGAACTCTATTACGACTTTGCCGACAGCACCTTGATGGACCTCACCCTCATCGATGCCAACAACGATGGACAGAATTTCCGTGTGTATCCTTACGGCGGTTATAATGGAGGCATCGGCTTGCGTTCATGGTCATGGATGGCCGGAATGGATGAACTCAACCCCGACAATTTCATCGTCACGCCACGATTGACTCCAAACGCCAATGGTCGCATCACCTTCATGGCTTGCGATGCCGACATGCCTGGCATTGCCCCCGACCCTGAACATTTTGGTGTGGCTGTATCTACATCGGGCAACACCAATCCTTCTGATTTCACCATGATTCAAGAGTGGAACAGCACGGGTACCTACACCGAATATTCTGCTGACCTTTCGGCCTATGCTGGACAGCAGATTTATGTCGCCATTCGCCACTTCAATACGACGGGTGATACCTATTTCCTCTGTGTTGATGATATCAAGGTGACTGGTGTTGAGGCTGAAGTGACGCGTCCTGCTATCGGAGCACTGGTCTATGCCGATAACGAACTGATTGCCACCCTCAATCACGGTGAGACTTCTTTCACCCATGAAGTGAACCGGTATACCTCTGATTATTGCATCCGTATTATCCAAGAGGGTAGTCGCGAGACAGGTGACTATTATGCTCTTGCCGCTCCGCAATGTGCAGAAGCCGAATTGGATTGCGTGGCACCGAAAAACCTTAGGGCAGAAAATCTGGGTGACAAGGTGAGGATTTCGTGGGAACGCGAGATTTACACCGGTTTTGAAGAAGACCCGCAAGGTTGGACCTTCCTCGATGCCGATGGCGACGGACAGATCTTTGGCATCTATAGCGGTGGAGGCATGAATTCTGATGGCTCTGTCAACACTACCAACACCAACGCCTCGCTAAGTTCATTTTCCTATATGAACGGCTTAGGATCACTTCAGCCCGATAACTACGCTTTCATGCCAAAAGTGAAGGTGATGGAGAATGCGTCGATGACCTTTTATGCTGCAGGCTATGATCCCTCGTATCCGACGGAACATTTTGGAGTGGCCGTAGCTTCAAGCGACGGGCTGAGCATCACCACCATTGCCGAATGGGATTCCAGCAACCCGTATCAAGCCTATTCTGTCGACCTTTCGGCTTATGTTGGGCAAGAGATTTACCTCGGTTTCCGCCATTTCACCCATGTGTCGAATTATTCTTTGGTGATTGACAATATCACAGTCACCAATGCCGTGTGGGCGGGTACAATAAGCGAGACGGTTCATTATCATGTCTACCGTTCTACCAATGGAACTGATTATGAGTTAATTGGATATGCCAACGGCAATGCGACGTGTTATGAGGATCACGACACCAGCGCCCCGAATTTCTATTATCAGGTGACAGCCATCAACACGATTGTAGGTGGCAACTGCGAATCGGAGCCAGCCATGTCCGTTGACGGCATCCATGACTTCGTCACCGTGCAAACCGATGGCGTGGTGGAATTGAATGATGACATCATGGTGTATCCCAATCCTACCCATGGTATCCTCTTTGTAGAGACGCGATTCATCGCGTCTCAAACCAACACATATCGCATTACCAACACCATGGGTCAAACCTTGATGATAGGACAAATCACAGGAGAAACCCAACAAATTGATGTGTCGAACCTGCCCCAAGGCATGTATTTCATTGCCATTGATGGTGTTACACGGAAATTTGTGGTGAAATAATGATTTTGAAAAAGGGACGCGATTGCGTCCCTTTTTCAAAATATTTTCCGCCAAACATGGCATTCCGGCGTTTCCCCACGCTCGTCTAGATAGTCCTGGTGGTAGTCTTCAGCACGGTAGAAGGCCATGGCCTGCCGAATCTGCGTGGCAGGATGATAGCCCATCTGCATTAGTTCGCCAAAGACCTTGATGGCCGTGTCGCGCTCTTCGGTGTCGTTGAACCAAATGGCGGAAAGGTATTGCGTGCCAATGTCGATGCCTTGGCCGTTGACTTGCTCGAAGTTGTGGATTTCAAAGAAATAGCGCACTAAGGCTTCGTAGGAAACCTGCTCGGGATCGTATTCCACTTCGATGGTCTCTAAATGCCCCGTGGTACCCGTCTTAACTTGTTTGTAACTTGGGTTTTCCATGTCGCCGCCCATGAATCCGACGACGGTCTTCGTCACGCCTTTGAGACGCTTGAAGTAATACTCCACGCCCCAAAAGCAACCTGCTGAGAAATATGCTGTTTTCATATCACTTTGGTTCAAATAAGAGTAATTGGTCAATGGTAACAACGGATTCTTCTTGATAGTTCACACAATTGTATATTGCGGTAGAATCCATATTGACTTGAAGAATATTATTCCAGAAATGTCCTTTCGGTAAGTCAAACCTTGGGTCAAGACAGAAGAAAGAAACGTTCTTTTGGTTTTCTGCATAGCCTATGACAACTATTGCGTGGCCGCTTTTGTCTTTTTTTCGGGTAAACCCGATCTCAACGGGCTTGTTGCTATCCAAGGATTTAATAATGTCTTCATTTAATGTGGTCTTTATCTCAAACTCTTCCTTAGGGATTATGCCATTTGTTTCAGCATAGAATTTTGAAACGCAACAACTTACATTTACTCTTTTTCGAGATGTATTGTAAAGGTCGGCTTTAAGGCTAATAAAGTCATAACCATTTCTAATCAATCCCTGTTGCTCCAGAAACAACCTTACCAACCTTCCATTTGAAGATCTGCCATCATGTGAAAAGTATAAATCGGCAACATCTCTTCTTAGAATTACCTTATTCATTATCAAGCACATCATCATGCTATATACAGCGCAAGCACCATCCAACGAACCTTGTTGTAGATGGATCTCTTGTTTAGTTCCTTTTACAAATAAGCCGTCTTTTGTAAGATTGACTCTGTCGATTATCTTTATTTGTTGGGTTTGTTCCATTATTGTTTTACAATTTTGGTGACTAATCTTTTGCTATTTTGTTTAACTATCAAGAAATAAATCCCGTTTTCGAGATTAGAAATCTCGATGGTTTCTACTTTTTCGGTTTGCAAAACAATTTGCCCCAACATATTGCGGACTTCGACATCGCAAGGCGTTTCAGCATCGATGTGGATTTGTCCCGTCGTCGGGTTAGGCCATACCGCAAAGGCCCCAGAGGCTCCTGAGCCTGTCGAAGGAGTCGAAGGGCCGTCTTCTTCCACACCTTCCAACACCATTAAGGTAAGCCCGATGACGCTGTCGCAATCGTGTCCCTGAAGTGCCATTGTGTAGTAGCCGGGCTCGGTCAAGGGACGGCTGAAGAACCAGTAGGGGATGTCGCTCTCATAAAGTGCATCTTCAACCAGCGTGAGCGAAGCGCAGCTCTCGTAGGCACCTATGTCAACACGGCCTTTCTGTAGGCGTGGGTTGCCTGCGATGTCGGTGTTGCCCAAACCCGTGGTGTTTGGCTTGCCTGCGTTGAGGCAGATGCTACGCGGTTTGAGGCTCCAGTCGTCGCGATGGTGCGACGCACCTGCACCGGATGCGGGATGGTTGAAACGGACGTAGATGCCAGGCTCATCACCATTGTTTTCGTTGGGGATGTTGTAGTTGTCCGATCCATTGACGATGCCACAGACGGCGCAATGGTCGAAATCGCTGAGGCCGGCAAACTGGTTGGGCAGGCCGTTGGCGACGTTGCCCCAAACGATGCAGTTGTAGTATTTGTTGTGGTTGTTTTCGTGATAGATGCCACCGATGCTCTCCGTTGCGAGGTTCATCACGAAATCGCAGTTGTAGGCGGTGAACTGGCCGCGGGCATACATGCCGCCAGCGCTGGTGGCGGTGTTGTTGCTGATGATGCAGTTTTTGAGCGTTGGCTCGGCACTATTATAAAGGTATATGCCGCCGCCTTTGGTGGAGGCAATGTTGTTGCTGATGCGGCAGTTGTTGTAGTCGGCGCCGACGCGGTCGCACACGCCGCCGCCCATCGAGGCGTTGTTGTCCATGATGACGCAGTTGTTGAGAGTCACATGTGCCGTACCGCCTGTCGAGTTGATGTAGATGCCGCCACCATACATGGAAGCGGTGTTGTTGATGATGGCGCAGTTGTTCAGCGTGACGTAGTTGTTCAAGTAAATGCCTGCACCGCTGCCGATGCTGCCGTTTTGGATGATGAAGCCGTCCCAAATAGGCATGTTGGTCGAGGTATAGGCTTGATCCTGCAAAAGCACGCGTCGGGCACCCTGACCATCGAGGATGGTGGGACACTTTTCGAAATCGCGGAGCGAGAGGTCATAATCGGGGGCTTCGTTGCCTTCGAAGCCACCATAGATGCGGTTGTTTGCCGAAATATAGAAGGCGCCTTCTGCATCGGAGGTGTCGCCGTAATAGGTCCCTTTCTTCACCCAAACTCTGGTGTTGCCGCCGCTCGAGAGGGCAGAGGCGAACTGCAGCTTGTTGGTGGCATTGCTCCACGAAGAGCCGTCGCCTGTACCGTCTTCGCTGACGTAGATGATGCCGTTGGCGTCAGCTTGGATGCTGACAGGGTAGATGTTGCCCACCACCGCCTGTCCTTGATTGAAGCCATTGACGTCGTAAGTGGAATAGAAGGCGTCGCCGCTGCCACTCCAGCCGAAGTTGAAATGCATGAGGTCGTTGTTGTCGTAGCCGTCGCAAACGAAGGCATGGCCGCTGTCGCCGTTAGCGCCTGAGTAATACAAAGGGTGCGAGAGGTCGAGCTCTGCCTTGAGCATGGCAATCCAGGCCTCTTCCTGATATCCGGATTTTTGGCGATACTTGGCTCCGCAATAGCCGAAATAGGAGCGGAGCGCGTCTTCCACGTCGGCACTCTGTGCGCCGCTGCCGCTAGGACCGTAGTTCATGTTGACGCTCACGCCGCAGTGGTAGAGCAGGGTGGCAACGGCGTCGTTGTGGCTCCAAACCTCGTTGGGCATCTCGTTCCAACGATAGGTGGTGGCGGCAAAATTGGCGCTCTGTTCACCATATTCGCTATGGACGTAACTGTGTGAGCCAAAGCCTGTTTCGGGATAATCCCAGTATTTCATCACCTGGGCCATGGCGGTGGCCACGCAGCCGGCATAGGCGTGTCCGCAGGGACCGCCACCCCAGCCGCCCCAGCCATAACCGGGAGCATCAGGGCAGTATTCGTTGTAGTAGCAGTCTTGGTTCCAGTGTGTGCTGACCAAAGGATCCACCGTTGTGACATCACGTGTCCCAAAGACGCCTTGTGCGGCTTCTTCCCATTGACGTAGCACCTTGGCCTCAGGCTGAATGCCGTTTTGTGTTGCGAAACTAACCATCGCTCCGTAATGCGCTATCCAGGAGCGGAAGTTCTCGGGAGCGTCATCCATATCAGGGAATGTCCCTTGGTCCGACCAACCCAAAACAGGGGGTAAGACGGTGTTGCTTGAGATGATGACGAAGCCTTGTGTGCCGATGTTGTAGACATACATGCCGTCGGATGACACCAAGCTTAAAGCTTGTCCTTTAAAGGCAGTCTTGGTGTTGACGAAGGCTTGTGCTGTTTTATGTGCCCTTGTTTCATCGACCTGTATCGAGGTTTGTGCGAAAGTGCCGAAAATAGTTGCAAAAAGCAGTGATAGAATGAGTGATAGCTTTTTCATTGATTGAAAGATTTGGCCGCAAAGTTAGTAAAGATGTTTTGATGAGCAGAGATAATGTGATGCTATTTTTTCAATGCATTCCTGATGGCCTCCAAAACCATCTCTTCCATGGTGAAATAAGTGTCAGGGAGAGGATGACAGCCGTCATTGCTGAGTGTCTTGGGGAGACCGAGCTTCTCATCGGTAAGGGCTGAATGGTAGTCGACGTAAACGATTCCATTCGCATCGGCGAATGCCTTTAGGCTTTTGTTGATGTCGACGATGGTTTGGCCAGGATTGTTGATCTCTTTTCTCCATGGAAACTCGGAACAGGGTGGGATGGAGCTGATGATGGGCACGATGCCGTTGGATTGGGCGATGTTGCACATGGCGATGATGTTGTCGACCACCCGTTCGGGCGACACCCAATATTCGTTGTGTGCCACATCGTTCGTACCCGCCATGATGACCACGGCCTTGGGATGGAGGGCAATGACGTCGTCGGTGAACCGCACCAGCATCTGTGACGAGGTCTGTCCGCCGATGCCCCTGCCGCAGAAGTTGTTGCTACTAAAGAAATCGGGATGGAAATAAGCCCAGTTGTCGGTAATGGAGTTGCCCATAAAGACCACCTCAGGCCAGTCGCCACTCGTGATAATACGTTCATTGTCGGCTTGATAACGGTTGAAGCCGAACCAGTCTTGGGAATAACCAAAGAATGACATGGTTGCAAGGAAAATAAGGATGATGAATCGTTTCATGGATGGATAATTTGCCGCAAATTTAGTGTTTTTATAATTAAGGTGAAAAAAATCTTCTCAAAGACTGAAAATCTGTGCGTAAGGAAATATTTTGTACTTTTGCAGCCGCTTTCAAAAAGACCTATATCTATGATTAACATAACCTTCCCTGACAATAGTGTCAGACAATTTGAAGCCGGTGTCACGCCGTTGGATATCGCCAAGAGCCTGAGCGAGGGTTTGGCACGTAACGTGCTGTCCGCCAAGGTGAACGGTAAGATGTGGGATGCCATGCGCCCCGTCAACGAGGACGCCACCATCCAACTCTTCACTTGGGACGACCCCGAAGGTAAGGCTACCTTCTGGCACTCGTCGGCCCACCTCATGGCCGAAGCCATCGAGGCCCTCTATAAGGGTGTGAAGTTCGGCATCGGCCCCGCAGTGGATGCTGGTTTCTACTACGACATCGACACGGGTGACCTCACCCTGACCGAGGCCGACCTCGTCGCTATCGAGAAGAAGATGCTTGAACTGGCCCGTGAGAAGCAGACCTTCGAGCGCGTCGATGTGAGCAAGGCCGAAGCCATGAAATACTTCACCGAGAAAGGCGATGAGTATAAGGAAGAACTGATCAGCGAGCTGGAAGACGGCACCATTACCTATTATAAATGTGGTAATTTCACCGACCTCTGCCGCGGTCCCCATATCCCTAACACGGGCTTCATCAAAGCTGTGAAGCTGACTTCATTGGCCGGTGCCTACTGGCGTGGCGACGAGAAGCGCAAGCAGCTGACCCGCGTCTATGGCATCACCTTCCCGAAGCAGAAGGAACTCGAAGAGTACCTCGTGCTGCTCGAAGAAGCCAAGAAGCGCGACCACCGCAAGTTGGGTCGTGAGCTTGAGCTCTTCATGTTCAGCGACACTGTGGGTAAGGGTCTGCCGATCTGGTTGCCCAAAGGCACCGAGCTTCGTCTGCGCCTGCAGGAGTATCTGACCAAGATCCAAAAGGAGTATGGTTATGAACAAGTTATCACGCCCCATATCGGTGGCAAGCAACTCTATGTCACTTCCGGTCACTGGGATCACTACGGCGAAGACAGCTTCCGCCCGATCACCACACCCGAAGAAGGCGAGGAGTACCTGCTGAAGCCGATGAACTGCCCTCACCACTGCATGATCTTCAAGTGGAAACCGCGTTCCTATAAGGACCTGCCGTTCCGCTGCGCTGAGTTCGGCACGGTGTACCGCTATGAGCAGAGCGGCGAGCTCCACGGCTTGACCCGTGTGCGTTCGTTCACCCAAGACGACGCCCACATCTTCTGCCGTCCCGACCAGGTGAAGGAAGAGTTCATCCGCGTGATGGAAATCATCGAAATCATCTTCAAGGCTCTTGACTTCAAGAACTTTGAAGCACAGATATCGCTCCGCGACCCCAACGATCACGAGAAGTATGTGGGTACGGACGAGAACTGGGCCAAGGCCGAAGCCGCCATCCAGGAGGCCTGCGCCGAGAAGGGTCTGCCCGCCCATGTGGAATACGGCGAAGCCGCTTTCTACGGTCCTAAGCTCGACTTCATGGTGAAGGACGCTCTCGGCCGTAAGTGGCAGCTGGGTACCATCCAGGTGGACTACAACCTGCCTGAGCGCTTCGACCTGAGCTACATCGGCGCCGACAATGAGAAACACCGTCCCGTGATGGTGCACCGCGCACCCTTCGGTTCCATGGAGCGTTTCGTGGCCGTGTTGCTTGAGCACTGCGCTGGTGAGTTCCCGCTGTGGTTGGCTCCCGACCAGGTGATAATCCTCCCGGTCAGCGAAAAATACCTCGATTTTGCGAAAAATTTGCAATCGTATCTGAAAAAGTCCGATATTCGCGCCCTCATTGACGAGCGTAACGAGAAGATCGGCCGTAAGATTCGTGATGCTGAAATGAAGAAATATCCTTACATGCTCATCGTGGGCGAGAAGGAAGCGGCTGAGAATCAGGTGTCTGTGCGTAAGCATGGTCAAGTCGACCTGGGCACGATGCCGACCGACGATTTCGCTGCGATGATCAGAAAGCAAGTGGAGGAAGAACAGAACAAGAGATAACTAATTAACTGAATATAAACTTAATATAGGAGACTAAAACTATAGCACAGATCCCACAAAAAGGTAGGCCTGGACAGAAGCCCAACAAGGACAAGGACGGATTCAACCATCGCATCAACGAGCAAGTGAAGGCTCCGATGGTACGTTTGGTGGGCGAGGGTGTCGAACCGAATATCTACCCCTTACGCGAAGCGCTGAGAATCGTAGAAGAATTGGGTGTTGACCTCGTCGAGATCCAACCCGATGCCAACCCGCCGGTCTGCAAGGCGATGGACTACAAGAAGTTCGTCTTCGACCAGAAGAAGCGCCTGAAGGAACAGAAAGCCAAAGCCACCAAGGTCGTCATCAAGGAAATCCGTCTCGGACCCCAAACCGACGACCACGACTTCGAGTTCAAGCTGAACCACGCCAAGCGTTTCCTCCAAGAGGGTTCAAAAGTGAAGGTGGAGGTCTTTTTCAGAGGACGTTCCATCGTCTACAAGGAACAGGGTGAGATCATGTTGCTGAAGTTTGCGCAAGAGTTGGAAGAGTTCGGAAAGGTGGAGATGATGCCCAAGTTGGAGGGCAAGCGCATGCAGATGATGATAGCTCCTAAATCAACGAAGAAATAAACTCATTTTTAATACTTTAAATTATTTGTAAAATGCCGAAAATGAAGACAAAGTCCGCTGCCAAGAAGCGTTTCCAAGTAACGGGTAGCGGCAAGCTGAAGAGAAAGCATGCTTATCATGGCCACATCCTGACCAAGAAGAGCCAGAAGAGAAAACGTAACCTCGACCACACTGCAATCGTTGAGAGAGCAGACGAGAAAGTCGTGAAACAAATGCTTCTCATGTAATTAACCCAATGTGTAATTTGTCTCAGCAGAAAAGTTCTCGAAAGGAGCGAGGCGCTGGACGAAAAAATCAAACAAAATGACAAGATCAGTCAATGCAGTGGCTTCAAGAGCCAGAAGAAAGAAAATCCTGAAGAAGACCAAAGGTCAGTTC
>ONKA01000021.1 GCA_900318265.1 uncultured Bacteroidales bacterium | reverse complement strand
CAGCATGAGCCAGCTCTTGCAGGATTTGGCTGCACCTGCGATCACTGTCAGGCCGGAAGGGATGAGGCTGTCTACTATCATCTCAGTATCACTGCGGACAAGAGGATTGTAGTAAAGCTCTTCTGCGCTTTTAAGATTAGTGTTATTGATCATTTTTTCTGTCATAAATATCTCCTTTCGTTAAATAAGCTATTGATCATTTTTCTTTCGTCGCTTGGACAGGTATGCAGGGCATGCGATGATAGTCGCCCTAAAGCTCTGCTTGCATTCATGCTCGCACCTGCGGCACAACTGTGCGTAGGTAATACGCCCGCGATCGTTAAGAAAGAAGGCTAGTTCTTCCTTGTCGCGATTTGACATCCTTGGCATTTTTCTCACCTCCGATCTTCATAGAGATGTCTTCAATAGAAATAACCTGAAAAACAAAAGCGCCCACCCGACCCGAAGCCTGTGTAGCTTTTCGGGGCGAAAATGGACGTTTTTCTTCGCTGTGAAGCGGGTATTCAGTCAAACGATGTCCTTTTGCCTTGCTGTTTATCTATGGTCAAAACGGCTTCGTAATAGCTGTCCTGAAAATTTCCCTCGTATTATCAACGACCAAAATAGCTGTTGAAAAGGGGAGCATAAGACCGTATAATAAGCACATAAAAGAACAGATGTTCTTAAATTTCCTCTAGATCCTTTTCTTCCTTCTACTATATGGAGAAATCTGAGGGGTAAAACGGAACTTTTATTTTTGAAACAGTGAAAAAATTTTTTTGAGGACGCACAAATGAACGAATCATCGCGTGAAGAATGGTACGAAGAATGGGATGAACTTCCACTCGACGAACTGGAAGAGCTGCTGCTATAATGGATGAGTTGCGGTATCACTACCATCTTCATAAGGGTCTCGCCACAATGTTGGCATTCATAGCTCTCCATTTTCTCCCCAGCCTGGTCGTAGGTGGCCTGCCTGAGGGTCTTTGTCTCGGTCTGCTTCATGGTGTAGGCACCGCATTTCTCGCAAGTGGTGAAATTCTCGAATTGGCTGCCATGTTCCTTGACCACCACCACATGACCATGCAAGCATCGGTAGGGTTGGTAATCCAAAGCTCCCAAGCGGTTTTCCACCACATGGGCCTCGGGTAACCTATATGCAGGATAAGCCTCCATAGTACTATTGCATTTCGGGCAGACACAAGCCTCAGCGCTCTGTAGCTTTTTCTTGAGAATGACGTAATAAATCCAGCCTAGCCATGGCGCCATCCACATCGCTGCCTTATTGGCGCCGTGGTCCAAAGCCGCCTTGTAGACCGACCTCGGACTGATTGTGTTCTTGGAAAGCTTTTTGGCAATCTTGAGCACACGGTGGTTATGGCGGAAGCAGACCCAAGTGAGATACAAAAACAAAGTGACCCAAAACACCCAAAAGGCTTGACGATTTGTGCTCATGCCAGTGGAAAAGGATGTCACGATTATTAGTGCAATGAACATGATCAGGAAAACAGACAAGCCAATCGTCATAGCACCCAAGCAACCCCTACCATCCCAAGGCGATCCCGTCCAAGAGCTCTTCAACCCATCGACGTAGGTGGCACCTGCTTCCTCAAAGGCTTTGTGTTCGTCAGAAACAGCGGCTTTGGTTTTGCTTTTGGCCGCCCAAAAGACAAGGCCACAGAAAGGCAAGACAAGCAATAGAAGACCTATCGCGACAAATATGACAATCTCTTTAAAATCAAGATCACTGCCGGTATCTCCTTCGCCATCCCCTCCTCCAGGCAAGGTCGTCTTCAACCCATCGGGAACCGTACCTCCATAGACGGTCACGATGTCGGCCACACCAGCGCAAAGTCCACCCTCGTAGTCGCCTGCCTTGAAAAAAGGTTTGATGGTATTGGTAAAAATGCGTTCGCACTTGGCGTCGGTGAGCGTCTCTTCGGCGCCATAGCCCGTCTCCGTCTCCAAGGCATGCTGGTCTTCCACAAAGAGCAGCAGCACGCCATTGTTGGTTTCGGCATCGCCTATGCCCCAGTAGTTGAACAATTCCGTGGCAAAATGCCTAGGATCGGCATCCCCGATGGAGGTCAAAGTCACCACGAAGACATCAGCCTTGTCGCGAATGGCATTCAAGGCCGTGTTGATGGTCATCTCAACACTGTCCGACAGGTATCCATCAGGGTCGGAAACATGGATGTCATTGCCATTCAAACGCGTATTCGGCACAGAACGCACCGTCCAAGGGCCATCCGCCATTGCATTGAAAACCAATGAAAACAAAATCAATAATAAGGCAAATCTTTTCATCGTCGTTTGTGTTATCAGCCGTACAAAAGTACAAAAAAAGCCATATATCCTCCTTTTTTATTACTTTTGCGCAAAATTTAGGAGAGGAAACACCCATGTTTGATGACGAAGACTATTATGGTGACTACGACGACGAGATGGAGAAATCCGTCGAGAAGTACGAGGCCATGCTGAAGGGCAACGACTCGGTTTACTTCGACAGCGAGGAGTTTGAGTACATCATCGACCACTATACCAAGAACAACGAGTTGAAACGGTCGCGGCAGGCCGTGGAGTTGGCCATGTCGCAACACCCCGAAAGCAACAAGCTGAAAATCAAGTACGCCCGACAATACCTGCTGGAAAACGACGCCCAACGCGCCTTCGACATCATGCAACATGTGGAACGGGTCGACGACGATGACGACCCCGACTATTTCCTCACTTTAGGCTCCTGTCTCGCCGTGTTGGGCAAGTCGGAAGAAGCCCTGGAGAACTACTTCAGCGCCCTGCCCTATTTTGACGAAGACGAGAAGTTCGAGCTCTACAACGCCATCGCCTACGAATACCAGCACATGCGCAAGTATGACCTCGCCCTCGAGTTCTACGACAAAGCCTTGGCACTCGCCGAAGACAAAGACACCATCTACCATGAGATACGTTGCTGCTACCTCAGCGCCGGCCGCAAGGAAGAAGCCATCGACTATTTCCAAAAGCTGGTCGACAAAGACCCGTACAACAGCAAAGCCTGGACCAACATCGGTGACGCCTACCGCATGATGGGCCAATACGAAGAGAGCATCGACCCATACGAATACGCCCTCAGCATCGACCCTGAAGACCTCTGGACCAATATGCACCTGGCCGACATCTATTATGACCTCGGACGTTACAAGGAAGCCATCGACACCCTCGAGGAAGCCTTGCGCAACGGCGTGGAGACCTCGATGATACACACCACCATCGGCGACTGCTACTACCGCCTCAACGACCTGCAAACCGCCGAGGAGCATTTCAACAAGGCATTGGAAATCAACCCGATGATAGGTTCTGGTTATGCAGGTCTCGGCTACGTCTTCAGCGACCGTGGCCAAAGTCGAAAGGCCATCAAATTCTTCGAGAAAGCCTTGGAATACGAGCCTTGGGAGACCGACCACCTCTACTCCATCGCCACCGACTACATGAAGCTGAAAGAATACGACAAGGCCATGGAATGCCTGCGCAAGATCCAAGAGCAGACACCTAACGACGCCGATGCCTATTATTATATCGCCGACCTCTACGGACAGCAGGACAAAATCGACGAAGCCATCAACACCATCAAATTCGGTTTGTTACAGACCGACAACGATTCCTCGCTCCTCTATCTCTTGGCTTACGCCTACTTCGTGAAAGGCAGCCACAGCGAGGGATTGGAGGCCTTGGACCAAGCCCTGACCGCCGACTTCGAAGTTTGGCCCGACTTCCTGGAATACGACAAGGAGCTGTTGGCCAACGACGTTGAAATCATGGAATTGATCGAGCAACACAAACGCAACCAAAACCCCAACACAACCGAATAAGAATTCACCATGAGCAAATTCCTACAATACCTCATCATCTTTGGAATCGCGATGGTTCCCATTGTTGAACTTCGTGGCGCCCTTCCCGTCGCCTACGGTTTCTTCTACGACGCCGCCCACCCCTTCACCAGCGTCATCTGGAGTTACCTCATCATCGCCATCGGCAACATGGTGCCCGTACCTTTCATCTTCTTCTTCGCGCGCCGCTTCCTCGAATGGGGTAAGGACAAGAAGGTCATCGGAGGCTTTTGCCGTTGGTGTCTCAAGAAAGGCGAAAAAGGCGGACAGAAGCTGCAAGCCAAAGCCGGTCGTGGCCTTTATGTGGCGTTGATGCTCTTCGTGGGCATCCCGCTGCCGGGCACCGGAGCTTGGACAGGAACCCTGGCTGCGAGTTTCCTCGACATGGACTTCAAAAAGAGCGTTGTTGCCGTCATCGGTGGCATCGTGTTGGCCAGTGTCATCATAGGTGTGTTGTGTATCTTAGGGTTTGGCGCTTGGTTTGGAATTGGATAATAATTTTTGAGACGCGATGAATCGCGTCTCTACAAGATACTATGAAAAGATACGGACTCATCGGTCATCCATTGAAGCACTCGCAGTCGCGCTTCTACTTCAACAACAAGTTTGAGCACGAAGGTCTGGACTGCCTCTATCAACATTTCGACCTCAAGTCATTGGACGAACTGAAAGAGGTGATGGAGAAATACCCCGACCTTTGCGGGTTCAATGTCACCATACCTTATAAGGAAGCCATTATCCCGATGTTGGACGAAATCGATGACGTGGCCAAAGCAGTGGGTGCCGTCAATGTGGTGAAAATCACCAATGGCAAAATGAAAGGCTACAACACCGATGTCTATGGCTTCGAGCAGCTGCTCAACCGCGCCATCAACGGCAAGGCTATTGGGCACGCGCTGGTTTTAGGCACTGGTGGGGCCTCAAAAGCCGTCCAGTATGTGCTGAAACAAAAAGGCATCCCCTTCGATTTGGTCAGCCGCAGCGCAGAAAAAGGCGCCTACGCCTATGACACTTTGACCGATGAGGTCTTGCGGCAACACCAACTTATCATCAACACAACACCCTTGGGCATGTTCCCGCACATCGACGAATTCCCCGACATCCACTACCAAGCCCTGGGCAACAAGCACATCCTCATCGACCTTATCTACAACCCGAAGGAGACGGCTTTCATGGAGCTAGGCAAGACCTGGGGAGCCAAGGTGTATAACGGCATGCAGATGTTTGAGGAACAGGCGAAGAAAACCTGGGAGATTTTTAACGACCATGACCATTGACCATGACCATGACCTGCCTTTACTGTCAGGAAGGTCAGGGTCAGTGGTCAGGGTCAAGGTTAAAAGAACAAAGACTATGGTGAGAAACAAAGTAAAACGAGAACCAGAATACATCGAAGACGTCGAGATCATCGACGCGGGTGCCGAAGGCATGTCGGTGGCCAAGCCCGAGGGGCGTGTGGTCTTCATCCCCTTTGGCGTGCCCGGCGACGTGGTCGACATCGAGGTCTACAAGCGCAAGAAGAACTTCTTCGAAGGCAAGATCTTGAACTTCAAGAAATTGTCGGACAAGCGTGTGGAGCCCGTATGCCAGCACTTCGGCCTCTGCGGCGGCTGCAAGTGGCAGCACATGGCCTATGAGTGGCAGACCTACTACAAGCAGAAGCAGGTGAAGGACAACTTCGACCGCATCGGTAAGATAGAATACCCCGAGATACGGCCCATCCTCGGCTGCGAGAAGCAGTTCCAATACCGCAACAAGCTGGAATACACCTTCTCGAACCGCAAGTGGCTCACCGACGGCGCGCCCACAGGCACCCATGACGAAGACGCCTGCAAGGGCCTCGGTTTCCACCTGCCTCAGCTCTTCGACCGCGTCGTCGACATCGAGCAATGCCACCTGCAAGCCTACCCGTCGAACGACATCCGATTGTTCGTCCGTCGCTTCACGATGGAACGCCACCTCCCCTATTATAACTTCCGCGCCCACGAAGGCCTCATGCGCAACCTCGTCGTCCGCTGCAACTCGAAAGGCGAGTTTATGGTCATCCTCGTCATCAGCGAAGAGAACGAGGTGATACGCCACGAACTCATCCCCGCACTGGAGATGGCCTTCCCTCAGATCGTGTCGTTGCTCCTTGTCATCAACCCGAAGCTGAACGACATCATCAACGACCTGCCGTTCGAGTGCCTCAAGGGCGAGCCTTACCTCATCGAAACCATGAAATCGCCGCGCCCAGGATTCGACGACCTGAAGTTCCGCATCGGACCGGTGTCTTTCTTCCAGACCAACGTCTACCAAGCCGAGCGGCTCTATAAGACCGCCTTCGACCTCGCCGACGTGCAAGGTGATGAGCTGATGTACGACCTCTACACGGGCACAGGCACCATCGCCCAGTATTTCTCAAGGTTCGTGAACAAAGTGGTAGGCATCGAATATGTGCAGGCCGCCATCGACGACGCCAAGGTCAACGCCGACATCAACGGCATCAAGAACTGCACCTTCTATGCCGGCGACATGGCCAAGGTGTTCACCGACGACTTCATCGCCAGCAACGGCCGTCCCGACTTCATTGTCACCGACCCGCCCCGAGCGGGCATGGCCGAGAAGGTGGTGGAACAGCTGCTGAAGATCCGCGCCAAGAAGATCGTCTACGTCAGCTGCAACCCCGCCACGCAGGCCCGCGACTTACAACTATTGGATTCAGCATACAAGGTTATGGCAGTGCAGCCTGTCGACATGTTCCCGCACACACAGCATGTAGAGAATGTCTGCTTGTTGGAACTGAGATAATGAAAAAAAAGGCGGCTCGAACCGCCTTTTTTCATGTATACAACCAATTTTTAATTCAATCGTCACATTCTTCATTCCGTTGAAGGTCTAACATAAATGTAGCCCTTGCCTGGCACTAGTTCGGTAAGAGTGCCTTTCCAAGAGGGACCGTAGATGGCGAAGCCTCCGTCTTGCGAGATGATCTTATCGCCATACAGAGGTGTGATGCCAAGCGAGTTGATGATTGTCTGAGCTAACGACTCTTGTGGTTCGCCTGTGAAGCCAATCCAATAAACGCCCGGATTATCAACGGTGATGTGGGAGGCAATGGGACGGCCCGTTAAATTGTACATGCCATCTTCGTTCACATAAACCTTAACCATTTGGCCAGGACTGACGGTTTCGCTCGTATTGCCTTCCTCACGAAGGATGATGGCATCGTCGCCAAGCGCGTCTTGCATGGCTTCCACACTTATCTCAACGGATGGTGCAATCCAGTTCCAGCCGGGGTACAAACCTATAGTCACCGTCACAGGCATCGTAGCATCCTGATGCGTATTGAGGTCATGTGTAGGCAACAAGATCACAGGATTTGCAGGGGCTTCGCCAACAGGGCTTGAAGGCCCAGTGGTAGTGAAAGTGACACTAGCATTATAAGTGTTGCAATACACAAACACACCCTCGCAAGGTAGAATGGGCGTGCCCGCAGCAACACCCACGATGGCGTCTCCCGTGTCGTTCATCTTGTAGTACGGAATATAGTTGTCACCCTGCATCAGATAGGCATTGCAGGTGAATGGGTTACCGACGA
The DNA here is from genome assembly GCA_900318265.1 of uncultured Bacteroidales bacterium. Lineage (GTDB taxonomy): Bacteria > Bacteroidota > Bacteroidia > Bacteroidales > F082 > Limimorpha. The sequence continues at coordinate 30,641 of ONKA01000021.1, read as the reverse complement.
GGTTCCATCCGTCGAAATCGTATTGCTCGTTGCCTGAGTAGTTTACAGTTTTATTGTATGGCGAACCACTGCCGCGCATCGTGCCTATGAAGCTGATCTCTGTGCCCTTCTTGTTGGCATAGAGATAGCCATTGGCGTAGCTATTGGCGTTGTTCATGGAATAGTTTGATGTCCTATAGTTTCTCCATTCATATCCATCTTCACAGCTATAATCCCATTTATAGAAGTCGTAAGTGGGAGTGCCATTTTCGGTGGTCAGCAGATTCATCGCAATATCGCTAGGGGTATTGGCGTAATAGGTAGGATTTTTCAAAGGTGAAGCGATCAAGTAGTAGCCAGCCCTGTTGCCTTCCGTGGCAGGATAGGCATTGATGGTCTTCATCATCGTAGCCTTGAAATTCGCATTGCATTGCACTTGGCCACCGTCGGCTATGGTGAGCGTGGGCGTGGGATTGCTGCCCCTGCTGTTGAACACGATGCTATTGGCGTAGGCCGTGCAGCCATTGGGCACGATGACGTCGGCTTCAATAGCAACATTGTCCGAAAGGCTTGGCATGATTTCATTTAACCAGCTGGTGGCATCATTCCAATGATCACTTTCATATCCTGCAAACACGCAACCTGCAGGGATGTTGAATTCGATGGGCTCGCTCCAATCGCTCCAAGTCTCATGGTCTTCGCAATAGCCGCGCACCTTCATCTGATATGTTGTGCCAGGCGTGACACTCATCAATACAAACTCCGGGTCATAATTAAATGCATACCAATCGTCATCGCCTGCCTTACAGGCCACTTGACAGCTCGTCATGCCTTCATTTTGGGTTACTTCAAACTGCACCCATCCCGAAAGTTTGGGATAGCCGTCAGCCAATGCTATGGCAGGAGCGGAACAAGGATTGGCCTGAGTGGTGAATGCCGCATACCCTCCATCATCAGTACTGGGCCATGCATTCGAACAGTCCGACTTCACCTGAACCTGATAGTTTGTGCTGGACTGCAATCCCGTCAAGTCGTAATAGAGATTCCAATTGTTTAAGTTGTTATCCAAAGCTGTGGCGTCACTGCCTTCAATGCCTTCGATGAGCATCCATTCCCCCTCGGTGCCAACCCGATATCTGATGCTATAGCTCATGGCGCCTTCCGCTTCATACCAAACCAAGCGTCCACTATTATGAGTCACAGGTGCTATCACAGTATAATCCGAAGGGTTGCTACACAAACTGCGGCCCGCTACGACCAAATTGTCGATTAAACAGTAGGGGTATGTCCCGGAAGAAAACTCTTGATAATCGGTAACCGTGTACTTCAGGCGGAGATGGGTCCAGTAATCATAAGGTATCATGCGCGTGTAGGTCGACCATTGAGGCTCGGTCAAGCCATCCTTAAACACACTGATGGGCTCGCCTGCATTCTGCCAATTCTCGTTCTCCTGCCCCAAGCAATACTGCAACTGTACTGTCATATTTGTCGTATTATCAGCAACAGGAGCCACATGGCGCCAATCGAACGAGACGACAAGGCCGCTGTAATCTCCCGTAACGAGGAATTCCTCAAGCTCGACATATTTGGCTTCAACTTCATCTCTGAAATCGAAATATAACGCATTATAATTAATCGAAATGCCGTAAGGAATGTCGCCATAAACGGTCCAACAATCCGGCAAGAGTGTGATCTCATCGAAGTCGTAGGTTTCAGAGGGGTCTTCAGGTCGAATAATCACGACCTCGTCGCATTCTTCGATGTTGAATAGCAACGGCTCCGACCAATTGCCCTCAGTAACCACGTTGCCATCAATGTTAACGACTCTCACGCGGACATAATGCGTACCTGGAGAGATGGGACCGATGATACAATGATTGGCAAAAGTGCCCCAATAGGCGTTTTCTGCAGGACCATACCAAGTTTCACCGTTGTCCGAGACTTCCAGCCCATATTGGTCGATTTCGTTTTGGCCCGCAACAGGTGTGCAATCCCACGCTAAGTCCACCCACGAACTGCCAATATGTTGATTGCCAAGATAATCAGTAAAGACATGAAGGTTAGTAGGCACGGGAATCACATCGAGGGTGGTGAAAGAAGCTTCCACCCATTCGCTGTGGTCGATATCGTTGCAGTTGTTCCTCACAGCTACATCATACAAGGTGTTGGCATCAAGGTTTTCCAAAGGATAATTCAGTGACACTATACCATTCTCAGTCACGATTGTCCATTCGTCATCAGAGGCTTTCTTGTATTTGAGGCCATATTCGCCACCAACGCTGACGGGAATCTCCCAAACGACACTTGCCGAATTCAAACCAATGTTTTCGGCATGCACGTTGACAGGCTCACCACAGTGGTAATCAGCAGGATAGATATCGATGTCGTCGACGCAGATGGAATTCTCAACAGCCATACCTGTAATTACAGGAACCTTTATGGCTATACACGGCTTGGTGGACAGTTGCGCATAGGTAAAGGTAAACGAACGTTTTTCAGTCTCATAGGTTGAAGGCATGACATTATTGCCAATGGAGTAAACACCTTGGTAGGTATCAATGCCACCATATCTGTCCATCAATCCGATTTCACAGGTGCCAACGCTTCCCGCCTTTCTAATGTAGAAGCTCAATGTGACTATGTCTCCAGCTGATTCAGCATCGATGGGCGGAAATACGAGATATTGGTCCGCACCAGATTGGTTATTGGCAGCCACCTTGAACCGGATGTAATTGTATAGGCCTTGAGGATAATAACTGGAATGGCACAGGCTTTGGTTGTTCTCGACGCATGGATAGTTTTTGTAATCGGGGTCGGTCGAACTATTGATACGCGACCAGCAGCCTGGCAACTCAGCAAAACCTGAAGATGTAGGAATATAATCGAAATTAGCGTGCAGAGGCAGATTCAAATTGTTGGGACAGTCGGTATAGTAGAACCAATCCGACCATTCGCTCGCCAACGAAGGGGTGCATTGCGCCTTGATGCGGAAGCGGTATCTCATTCCCTGAATCAGAGGCACCGACTCTTGACCGGTGAAAGTATAGGTATTGCTACCCGCCACAGAGACCAATCCATGATTAATTGCCGTTTGCCAAGTCTCTAAGTTTTCGTATTCGATTTCATAGACAGGGGCATTGCCCTCCCAACTTGCAAACACGCCTTGAGGATCGGAATACACATAGAAATTGGTGGGCGTGAGGCATTCTTCCAAGGTGGTGAACATGATATAGATAGGCTCGCTTTGATCACTCTCGCTGCAGTATTTGCGGAGCCACACACCATAAGTCGTTTCAGGCGACAAGTTATCCCATATTGCAAAATTTTCGGTCCGTTCTTCAACATTCCAATTCGTAGGAGGATTGTTAGGATCGAAAGGATACGTAGGCTGACCTCCTGGCATAAGAGGTTGGAACATTTCGCCTTCTTCGGCATCCCATTCGATTCTGACGCTACGAGCGGTAAGTTCTGCAACATGTAGGCCAGTAGGTCTCGAGCATGTTGGAATCACGATGTCGTCGATATAGACGCCATTGGTAATTCTGTCCGAATCGGCAGCGTCAATCATGAAGGCAATGTACTGGTCGGTAGTGTTAGCCGGGATGGCATAGATATACCTCTGGTAGGAAGTGGTCAATGCTTGTTCTGTAATCTCCGTGAAAGTGGAGGCATCAGTTGGGTCAGTCATCGTGCCAATCTTGAAAGTGCTCGCCTCACTATGGCCTTTGGCCCATAATGTGACTTCTATGCCACCGAGGTCAGCCATCCTAGGCATGATGGCATACTGGGGTTGCGGGTCAGTCATATCTGAATAAGCCGAATAGATAAACAGGCAATTGGAACCGGAATAGGCATTATTGTCGTAGTTAAAAATGGTAGGAAATGCCATATTGCCGCTATAAGTAGTCGTATTGATGGCATTCCAGCAACTCGGCAAGATGCGGGTTGATGGATTCCAAACCGGTTCAACCGTATATCCATCAAAGTATTCTGAATAGCCCAAGGCAGGGATGGCCTCACAAAGCGTGTGGAATTCGACAGACACAGGATCACTGTAGTCATTCCCCTCGCACACTTTTCGCAAATAGAAGACATTGTCGGTACCAGGGTTGAAAGAATTGGCGTAAGTATAAGGACCATTATAGGTTGCCTCATTTCCATCGTGAATGAAGTCTGCCTCATTGTAAGTATAAGGAAGCTGACGCATAAAGAACTGGAACACCTCGCCCGCTTCGGCATCCCAAGCGAAAGTGGCACCCGTTGAGGTTATATCGCTCACAGTAAGGTTCGTAGGCGGCAGACAGGTGGGAGCAGGCGTGGTGAACGAGGCCACATTGCTCCAATTGCTATAAGTCAAATTGTTGAGGGCCGAACTACCATACACCGACCTAACCCTTGCATAATAGCTTGTCTCAGAAGATAAACTAGTCAATGTGACCGATTGGGTTGATGTCGAAACCGTTTGGGCATTGCTGAAGCTTGCATTATCTGCGTATTCCACTTGATACTGTTCAGCGCGACCCACAAGCGACCAAGACAAATAGGCAGATGAACCCGTCACATTGGAAGCGGAAAGGCTACTGGGGGTTTTCGGGCTGAAGGTTACTTGAACATCATCGATGAGCCAAACTGCATCAGCGACATCTCCCATATATTTGATTACCACGCTGCTATAAGGGGCAATACTAGAACGATTAAAGTCTACAGTTACAGTAGTGTATTGGCTTCCTTGATAATTGGTCGGATTACAATCTTGCAATGATTGAAAAATGCCATTTCGATCAAGATAACCAACCTGTAACAAGCTGCCCGAAGTGTGGATTGCCCGAAGTTTGAATGTCAATTTCAAAACTCGTAAATTACTGGAGAAAGAAGGCAATTGTGCTGTTACTATTCGAGTAGTCGAACTAATATCACCGTCTCTTCCTATCCTCAAATACTTTCCTGAATTAGTGCCAATTACTTCGCAAAATGTATGACTGACCGTGGCCACCGTCCAGTCAGTAGGCGTAACACCTATGCCAATGCCCACGTTGGTATAAGACTCAAAATCCTCAGTGTAAGGAATTACATGAGTTTGTCCAATTACCGCCATCGGCACCATCAGCGCCAAAAGCAGCGTAAAGAGTAAAAAATGCTTTTTCATACTACTATTATTTATTTTTGTTGATACTCAATAATTTACATCGTGAAGAAAAACACCTGCTTCACCGATGTAAAAATATACAATAAAATACAAGAAAAATGAGGAGAAAACTCCTTCATTTCTCTAGAGTTATCAACAGTTTAGTTTAGAGTTGAGAGTTGAGAGTTTAGAGTTGGAGTTTTATCAGTTGACGAGGCCGACACGGAAGGCGAAAAGGATGAGCTCGTTGGTCGACTTCACCCCTACCTTGCTGAAGATGCTGCTCTTCATGTTCTCGATGCTGTGGGGCGTGACACACATCTCATCGGCCAACTGTTTGGTATTCAGTCCAGTGGCACACAAACTAATGAGTTCCATCTCGCGGCGCGTGAGGGTCTTCATGGTCTCGTAGTCGGCCTTGAGGTCGCTCTCGATGCGCATGTGGGCCTCGCCCGTGTAGTCGTTGCCCGCCATCACCGAACGCAGCACCAAGGCAATCTCCTCCGAGTTGATGCTCTTACTCATGAAGCCGTTCACCCCCGCCTCCAACAGCTGCTTGACGGTGGCCCCACCCGCCTCACCCGAGAAGATGACGATCTTGGCGTCGGGACAAAGGCGCTTGGCCGCGCTAATGACATCCATGCCCGTGCCGTCAGGCAGCATATAATCCAAGAGGATGAGATCGGTTTGGTTGCCATTCTGCTCAAGGAAGCTTATGGCCTTCGCCACCGTATCGGCTTCGGCCACAATCTGATAGTCGAGATTGGAGCTCTCCAAAGTGGAGTGAATGCCCATGCGACATATCGGTTGGTCTTCGACCATCAAGATTCTTATTCTATTTTGTATTTCTTCGTTCATTGTTTTTTTCTTCTTCTTTCTTGTTTTATTAACCCTGACCCTGACTGCTGACCCTGACTTGTTTCTACCAGGGGAAGGCTTCGGCCACATTCGAAGGAATGGAGACTGCTGCTCTTTGCATTTGATCGCTTAAAGCGTAAGTTTCCTTTTTAGGGAACTGCTCCGTCATCTTATAAACTTCGACGCAAAAATCAACGCCGTCCGTCCAAACATCATAGTTTTTGAAATTTCTCATGTTGTCTTTTGTTAATTGTTACACTTTTTATTTACGTGGGATTGGTCAGAGTCAGGGTCAGCAGTCAGGGTCAACAGACTAATGAGCACTGACACTGAACCGGACCACCGTGCCTTCATCTTTCCTACTCTCAATCGTAATCTCACCGCCAATCTTATCCACCAGCATCTTGCTGACGAAGAGGCCGATGCCGGTGCCCGTCTCGCCACTCGTGCCGCTGTCCGATGAGGTCATGAACTTGAAGATCTTCTCCAGTTTCTTCTCTCCGATGCCCATGCCGTTGTCGCTCACCTCGATCCAGATGCGACCGCCCTTCTCCTCCGCCTTCACGCTGACTTCACCGTCGGGATAGGAGAACTTCACCGCGTTGCTCAACAGGTTCTGCATCACGAGGCGCACCACGTTGGCGTCGTCGTGAGCCATCATCACTTTCGGCACTTCATTACAGACTTTCAATGACTTGGCATCAATAACCATCGCCTGCTCCTTGATGCATCCGTCGACCAATTCGGAGAGGTTGAAGTCGACAGGCTCAACCTTGCTGTTCTCCAACTCGCCCTTCACCCAGTGGATGATGTTCTCCATGCGGTCGTTCAAGGCCTCCGACGAGGTGCGCAGCATGACGAGCTTGGCCTTGCGGTCGGTCTCGACCATACCGTCGTAGTTGTCGGTCAGGTCGCGCATCACCTGACACATCGCCCCAACGGGTGTCCTCACGTCGTGCGACACGATGGAGAGCAGACGGTCCTTGGTGGCGTTGAGGTGGGCCAGCTCCTCGGTGCGTCTCTTGCGGGCTTGTGCCAAACGATACCAGATAAATGCGATGAGGAGCAACAAGGCCGCGACGACGGCCAAAACGATGACATACATCCTGTTGCGCTTCGATTTTTCCTGCTCCATGGCTAGGGCGTGTTCTTTCTCCTGGGTGGCATAACGCACCTGATAGTCGCGGATGAGTTCCTGCTGCTTCTCGTTGAAGACGGAGTCTTTCATCATCACGCTCCTTTCAAAATACTCCAGCGCCAGCTTGGGATTGCGCTCCCGTTCCGCCAAATAGGCGCCTTGAAGCGCCTCCTGGAGTAGCTCGTCGAAATGGTTTTCGTCAGCCATGGCTATCGCCTTGGTGAAGTCGCCTTTTTGCAGGTAAATACCGGTCTCCAAGAAGGTCTCGCCGTTTTCTACCGCGATGCCCAAGGCCTCGTCCATCAGCTCGGCACTCTCGTCGTTGCGATCGACGATATGATACGCCTTCGACAAGGCCATCAACCTGTTGATGATCTTATGCGGGGTGTCCATGTATTTCTTTGACAGTTCCAGCGACTGCTCGGCGAAACCCACCGCCTCGGGATTGTCTTGGGCGATGCGCACCTCGGCCAGGTTCTGGTAATAAGTAGCCAAGTCGAGGTTAGAGGCGGTGTCAGCAGGGTCGATGGTGCCGAGCATGTCGATGCACTTGCGGTACATCTCCTCAGCTGTTTCGTATTCGCCCATGGAGAGGTGGATCTCCGCGATGTTGTTGATGACATAGCGTTTGTTGACTTCGGCCATCTCGCCGCCGATCTGGTCCATGAGGTCGTTGCACTGGTTGTAGCAGTCGATGGCTTTGTCCAATTGCCCGAGACGCTGGTAGGCATTGGCCAAGGTCATCGTGCAGCCGGCTTGGTTGAAAAGGTCACCGATCTTTTGATAGTGGGCGATGCCGACTTCGGAATACTGCACCACATGCTGGAAATCGTTGTTGTTGAAGAAATAAAGGATCATCGTGCGCAGCACCTTCAGCTTGATCTCGTCCTTGTCGGTGTCGGCATCGAAATTGGGTTCGCGGCCTATGGTCTCATCGATGGCCAATGCCGCACGATAGGCCGCCTCTCCCCTATTGTTTTCAAAGACCTGAAAAAGGCTGTCGAGATCTTGCGCCGAAGCAAACAGGCAAGCCCACAGCACACCTATTAATAGAAATACTTTCTTCATCACTAGAGGTTTTCTTTTATCGTGTTCATCATGCCATCAACGTCGAGGTCTTCCGACTTCACGGTGATTCTGGCCTTTTCATAGAACGGCATACGCGAGGCATAGTGCTTGTTAACGAAATCAGTCAACTCTTCCTCGCTCTTGCCTTCGACCAAAGGACGTTTATGGCGCGAATGGATGACGCGGTCGACGGCAGCCTTGGGACTGATGTGCATGAAGACCGTCAGTCCATGTTGGTTCATCCATTCCATATTGTCGAAATAACAGGCCGTGCCGCCGCCCGTTGAAACCACCACGTTTTCCAGGCTCTCGGTAGCCTTCAGCACCTCGGATTCAAGCTTACGGTACAGCGCTTCATCGTATTTGTTGAAGAAGTCGTTGACCGAAATCTTGTATTTCTCCTCGAACAGGGCATCCGTGTCGACCACCTCCCAACCCAAGCGCTGGGCGAGACGCCGTGCGGCAGTGGTCTTACCCGCACCCATATATCCGACGATGTAGATTCGATTCAAATTGAGAATTGATAATTGATAATTGACAATTTAGGATTTGTCGTTGCCAACAATCATGTGGTATTGACAGATCTGCAATTTCCCGTCGCCATCGCGGAGGTGCATGCCGTTGCCCAGGCAATAGCGCCACATCTTGCAGTCGGCGCATTGGCCGGTCTTCATCCATGAGTGGTCACGATAGACCTGGAACTTGTTTTGCCACACGTCCCAGAAGCTGTCCTTATAGATGTTGCCCTGGTGATAGTCACTACGGATGCTGAGGCAGCCCGAGATGGAGCCGTCGGCCAGCACCGAGGCCACGTTGATGCCTGCACTGCACGAGAAATAGTGGTTGCGCACCTCGCCCTCATACTTGCCAAGGAAACCGTCGCAGCCATAGTCGGCGCGGATCCTGCCTTCCAACCTTGTCTGACGGATGAACTCCATCATCATCACAAACTGCTCGTTGCTGAGCTTGAAGTCGGGCTCGTTGGCGGCGCGGCCGAAGGGGAACACCGTGAACAGACGCCAACGACGGATACCCAAGGAGATAAGGAAATCTCGGAACTGCGGCAAATACTTGATGGTGCGTTGGTTGACGCATGTGATGACATCCCAAGTGAGGCTCGGATGTTGTTTCATGGCCTCCACGGCACGCAGCACGTTCTTGTAGCTGTTCGGGTTGCCGCGCATCCAGTTGTGGTCTTCCTCGAATCCGTCAAAGCTCACCGCCAACGATTTCAGTCCGGCATCCATAAACTCGTTGAGTTTCTCAGCCGAGAGCAGCATGCCGTTGCACACCATGCCCCAAACGAAGCCACGTTTCGAAATCTCGGCACCGCATTGGGCCAAGTCGGGGCGCACAGTGGGTTCGCCCCCCGTAGTGATCACCATCAGCTTGCCCGGGTCTTGATGTTCGCGAATCTCGTCCAACACTTTGAGGAAATCCTCAAGTGGCATGTCGTCCTTCTCGGAGAGCATACGACAATCGGAGCCGCAATGGCGGCAGTTGAGGTTGCAACGCAACGTACACTCCCAAAACAATTGGTGAAGCTCGTGCTCGTCGGTGCGTTTTTGCAGCACTGCGCGGTTGAGTTCGAGCATCAACTTTTTATATAAGCCTAAGCGTTCGCTCATTTTAATCTACTTTTTTAGCCGTATCTCATATGGACTACCATACAAAACTTCGGCATCCGGTAAACGAGAAATATCAAATTCATCCAGCTCTTTTTTCGCCTCTTTCAATTGTCTCTCCCAAATGGAAATATCACTTTCCTTATTAGCTTGTTCTTCATCGTAATCTGGATACATCCCTGGAGGGGGGCCGTAGACACAAGGCGGATTATAGGTCTCAATAAGGAAAGTCAACGAATCAATACGCTTCATGATTTGACGACGACGAATGTTACGGTCGAGGTCGATACTGTCGCCTAGACGGTAATTGATGGAGTCGAGTTTATTCTCTAAGGCATACTTCTTTTCAAAGTACTCCATGTATTTGGAATAGAACGCCTCATGTATTGGGAGTTCTGTAACTTTTTGGCATTCGGCAAGTTGCATTTCGACTTGCTCTCGCTCTTTACGAAGTTGCTTGCGTTCCTTGCGGGTCAAGCCGTTCTGCGTCAAGCAGGCGGACAGGAAGGCAAGTCCCGTCAAGGCGCTGATCCATACTATGCGAACTACTTTTTTCATTGTCGCAATTCTTTATTTACGCTTAGGCGTCGGCGGACCATACAGCACATCTGCAGCACGTCCCTCCACTTTCCTAACAGGCAGAACTTTGATGGCCTCTTCTGTTTCTTCCAAAGCCTTGATTTCCTGTTGAAGCGAATCGGCTTCTTGGCGCAAACGCTGCGTTTCCCTCCTATATTCTTGAATCACTTCAGGTGAGCCGTATACGCGCGCGCCTTCGCGTTCCTCAATGGTGTTTCTTAGCGACTCAAGCCTGCTTTCCAATTCACGACGACGTTGTGTAGGGTTTTGTTCCATTTCCGGATGGTCCAACAACTCCAATTCTTTTTTGGTGTTATCAATATCCGCCACCATTGCTCTCCGTCTGCCAGCACGTTCAGCATAATACGAACCCATATCATCCGGCGGCCCATATATCAATGCATTATCGAAATTGTAAAGACTATAGTATAAGGTATCAAGATGACCCTGCAATTCACGTCGGTGCACATTCTTAGCCAAATCGACGTCCTCGCCCAAACGGAAATTGATGGAATCAAGCTTGTTCATGAGTTCGTAGCGTTCCGCTCGTTCTTCAACAAAGCCCCAACAGCCAGTGTCTTCTTTAAAAGTGAGCTCCTTTGCCAGAGTTTGTTCAATGGCGTCACGCTCTTTCTTCAGCTTTTTCTTTTCTGCCCTGGATAAGCCGCGCGAGCTACAGCAGGCGCCCAAAAAAGCGAGTCCGGAAAGGGCGCAAATCCATATTGAGCGAACCACCTTTTTCATATCAACAAGTTTAGTTATTCCTCATCCAGCTTTTTCAGCTCTTTCTCCAGCGAATCCCTCTCCGCCACCAAACGGTTGTTCTGTTCTTCCCTTTCAAGCATCATCTGTGGGGAGCCATAGATAGCTTCCGCGCTGCGTTTTGAAAGGATTTCCTGGATTTGGTCAATCCTGCCACGGAGCTCTTGACGTTTTTTGTCTTTGGGCGAAGAGCCACAGGCAAACAAGAAGGCCAATCCCACGAAGAGACCTATACGTATGGCATTAAGTGTTTTCTTCATATCGCAATACTTTATTATTCCATTTCCAAAGCTTTCAGTTCTTGCTCAAGGGAATCGGCCTCGGCTTGCAAGCGCCTATTCTCCCTCGCATACTCTTCCATCATCTCGGGCGGGCCATAAATCTCGGAATTTCGGCGTTCCTCGAGGACACCATGGATTTCGTCGATACGTTGGCGCAACATTTCAAGCTTGTTCTGTTTGGACTGCGTAACCGAATCCTGAGCTGGATCTATAGGTGGCGGGCCATAATAGCAGGGCGGCGGCGAGAAGATGTTACATGCCGCCAAGGCTGCCGTGCCCGACAATAAGCCTATCCAAAGCTTACGGAACCATTTTCCCATAGCGCAATGGTTTAATGTTATTTCTTATTCATTCCTTCGAGTTGATCCTCAAGGGTTTTCAGCTCGTCACGCATCTCTTGCGTCTTCTTGCCATATTCTTTCATGACTTCCGGCGATCCGTAGATGCAAGCGCCTTCGCGACGTTCCAAGGCCATCCTCAGCTCGTCGATGCGTTGCTGAAGGGCAGTACGATCCTTATTCATATTCGCTTTTTGTTTGCTTTCTTCCAAAATCCGTTTGCTTTCTTCCAAATCGACTCTTTTACCTAAACGATAGTTGATGGAGTCAATCTGATATTGAAGACGGTTGTATTCCACCATAAATTCCGGACTAGGCTCGGAGTCGGGACACGACATCCAATACATGTCAAGAGCCTGCTGGATGGAGTCTCGGTCTCTCTTTAATTGTTTCTTCTCTGCCTTAGTGAGACCCTTGGTGGAGCAACATGCTACCAAGAAAGCCAACCCTGTAAGGGCGCCTATCCAAACTATTCGGACTACTTTTTTCATTGTTTTTGATGTTATATAACGCTGCAAAGATAATAGAAAAATCCAAATTTGTTGTAAGAAATTGAAAAAAATAGGCCGTCCGTTTAAAAAATTATCTACTTTTGCACCAACGAACCTAAAAATACAACATCATGAAAAAAAGCTTCAACGCATTTGGCAAAGGTTTGGCCTTTGCGATTTTAGGCCTCGGCCTCACCTTCTGCATGACCAGTTGCCCCAACGGCGTCAACCTCAACAACTTGCCCATCGACACGGGCGGTCTTGAGAAGCTCGTGCAGCCCAAAGACCAGTGGCATTCGCTCGTCAGCGAGACCAAAGCCAGCCCACAAGTGTCGGGCAACACCTTGACCTATGGCTCGCACACCTACACGGTGAATGGCGACATCAACTTCAACAGCAACGAACACCGCACGCCCACGGCCACGGTGACCTTCACCAACATCCCTTCAGGCTATGCCGAGTTTGAAGCCGTCTACAACGGTCTCCTGGGCAAGTCGATCCAAGGCACGGCTGCCATGATCCCCATGGCCATTGAGCTCTATGCCCGCGACGCCTCCACCGGCAAGAAATGCTTTGACCTGCTGTGCAACAGCTCTTCCACCGTCGACGGCATCATCCGCATCTTGAAGACCAAACTCGTCCCCTCGGAGTTCAGCCCCGAGAACGACCAGTACATCCAGCGTTACATGGCCGCCGCCTTGCTGAAAGGCGCCGTGTGCACCAACGCCTACGCTCCTGAAGAGCCCTATACCGTCGAGATGTGCTCCTCGCCCAACGGCGTTCAAGACTCGCCAATGATGGGTGGAACCACCTACTACACTTACATCCTTGCCAAAGGTTGGGACTCGGAGCAGCGTGCAGTTGACATTTTCTTGCCTTATGACGGCACTACCTACAAAGTCTGCAACTGCCCCTCCACCTACACGCAGTGCAAGACCATCCGTGGCACTTGGGGTGGCCTGAAATAAAGTCACACAAGCCTCACGCTTGAAAACCAATGAATTGGAGACGCTTTCGGGCGTCTCTTTTTTTGTCCCCATCGCCAAGTTTTCAACAGTTTTGTTGATAATCCTGTTCATAACCCTGTTGATAAATTGTTGAAAACTTATGGTCCCCCAAGGCCAAGGATTCATCTACATTTTGCTAATTTTGGAAGCTTATTCCACTAGGATTGGTATTGAATTAAATCATTAAGTATCAAATAATTAAACATTTTCCAAATGAAACGTAAACTTACTTTTTTGTTGACAGCCTTGTTGCTGTTGACGGGAATTGGCCTACAGGCGCAAACTTACACATGGGTGAGTACTCCCTTATCGGATCTTACCACCACTGATGTGTTTGTCATCGTTGCCAACAACGGTTCAGATTATGCTATGACAAATAACAACGGAACCAGTAGCGCCCCCGCCGCCGTTGCTGTTACAGTCAGCGGCAACACATTAACTGGTACTATCGCTGACAACATCCAGTGGACCATCGGCGGCAATGCCACTAACGGTTATACTTTTTATCCAAATGGCTCTTCTGATACTTGGCTGTATTGCACAGGCACTAACAACGGTGTACGTGTTGGAACCAATTCCAACAACACCTTTAAAGTTGATGCTTCAACGGGCTACCTAGTCCACCAAGGAACATCCCGTTTTATCGGTATCTATACTCCTAACGGTTCCTCCATTGCACAAGATTGGAGATGCTATACTAGCATTAACGCCAACATCCAGGGTCAGACTTTCGCATACTACAAGAGAGTCAGCGGATCTACTCCGACCCCTTACATAACTGCTGAAGATATTGAAATCGAATACAACACCACAAGTGGTGCCGTCGAATACACCATCAACAATCCTGTTTCGGGAGGCAACACGACAGCCACCACTACTGCTGAATGGCTTACCTTGGGAACGGTCGGCACATCAGTGCCTTTCACTTGCAGCGTCAATACTCTGGGAACAGAGCGCACCGCCACCGTCACATTGACATATAGCTACAACACCAACCAACTTGTCACAAAAGACGTCACGGTAACACAGGGTGGCAACCCCAATGTAATCAACACCATCTCTGACATCACCGCCACCGGCACCTACACCGTGCAAGGTACTATCGTTGCCAAGAGTGCTAGAGGCTTTATCGTTGGAGACGGAACTGGCTATATCTATTATTACAACCAGAATTATTCCCAAAGCAGCTACAACATCGGCGACATGGTGAAACTGTCAGGCTCAGTCGTGGTCTATGGCGGCGTGTTTGAATTCAACAACACGACAACTGTAACACCGGCCACCAGTTCCAACTATGTGGAAGAAGAGCCCACCATCATCACTGGTGCAGAGATGGACAGCAGAGTGGCTTCAACCACGCCTGCCCAACTGTCAAGCTATGTGCAATACGAAGGCACGCTCTCCATTAGCGGAACGCACTACAACATCACCGACATTGATGGTGCCACGACGGCTATTGGAAGCATCTCCTACCCAATCAGCACCGATTTCACTTCGCTGGACGGACAAGAAGTCGTGGTGAAAGGCTATTATGTCGGCATCTCTTCCAGCACTTATTACAACACCATGCTGGGCAGCATTGAAGCAAACGAGATTCCCGAGCCTGCTCTGACCCTCACCCCCACCGAACTCCCCGGATTCCAATACACCTTTGGTGAAGGTCCTTCACAAAGCCTTAGTTTTGCAGTGACGGGCAGCGACTTGACTGCTAACGTCAGCGTTGCAGCCCCGCAAGACTTCGAAGTGGCCACTACCGCCGAAGGTCCTTTTGCCGATAACCTCAGTCTCACACCCGCCGAAGGTCTGGTGGACGCCAACGTCTATGTCAGGATGAAGTCCGGTCTCGCAATCGGTTCTTATGCTGGCAATGTCACCGTCACTACTGGTACATTGAACGCCACCGTCGCCTTGAGCGGCACCGTACTCGAGGATCAGAGCCCCGTCTTGAATGCCAGCCCCACCGCGCTGAGCGGCTTCACCTACGACTTTGATGAAGGCGGTCCCTCTGAAACTGCCAATTTCGTCTTCGGAGGCGATTTCCTCGTCGGCCCCGCCTACGTCTATCCTTCGGAGAGCTTTGAAGTCACCACACAAGGCGACAGTCCCTTCCATGCCGAGAATCCTGCCACTGTCTACCATCAAGGCAATTTCTTCGGCATCAAGATCTATGTCCGCATGAAGGCTGGCCTCGAAGTCGGCACGTATGAAGAACAACTGATGGCCGTCACCGAAGGCGCCGACACGCTTTATATCAACGTTTCGGGCACCGTCACGGGTGAAGTCCCCACCCCGCCCACTCCGGGTGAGGGCAACTACGTCCGCATCAGCGACCTGAGCGAACTCACCGATGGTAGCTACGTCATCGTCGCAGCCCGCTTCGACGAGAATGCCACCGACTACTACGCCATGAGCAACGCCTCGTCGGGCAAACCCACGGGCGTGCTGTTCACCTCAGCCACCTCTGGCAGCGACGAAGTGCTGCCCGCCTCCATCGTTGACGAAGAAGGCAGCTACTACTGGATTGTGGGCGTAACCAACAACGGCTACACCTTTACCAACGCCGCAGGAGAGCTCATCGGTTATAGCAGCGGCACCAACTTCGCCACAGGCGGCGACAACACCGAATGGAGCATTGCCATTCAGACCTCAGAAGGAGGTGCTATGGTGCCCAACTATACTGGTTTTGTTATCGGCAATGTCAATAACGATGTTAGGGCTTTCGCTTTAAACAGCAGCCATAACTTCGGTCCTTACCACACACAAAACATGGGTGGTAGCGGTTACAACTTCTACCTCGACCTCTTCGTGAAGACCGAAGGCGGCACCCCGCCCACGCCTACCGTGGCCACGCCCACCTTCACCCCCGAAGCAGGTACCTATTTTGAAGAACAAAGCGTGAGCATCGCATGTGCTACCGACGGTGCCACCATACATTATAGCACAGTTTCGGAAAGCGGTCCTTGGACAACCTACAACGGAGCCATCACCGTTGACGAAAGCATGACCATTTGGGCATACGCCACCAAGGAAGGCTACAACGACAGCCCCGTCGCCAGCGCCACCTACACCATCCAAACGGGTGTGGTCACCATCTTCAACCAAGACTGGGAAGGCGAGATGAACGGCTGGACCTTCGTCAGCGTGGATGGCGAGATGGAATGGACCGTGGCCACCCACCAAGGCAACCACTACGCATACGCCAACGGTTACAGCAGCGGAGCCGCACATGCCAATGAAGACTGGTGCATCTCCCCTGCCTTCAACCTCAACGCTTACAGCAACCCCGTGCTGACCTTCAGTACGGCAAAGAACTATACCGGTCCCGACCTCGAAGTGTTCTTCTCAAACAACTACAACGGCACCAACCCATCTGCTGCCACATGGCAGCCTTTGACCTGCGCCCTCTCAACAGGCAGTTGGACTTGGGTTGAATCGGGCGAAATCGATTTGAGCAGCTTCAGCGGCACCGAGTGCTACATCGGCTTCAAGTACACCAGCACAGATGAAGAGGCCGCTGGTTGGGAAGTCGACGACATCCTGCTTGTCGGCCAAACCTCAGAGGCCATCGTCACCGTCACCCCGCTTGCCCTGACTGGGTTCACCTATATGGAAGGCAACGGTCCGTCGGATGAGCAGAGCTTCACCGTGAGCGGCCTCAACCTGAGCGGCAACGTCGTCATTGCTGAAGCCACCGATTATGAGATCTCATTGCTCTCGGGCGACGACTTCACCGCACAGAGCACCATCACGCTGAGCCACAACAACGGCACCATCGAAGAGACCTCCGTCTACGTCCGCCTGAAAGCCGGTCTTGCCGTGGGTGAATACAACGACGAAGACATCACCATCACCAGCGCCGACGTCGACGACATCGAAGTGACCTGCAGCGGTAATGTCACCGCTGAGCCCGTGCCTGGCGACGACTACGTCCGCATCAGCGATGTCAGCGCTCTTGTGGCGGGTAACCGCGTCATCCTCGCCTCCCGTTACAACGAGACGGCCGACGCCTACCTCGCCATCGCCAACGCACCGACGAGCGGCAAGCTCACCACCACCGAGTTCACCAGCGAGATGAACGGCACCGACGAAATCATCCCCGCCAGCATCCTTGGCAATGAAGACAACTACTACTGGACGGTCGACGTCACTGCCGACGGCTACACCTTCACCAATGCCAACGGCGACATGATCGGATACGGCAACAGCGGTACCAACCTCGTATTGAACGGTGAAAAGACCGTTTGGACCATCTCCTCTGGTGTCTCCGCACCCGAGAGTATGGTGCCTGAGTATTACGGCTTCAACATCATCAACGCCACCACCGACACCCGCGCCATGGCTTTGCGCGTCACAGACACGGAGAGCATCGTGAAAGCCTACGCCACCAGCAACATGACCAATGGCGAGTACAACTTCTTCCTCGACATCTTCATGCAAGGTGAAGGCGGCGTCCCGCCCACTCCGACAGTGGCAGCGCCTGTTTTCACACCTGGTGCAGGCACCTATTATGAGACCCAAGACGTGACCATCACTTGCACCACCCCTGACGCCACCATCTATTACAGCCTTGATTCTGAGAACGGTCCTTGGGAAGAATATGAAGAAGCCATCACCGTCGACGAGAGCATGATTCTCTGGGCCTACGCCGAGAAGGAAGGCTACAATAACAGCCCCGTCGTCAGCGCCGAATATGTGATCCAAAATGACCTCGTCATCATCTTCAACCAAGACTGGGAAGAGGATTGGCACGGCTGGACACAAGTCAATGTGGAAGGCGAAGATGCCGAATGGACCATTGCCGAACACAGCGGCAACCACTACGCCTACATGAACGGCTATAACCACGGCGCCAACGAAGACTGGCTCATCTCGCCCGCTTTCGACCTCGACAGCTACAGCGACGTAGTGCTGACCTTCATCACCGCCATGAACTACACTGGCCCCGCCATTGAGGTGTTCTTCTCTAACGATTACGATGGCACCGACCCCAACGCAGCCAACTGGGAACCCCTGACTTGTGAACTCTCATCTGGTAGCTGGGCCTGGACCGAGTCGGGCAACATCAGCCTCGACGAATTCAGCGGCAGCAACTGCTACATTGCCTTCAAGTACACCTGCGACGAAAATGAAGCCGCCGCGTGGGAGGTTGACGACATCTTGCTCGTCTCTGGCAGTGCCGGCGCCAACCCGACCCTGACGGCCACACCTAATACAATTAATGGCCTCGACTATATTGAAGGCGAAGGTCCGTCGAATTCACAGAGCTACACCCTGACGGGTTCCAACCTGGTGGGAGAAGGCGACGTGACCTTGACGGCCAGCGAAAACTTCGAAATCTCATTGGATGACGAAGACTTCTTCACGACGCTGTATGTCCAATACGCCGACGGCGAACTCATCGACCAACCTGTGACCATCTACGTCCGCCTTGTGGAAGGTCTTGACGTGGACACCTACACAGGTACCATCAGCCACGAAGGCGGTGAAGCCACCACTGAAGTCAACGTTACTGGCACAGTCCACAGCGAGGACGAGCCCGCCATTGAGGCCTTTATGCCGATGTATATCCAAGGCAACAACGGTTCGAACAACAACCGCGTACCCGTGGCCATTGCAGTCTATGTTGTCAACTTGGAGCCGAACGCCACCTACCGCTACACCAACCAATTCGTTGACGCTAACGACGGTCCCGAGACCGCAGGTGCCGGCAATGTCATCTATGCCAACACGGAAGGCTTCTACCGCACCACCAGCCCGAGCCTGGCTACCGAAGGCGGTTATGGTGAATTCACAACCGATGAAGAAGGCACCGGCTTCGCTTGGTTCATTAACGAGCCCACGGCCAACGCCCGCTTCACTCCTGGCAACCATGTCTACCTCCGCATCCGCATCAACGACGGTCACGATGGCACTACGGTCGCCAACACCTTCACCACCGAAGACTATTCCACCGTGCTGAACTTCGGCACCGAAAACGATGAATACAGCGGTTCGGCCTTCTATGCCAAGAGCAACGAAGCCGCGATGACCTTTGCCATGATATTTGCCTCCGACGACGATTGGCGCCCTGTCTACTCCACCAGCATCGAGACTACCGGCGTTGACTTCGGTAGCATCAACCAATACGCCGACTTCTACAAAGAAGAGGTGGCTGGTAAAGATGGCTGGTTCGGTGGCATCTTGCCCAACGACAACGAAAACGGCATTAACATCATTTGGATCCTCGATATGGAAAGCTATGTCATCAACGACTACTACGCAGAGAATGGCGAATGGTCTCCTGAAGCCCACACCATCAATCCCACCAATGGTCTCGACGAGCCTATCTTCATCGACCTCACCGACGATGGCGTGGACGAAGCTATCCTGGCCAACGTTAAGGTTTGGAGTGCCGACCATGAGTTTGTCATCGAAAACGGCGACAACACCCATTATACAATGACCATCTACAACGTCCTCGGTCAGCCCATGATGATGAAGCAGATCAACGCAGGCAGCACTGAGCGCATCAGCCACAGCCTTGCCACGGGCGTCTACGTCATCAGTTTGCAAAACAGCCAGAACACAGTTTCTGTAAAAGTTATAGTAAAGTAATAGTTAGGTAAGTAATTCTTCCCCTTCGGGGGAACAAAAAGTCCGGGAGCTTGCTCTCGGACTTTTTTGTTTCATTGCCTTAGTCATCAACAAGGCATTTGCACCTACTTAATAAAGTTGCTCCTTATTAATCACATACAACGACTTGTCTTTGATGCTATAAATCTGTGACTCGGTGCAAAACACATCGGGGAAATCGAGTGTCGCCACTTCCCTATCCTCACCGTCAACAACGACCGTCTCCTTACCATGAGAATAAAAACGCAAATCGCCATATTTGCCATTATAGACAAACAAATCATTGAAACTGATAAAATCCGTGCTCTTCAAACCGCCATCAAGGTGGAGTACCCCATTGTCGCAAACCACATAAACGCCAACCGTGTCCATTTCAACCAAGTGGACAAATTTGTTGTCCTTCTTGACACAAACATCGGAGCCAACGAAGGCATTCATACTGCCCGAAGACTGAATCACCACTGGCGCCACTTCCTTTCTACCCATAAGTGCGCCCGTGTTTGCCTGGTATTTCTCAACCGACTGGTGACCTTCCTTATCAGCAAAAAGCAAGAACAAGGCATCATCATCCCTAAACTCCACATCCTTGATAAAATCCACATATTTCTTACGTTCGTGCATATACACATTCTTTCCCGTTTTTTTGTCATACGCTGCCAAAAAGGGTTTACCCCATTTGCCCAAATACGTATAATAGAAAGAGTATGAGTGAGGTGCAAAACCCATATTGACCATAAGCAAATATTCTTTCGTGGCAAACAGCCTTGAAAGACTGGTCTTTTGTTCAGGCAACCTCGCATGCCACAGTTCCCTGCCGTTACGATCGGTTTTTATAAGTCTTTTAATGCCAGCGATATAGATATCGGAACCATCGACAAAAGGATTAGAGCAAACCCTAACTGAAGAAACCAAACTATATAGGCCATAGTTTTCGTTCGATATCTCTTGCATATTCGTTTCCAAGCGCCAACCCTCGCCATTGTTGATATCCACTGAATAGAGACCATTGCCAACGAAGAGCAATGTTGAATCGTTCAGTTTCGTCGACATCTCAAACTCCTGAGCCGATTTGACGTCACGCTCCCAAATCTTCGACTTAGATTTCAAATCGATTCTGCACAGATTTCGCCTACTGCCCAAACCCTTCGTGCCAGTCATACAAATCATCCAACCTTCTTCTGTATTGAAATACACAGGCCACATGCCAGTCCCTATTTTAAACTGTTCTTCGCCCGTCTCAGCTTCAACCAAAAAGAAGTCGTTTTCTTTGACTTTGAAGACCATAGGGCCTCTCTTGATGTAAAGCTCTTCATTCCTATAGTATTTCTTCCGCCATTTCAATTCATTATGCTCAAGGTCGAAAAACACCGCATGACGGATGCCAGAATCGACAATCTTTTCATCTCTTACAGCTTCATCTATCAAAGTGAGCAGTACTGTATTCGTAACCGAGTCGAAATCAGCACGTTGGATTGTGACATCAAAAGTCTCCTTAAAGGCGATGATTTCCCTTTGGTTCAGCAAATTACGCCCAACAGGCTCATAATTAGACATTTCCTGGATATGCACTTGCGCACGAAGCGAGAGTATGAAGGCGAATACCGCCAGCACAGTGATTGCAAAGCGTTTCATGATTAATGCAGTTTTGTTCTTTTGATTAAATAGCTCGTCAAGACCTGGTTGTAGTCCTTATTAATATCAGCCTCAACGTAGTCGATTTGGTACTGGTAGCAATGGCGCAGCAGAGCTTCCTTGCGTTCAGTCATAATCTTCTTATATGCCTCTTGAACCTCAACGGGATTGAGTTTCAAAGTGTCGCCCGACTCCAAATCGACAAAACGGTACGGGCGGTTTTCGAAGTCCAGATTCTGCTCCAAATTGCTGTCGAAGACATGGAACAGGATGACTTCGTGTTTGTTGTATTTCAAATGCTCCAACGCCTCGAACAACGGCTTGTAGTCGTCGAGGCCGTCGAGCATGTCGGTGAAGATGACCACAAGGCTGCGGCGGTGCGTCATCTCTGCAATCTGGTGCAGGCACTGCGGTGTTGAGGTCGTCTTGCGGTTGTTTTTGTCGTATGTGTCAATCAGTTTCTCCAGCTCGGTATAGATCAACTTGTTATGCACATTGGACGACTTGGCTGGTTCGTGAAACGCTATCGTCTCGTCAAACAAGTCGAGGCCCACGGCATCGCGTTGGCGGTGCATCAACTCCATGAGTGAGGCGGCGGCATAGATGGAGAAAAAGAGTTTGTTGGGATGCTCGAAGTCGACCTTCTGCCTCACGGGGAAGCACATGCTCGAGCTTTGGTCGATGACCAGTTGGCAGCGCAGGTTGGTCTCCTCCTCGTAGCGCTTGACGAAGAGCTTCTCCGTGCGGCCATAGAGTTTCCAGTCGATATGGCGTATGGGCTCGCCCGTATTATAAAGACGATGTTCGGCGAACTCAACAGAAAAACCGTGGAAGGGACTCTTGTGTAAACCCGTGATGAATCCCTCCACGATTTGACGTGCCAAGAACTCCAAGCTGCCGAATTGCGTCAGCCGGTTCCTATCGATTGAAAAGTCCAATGGGAATGCTGAATTAGGAATGCTGAATTAGGAATGCTGAATTAGGAATGCAATAATTCCTCATTCAGCATTCAGCATTCAGCATTTTCAAAACAATTTCTCCAGTTTCTCCACGAACACCTTCTTGGGGGCAGCGCCGACGTTCTTGTCGACAGGTTGTCCACCCTTAAAGAAAAGGACGGTGGGGATGTTCATGATGCCGAACTTGGCGGCTGTGCCAGGGCATTCCTCGACGTCGCACTTCACGGCAACCACTTTGCCTTCATATTCTTCCGAGAGTTCCTCGACGATAGGTTCCACCTTCTTGCAAGGGCCACACCAAGTGGCACCAAAGTCCACCATCACAGGGAGTTCCGATTTCAGGACGACCTCTTCAAAACGGTCGTCGGTCATTTGAATTACTGCCATAGTCTTTAGTCTGTTTAGTTTATAGATTTGTTACTACTTATTTTCGGTCTGCAAAGATACAAATATTCTTTTTTATCGCAAGTCAAATTCCACAAAAGGCATCTTTTCCAACAACGGCAACACTTCCTGAGCGTTGATAGCGCCTTTTACGGGAGTAAGGTTGCAGGACTTCTTGCCCAATGGGTCAAAGAGATGCAGTTTATAGTGCTGTTTACCAGGGTTTTCCTTCAGGACTTTGATAAACTCTTCCATACTCTCCTTGTTCATCTCCGACACATTCAACTTGATGTATACTGTCTTCGAAGTACTTTCCAAAAGCGATTCTAGCAAGCGCGCCTCCGTAAAACGGACTTCAAGCGTCTGCAACACGACATTCGGATCCTGTCCTGCCCTCGGGAAAGGTCGGTCCATGATACCAGAAAGCATCACGAACGAGTTGACCGTTAACAAATTCCTACAATTCAGATAATTCTCCTTGAACAAGGCAAACTGCAAAGCACCGCTTTGGTCTTCGATGGTGAAACGGCCGTAGGGATTGCCATTTTTCGCCGTAAACTCCTCGGCACGTGTGATTTGTCCGCCAAGACGCACTGGACGCTTGAGGTTTTTCTCCACATCGTTCAATGCCGCCTTCAAGCCCTCCACATCGCAGTTGCAGAAGTACTTGATGGGCAGATGATAGACCTGCATGGGATGCGAGGAGATATAGAAGCCCAAAGCCTCCTTCTCCATCTCCAGCTCCTTCATCTTCGACCAAGGCTCGCACTGCGGCAAAGGCATGTTGAAGGTCTCCTCTGCCCCACCCTCGTCACCGAAGCCGAAGAGGTCCATCTGCGACGAGTTCTTGCGTTCGTTGTAGGAGGCTACCATACGCATGGCACGTTCGGAGAACGACACAGAATCATTAGGCGCGATATAGAACAACATAGCGCGATGGAAGCCCTTGAAGCTGTCGAAACAACCCGCCATGCCCATGCTCTCCAAGGCCCTGACGTTAAGGCCTTTGTCGGCCACACGCATCACGAAGTCACCGAAGTCTTTGAACTTGCCGTTGGCTTCGCGCTCGGCCACGATGCCGGCCACAGCCGCCTCGCCCACATTCTTGATGCCACCCATGCCATAACGGATCTCGCCTTTTTCGTTGACCGAGAACTCATATTCCGACTCGTTGACATCGGGACCAAGCACATTGATCTTCATGCGCTTGCATTCCTCTGTCATGAAGTTCACCTGCTTGATGTCGCCCAACTCGTTGTTGAGCACCGCAGCCATGAACTCAGCGGGATAGTGCGCCTTGAGGTAGGCCGTCTGGTACGAAACCCAGCTGTAGCAAGCCGCGTGCGACTTATTGAACGCGTAGGAAGCGAACTTCTTCCACTCTTCCCAAATCTTCTCCAAACGCTTTTTCACCTCATCTTCGGGAAGGTTCTCGGTCTTGGTCAACTTGGCCACACCTTGTTTCATGAACTTGCCATAGAGCTCCTCCATCTTGGCCAACTGCTTCTTACCCATGGCTTTACGTAAGGTATCGGACTCACCTCTCGTGAAGTCGGCCAACTCGCGCGAGAGTAACATCACCTGCTCCTGATAGACGCAGATGCCATAGGTGTCTTTCAGGTATTTCTCCATGCAGTCGAAGTCGTACTTAATCTCCTGCCTACCCTGCTTACGGGCAATGAAGTCAGGGATGTTGTCCATCGGGCCGGGACGGTATAGGGCATTCATAGCGATGATGTCGCCGATGACCGAAGGCTGCAACTCGCGCAGGTATTTCTGCATGCCAGGCGATTCAAACTGGAACGTGCCGATGGTGTTGCCAGCCGAGTATAACTTATAGGTTTCCTCATCGTCAATCGGGATGTGGTCGATGTCGATGTCGATGCCATGC
Organism: uncultured Bacteroidales bacterium; assembly: GCA_900318265.1. Classification (GTDB taxonomy): domain Bacteria; phylum Bacteroidota; class Bacteroidia; order Bacteroidales; family F082; genus Limimorpha. The sequence goes on along the minus strand of ONKA01000021.1, from coordinate 5,912 downwards.
GTCTTCTTGATGTTCTTTAAGGCATCCTTGATCAAAGTCAAGGTCTTAAGGCCCAAGAAGTCCATCTTGATGAGGCCGACCGTCTCAATGACATGGCCGTCATATTGAGTTACAACGACATCCTCTTTCGTATCCTTATCCCTGACGGTACACACAGGGGCGACATTGGTCAAGTCGTCGGCACCGATGATGACGCCGCAAGCGTGGATGCCGATTTGGCGGTTGGTGTCCTCCAATTCCTCGGCATAGGTCAGCATGGAAGAAATGTTCTTGTCGTCGCCGTTGAGCATCTCCTTCAGCTCGGGCACATACTTATAGCAGTTCTTCAAGTTGACCTTAGGCATCTTCTTGGGCACCTCGCCTTCCACGGCTTTCACTGCGGCCTCGTCAAAGTTACGGTCAGGGATAAAACTCTTGATCTTGGCTACCTCGGGCAGCGGCACCTTCTGCACACGACCCACGTCTTGTATGGCCGACTTGGCCGCCATGGTGCCGTAGGTGATGATGTGCGCCACCTTCTCCTTGCCGTATTTGTTGGTCACCCAATTAAGCACGCGCTCACGGCCGTCATCGTCGAAGTCGACGTCGATATCAGGCAAGGAGATACGGTCGGGGTTGAGGAAACGCTCAAACAGCAAGTCGTATTTCAATGGGTCGAGATCGGTAATTTTCAAGCAATAGGCCACCACCGAGCCTGCCGCCGAACCACGGCCGGGACCGACGCTCACACCAAGTTCTTCACGAGCCGCGCGGATATAGTCACTCACGATGAGGAAGTAGCCCGGGAAACCCATGGTCTTCATCACGTGCAGCTCGAACTTGATACGCTCAATTTGATCCTCAGTAAGGTTCTCGCCATAGCGTTCTTTGGCGCCTTCCCAGGTCAACTTGGCGAGGTAGTCCGCCTCGAGTTTGATACGGTACAGACGGTCGTAGCCGCCCAGTTTCTTGACCTTCTTCTCGGCTTCTTCCTGCGACATCACAACATTGCCGTGTTCATCGCGGGTGAACTCGTTGAAGAGGTCTTCCTCTGTAAACTTCTTGCGATACTCCTCTTCCGTGCCAAAGCTCTCTGGGATGGGGAATTTAGGCATGATGGGGTCGGAATCGATGCTATAGGTCTCCACCTTGTCGACAATCTCTTGCGTGTTCTCCAGCACCTCGGGATGGTCGGAGAAGATGCGACCCATTTCTTCGGGTGTCTTCAGCCATTCCTGCTTGGTGTAGTGCATACGCGTAGGATCATCGAGGTCCTTGCCCGTGCTGAGGCAGATGAGGCGGTCGTGGGCTTCACCGTGTTCCTCTTCCACAAAGTGGACGTCGTTGGTGGCGATGACCTTCACATTATATTTCTTCGCCAAGTCGAAGAGGATTTTGTTTACTTCCTTTTGGCGTTCGTACACCTCAGTATCTCCACCGGGTTTATCGGTCTTATGTCGCTGGACTTCAAGGTAATAATCCTCGCCAAAGAGGTTCTTGAACCATTGTATCGACTCCTCCGCACCCTTCATGTCGCCATTCATGATCTTTTGCGGCACCTCGCCAGCGAGACAGGCGGAGCTACAAATCAATCCTTCGTGGTATTTCTCAAGCAGGCTGTGGTCGATACGGGGATTATAGTAAAAGCCCTCCGTGTAGGCGATAGAACTTAGTTTGCAAAGGCTGTGGTAACCCGTCTTGTTCTTGGCCAATAAAATAAGGTGCCAGCCTCGGTCCTGACGGCCATCGCGTTTGTCGATGCTGATGGGAGCACAGTAGGTCTCAATGCCAAAGATTGGCTTGAAGAACTGCTTGTTCAGCTTTTCGATTTGCTCTTGAGCAGCAATCTTTTCCTCATCGGTTGACTCAGGCTTCCCAATAATGGCTTGTTGTTCCTTGATGGCGTCCTTTACCTTACCGTTCTCCTTGTTCACCGTATCGGCGAAATCCTTGATGCCGAACATATTGCCATGGTCGGTGAGGGCGAGGCTATACATGCCGTTTTTCTTGCATTTGGCCACCAAGTCGGGCACCTTCGACATGCCATCGAGCATGGAATAGTGCGAGTGGACGTGCAAGTGGGTGAAATGCTGTGGAATATAGTTGCCCATTTCGGGTTCCTCCTCCACCTTTTCCTCCTCGTCATAGTTCGCCTCGACCTTGATGCCCGCAGGTTGGATCACATCAGGATTGGCGGTCTTGAAGTCGTCGATGAACTGGGTGTCGACATGGAGGTCGGACTCATCCAGGACGCCGCGGCGGATCAGTTCGAGGAAGACGCGGGCCGTGGCCTCCACGTCGGCAGAGGCGTTGTGGGCTGAGTCGAAGTACTCGCCAAACAACAGGTGATGGAACTCGCCCAGGCGCGGCAGTTTAAATTTACCACCCTTGCCGCCAGAGAACTGGCAGAACTCAGCCGTCTTCTCCGTGCAGGTGTCGATGATTTGCCAGCGGCGCAAAGGATTCTCGCGACCACAACGCAGGAACTCGCAGCCCAGCACATTGAGGTCGAAGTTGATATTATGGCCCACCAGGTATTTGGCTTTGGCGGCGGAAATCATAAATAGGTCGAGCACCTCGTTGAGCGGCTTGCCGTATTTCATGGCATGCTCGGTGGAGATGCCGTGCACCATCTTGGCGTCGATGGGGATGACAAAGCCATCGGGTTGCACGAGATAGTTATGGTTCTCCACGAAGCGGCCTTTCTCGTCATGGATCTGCCAAGCCAGTTGCACCATACGCGGCCAGTTGTCGAAGTCGGTCAGCGGGGCGTTTTCAATTTTGGGAAGACCAGTGGTCTCGGTATCGAAGACTAAAAACATAATCAGTTGAGAGTGTAAAGTTTAGAATTGAAAGTTGGGGCAAATTTGCCTCAACTTTCAGCCTTCAAAAATAAGAAAATTATGGGAACGGTGCAAGAAGCAAAGATGGTTTTTTTCTACATGAAAAGTCAGACCTTTATTCTAAATTCTGACGTCGCACTCACTGATGCAGTGTTTTCAGCTATTCGGCCAGTTTAAATGCGTCTCATTTATCTGCAAGTCTTTCTCAAAGAACTAATGCCACGAACGAGCAAGTCCAAGATAGACTGAAAGCGGTGTTGCGGTCAGCGCAAAATGGAGCGGTAACCTTTACGGCTTCCATTAGCAAGGGTGAGCAAATCATCGCACGGACGCTTCGGGCGCAAGGCTTCCCTTTAGTCGTCCTTCTCAATGAAGGCTTCCCCGAGGAAGGTTCGCCGCACGAGCGGTTTTACAAGCCGGGCGGCGTTTATTTTGAGGCGTGTTCCCAAGGAAAACTTTTGCTTTTGGAACCAACGGAGAAATCATTCAGTGCGCCTTTCATCCGTCAATCTGTCGAGGAAACGCTTCGCTGCAAGCCCGAGGCCAAGCATTTCGAATACACGCCTGTTGCAACCGATTCTTTGCGGTATCGTTTTGTTGCGCTTAATGAAATTGGAAGAAGACTGGTAGAGCAAATCGGGGCGGAAGGAATCCGCCTTTAAGGGACAGGACAGCCAAATAACTTGCGCTGTCAACAATTATATGTATTTTTGCTTCATCAAAACCGAAAAAACATCTATCATGAAAACTCTCAAACCTCTCTTCCTCATCCTCATCGCCTTGTTTTCCTGCCGCACAGCCATAGCACAGGATTACTTCCTCGACCGCTTCTATTCCGACGACGGTGTCGACCAGATACAGTTCTACTACAACGCCGACAACCTACTAGAATCCTATCATTCTGTTTCCAACGCTGGCGGCGAAATTGACGACCTCATTGACTCACTTTACTACGACGAACGCGGCAATGTGATCCGCATCAACTTTTTCCAATACTACGACAACGAGTGGATCTTCCCGAGTTATATCACTTACACTTACGACGACAACAACCACCGCCTCACCCGCACCAACTACAACGACTGGGGCAGCGGATTCGAGTTGCAAGGCATCTACTCTTACCACTATGAAGGCGACCTACTCACTAGCTATGAGATGACCCTTGGCGGCACGTTGCTCATGCGTGGCACATATTCCTACGACGGCAACGGCCTCTGCACACAGCTCCTTGAAGAATACAACGACGCCTGGGGTGGCACGGGATGGAGCAACTCTGCCTTGACTACCTATACCTATGACGAAGCAGGCAATTGCACCAACGAAACATACGCTTATTGGAGCGACGGATGGGTGCCCGACTCCAGCATCGACAGGCTATTCGACGCCAACGGCAACTGCAAGCAACGCGAGAAACACTCCAACGGACAGGTCGCCGAACGCGTGACATACGCTTATGACGAAACCTGCACTATCGACCATGTGCTCCTGCCCTATCATCCGGAGCCCAACTACACTTGGGATCCATTCGCCAACCGTCCACTCAGTTATGCTTGGGAGGCTGCCAACGACGGTGGACAACTCGTCTATGTCTGTGACTACATCTTTGAGTATGGTTTCTTCGAAGGCGTACCTCAACACGAAGCTCCCGTCACCGACATGATGACCGTTTACCCCAACCCCTCTCAAGGCGAGATGACAATCAGCCTCGAAGGTCTGCGTCGCTATGAAATCATCGACATGAACGGTCAGACCGTCATGCAGGGTCAGGCCAACGGGAAACGGCATACCATCGATGTGTCCACCTTAGCTTCGGGGCTTTACTTGCTGAAAGCCTACAACGGACAAACTTGGTGCATCAGCAAAGTGCAAGTCAAATAAGGTCAGGCTTTCTTTTCCGTCAAGATCATAAACAGGATTGCGAAAAGAATCAAGGCGACGCCGAGGGCGACATTGAGTGTAAAAGCTTCATGGAAGACCAGCGTCCCGATGACGATGGCCGTCAACGGCTCAAGAATGCCGAGGATGGAGGTCTTGGTGGCACCCACAGCCTTGCTTGAAGCTGCCAAGGTGATGGTCGCAATAGCCGTAGGTAAAATCGCCAAGCCCAACACATTCAGCCAACTGACTGCATCGGGAACGGCATTGAGATGCACACCGAAACCCGACAAGGCAAACAGCATCACCGAGCCAATCAAGAAGCAATAGAAAGTCAAAGTGAGGTTAGGAATCGCTTTGACTTGCTTACTTAGGTTGACGATGACAATGAATAAGGTATAGCACAGTCCCGAGGCCACCACAAGAGCGATGCCACGCCAGTCAATGAAGCCTCCACCACCCTTGAGCGAGAGCAAAATGGCACCCGCTACGCCTGCAAATATCGACAACCATGTTTTCCAACTCGGGAACTGCCCGAAAAACATCATGATGAGTGCGACCATGATGGGATAGACATAGAGGATGCTCGTGGCAATGCCCGAGGGAATGTATTTGTATGCCTCAAACAAGGTGATGCTGCAACCTGTAAACAAAACGCCAAGGATGGCCATTAGTCCAAACTGTTTCCATGTGATGCGAATCTGACGTTTCGCGACGAGCATATAGGCCAGCATCAACAAGGTGGCCACACCATAGCGGTAGAACAACAAAGAGTTGACATCCAAGCCCTTGTTGATGACGGGCACACCAAAGAGCGGGTTCATGCCATAGGTGATGCCGGAGACGATGCCCGCAATATAACCCCAATGAAGTTTGTTTTGCTTTTGCATTATTTCTGTCTTAAACCGGCCCTTCGACCCTTCGACAGGCTCAGGGACCTCAGGGACCTGACTCTTTGAAAACGGCCGCAAAATTAGGCATTGTCGGGCGATTTACGAAACGGGTAAAAAGAAAAATTTGTTCCGACCTGATTGCCAGTCCAATAAAAAGTTGTACTTTTGCAGCCGAAACCTCGGGTAGGTTTTAGTTAATTCATTAAAAATCAACTTAAAACATTAAATTATGCCTGCAAAAATTAGATTGCAAAGACATGGCAAGAAGGGTCAACCCTTCTATCACATCGTAGTTGCCGACTCTCGCTCACCACGTGATGGT
>ONKA01000047.1 GCA_900318265.1 uncultured Bacteroidales bacterium | reverse complement strand
TATCGGCGATGCCCGTTATAATATGGGCAACAGCCTGATGGTCGGTGGTGTGAAGATGGGTATGGACATCCGCATTATCGCCCCCAAGAAACTGCAGCCGGCCAAAGATCTTGTCAAGAAGTGCCAGGAAATCGCCAAGGAAACCGGTGCCAAACTTACCGTCACCGATGACGTGGAAAAAGGCGTGAAGGGTCTAGGCAACCCCAAGTGCAAGTTTATGCACTGCCTTCCTTCGTATCACAATCTGGAGACCAAGGCCGGCCGCGACGTTTATGAGAAGTTCGGCTTGAACGGTATCGAGGTCACCGAGGATGTATTCGAAAGCGAGAACAGCATCGTCTTCGACGAAGCCGAGAACCGCATGCACACCATCAAGGCCGTCATGGTGGCCACGCTGGGCGACTAATAGTCCGATGATATTAATAATGAAAGGAGCCTCAATCGAGGCTCCTTTCGTGTTTTTATAACATCAGCAATATCCCATATACCACCACTAACAAGAAACTGTGCTTGACCTGTCGGCCCAAAAACGGGTCAAGCAACTCGGGCTTTGTCTTCTTGATGGCGATTAAGTCTTTGATGAATAGGATGGCAAGCAATAAGAACAGGTAGGAATACCATGCCGCATGGTGCAAAACGAGATAAATGGTAAGGCAGACGAAAGCCCCACCGATGAGCAGGCAATGATAAATAAAAGCCTTTCTCAACCCCAATTTCACCACAAGGCTGTTCTTGCCCGAGGCCTTGTCGTTCTCATAGTCACGCATGTTGTTAATGTTGAGCACAGCATTGGAGAGAAAACCCATGGCCGAGGCAGGCAACAAAACGCTGAAATCAAGAGATTTTGTGGCCAAATAGAAGGTGCCGGCCACGGCAGCCCAACCAAAGAAAAGAAAGCAGAACAAATCGCCTAGTCCACGATAACCGTAAGGCCGTTTGCCCAAGGTATACAGTAATGCTGCCAGCACTGCCCCTAACCCAAAAACGGCAAAAACCGCTAATTCTTGCCATGTCAAACCCGAGAAAACGAAAATCAACAAAGCGCCTGAAATCAGGCATAACATAGCCGTAAGAGCCAAGCCTCGTTTCATCTCTTGTTCGGTAATGGCACCACTCTGCATCTCGCGCTGTGGGCCAACGCGCTTCATGTTGTCGGTGCCTTTCTTGAAGTCGCCGTAGTCATTGGCGAGGTTGGAGAGAATTTGAAGCAACACGGCTGTGATAGCAGCGAAAAAGATACAAAGCCAGGTCCCTGAGCCTGCGGTCCCTGAGGCCAATCGAAGGGTCGAAGGGCCGGTTTTATAAGCTAAAAACCCTCCAAGCAGCACCCCTGAAAAAGAGAGCAGCACCGTCCTCGGACGGGCTGCTTTTATCCATGTCTTAAACTTTGGCATACTAATGTGGTATTGCCTTCGGCAAGAAATCGTTTAAAAATCTATTTAAAAATCTTCAAAAAATAATTTCTTGATTTTCAATGGATTTTTAATATGATTTTTGATAGATTTCTACACGAAGTGTATCCCATAAAACATCATCTCCGACGGCCTCCGCCACGACGGCGAGGCGAGTAGTAATCGCCATCGTCATAACGGCTGGCGCCACGGCGACCACGGTTCGATTCTCTCGAAGAGGAGCTTCTTGAACTGCCTCTCGAAGAACCTCCTCTTGAGCTACCACCTCTCGATGAGCTGCTCTTCGAAGCACCGCCACTCTTCTTGGCACCAAAGCCACGCTCAGCGTTGCGCTGCTTGCGGCTCGGACGGTCGTCATCGTCGATGAAGACCTCAATGTCGTCCAAGTGGTCTTTCCAGTCAGGGTCGAGCCACTCGCGGCCATCGCGCGAACGTTCCGACTTGTAGTAAGTCCTGTCGTCGTCGAAGTCCTTCTTTTTCTTTTTCGACTTTTTCTCAAAGAAGTCATCGTCGTGCTTTTCACGCTTCTCGCGGAATTCGTCACGCTCCTTGCGGCTCTCACGGAACTCGTCGCGGTCGCGGCGTTCTTTGCGTTCTTTCTTCTCGCCGAAGTCTTTTTTCTCGCCGCTGCTCTTCTTGCGCTCAGGCTGGTCTTTTGCCACCTCCACCACGATGCCGCGCGGGTTGTTGTGCGGGTCGGCGAAGCAGTCGAGAATCAGCGGGACGAAGCTCTCTTCCACGTCGACGTAGGAATAGTCGCCATAAAGGTCGATGCGACCAATTGGGATGTTCTTCGAACGGGTGACGTCGTTGATTTTGCCGATGATCTTCTGCGGCAGGATGTGGTCGTTCTTGCCCATGCCGAAGTAAAGGCGCATCATGGTCTCGTCGCGATGCTCACGCTCCTTCTTGAGTTCCTTACGGTCTTTCTTCTCATCTTTTTCGTTGACGTTGAGGTCGACAGCGTCCTTGTAGTAATCCAAGAAGCGGTTAAAGTTGAGTGCCACCATGCGGGTGATGAGTTCCTCGCGGCTCATCCAGTCGAGCTTGCGGAAAACCACTGGCAGGTAGTCGTCAATTTCCTCGCGGTTGATGTCAACATGCTCGATGCGGTCGATGTGGTTGAAGAGTTGCTTCTCGCACACTTCCTTGCCCGTCGGGATCATGGCCTTTTCGAAGGGACGGCCCACGATCTTCTCGATCCTCTTGATCTTGCTCTTCTCACGCAAGTTGATAAGGCTGAGGCAGATACCACGCTTGTCGGCACGACCCGTACGGCCACTGCGGTGCACGTAGGTCTCGATGTCGTCAGGCAGGTTGTAGTTGATGATATGGGTCAGCTCCTTCACGTCGATGCCACGGGCGGCCACGTCGGTAGCCACCAGCAGTTGCAGGCTGCGTTTGCGGAAGTGGTCCATCACATTGTCGCGCATGCCTTGCGAGAGGTCGCCATGCAAGGCGGCGGCGTTGTAGCCGTCTTGGATGAGGTTGTCGGCAATCTCTTGGGTCTCCAGCTTGGTGCGGCAGAAGATGATGCCATAGATGGACGGTGTGTAGTCGATGATGCGTTTCAGCACTGAATAGCGGTCCTTGGCGGCCATCATATAGTAGATGTGGTCGACGTTGGCGGTGCCACTGTTGCGTTCACCCACGGCCACCTTCACGGGGTCGGTCATGTACTTGTTGAGGATAGCCTCCACCTCCTTCGGCATGGTGGCCGAGAAGAGCATAGTGTGGCGACCTTCCTTGGGCATGTACTCGAGGATGTCGTCGACTTCCTCTTGGAAGCCCATGTTGAGCATCTCATCGGCCTCGTCGAGGATCATCGTCTTCACGTTGCTGAAGTCGACGCGGTTGCGGCGGATCATATCGCGCAGACGACCGGGCGTGGCCACGATAATCTGCGGTTTCTTGGCTAAGTCTTTGAACTGAAGTTCGATGCTGGCGCCGCCATAGACGGGCACAATCAGGATTTCTGGAATGTACTTGGCATAATTGCGCAAGTCGCGGGTGATCTGCATGCAAAGCTCACGCGTCGGACAAAGGATCAACGCTTGGACACAACGCTGTGTCTCGTCGATTTTGTTCAACAGGGGCAAGCCGAATGCTGGATGGGCATAGGATTCTCGAACCCCAGCTCCTTAATAGCCCTCAGCAGAGCGGGATTCAATCCAAAATCTGTAAATTGTGACATGAAATAAAATTAAGGTGTTTAAATGAGGCTGCAAAAGTAGTAATAATTAACGAATTAAGTCGCATCGGCCTTTATTTTTGCCGAAAAAAAGCCGTTTGAAGCCTTTTTTGCGTACATTTGCCTCTTGGAAATGAAACGGAGAACCTTTTTTGTGCTGTTGCTGCTGCTCATCGTGGCGTTCACGGTCTTCTTCTGTGGGAGACGGTGCAAGCACGATGTGCCCGTCATCAATGTCGACAGCCTCTTTGTCAACCTGAACGACGAAATCGTGGCCAAGCGTGCCCAGCAGGCCGACAGGTTGTTCAGCGACTTGAACCAGGCGGGCATGAATGGCGTGGTGCTCTATGCCGAACGGGGACAGGTGGTTTATGAGAAAGCCTTCGGATGGCGCGATTTAAGCAAACGCCAAAAGGACTCGTTACGCGTTGAAGATGTTTTCCAGCTCTCGTCCGACTCGAAGATGTTCACCGCCGAAGCCGTCATGCTCTTGAAAGCGGAGGGCAAACTCGACTATGACGACGACGTGCGCAAATACATCCCCGAGCTGCCTTACGAGGGCATCACGATAAGGATGCTGCTCACCCACCGCTCGGGTTTGCCGCGCTACGACTCGATGGCCGACGAGCATTGGCCCGACCGCAAGAAACCTTTCTCCAACGAAGCCCTGATCAAGATGCTGGCCGAGAAGCGACCCGAGGTGTATGGAACGCCCGATGCGGGTTATTTCTACAACAACATCAACTATGCCCTGTTGGCCTCGGTGGTGGAGCGGGCCAGCGGACAGCACTTCGAGGACTTCATGCGCGAGCGCATCTTCGAGCCACTGGGGATGACACACAGCTTCATCTACTCGATGCGTGGCGAGACCACCGTTCCACCCACTCTGCCCGTCGAAGCACACGGCCACGACCTCTATAGAAAAGGGCCGGAAAAGACGCCCAACAACTACCTCAACGGCGTGATGGGCGACAAGATCATGTTCTCAAACGTGGAGGACCTTTGGATCTTCAACCAGGCTTTGGACAACCACATATTGCTGCCCGACAGCCTGCAGGCGGAGGCCTTCAAGCCCGGCTCGCTGGCGTGGAAAAACGACGAGAACTACGGTTTTGGCTGGCGCATGAGCAAGGAGCATCCCGGCATGTATTTCCATTACGGTTGGTGGAAGGGTTACCGCAGTGCCATCATCCGCGACGAGAGCAGAAATCGTTTCCTTGCCTTGCTGTGCAACACCACCTACAACTGCTCGCCCGATCCCATCTGGGAGTTCATGTGCGACACTACGGTGCAGCTGCCGGAGGCGGTACTTTTACCCGAATAACAAAAAGACGCGGAGAATTCTCCGCGTCTTTTTGTTACTAAAACGGCTTCACTCCTTCACCACCTTATCCGAATAGGTCTTCCCGTCCTCCATGGTGACGCGCAAGGTGTAGGTGCCTGCGGGCAGCTGGTTCATATCGATGCTCTCGAAGGCCTTGCTTTGTGTGCGCACCAGGCGGCCTTGCAGGTCATAGAGCTCCACTTTATCGGGCTGCACGTCAGGGGAGAACTGCATGCGCAGCTGATCTTTCACAGGATTGGGATAGAAGCAGTAGGGACGAACAAATTCTTCCATTTTAGGAACGGATAGAGAACCGTCGGCGAAGAACTTGAGTACAAATATATTCTCTTTCGTAGTAGTCGGTACATCCCAAAAACAACCAGTAACCAAGCAGCCTTCATCCACCGTAGTCATAATGCTTTTTGCCACTAATAAATGATTATCCTCCTGATAATACCTTTGCCAAATAATATTGGCATTGTTGTCGGTTTTCGTCACGACCAAACTACTTGGTACATCAAAATAACCTGGCCTAGGAACTTGCCAGTTGCAAATGAAAAATGCATTACTCTCACCATCTAGAGGATTTTTGTCTGCCAAGTATATGATATCTTCGCATTCAGGTCTCTTATAGGACAGATTGACAAGACTGTCGTTCTCATCATATTTCATCATGAAAACCACATCTGAAAAAATACCATTGGGATAATTGTTTTTTTCAATAAAGCCTGCATAGCCTCCGATAAGCAAAGAGCCGTCTGGAAAAGATTGAGCTCCTGATTGCCTATGATATGAAAAACACAACACTTCTTGGGGCATATCAATCGTATAGGGTAGACTTTTTTGATTGACAACCTCAAAATTTCTGTTCATCCGCCAAACTGAAGCTTCCATATTATTGACTCCAGTTTGAGAAATTTGTCCATAATCACCGCTACCATCTTGATATTCAAATAAATAACCTTGCGGACCTTCTACGGTTCTGGTCAGTTCAGGAAATTCACCGAAAGCAAGCAATTCCCCTTCGGTTGATAGACGAAGGAATATGCGGTTTTTTATCTGAATATTATCCATCAGAATTGTACAGAATACGAGCTCACCTTGATTATCCAGGAGAGTCCTTGCTGCCGACATGTATTTTTTATAGTCATCTTGCAATTCTATCTCCTTCATCCAAATGAGATTCAGCTGTTTGTCGAACTTGGCCATAAAAGGCTTCATAAAAGTAAACTCTTCATTTTCCATTCGACCTATAGCAATGTAATAGTCTTGATGATCGGGGTCGCGATATAGTCCGTCTATGATAGAGGAAATTCCTTCTTGACCCAAAGTAATTTCGCCTTCTATTTCGCCTGTTGGTGACAGCTTAATCACTTTTGCCGAAAAGTGCATTCCTGGTTCATAATACATATATGGTATGCCGTCACCTCTGACATCACCATAACAAACCGCAACAAAAAAGCATTCGACATTATGGCCGTCTTCTGATGCAACTTCAAGGGTGCAACTGCCATAATATGGCCTTTCCATAGGGAATGAATGCACAAACATAAAGTCAGGCTGTTGTGCATTTGCTGGGATAATGGCAAACAACGCAATTACAATGACATAAATGATTTGTATCGTTTTTTTCATCGGATTCTTAATCACCATCGGCGTAGCCGTTGACGTTGCTGAGTTTAACGATGTAGGTGTCCTTTCACTCCTTCACCACCTTGTCCGCATAGGATTTCCCGTCCTCCATGGTGACGCGCAAGGTGTAGGTGCCCGCGGGCAGCTGGTTCATGTCGATGCTCTCGAAAGCCTTGCTTTGCGTGCGCACCAGACGGCCTTGGAGGTCGAAGAGCTCGATTTGCTTGGGCTGAACGTCGGGGGAGAACTGCATGCGCAGCTGATCTTTCACAGGATTGGGATAGAAGCAGTAGGGACGAACGCTGACGACGCCTTCGTTTTGGCTGTTCACCGGACCGTCGTGGTTGAACAGCAAACAGATTAACCTACTGTCT
>ONKA01000049.1 GCA_900318265.1 uncultured Bacteroidales bacterium | reverse complement strand
GGCATTGGGGATGCTTTTCCAGTATTGGCTGTTGCCATAGAAATACAGATGATTGTCATAGCCTTTGGAGAGAAAACCGTCTTCGCCGCCGGGAATAGGCTCCTCAACGGGAAGGTTCTCTATGGTGTTGTAGAAATGCTCGCCGTGGTCCAAAGAATAGGCCAAAACCGCGTTATTATACATGCTCATTGCGGTCTTGTAAACAATGCCGTTGTCGGCAATGGCCACACGATTGGCCCAAAGGGCATAAAACCCTGGAACATGCTCGAAACCCGAAAAATCGCCTCCGAAATTAACGCCGCAAACTATGTTGCCCTCGGGGTCAAACGCCATGTCTTTCACGCCAATATTCTCAAAGGCAGCAATTTCCCAGTTCTGCATATCGGAGAGGGTGGAATGATACACGCCGATGTTAGGCCCGATGTAGTACCAAACACTGACATACACATCGCCGTTTTCGCTGACGAGAAGGTCGCTGATTTCTTGGTGTTCTTCCATGAATTCAAGGCCTGAAAAGCCCCAAGTCTCACCACCGTCAAGCGTCCAAAAGATTTCCCTGTTTTGTGTCCACCCCACAACGATGTCATTGGTTGCAGCATACAGACCTGCTACACCTATCAAACCGCACGAGGATATTTGGTTGGTTTGCTGCCATGTGTCGCCGTTGTCGTCGGAATACATGACCGTCACCGTATTATTATTGAAAACAAAAATCCTTCCTTCATTGCTGATGGTAAAACTTCCAACACTGCCGTCGAACACAGTTTCCCATGTCTCGCCTTCGTCTTGCGAACGAGCCAATGTGGAAGGATAGACATCTGTATTTCTACAGAACAGGTCTCCTTGTGTGTTTGCACCTAAAAGTATTCCAGGGAGATTGAGGGGCTTCCAAAGGCTATGCACCACATTGCCGCCGTTTGAAAGGCCTCCGGCAATGAAGAAGAAATAACCGCTTCCTTCGCCTTCGGAACTGCGACAATAGGCATGTGTCACGACTTGCTCTTCAGGGAAATTGACCAAAGTGACCGCAACCTCAAGAAAGTCACCCGCCGGGATTTCGTAAGGCAGGCTGTGCGAAGGCACCATTTCAAGATAGTTGGTGCCGTATTCGCGAATCTCATAGATGGTGATGCTTTGCAGGGCATTGGTGTTGTGCAGGTAGAAGGATTGCGTCAAAGGGGTGTTTTCATCGAAAGTAATTCCTTGCATAGGTAGGTATTGCAGGCCTTCGTCCCAGATTTCTTCGTTAACCTTGACGATGACATGCCTGTTGCCAATCGAGGTGGCTATGGTGACGTTGTAATTGTTATAGCCTTTGTATCCGATAGTGTTCACTTCCACCGTCACATTCATGGTTTCGTTGGGCTGCAAAGTGCGGGGCAGACCTTCAAAGGAGAGTAGCACCACATTGTCGTCAGGTTGCACGTTGATGGATGAAATGGTGACGGCATTATTGGTTTGGTTGCTAATCGTGAAAACTTGCGGCACGGCAGGCTCGTTAAAAGTCAGCACGGTAGGTGTAACCACCAAATCGTTCTGTTGCCCTGTATTCACGATATAGCACTCATTATACCCTGGAGTGGTATTCTGCCAAATCAGGTCACCGTCCTCGTAATAGCAAAGAAGGTCGGTCGAGCCTCCCATCAAGAAGAGCGAACCTGAATCGATTATACCGTATAGGCTACCAATACCTTCAATCCATACTTCCTGTACACCCCATGGATATTCCAACACGATTTGTTTTCTTGGCTCTCCATTAATAAGGATTTCATTGGTTTCAACGACGAACATCCAGTCTGGATAAAACCCATTGCCGCTCATGATAATGGTGTCTCCGACTTCCATTGAAAAATCATAGAGAATCTCATCGTAAGCAGCGCCGTCTCTGCGATAGAGAACTTGCCTGTCTTCGGTTTCTCTGATAACACCACAAACGCTCCAACCAGTAAGGTTTTCATTTCTTGTGGTGTACATCACTTTGTACGAAACACCGTCCACCAGTGTATCACCCTCGATTTTGTAGATGTCGGTGTACTTGTGCTGTGGCTCTGGCGGACTCCACGGATAGGAAAACAGCACATTCCATTGTTTTCCGTCCTCGACGATAGGATGATAGTCTTGTGCTTTCATTGTCATCCCGCCCATCATCATCAGGGCAATCACTGCGATAAAACTAATGTTTTTCATAATTGTAAGTATT
>ONKA01000050.1 GCA_900318265.1 uncultured Bacteroidales bacterium | reverse complement strand
CAGGTTGTTGGAAACCGAGCGCCACGCCCATAAGATGCAGCAATCCTCGCTTTCCAACCGCCTGAAGCGGAGCAACGAGGAGCTGCGCGAGCTGAAAGGCCAAATCAAGCGGCAAGACGAATTGAAGGCAAGCCTCAAGCAAACCGAATCGTTTGCCGACGAACCCATCTGCCGACTCATCATGGAGCGGGTGAACGAAGGAAAGTTCAAATCGAAGATGGACTACACGTTCTATAAGGACTATGCGCTGGACAATGACCAAATCTCTGCTTTGCACAAAGCGGCTGACCGTCACTTCAACCAGTTCACCATGCGCATCAGTAAGGCTTATCCCGAACTCACCCGACTTGACCTCGACTATTGCTGCCTCTACTTGCTTGGCCTTTCCGATTCTGACATTTCGGCCTTGATGCAACGTGCCTACAACACCGTCAACGAGCGCAACAGCAAACTGAGGAGGGTTTTTGGCAGCGAAAATGCCATCTCCATCACCTTACAGGCCATCGCCAACGAGTCTATATCAATTTGATTAACAAGACGTTAATCAAAAATCCGAACAAATCCGAACCATCTTTTTCTTGACAAAGTATTAGGGACACATTACTTTTGCATCGTCATCTAAATTTGTAAAGCGATGAAAAAAATCAAAACATTGGTTCTGATGCTCTGTTTGAGCCTTTCAGGAACTTCCTTCAGCCAGCAGGAGGGATTTTTCAACGTCTATGAGGACCAGGACAAGTCTTGGCTTGTTGCAGCCGCCATCGAAGCCCATGACGGTGGGTTTATCTTTTCGCAATACGATGAACACCACGACAGCAAAGGCGAGCTCGTGAAGCTTTCAAGCGAAGGGAACCTCCTGAAACGGGTTGTGGTAGACCTCTTCCCGTCGTCTTCTTACAATTATTCGTTTGTAAAAAGCATCTACACCGACCCCCAGAATCCGGATCTGTACTTGGCGTTCGGCCAGAACATGGATGTACCCAACAAGTTCACGAGGCCGTTTGTTATACGTTTCGACGATGAGCTCGACATCACCTATGCAAAAGAGGTGGAGTTGCCTGAGCAATACAGGGCTTTGGAGTCCGCTTCCTGCCAAATGACACGCGACGGCAAGTTTCTCGTCGTTTACGACATTAGGTTTGAGCAAAGGCGCCTTTATATGCTCATTTCGCCCGACGGCGAGGTGGAAAAGCTTTCAGAGTGCCATCAGGATGTGGGCTTGGTTCTGGGCAATCTGTTTGAGCATCCCCAAGGAGGGCGATACGGTCACTACAGGGAATCTTTCTTTCAGCCGCCCAGCCCCTTGGTGAGAACCAGGCTTTTTACGCTGGACGAGAACTTCGATACCATATCCTTCAAAGAGTTCACCAACATTGTTGTTGACACGTTGGACTATGTTGACCCCACGAACTATACTGTCCAAACCTTTGCGATATCCAACCATTGCCCCTCGCTAAAACTATTGGACGACACCACCTTGCTCATTTACGAATGTAACCGAGAAAACAAATCCTCTACAAATGGCTCAAGCCAACACGAGTATTCAACCGTATTGTTCAAGACCGACCTGGAAGGCAACATGCTGGATTACCACATTATTGGCAGTTGGAACGACCATTACGATTTGCCTGCCGGACTCAATTCATTCGATTTCGCCAAGAACACCCTTTCTCCCGAGAAGCTGTTATACACTTGCAACATGGAGCTGTCCGATGAGAATCACTATTATTATTACAACGAGCCTAACCCTATTGTCGTGACCAAGATGGACGAAAGCTTCGATGTGGTCTGGCAGAGGTATTACTCCATCCCGTCATATCCTTTACGGGCACACTATATACTGGCCACCAGTGATGGCGGTTGTCTTGTGTTGGGCAGTGGCCACAAAAACGACCATTACGATGTGTTCGCACTAAAAGTCGACTCCGAAGGCTCGGTTGGCATGGACGATGTTTCAGCATGTCCCTACCTGTTCTACCCCAACCCCGCCCAAGACCGGCTCCACCTGCAAGCGATGGCCTGGAAAGCATCAACCTGCAAGGCCTCGCGCCAGGGCAATACCTGATGAAGGTCACCTTGGAGGACGGGAAGACTTATTCGGACAAGGTGGTGAAAGAATAGACACCGTACCTTTTTCCAGCGAACACGGACGGTTCGGACAAAACGGAAAACCTTTCTGTAAAATCCAAGCCATCCGTGTTCGTCGTTTTCTTTTTTTTCTTATTTTTGCAGTTTTAAACAAACTGCGCCCAAATGTACGCCTATATCACCGGTAAAGTAGCTGAAAAGTCGCCCACCTACGTCGTTCTCGACAACCAGGGCATAGGCTATTACATCAACATCACGCTCAACACCTTCACCGCCATCGGCGAGAAGGAAGACGTGCGTCTCTTCACGCATGAGCAAATCCTTGAGGACGCCCACAACCTCTTCGGCTTCTTCACGGCCAAGGAACGCGACCTCTTTGAGCTGCTCATCTCGGTGTCGGGCGTGGGTTGCAACACGGCAAGGCTTATCCTCAGCTCACTGACGGTCAGCGAGTTGAGCAACGCCATCGCCAGCGATGACGTGAAGACCATCCAAGCCGTGAAAGGCATCGGCGCCAAGACCGCCCAACGCATCGTCATCGACCTGAAAGACAAACTGAAGAAAAACGACTTCCCGACGGAAATTTTCACCGTGGCAGACAATACAATCAAAACCGAAGCGTTATCAGCATTGAC